>JAPFCU010000038.1 GCA_026169535.1 Blautia sp.
AAAGAGGCCTACAATACCGGCTTTTATAAAGCTCTGACAAAAGAACTTCCTGTTCTGGTAAAACTGTATGACTATATTGAACAGGATCTTGCCAATAAATATAATGAGTATAAAAAGTCGCTGGGTTTTTCTCATCCACATTTTGGGAATGTAAAAGGTATAGAATATATGGAACGGGGAGGAAAAACAGGATTTTTACAGAAAGAAACCATGTATATGATTTCCAGCGGATATATTTATCCTATATTTGTAGTTTTCAGGCCATTGCTGGAATATTTTAAGGAAACAGAAACAGTAAACTGGCTGTTTGACCCGTTGGAAGTATGGGATGAGGTTGGGGCAAGCCTTGTACAGAATACATTTGAGACAAGCAACAATCCCCAGCTGACAGGTAAAGATAAACAGCTGTGGCTTTCAAATTATCGTATCGTAGAAACCCAAAGTTTAAGAAAACTTTTGAAAAGAAGATAGATCTTTACGAGAGAGCAGTTCTGAAAATAGAGAGGAATGCCTGCTAAAAGGATAGGCGGGAATATATTTTGTGAGTTCTGGGGTTTTTATAGATTGTAGAGCGAATAAAACAGGGAGAAAAGAGTGTATGGTAAAAATAGTGTTTGTATGCCACGGCAGGTGACTAACACAGTGCTGAAAACCCTTGAAAATCAAGGATTTTTTCAAAATCCAATCTAAATTTACGACACTTTTACGACAGCCAAAGTCAAGCTATGATAAATACGTTGTGAAAGGGGTCAAATACGATGAAAGAAAAAATCACAGAAAATGGAATTGATTATGTACTGGTTGGAGATTATTACATACCGGATCTGAAACTGCCGGAGGAAAACCGCCCTATTGGAAAATATGGACGTATGCACCGAGAATATCTGAAAGAAAATAATCTGGCGTTATTTAATGATTTGCTGCTGAGTTGCCAGCTCTGGACATATCTTGCAGACATAAATGAGCAAGCATTGGAGCGATTACAGGTGATTATCAGTCAAATGCAAAAAGCTGAATCTGTAACTGAGAAAATGAAGGAAGATAACCAGTGGGAATGGGTTCAGAAAATGAATAGTATTTTCAATCGTGCAGAAGAAATTGTGTTAAGTGAGTTGATATATAGGTAATTGACAATGCAGTCCTTTTGTTGCTGTCCTATGGAGCAGGAGGACTGCAAAAAATAGTAGCAATTTCTCTTTTTTCGAAAAAAGAAATCTTGACAGGCGCAATAAAAACAGTATAATAATATTAACAGAACCCACCACGCCTCTGATTTTCATGCGCAACCCGGTGGGACTTTTTCATTTATGGGGTGTTTTATGTATCAATATCCAAAACAAATATTAACAATTGAACAGCAGATACAATCTTATATTGACGCTGGAATGGAGATAACATCTCGGGAAAATGTAGAGAAGGCATTAAAATCTGTAGGTTTTTACCGCCTACGTGGATATTCGTTTCATTTATACGATAATTCTGCAAAAAAGTATATTTCTGGAGCTAAGTTTGATGATATTTTTCAGTTGTATCAATTTGATCAGGAATTATCTGCTTTGATTTTTTCAATGATTTCTAAAATTGAAGTGGCATTGAGAGTTCGGTTAGTGGAGGCATTGCTGGTACATGGAGATGCTTTGATTTTACAGGATTCATCGATCTTTAAAGAGAAAAAGATGTGCTGGCAGAATATGTCCACAATAGCATCAGAGATTGCCCGTTCTAATGATGTATTCATCAAACATAATTTTGACAATCATGAAGGAGAGGTGCCGGTATGGGCAGTTGTGGAAGTCCTTTCCTTTGGGACATTATCAAAGATAATTAAAAATTTGAAAACAGGTACAGGCAGTGCCTATTCGATTTTGGCGGCTAATTATCAATATATTTCTAGAAAAGGAAATTCTGCAAATCCATCACAGAAAATGTTTGCTTCATGGGTACAAGCTGTTTCTGTATTAAGAAATATGTGTGCTCATAATTCTAGAATATATAATCGGACAATACATACCACACCGGAAATTCTGGATGCCGATAAAGTAACGCCGGCACCAGCACATAATGGGCTATATCAGATTTTGCTGGCAATGAAATATCTGAGATCATCAGATGAAGAAGGGATGTTATTTGTTGATGAATTAGATAAGCTGCTTCGTAATAATGGTAGTGTGCTCAGTCTTACGGCAATGAATATGCCCATAGATTGGAAAGTACATTTGAGTGTTTAAAATTGATTGTATTGCATAAAATATAAGTACAGACCTAATCAAGCAAATTTTGCTCAAACCGATTAGGCTTTCGGCGGAGTGTTACGATAAGCACTCCGCCATTTTCTATTTGATAAAAACATTCATAATAAAGGCAGGAATTTCGCTTTTAACGTAAGCGCAAAATAATTCAACGGATTGCTTTGCCCGAAAATTCAGTCCATAATAATCATTAGAGAATGCAAGCACTTTACTTCATCTTCTGTTGCTAGAAATGATAGATGCGAGCATTTTACTCGATTCGATTTATGGA
>JAPFCU010000015.1 GCA_026169535.1 Blautia sp.
AGGGACCAATCATGGCCACACGTTACAATGAAAATTTTAAAATTGAAGTAGTCAAAGCCTATATGGCAGGTGATCGCTCAATAAGTGAGATAGCAGCTGACTACAATGTTGCAAAAAGCACCCTCACCGGGTGGGTAAAAAAACATGGTGAAGAATGCCAATATAAAACTACCACTAAAACATCACAGGAAGAATTCGAATCTGCAAAGGAAATCAGAAGACTGAACCAGCTTCTTCATGAGAAGGATAAAGAAATTGATTTTTTAAAAAAAGCAGCGGCATTCTTTGCAAAGGAAATCGATTAGTGGTATATCGATTCATTGACAAAAATAAGGAGCAATTTGGCTTAAGATGGTTGTGCAGACATTTTAAGATTAGCCTTAATTGTTACTACAATTATCTGAAAGATACGAAAAGAGATTATTACGAGCAAAGATTTATGGTTTATGAAAGGATAAAGTATATCTATTACAACAATAATAGAACCATTGGATATCGGCTTATGAAAATCTTTCTACAAAGATATGGCATATATCTTAGTACAACAACTATCCATAAATATATGAATAAGGATCTTAATCTGTCTGCTATTGTTATGAGAAAAAAGCCAGGTTACAAAAGC
The DNA here is from genome assembly GCA_026169535.1 of Blautia sp. Classification (GTDB taxonomy): domain Bacteria; phylum Bacillota; class Clostridia; order Lachnospirales; family Lachnospiraceae; genus Blautia_A. Next base: position 623 of record JAPFCU010000015.1, read on the forward strand.
TGTAAAAAACATAAAATCTTTGATAATCTCTTAAAGCAAAAGTTCAACGTTGATGAAAAAAATAAGATCTGGTGCACTGATTTTACATATATGCGCCAGCCTAATGGTAAGTTTCGATATAACTGTACCATTATGGATTTATTTGACAGATCTGCTATAGCATCAGTCAATAGCGATTACATAAATACAGAACTTGCAATAGAAACACTTACGGAAGCCCTAAAAAAAGAAAAACCCAACAATGGAATACTTCTGCACAGCGATCAGGGAGTACAATATACATCTTGGGAGTTTGTCAATTTTTGCAAGGATAACGGCGTAATTCAAAGTATGAGCAAGGCTGGCTGTCCTTATGATAATGCGCCAATGGAAAGATTTTATAATACTTTCAAAAATTGTTTTTACTATAGATATACTTTTGAAAGTGTTGAGCAGTTAGATGAAATGACAAAGCAATACATTAACTGGTACAACTATGTGAGACCTCATTCAACGAATAACTATATGACACCAATGGAGTTTCGATATAGAGCATGATTTCCGAACAAAGTGTTACCAAAAAGCTTGACCAGTACAA
>JAPFCU010000078.1 GCA_026169535.1 Blautia sp.
CATGAGAAAGGCTATGAACCTTATCATTGACCGTCAGTATATTGTTGACACAATCGCCCAGGCTGATCAGGAAGTTGCAAATACCTTTATTCCTACAGGTATGGCAGACGGCAACGGCGGAGAATTCCGTGTAAATGACGACGCTTATACCTATCCGGTAGAAGATGCAGTTGGATACTTTGATCCAAGTCCGGAAGCTTATGAAGCAAACCTGGAAGAGGCAAGAAAGCTTCTTGAAGGCGCTGGATATCAGTTCGATGAAAGCGGTATGCTTTCTGCAGATACTCCGATCAACATGACTTACCTTACAAACGATGCAGAAGGTAATGTTAAGATTGGTGAATCTATCCAGCAGGATTTTGCAGCAATCGGTATCAATGTAACTGTTGAGACACGTGAGTGGTCTGTATTCCTTGACGAGAGAAAACAGGGTAAATTCGACTTCTGCCGTGAGGGATGGCTTGCAGATTACAACGACCCGATCAACATGCTTGAAATGTGGGAGACAGAATCTGGAAACAACGATATGCAGTTTGGCAGATAATCCGGATTTTGTATAAGTAATAAAAAAGAGGCAGTGCTTTCTTTCTGCTCGATACAGAAAGAGAGGGCTGCTTCTCTTTTTTTATGGAGATTTATCTCTTTATAAGATTAAAGAGAAAAATCTTTATAGGAATAAAGGGAAAACAGCTTGCATATGAAGCTGTAAATTAGTATAATAAAGAATAGGTTCGTAAAAAATTAATAAAAGGGAGAGGAAATCAATGAATAACAAAGAGTTTAAACCGTATGTTCCAGCAGAAAAAGTAACTGCTGAAATGACGGTGACCTCTGTGATCATGGGTATAATCCTGGCAGTTGTATTTGGCGCAGCCAATGCTTATCTTGGTCTTCGTGTTGGTATGACAGTATCTGCTTCCATTCCGGCAGCAGTTATTTCCATGGGCGTTATCCGTGTAATCATGAAGAAAAACTCCATTCTTGAGAGCAATCTGGTACAGACCATCGGTTCTGCAGGTGAATCTCTTGCAGCTGGAGCTATCTTTACTATGCCGGCGCTGTTTCTCTGGGCAGAGGAAGGTCTTTGCGAGAAACCTGGTCTGGTAGAAATTACTCTGATCGCACTTTGCGGCGGTGTCCTGGGTGTGCTTTTTATGGTACCCCTTCGTAACGCTCTGATCGTGAAGGAGCATGCCACACTTCTTTATCCGGAAGGAACTGCATGTGCAGATGTTCTTCTGGCAGGTGAAGAGGGCGGATCAAATGCAGCTACTGTATTCTCTGGTATGGGAATCGCAGCAGCATTTAAGTTTATTGTAGATGGGCTGAAAGCCGTTCCGGCAGATGTTGCTGTAGCCTTCAAGTCCTTTAAGGGTGAAATCGGTATGGAGGTTTATCCGGCGCTTCTTGGTGTTGGTTATATCGTAGGACCGAGAATTGCATCCTTTATGTTTGTAGGCTCTATTGTGGGATGGCTGGTAATTATCCCTCTTATCTGTCTGTTTGGACCGGAAACCTCTATGTATCCGGCAGCGGCAGGTGTGACAATTTCCCAGCTTTTTGCAGAGGGCGGAGCAGCGGCTATCTGGTCAAATTATGTAAAATATATCGGAGCAGGTGCTATCGCCACAGGCGGTATCATTTCTCTGATCAAATCTCTGCCTCTGATCATTTCTACCTTCCGTGATTCTATGAAGAGCATGAAAGGATCTCAGGCGAACAGTACTTTAAGAACTGATAGAGATCTCCCAATGGGTGTGATTCTTGTTGGTATCCTTGCAATGGTATTTATTATCTGGTTTGTTCCGGCAATTCCGGTAAATTTTCTTGGAGCTCTTCTGATCGTAGTATTCGGTTTCTTTTTTGCAACCGTTTCCTCCCGTATGGTAGGTATGATCGGATCTTCCAACAACCCGGTTTCCGGTATGGCTATTGCCACACTTCTGATTGCTACATTTGCTATTAAAGCAACAGGTGAGACTGGTATCAAGGGTATGACAGGCGCAATCGCTATTGGTTCTGTTATCTGTATCATTGCAGCAATTGCAGGTGATACTTCTCAGGACCTTAAGACAGGATATCTTCTTGGAGCTACTCCGAAGACACAGCAGATCGGTGAACTTCTTGGTGTTGTCGTATCCGGTCTTGCAATCGGCGGCGTTCTTTATCTTCTGGATGCTGCATGGGGCTATGGTACAGCAGATGTTCCGGCTCCTCAGGCAGGTCTTATGAAGATGATCGTAGAGGGTATCATGGGAGGAAACCTTCCCTGGACTCTAGTATTTGTAGGTGTATGTCTTGCAATTGGCCTTGAAATTTTAAGAATTCCGGTAATGCCTTTTGCAATTGGTCTTTATCTTCCGATTTATCTGAATGCAACCATTATGATCGGCGGTGCAGTACGTATGTTCATGGACGGACGCAAGAAGGTAGATGCAAAAACAAAAGAAAGACAAATTACAGATGGCACACTGTACTGCGCAGGCATGATCGCCGGAGAAGGCCTTGTGGGTATTTTCCTTGCAATTCTGGCAGTAGCAGGAGTGACTATTCCATCTTTCATCAGCTTTGGAAACATTGGTGGTGTTGTGATCATGATTCTTATGATCCTCTGTCTGCTGAAATTCTCCTTATGGAATAAAAGAAAAGACTGATGAAAAAAAGAAATAAAAAAAAGATGGCAGATATCAATTATCTGGATTTGATACCGGAGAAAAACAGCTCATTGAAGTGGCATACAGATTTGAAAGAGCGGGTGATCCTTGAAGTGGAAAATACCGGGATCATGAATAAGATTGCACAGAATCTGTTCAATAAACCGCGTTTTACAAAAGTCCATCTGGATGCTAATGGAAGTTTCATCTGGCCGCTGATCGACGGAAAACGTACGGTGGCAGATATTGCTGTGCTGGTAAAGGAACAATTCGGGGAGGCAGCCGAACCTCTGTATCCCAGAATTATCAAATATTTCCAGATTGTAGAAAGCTATCATTTTATCAGATTTGTAAATATGCCCGAAAAATAGGGCAGAATAAGAGCGGGAAGCGGCTTGTGCCGTCTCCCGTTCTTTTAGGATATGGGACGCTTTACCGCATTAGAGTTATAACTACAGGAGGAGGTTTATTATGAAACTTGCAGGAAAAAGATCTTTGTTTCTGGAATATATGGTAATCTTTATAGGAACAGGGCTGATGGCAGCTGCAATCACCTCCTGTTTCGATGCTGCCGGTCTTGTAACAGGAGGCTTTTCCGGAGCTGCTATCCTGGTCAAAGAATGGACCAGAGGAATTGTTAAAAACGGAGTTCCTCTGTGGATTACGAATCTTAGCCTGAATATTCCTCTTTTTATACTTGCCACAAAGATCAAAGGATTTTCATTTGTAAAAAAAGCGCTGATCGGAGATATGTCATTGACTATGTGGCTGGCTGTTCTTCCGGCATGGGAGCTTTCTGATGATATTCTTCTTTCCTCTGTTTATGGAGGAATCATTCTTGGTGTGGGAATTGGGCTTGTATTTCTCGGAGGAGGAACTACTGGCGGAACAGATATGCTGGCTGCGATTATCCAGAAGTATATGAGGCATTATTCTATTGCACAGATCATGCAGTTTATAGACGGAGCTATTGTACTTGTGGGAATGTACGTATTTGGTATTCGTAAGGGACTTTATGCGATTATTGCTGTTTATCTTGTAACAAAGGTTTCAGACGGTTTGATCGAAGGACTGAAATTTTCAAAAGCAGTTCATATTATCACCGATAAGCCAGAGGCAGTGGCCCGTATGATCATAGAGGATATGGATCGAGGGGTGACAGGGATTCATGCAAAGGGAATGTATTCTGAACAGGAAAAACTGATGCTTTACTGCGTGGTGGGCAAGAAGGAACTGGTTCAGCTTAAAGAAAAGATTGATGAGATCGATCCTAATGCATTCGTGATCGTAGGGGATGCCAGAGAGGTACATGGAGAAGGATTTATAGAAAGATAGGGAAAAATATACAAAAATCACGCAAAAAATTGTAACAAATTTCGGATTTCCTCTTTTATTTTTGGTGATATTGTATTAAAATAGCTTTATGTACAGGTTTTCTTTATGGGAAAAGAGAAGAAACATGCAGAATGCGTAAGAAGGGATGTTAGCAGATGATATCAAATCAGGTACTTCAGAATACCCTGGAAGGGTTAAAAGAAATATCCAGAATCGAGTTTTGTATTATAGATACAGAAGGAAAGGTTCTGGCATCTACATTTTCAGATTTTTCGGTTCAGCCGGAAGATGTACAGGCTTTTGTAGGATCCCAGGCAGAAAGCCAGCTTGTGAAGGGATATCAGTACTTTAAGGTAAATGATGATTACCAGCTGGAATATGTTCTGGTAGCACATGGGGACGATGAGGATACCTATATGGTAGGTAAACTTGCGGCGTTCCAGATCCAGAATCTGATTGTTGCCTATAAGGAGCGTTTTGATAAAGATAGTTTTATCAAAAATCTTCTGTTGGACAATCTTCTTCTGGTGGATATTTATAATCGTGCAAAGAAACTTCATATTGATGCGGATGTACGCCGTGTTGTTATGATTATGGAGCTGGAGCAGGAGAAAGATCACAATGCCATGGAGGCTGTAAAGAGCTTTTTTGGCGGCAAGACAAAAGATTTTATTACGGCTGTAGATGAAAGAAGCATTATTATCGTAAAACAGCTGGAGGATGGAGAAAACTACAGTGATATGGACAAGCTTGCACGTGCGATCCTGGATACACTTGGATTCACTCAGGAAAGCGAAACACATATTGCTTATGGAACAATTGTAAATGAACTGAAAGAGGTTTCTCGTTCCTATAAGGAGGCCAGAATGGCTCTTGATGTAGGAAAAATCTTTTTCGGAGAAAAAGATGTGATCGCCTATAGTTCTCTTGGAATTGGCAGACTGATCTATCAGCTTCCTATTCCGCTGTGTAAGATGTTTATTAAAGAGATTTTTGAAAATAAGTCCCCGGATGATTTTGATGAAGAAACCCTGGTGACTATTGATAAATTCTTTGAAAACAGTCTGAATGTTTCTGAGACATCCAGACAGCTGTATATCCATAGAAATACACTGGTATACCGTCTGGATAAGCTGCAGAAGAGCACAGGACTGGACCTCCGTGTATTTGAAGATGCGATTACCTTTAAGATTGCGCTGATGGTGGTAAGGTATATGAAATATATGGAGACGTTGGAATATTAATATAATGTAAGAGAGATCCTTTGATAATAAGGATCTCTTTCTTGTTAGCCGGGATGGGTAATAGTTTGCCTAATTTGTTTTAAAAATCTAATGATTTTACTTGACACCAATAATATACTCGAGTATATTATTGGTGTGAGGTGATTATTCATATGGTAACAATGAAAGACATTGCGGAAAAATTAAATATTTCCAGATGCACAGTATCCAACATATTAAATGGTAAATTAGAAAATAAATCCTATAAAAAAGAAACGATAGACTTGGTATTGGCAACAGCAGATGAAATGGGATATGTATCTAATACCATTGCTCAATCTCTTAAAACAGGTGTGACAAAAACTATTGCGGTAGTTGTGCCAGACTTTGCCAATCCTTATTATATTAATATTGTAAAAGAAATAGAACAGGCAGCAGCAGAGGACGACTATAATCTGATCATATGCATTGCAGAAGAAAAATTGGAAAAAGAAAATAAAATTTTAACAATGCTTCGCAGTAAGATGGTAGATGGTATCATTATTTCTCCAATATCTTATACGGAATCTTTAAAAGATATCAGAGGATTAAAAATCGTGTGTTTTGACCGTAAGGTAGAAGGTAAGGAAATTCCATATATTATATCGGATAATGAAAAGGCCACGCAGAGAATGACAGAATGTATGATAAAAAGAGGTGTAAAAAAACCTATATATATCGCAACTTCTGATCAGGATTATACGATATGCTATCGAATTCGCGGTTTTCGCCATGCATTGGAAGCTGCGGGATGCGGATTTGAAGAAAGACAGATATGTTATCATATATATAATGAGAAACAGGCTTATGACTGTATTCTTCGTCTCGTGAGAGAACAAGGTGTGTTTTTCGATGGTATTATATTAAGTACAAATTATGTATTATATGGAGTTAAACAGGCATTACAGGAATTACATTTTGATGTACCGCTGGGAGGGTTTGATGATTTTGCAGGATCCAATCTTGAAAAGAATCGAATGTTAATCGCGTCATGGCCTGAAAAAGAGATTGCTCGTATGGCGTACAAACAGTTATCCTGTTTGATTCATAATAAGAAAGCAAAAAGTATGGTAATTCCTCATGTTATGTGGGAGGACTCTGAAACTATATTTCCAGAAAATTCCGGTTGACAGTGTAGATTTTACCGAATAAAATGATAAAAGGCTGATACATAGGTATCGGCTTTTTTTGTGTATTTTTAATAATAAATATAGAATTTTATAAAAACTATTGACAAATATACACGAGTATACTAGAATAAGACCATAGGTTACTCGAGTATATAGAAAGGGGGATAAAAATATGGCAGGAAAAGTATTTCTGCAAATGGAGAATATAAGCATGACATTTCCAGGAATTAAAGCACTGAATAATGTCAGATTAGATGTTCGTGAAGGTGAAGTACATGCGTTAATGGGAGAAAATGGTGCTGGAAAATCAACTTTAATTAAGATATTATCAGGAGTTCAGAAGCCGGATGTAGGATCTAAGATATTGGTAGACGAAAAAGAGGTAGAATTTGCAGGTGTTAGTGATAGTATCAAACATGGGATTAATGCAATTCATCAGGATCTGAGTTTGTTTCCTAATTTATCTGTAGCAGAAAATATTTATTTGGGACGTTCTAAAAATGGAAAGGTAGACTGGAAAGAATGTACAAAGATTGCAGAGGAAGCAATTGAGGTTCTAGGTATCACGATGAATGTTCAGGAACAGCTTAGTAATTTAAGTATTGCTAAGCAGCAGCTTGTAGCAATTGCAAGAGCAATTTCATTTAAATCAAGATTATTGATTATGGATGAACCAACCGCGACCTTATCTTTTAGCGAAGTTAGAATGTTGTATTCAATTATAGAAAAGCTGAAAAAACAAAATATTGCCATTTTATTTATCAGTCATAAATTGGATGAAGTATTTGAAGTTTCTGATAGAGTTACTGTTTTAAAAGACGGAGAATATGTTGGCTGTAAGGACATAAAGGAGCTTGACGAAAATAGTCTGGTACAAATGATGGTAGGACGGTCAGTAGCATATAAAGCATTAAATGATGTATCTTATGCAGGAGATAAAATCTTAGAGGTAAAAAATCTTTCTAAACGAGGTAATTTTAAAGATATATCCTTCGCTTTGCATAAAGGAGAGATTCTTGCTTTAACAGGACTTGTTGGTGCAGGAAGAAGCGAAACTGTAAAAGCGCTATTTGGATTGAATCCTCCAGATTCTGGTGAGATATATCTTAATGGTGAAAAGATTGATATTAAAAATGTATCTCAGGCAATTCGTAATAAGATTGCGTTTATCCCAGAAGATCGACATGAAGAGGGGCTTATACTGGAAATGTCTATGAAAGACAATATCACACTACCTATATTAAAGAGAATCTTGACACCGTTTCGGTTTATTAATCGGAAAGAGGTGGATAAATTAACAGAGAATTATGTAGAAAAGCTAAGTATACGTCCATCTCAAATTGATAAGCTGGCACGTAATTTTAGTGGTGGAAATCAGCAAAAGATAGCAGTTGCGAAATGGCTGATCACTAAGCCAGACATTTTGATAATTGATGAGCCTACCCATGGCGTGGATATTGCTTCTAAGACAGAAATTCATAAGTTGTTAAAGAAACTTGCAAAAGAAGGTATGGCGATTATTATGGTTTCTTCTGAATGGCAGGAAGTATTTGCTCTTAGCGATCGAGTATTAGTAATGCGTCATGGAAGAATCGTACATGAAGATGATACAGCAACTGGAAATCAGGAGCTTATGATGGAAAAAGCAATTTTAGGGGGGAATTAAATGAAAAAGATATTGGAAAAAAGAGAGACAGGAGTATTCTTAATTTTACTTTTGTTATGTTTAGGCCTGAGTCTTTACTCTCCAAGTTTTCTTTCGTATACAAATATAAAAAATGTATTAGTAAATAGTGTTCCGGTAGGTATTATGGCTGCGGGAATGACAATCGTTCTGATTACAGCAGGAATAGATGTATCAGTCGCATCCCAAATGATGTTTAGTGCTACATGGCTTGCTATTTTTTCACAAAACAGTTCTATGGCAAATCCTGTAACTGTATTAATCCTGGCATTAGTGCTAGGTGCTATAACAGGAGCGATAAATGGATTTTTGATTGCTGCATTTTCTATTCCGCCGATTATTATTACGTTGGGAACAGCAAGTATTTATCGAGGAATCATTTTGGTCTATACAAATGGACGGTGGATCATGAATATTCCTAAATGGTTTACAGCCCTTGGAAAAACCTATTATAATATTCCATTACCTATCATATATGCAATCATTATATTCCTGATAACTGCCTGGATTTTAAGACATACATATTTTGGAAGATCTGTATATGCAGTAGGCGGAAATGAAAATGCAGCACGATATGTAGGTGTAAACATTAAGAAGACTATTTTCTTAACATATTTTTATTCAGGACTTTTATGTGGATTTGCAGGATTTGTATTAGATGCAATTCTTGGAAACTGTCAGCCATCTGGATCTAATGGCTGGGAGATGAATGCGATTGCGGCAGCAGTAATAGGTGGAACCAATATTTTAGGAGGCTCAGGATCTGTTATCGGTACTGTTATTGGCGTTGCAATGATGGGGGTTATAGAAAATGGACTTGTAGTTGCACATATTCCAACCTATTGGCAGAAGCTTGTATATGGTTTGATAATAATTGCAACTGTAACATTTGACGTACTCAGAAGAAATTATGCAGATTCTAAAAAGCAGATGATAGAAATTGACCAGGAGGCATAAGTGATGGAAAAATTAAGAAAAAGATTCACATTGCATGAAATGGTTCTGGCAGGAGCATTTCTTCTGATTTTCCTGATTGGTGCATGTTCTAATGAAAATTTCTTATCAATCAGAAATATTTTATCATTGTTCCAGCAGATGTCAGAGATGGGGATCATGGCAATGGGATTAACAATTGTAATTATTACAGGTGGTATGGATCTTTCTGCTGGTACAACAATGGGACTTTGCGCTGTAACATCAGGATTATGTTTAACAAAAGGATTAGGTGTGGTTCCTTCGTTGATAATTAGTTTAGGCGTAGCTGTATTATGTGGAGTAATGAATGCTGTTTTAGTAGCAATTATAAGGATTCCTCCTATGATTGCGACTTTAGGCACTCAGATGTTCTTTTTAGGTGTAGCATTAGTGCTTAGTAAAGGAAATTCTATTTCTGGAATTCCGGAAAGCTTTTATTTTCTGGGACAGGCTAAAATATTTGGCATGCCGCTTCAGATGTTGCTGTTATTTGGATTAGCAGTATTTCTTATAATCATGCTAAAAAATACTGTGACAGGACAGCATATTTATGCATTAGGAAATAATATGAAGGCAGCTCTGTTTTCCGGTATTCGTACAACACATGTTTTATTTTATTCATATATCATGTGTTCTGTAATGTGCTGTATAGCGGGGAATATCCAGGTATCACGTGTGGCGACTGCCAGAGCGGACATGGGATCAGCATTTTTGATGACGTGTATTTCCGCAGTTGTACTTGGAGGTACGAGTATTAATGGAGGAAATGGAGGAATTGTGGGTACAGTTGTAGGAATTATGATTTTTGCCATGATTGGGAATATTATGAATCTTGTAGGTATTTCATCATTTTGGCAGCAGCTTGCAACAGGAAGTATTCTGGTTTTGGTTGTGGTATTTAATCGTATGATTGAGATGCAGAAATATAAAGTAAAGAGCAGAAAAGTATGATACTTTTCAAAATAAAAAAAGATTTAGAAAAAGGAGGAAAAGAACTATGAGGAAAAGATTAGCACTTTTTGCACTTGGTGCAGCAATGATGATTGGGATGGGAACAACTGTATATGCGGAGGAAGAATATACTATTGCATTAATACCGCAGCAGGTAGGTATTCCGTATTTTGAGACCTCTAATGTTTGGGGTACAAAAGCTGGAGAAGATTTAGGGTGTGAGGTTATTTATACCGGTCCTACATCAGGGGACGCAGCAGCCCAAGCTAATATTGTTCAGGATATGATAACTAAGGGTGTTGATTGTATTGCAATTTCACCATTGGATGCGAGCGCCATCGAGCCGGTATTAAAGCAGGCTAAAGAAGAAGGTATTAAAGTAATTACGTGGGATTCTGATGTAACGGATACTTCTTTAAGAGATGCATATGTAAATTGTTGTTCTGAAAAAGTGCTTGGAGAACATCTAATGCAGCGGTTTGCTGAGTATATGGGAGAAGAAGGTGAATACGCTATCATTACAAGTGTTTTAACAGCGCAGAACTGTTCCGCATGGGCAAAATATGCAACAGAGTATCAGGAAACAAATTATCCAAACATGTCACGTGTTGCTTATGAACCGTGTGATGATGATCAGTCTAAAGCATATGCGATTACTCAAAACTTAATGACCGCATATCCAGAACTCAAGGGTATCTTAGGTGTCACAACACCTGCACCACCAGCAGCAGCTCAGGCGGTTGGAGAAGCTGGAAAGAATGGAGAAATTGTCGTTACAGGTGTTGTAGAAGCATCTGCTGCAAAATCATATCTGGAAGACGGCTCTATGCAGGAAGCAAATATCTGGCATCCGGGAAAACTTGGTTATTTAGCAGTTTACACAGCTAAGACACTTTTGGATGGCGGGGAGATTACAGATGGTATGGATATACCAGAAGTTGGCGTTGTAGAAGTAAAAGGCGATCAGATTATTATGACAGAGTTGTTGGATATCACAACAGAAAATGTAGATGATTTTGACTTCTAAAATATGTGACTGTCTGTATGAATGAAAAGCATGGGACAGTTCCCATACTGGTTAGGAGGAGATATGAAGCCTAGAATTTCAAAACAGGAATTTCACAATCGTATATTAAAGATGCGTAAGTATATGGAAGCAAACGACATAGACGCGATTTTAGTATATGGAGATGAGTACAGAAAAGAAAATTTAAGATATGTATCAAACTACTGGCCGATATTCGAACGAGGGGCAATGCTTTTGGGAAGGACGTTAGATCCGATTGTACTGTGTGCTCCGGAGGGACAAAAGGTAGCAGAGGAAATGAGTGTATGGCCTGACATACGTCTCTCACCAGATTTTCTGTGTGTGACAGTGCCGGATGAAATTGATTATCCATTAGCACAGTATACAAGTTTTTCTTCGTTGGCAGATGAACTGCGTGAAAAAGAAAAGCTTGAAAAACTTGGTATTGTAGGAAAAGATGCAATGTCTGTAGATCTGTATGAAAAAATCAAAGCAGGTTTTGATACAGAACTGATCGATTGTAATGAACTTTTATTTGACCTTCGCCGGGAAAAAAGTGCAGAGGAAGTAGAATGTCTACGTGAAGCGGCAAGAATCGCAGATGCAGGATTTAAGGCTATGATGCAGTCGGAGCTTATAGGAAAGACAGAATTGGAGGCGGCAGGGATTGCGGAAGCAGCTGCAAGAGCTGAAGGTGCAGAACATATTATTTTTCAGATTTATGGAAGTGGAAAGAGGACGGACAGAATTGTTGGACGTCCTACAAACAAGATTATTGAAAATGGTGATATGATCATGTGTGCATTGGCTGTCCAGTATGAGGGATATGTTGCAACCTGTGAAATGCCGTTTGCAGTTGGGGAATACAGTGAAGAGACCAAATACGTGATTGATGTATTGGTTCGGGCATTAAAAGCTGGCCAGCCTTATTTAAAAGCTGGTGTTCCTATGAAACAGTTTGTACAAGCTGTAAAACAGGTATTTTATGAAGAAAATCTTTCTGAGTATGATATTTATCCACCATTACATGGGATTGGATGTGCAGAAGCAGAGTCCCCATATCCTGATACTGAAACAGAAGAAGTATTTAAAGCTGGGATGACGGTAAATACAGATATTAGTTTATTTGGATTACCAGGCGGCTCCAACCGTATAGAGGAAGGTTTTATAATTACAGAGAATGGAGCAGAATCGTTGTCTCCGTTTATAAATCAATGTTGTAAAGAATGGAAGGTGTGTTAAAGTGAAGATAAGGATTGAAGATAGCGAATTTCAGGAAAGAATCATTAAAACACAGAATGAAATGAAAAAGGAAGGGCTCGATATTTTATTTGCTTATGGTAATGAAGCGGAACCACAATACGTACGTTATTACAGTGATTATTGGCCTTCTTTTGAGTCGGCAGGTGTATTGATTCCAGCAGAAGGAGAAGCTATTTTGATCATCGGACCAGAAAGTGAGACTTTTTCCAGTCATGTTTCAAGGATCAAAAAGATCAGAAAAGTGCTGGTGTTCCGTGAATCCTCTGAACCTGAGTATCCGGGGGCAAAATTAGAAACATTCGCATCTGTGATCAAAGAAGCAAGCGGAAATAAACCTGTTGCTAAGATCGGTGTGGCAGGAGGATGCCTTGTGACCCATGTGATCTATGAAGCATTACTTTCAAGTTTACCAGAACTGGGAAATCCTGAATTAGTAAAGGCTGATATGCTCGTAGCTAAGCTTCGTGCAGATAAGTCTCCGGCAGAGATCGCATGTCTCAGAGAGGCATATCGTATCACACAGGCTGCAATGAAAGCGGTTGTTGAAAATGTCCATGTGGGAATGACTGAAAATCAGCTAAAAGGAATTGCAATGTCTGTGATCTATAAGGAAGGTGGAGAGGGAGAAGCCTATCCATTCTGGATCCTTACTGGAAAAAATTCTAATCAGGCAATCAGTCGATGTCGAAATAAGGTTATTGAAAAAGGTGATATGATTCAGGTACAGGTAGGAGCAAGATATGAAGGATATGCTTCTACAATGGGAAGAGCCATTGTCATGGGTAAAGCAACAGAAGAGCAGAAAGGCATGATCGAGGCAGCCCTTGCAGCACAAAAAGCCATTCTCAATACTGCTAAAGCAGGAGTAAACGCATCAGAAGTCAGCAGAGTACATTATGAGACATTAAAAGAGTTAGGATATGATTCTTGTATTCTTTATGGCCCATGTCATGGTACCGGTTTAATGGAAGGTGAATATCCATGGATTGAATCAAATTCGGATTATCTTTTGGAGGAAAATATGACATTCTGTACATGTGTCTATCTTGGTGATGATAAAAATGAAATAGGTCTTCGTATAGAGGATGGTTTTTTGGTAACAGCTGAAGGAACAGAATCATTTTCAGACTATCGTCGAGAGGTTATAGAGATTGACAGATAAACGGAAAATGTTTCAGAAGCGCAGGTCTGGAAATTGTGATTCGGATCTGCGCTTTTTGAAATTAAGTTGTTGGATGATTTTTCTTCTTGGATTTGAGTCGGGAGGTTTTCAATTAGCATTATTAAAAATTGCAAGAGAATTTAATATTACAAATACAGAAATGGGAGGATTGGTTTCAGTACAATTTCTTGCAATGATGACTATGCCGGTTATTTTTGGAGCTTTAGCAGATATCGTTGGTAAAAAAAAGATACTGCTGTGGTTTTCTCAAATATTTACAGCGGGCTGTATAGTAACGGTAATGACACCGGCTTATATTGGTATTGTATTCGGGATATTTTGTATAGGTTCTGGATATAGCGTATGTGAAAGTGTTTTAACAGCAAGTTTATTTGATGAATATCCTCAAAAAGGAACTTCTTATGCAGGATGGACCCAATGTTGTTTTTCCATAGGTGCAGTAACTGGTCCACTTATATGTGATTTTATGATAAAATGTGGAATTGGTGATTGGAGAAATGTCTTTTATCTAATGGCAGGTTGCTATGCTGTAAATGGTGTATTACTTTTTAAGCTTCCAATGAAAGTTCATGAGTTGCGTATAAGAAAAAAATGGGGAATAAGAACATTAAAGGGGTCGACATGTAGATCAATGATGGATAATGTTATTAAATGTGTACCAAATTCTGTGATTCCATGCTTTGTTCTTATGATCTGTTATGTGGGTATCGAAACAGGAATTGCATATTTTTTAGATTCGTTTTTGAATATGGAATTGAAGGCTTCTTCCAGTTCATCTAAAATATTAGCTTCGTTTTGGCTATTTATGATTCCGGGAAGAATATTTTGCGGGAAGCTTGCGAAAAAGGGCAATAAAGCTTTAGTAATATGTTTTGTAAGTATATTGATATTACTATTTGGATGGCAAAATTGCAGAAGCATTATTATGTTTGCAGTATTGATCGGCTGTTGTGGTGTTTCATGTGGTATGGTATGGCCGATGCTCATGGGAATGGCAAATTCAAGAGCACAGGGGCTATACGGAAGAGTGTCTGGTTTAATGACAATGGGAAGTGGTATAGGAGGTGCTCTTTGGCCAATAGTATTTGGTAAGTTAATGGATGTTGGCGGGATCAGAAATTCTCTCTGGATGCTGATTGCTACAGGGGGAGTTGCGATTTTGATACTTATTGTACAAAGAAGACAAGTGTGAATGAGAGTGCTTCATGTAAAATAGCGTAGCAGCATTATAGCTGTTACGCTATTTTTACTAATTGATATAATAATATTGTAGCTGTAGATAGGTTTTGTCTTGAATTCACCGGATGTTTCCTGTACAATGAAATGCGATATATAAACAGAAGATTTTTATAAAAAACCATTGTATTTTTTGTGGAAATATGAAATATTGATGAAATTTCTTTGGATTCTCAAAAAACACTTGAAATTCACAAGGAACTATGTTACAACATTGTTACAAAAACGTTAAAATGTTTATTCTGTATGAGAAGGAGGAACATAATGATAGATTTGATAGATGTAAGTAAATCATATGATAAAGGCAATCTGGCTGTAAATCATGCAAACTTACATGTAGATAAAGGTGAATTTGTATTTGTGGTAGGAAGCAGTGGTTCAGGTAAGTCTACACTGATCAAACTTCTGATGAAGGAGCTTGATACTACCGGAGGACAGCTTATCGTAAGCGGTGAAAGACTGGAAACAATGAAACATCGCCGTGTTGCAAAATACCGCAGAAAGCTAGGGGTTGTATTTCAGGATTTCCGCCTTCTCAAAGACCGTAATGTATATGAAAATGTTGCCTTTGCCCAGAGGGTGATCGGCAGACCGGGAAAGGTGATCCGCAGACGTGTTCCAGAGGTGCTTCAGGAGGTTGGACTTGCTGGGAAAGACAAATCTTATCCGGATGAGCTTTCCGGTGGTGAGCAGCAGAGAGTTGCTCTTGCAAGAGCGCTTGTAAATCGTCCGGATATCCTTCTTGCAGACGAGCCTACAGGAAATCTGGATCCTCAGACAGCAGAAGAGATCATGAAGCTGATAGAGGAGATCAATGAGCGTGGAACAACGGTGCTGGTGGTAACACATAACAAGGATATTGTAAATGCAATGAAAAAAAGAGTGGTTACCATGCATGAAGGCGTCATTGTCAGCGACGAGAAAGAAGGAGGATATCATGAGGCCTAGTACGATATGGTTTACTCTGAAACAGGGTGTAAAGAATATTAAAAGAAACTGGATGTTTTCGCTTGCGTCTATCCTGACGATGTCTGCATGTATATTTCTGGTTGGAGTGTTTTATTCCATTGTGAATAATGTAGACAATATTGCTCATAAAGTAGAGCAGGAAGTTCCTATTACGGTATTTTTTGAGGAAGGAACAACCCAGGAACAGATCGATATGATCGGAGAACAGATCAGACAGCGTCCGGAAGTGGAAAATATTGTGTTTAAATCAGCAGAGGAAGCATGGAATGATTTTAAAGATCAGTACTTCCAGGGATCTGAAGCAGCAGAAGGATTTAAAGATGATAATCCTCTTGTGAATTCTGCAAACTATCAGGTTTATATGAATCAGATAGAAATGCAATCGGATCTGGTATCCTATATCCAGAGTCTGGAGCATGTACGGGAGGTAGAGCAGTCAGAACAGGCCGCAAAGACCCTGGGAAGCTTTAACCGACTGGTATCTGTGGCGTCAATGGTAGTGATCGGACTTCTGGTACTGATTTCTATTTTCCTGATACATAATACTATCTCTGTAGGTGTTTCTGTCCGTAAGGAGGAAATCGGTATTATGAAATATATTGGGGCAACAGACGGATTTGTAAGAGCTCCTTTTGTAATGGAAGGAATTGTACTGGGTGTGATCGGTGCGGCTATTCCGCTGACTGCGTTATATTTCCTGTATAACACCGCAGTTGAGTATGTTCTGACAAAGTTTAATGTTCTGACGGGAGTGGTCGCTTTTATTCCTGTTTATGAAATTTATCAGACATTGCTGCCTCTGGGACTTGCCCTGGGTATTGGAATCGGTCTGATCGGAAGTTTCTGGACAACAAGAAAGCATCTGAGAGTCTGATGAAAAAATAATAACTTAGAGCAGATACGGCATAAAGTCCTGACTGAACAAGTCAGGACATTGTGCCGTTTGTCTGTTTTGGGAGGCAATTATAATATGAAGAAAGATTTTATCAAAGGAATGGCGGCAGGAATCACAGTTTCGCTTGCTGTTGCAGCAGGTGGATATGCAGGATATCAGATCAGGGATAAAGGTGTTCTGTCTGATTCGGAGCATGTACAGAAGATCAGGGTCCTGGAAAATCTGATCCAACGGGATTATCTGGGAGAGATAGATGAGAAACAGCTTGCAGAAGGGGTGTATGCGGGATTGATATATGGGCTGGGAGATCCTTACTCCAGATATTATACGGCAGAAGAATACAAACAGGAAAATTCAGCTGCAATGGGGGCCTATGTGGGAATTGGCGTGACTATGCAGAAAAACCGGGAAGGCGGCGTGGAGATCGTAGAATGTTACGAAGGAGGACCTGCCAGTGATGCCGGTGTGAAGAAAGGGGATATCATCAGCGCCATTGATGATACCGACATTACAGATATGGAGGTATCAGAGGTTGCAGATATGATCAGGGAAGGAGAAAAAAAGCAGGCAGTTTTGACCATACACAGGCAGAATGAGGAAATGCCTCTGAAACTGACCGTGGAGATCACAGATGTAACCCTGCCCTCTGTTTTTGAAGAGATGCTTAAGGATCAGGTAGGATACATCAGGATATCAGAGTTTACAGATGTAACACCGGATCAGTTCAGGGAAGCTTTTTCCAGTCTGAAAAAGAAAGGAATGGAAAAACTGATTGTTGATCTCAGAGGAAATCCAGGGGGACTTTTGACTTCTGTATGCAGTATTTTAAACGAGATCCTTCCGGAAGGTCTGATCGTATATACAGAAGATAAGTATGGAGAGCGCCAGGAACAGAGATCAGAGGGAAAGACGCCGCTGGATATGCCATTTGCAGTTTTGGTCAACGAAAACAGTGCCAGTGCTTCTGAGATTTTTGCAGGAGCTGTTCAGGATCATGGAATCGGAACGATCGTAGGGACAACCACTTATGGAAAAGGAGTGGTGCAGGAACTTCTCCCATTAAAGGACGGCAGCGCTGTAAAACTGACGATCTCTGATTATTATACCCCAAAGGGAAATTCCATCAATAATACGGGTATCAGACCGGATGTGGAAGTAAAACTGGATCCAGAGCTTTTGAATCAGGAAGAGATTACTTATGAAAAGGACAATCAGCTGCAGGAGGCGTTGAAAGTGCTGAAAAAGTAACAGTGCAGTAAAATGTCACTGTTCACAGTAACTCGAAAATTTTATTATGGTTTATGTTGCATGAGACGAACTGTGATGTTATGATAAGAACAAAAAAATCTGATACAGCATGTGCTGTAAAGCATGTTGGGAAAGGATAACGTATGAGAGAGTATGTGATTACAACAGATAATAATGCGGATCTTCCGGAAGAGTATTATAAAGAGCATAATGTAGGCTGTATGTATTTCAGCTATACTATGGATGGCGTACTTTACAAACAGGACTCTTATATGCCGGAAGGTGAGTTTTACGGAAAGATGAGAGCCGGTTCCATGCCTACTACAGCGCAGGTGAACCCGGAAGAAGCCAGGCTTTTATTTGAACCATATCTGAAAGAAGGCAAAGATATTCTGCACATTGCGTTTTCTTCCGGGTTAAGTGGAACCTATAACAGCTGCCGGATTGCTGTGGAGGAACTTAGGGAAGAATATCCGGATCGGATCATTACTATTATAGATTCCCTTGCAGCATCTTTGGGGCAGGGGTTGCTGGTTTATCTGGCACAGAAACTGAAAGAAGATGGTGCAGATATGCAGACGGTTGCAGAATGGGCAGAGAATCATTGTAAAAATATCGTGCACCTTTTTACCGTAGATGATCTGAACCACCTTTACAGAGGAGGACGTGTTTCAAAAACAACAGCAGTTCTTGGCGGTATGCTGAATATTAAACCTATTCTTCATGTGGACGATGAGGGAAAACTGATCCCCATCGGTAAAGTTCGGGGACGTAAAAAATCAATTCTGGAGCTGGCGTCTCTTATGGATGAAAAACTTGGAAGTTGTAAAGATACCTGTGATACAATTTTTATCAGCCATGGAGACTGCCTTGAGGATGCGGAATTTCTGGCAGAAAAGATAAAGGAACGCTATCAGATAAAGACAGAAATTGTAAATTATGTAGGGTCAGTGATCGGCGCCCACTCCGGTCCCGGCACACTTGCTTTGTTTTTTGTGGGAGACGTAAGATAAATTTGTTACTGCAAAGCGTTAAAAGGTAATATAAATGTAACAAAATAATAATAATTCGTAAAAAACTCTTGCATTCTTTCTGAACTTTTCGTATGATAGAAAGGAAGAGCTGCTGTATATGGCTATAAAGCGGCAGCAAAAATATGAAACAAACGTGTTCAGATGAAAGGAAGGATCGAATGCAGAAAGTTGGAAGAAGAATAATCGTATTTTTTATGGCAGTTTTGGCAATGCTCGCAGTGACTTTTGAATCAGAAGTTCCGGTAAGTGCTGCTGCATCTGTGAAAAATATCAGTGTAAAAGCAAATATACAGGCATCGTCCACAAATGCACTCAGGATCAGCTGGAACCGTAGCTCTATGGCAAACGGATATGTGATTTACAGAAGGGAATCTCTTAAAAAACCATTCAAGAGATTAAAAGTTGTAAATAAAAATGCAGCCTCCTACCTGGACAGGAATCTGACCAGCAGCAAGCCTTATCAGTATGCAGTAAGAGCATATCGAAAAGAAGGCAAAAAGAATGTATACAGCAAATATGTCCCGGCTCTTGGAGCAACCCGCCCTCAGCAGACTACTGTAAAGGCAAAAGCAGTATCCAGCAGCAGAGTGGATGTATCCTGGAATAAAAACCTCAGAAGCAGCGGATACTGTATTTACAGAAGAGCTACAGGAGAAAAATGGGTGCTGGTGGCTGATCTTGCAAGCAGAAACAGCTCTTATTCGGACCAGAAGGTAAAGGCAGACACCAAATATGTTTATGCGGTGCGCCCTTATAAAAAGGCTGGAAATGTAAAATATATGGCCTCCTTTAAACAGAGCAGTCTAATTCATACACCGGAGAACGTATCCGGAAGTACTTATCCAGTATTTAACCAGACGCAGAAGGATGTTATGAAAAAGATTCTTTATGCAGTAGAGACTGGCGGACAGGTTTACGGCAGACAGGATTATAAAGACTTTACAGAGGCATACACCAACAGCGGTGCAGAACATTCCATTACCATTGGTGCAGGACAGTGGTATGCAACAGAAGCACAGAGACTTCTGAAGCTGATCCACACGAAATATCCTGCTACATGGAAAAAATATGATCCTAAGAATTATGTATGGAATGATGTGGTTAATAAAAACTGGTCTACATATAAACTAAGTGAAAATTCCGGAAGAGCAAAGATTATTGTGAAACTGATCGGTTCTCCTGACGGTATCAAGTGTCAGGATCAGCTGATGTATGAGCAGATTGATGAGATACAGAAAGAAATCCGCAAGCTTGGCATTACAGAACCAAAGGCAGTGGGAATGTTTATCAATATTCGCCATCAGGGCGGTTATGGTGCAGTGACCCGTGTCCTTAATAAGACAAAACGTCCGGTAACTCTTGATAATATCTACAAGGCACTGCAGACAGATACAGGCAATCAGGTAGGGGCTTATAAGAGCAGACAGAAATGTGTTTATACCTGGTTAAAAACCTATATGAAATAGAATAAAGCAATATGATGAGACTGATGGAGATCATACCCTGTGAAGAATAAAAGGTGATGATCATCATCAGTCTTATTTTGTCTAAAAGTATTGTATTTATAGAAAAAAAGTGATATGATTTAACAAATTGAATAAGAAGAACAACAGGTGCCGGAATGGATCCGGATAATAGGGAAACAGGTGTGAATCCTGTACGATCTCGTCACTGTATTTAAGGAGTATGGAGCTGTGTATGTTACATACGGTCACTGGGAAACCGGGAAGGCTGCTTCATATGATGATCTATAAGCCAGGAAACCTGCCTGCTGTTGGTACGGGGACTCATGTCCCGGATCACGAGTAATTGGTTGTACCGCGCATTTTCCGCAGGCCTTTTACCCTTATTATAAAGATAAAGGGTTTTTTTATTGTTAAAATAAAACTTCCGCAGGCCGGAAAAGTTTTCTCCGTACATTTTTATTCAGTTTGGGACAGGCTGCAGACAGGCAGAACTGTTCAGACAGTGTAAAGATAAAGGAGGAAAATCATGAAAAACAAAACTGTAAAAGCACTGGCACTTCTTATGACTGTAACAACTGTAACTATGATGGGATCTGCAAGCATTTATGCTTCTGAAACAGAAGCAGATGTAGCGGTAGAAGCCACAGCAGAGGAAACTGCAGAAGATGAATCTGGAGACGCAGATCAGGCAGCAGCTGATAATGCAGCAGCTCTTATTGATAAGATCTACGTTCAGGAAAGAACAGAAACCACAGACGAAGACTGTAAGGCTGCAAAAGAAGCATGGGATGCTCTGACAGATGCGCAGAAAGAACTGGTAGAGGGAGAATTCGCAAGCCCGGACTACTTTGGGCTGGATACAGGGGATGCAGCAGCCGATGATGCCCGTAATGGAGATGAGATCGGTGAAAATGAGCTTTTGGTGGTAAGCTTCGGTACTTCTTATAATGACAGCCGGGTAGAGGATATCAAAGGAATTGAAGATGCACTTCAGGAAGCCTATCCGGATTGGGCAGTCAGAAGAGCTTTTACCGCACAGATTATCATTAACCATGTACAGGCAAGAGACGGAGAAGTAATCGACAATATGCAGCAGGCACTGGATCGTGCTGTAGAGAATGGAGTAAAAAATCTTGTAGTACAGCCAACTCATCTGATGCACGGTGCAGAGTATGATGAAATGACGGAGACACTGGAAGAATATCAGGATAAATTTGAGTCTGTTGCTATTGCAGAGCCAATGCTTGGTGATGTAGGAGATGATGCAACTGTGATCAATGCGGATAAGGAGGCAGTTGCCAAGGCAGTTACAGATGCAGCTGTTGCAGATGCCGGATTTGAAAGTATGGAAGCAGCGGCAGAAGACGGCACAGCTTTTGTATTTTTGGGACATGGAACTTCTCATACAGCAAAGGTAAGCTACAGCCAGATGCAGACACAGATGGAAGAGCTTGGATTTGCAAATGCATTTATTGGAACAGTTGAAGGGGAGCCGGAAGATACTGCATGCGAGGCTGTGATCGAAAAGGTAAAAGAAGCCGGATATAAGAAAGTTATTCTTCGCCCTCTGATGGTGGTTGCCGGAGATCATGCAAATAATGACATGGCAGGCAGTGAAGAGGATTCCTGGAAGAGTATGATGGAAGCATCCGGTGCTTTTGACTCTGTTGATGCCCAGATCGCAGGTCTGGGAAGAATCGATGCAGTAAAAGAACTTTATGTAGAACATACAAAGGCAGCAATCGATTCTCTTGGGGCAGAAGGTACAGAAGAAGCAGCGGCAGAGGAAGAAACTGCAGAAACAGCAGAAGAATAAAAACAAAAGCTGCATATTTTGCAGAATGAGATAATATAGACTGCTGCAAAGCGGGACTGCAGAAGCAGTGGCTTTGCAGCAGTTTTTAATTTATCAAGAAAGGAGATTTTATTATGAAACGAAAAATTGTAATGGTATTGTGTGCGGCAGGTGTGCTTTCCTTAGCCGGAAGCAGTCTGGCAATGGCAGGAGAAAAAACGGAAGCTGTAACTGAAGAAAGCGGAGGAGCAGAAGAAAAAGCGGATGTAGCTCTTGAGGATGGCGTTTATACAGCAGAATTTGAAACAGACAGCAATATGTTTCATGTAAATGAGGCAAATGATGGAAAAGGGACTTTGACTGTAGAGGATGGAAAGATGACCATTCATGTAAGTCTTGTATCCAAAAGCATCGTAAATCTGTTTGTCGGAACAGCAGAGGATGCTCAGAAGGAAGGAGCAGAAATTCTGGAACCTACTACAGACGAGGTAACCTACAGTGATGGATACAAGGAGGAGGTATTTGGATTTGACATTCCTGTGCCTGCTCTGGATGAAGAGTTTGACTGTGCCCTCCTTGGAAAAAAAGGAAAATGGTACGATCATAAGGTAAGTGTTTCTGATCCAGTGCCGGCATCAGAGGCAGGAAAGCAGGAAGCGGCAGAAGGAAACACGGTAGAGGATCTGAAGCTGGAGGATGGAAACTATACAGCGGAGGTTGTTCTGGAAGGCGGATCAGGAAGAGCGTCTGTGGAAAGTCCGGCAAAACTGGAAATTAAGGATGGAAAAGTAACTGCAGAGCTGATCTGGAGTAGTCCGAACTATGATTATATGATAGTAGACGGTGAAAAATATGAGATGACCAATACAGAGGGAAATTCTACATTTGAAATCCCGGTAGCTGCCTTCGATACAGTGTTAGAAGTTAAAGCAGATACGGTGGCAATGAGTGAACCTCATGAGATTGACTATACTCTGCAGTTTGATTCTGAATCAATAGAAAAGGCAAAATAATATGAAAAAATTTCTTATCTGTCTTATGACCAGTGTAATTCTTCTGACACTTGCCTGTCCGGTTCAGGCTGCAGAAAATACTCATACGGAAATAAAAGGTCTTACCTTTGACCACAGCATGGAGCTTACTTATGCAGAACAGTTTTCTGTAGATTACTATAAAGATGGCTATGCCCTGATCACCATAGCGGAGGAAGGGCAGTTCCTGGTAGTGCCGGAGGGAAAAGAAGCACCAAAAGATCTGGACCCGAAAATCGCTGTGATTCAAAAACCTGTAGAAAATATTTACCTGGTAGCGACTTCTGCCATGAATCTTTTTTGCGCACTGGATGCCCTGGACCATATCAGTCTGTCCGGGACAGATGCTGATGGCTGGCATATCGAAGAAGCAAAAAAAGCCTTGGAGAATGGAAGCATTTCCTTTGCAGGAAAATACAGCGCTCCGGATTATGAGCTGATCCTGGACAAAAAGTGCAGTCTGGCAGTGGAGTCTACCATGATCTATCATACACCGGAGGTAAAAGAGAAACTGGAACAGTTTGGGATCCCGGTCCTTGTAGAACACTCCAGCTATGAATCACATCCGCTGGGACGAACAGAATGGCTGAAACTTTATGCCGTGCTTCTGGACAAAGAAAAAGAAGCGGAGCAGCTTTTTCAGCAGCAGGCAGAGAAGCTGGAAAAGATTCAGGACAGCCGGAATACAGGAAAGACAGTTGCATTTTTTTACATTAATTCTGTAGGAGCCGCCAATGTGCGTAAATCCAATGATTATGTGGCCAAAATGATTGATCTGGCCGGAGGAGAATATATTTTTCGGAACCTTGGAGAAAAAGATAATGCACTGTCTACTATGAACATGCAGATGGAGGAATTTTATGCCTCTGCCAAAGACGCAGATTACATTATCTATAACAGCACCATTGACGGAGAGCTGACGGATATTTCCCAACTGCTGGCGAAAAGCTCTCTTCTGGGAGATTTTAAAGCTGTAAAGGATGGAAATGTATGGTGTACGGAGCAGAATCTGTTCCAGGAGACACTGGAGCTGGGAACGATGATCGAGGATATTCATACTATGCTGACGTCTGAGGATGAAACTTTGGATTCTCTGACCTTTATGCATAAACTGAAATAAATATTGATACAGGAAGGACGAAATCATGCGTAAAAAGCTACATTTCAGATACTGGGCGGCCTTTGGCTTTCTGTTTCTGCTGCTTATCTTATTTATCATATGGAACATCAATTCCGGCAGTATCCCCATTTCTGTCAGAGAAATCATTGATATTCTTTTTATGAGAGGGGGAGAGGAAACAGCACGGAATATTGTGTGGGAGATTCGTCTTCCAAGAATTATTTCTGCGGTGATCCTTGGAGGTGCATTGTCTGTATCAGGATTTCTCCTTCAGACTTTTTTTGGAAATCCCATTGCCAGCCCTTTTGTACTTGGAATTTCTTCCGGAGCAAAGCTGGTGGTATCTCTTGTGATGATATTCCTGTTAGGAAAATCTATGGTGGCTTCTTCGGCAGTTCTGATTCTGGCGGCTTTTGCCGGTTCTATGATCTCTATGGGTTTTGTGCTTCTTGTGGCAAAAAAAGTAAAACAGATGTCAGCTCTTATTATCAGCGGTATCATGATCGGGTACATTTGTTCGGCAATTACAGATTTTGTGATCACTTTTGCCGATGATTCGAATATTGTAAATCTCCATAACTGGTCGCTGGGAAGCTTTTCCGGAATGAACTGGGAGAACGTAAAGATGATGTCTGTAGTGGTACTGACTGCCTCTGCAGTGGTATTTCTCATGTCAAAGCCTATCGGGGCTTATCAGCTGGGAGAAGGCTATGCTCAGAATATGGGAGTGAATATTAAGGTGTTCCGGGTGGCTCTGATCCTGTTATCCAGTATCCTGTCCGCCTGTGTAACAGCTTTTGCAGGTCCGATCTCTTTTGTAGGGATTGCGGTTCCCCATCTGGTAAAAAGTCTTTTAAAAACGGCCAGACCTCTTCTGGTGATCCCGGCATGCTTCTTAGGAGGAGCAGTATTCTGTCTTTTCTGTGATCTGATCGCCAGAACTGCATTTGCCCCTACAGAGCTCAGCATCAGTTCTGTGACTGCAGTATTTGGGGCACCGGTTGTCATTTACATCATGATCCGAAGAAAGAGGACAGTGCAATGAATGAATTTTATGTACAGACAGAACAGATGACAGTGGGATATGATGGAAAGCCCTTGATCCGGAATATTGAGATCCGTCTGAAGCGAGGAGAGATCCTTACATTGATCGGACCAAACGGTGCAGGAAAATCTACAATCCTGAAAAGTATGACAAAACAGCTGAAGTTGGTGGGCGGAACCGTATACCTGGGCGGTGAACAGATGAATCGTATGTCTGGCAAAGAAGTTGCAAAGAAGCTGGCAGTAGTTATGACGGAGAGACTGCGTCCGGAACTTATGACATGTGAGGATATTGTAGCTACTGGCCGTTATCCATATACAGGAACTCTGGGAATCCTCAGTGAAAAAGACTGGGAAAAGGTTCATGAGGCCATGGCATTAGTCCATGCCGGTGATTTTAAAGACCGGGATTTTACGGCTGTCAGTGATGGCCAGAGACAGAGAATCCTTCTGGCCCGGGCAATCTGTCAGGAACCGGAAATTATTGTTCTTGATGAACCGACTTCTTTTCTGGATATCCGTCATAAGCTGGAACTTTTGACGATCCTTAAAAACATGGTGGTTCAGAAAAACACAGCAGTCCTGATGTCTCTGCACGAACTGGATCTGGCACAGAAGATATCAGATTCTGTGATCTGTGTTCATGGAGAACAGATTGAAAAGTATGGTCCTCCGGAAGATATTTTTACTTCAGAATATATCCATCATTTGTATGGAATTACAGCAGGAAGCTATAATGCTGCATTTGGCTGCCTTGAAATGGAGCCGCCAAAGGGAAAACCGGATATTTTTGTGATTGGAGGCAACGGACAGGGGATTCCTGTTTACCGGAAACTGCAGCGTGCCGGAATTCCTTTTGTGGCCGGAGTTCTTCATAAAAACGATCTGGATCACCAGGTGGCAAAGGTTCTGGCAGCGGAAGTGGTGGAGGAAGCTCCGTTTTCTGCGATCAGTGAAGAAAGTTTTCAGAGAGCTAAGAAATTGATGGAAACCTGCAGCCGTGTAATCTGCTGCGTAGATATATTTGGTCCTGCCAATGAAAAAAACCGGCAGCTGCTGGAGATTGCAGAAGCTTCCGGAAAACTGGTATAATGAAAATCAGGCTGCTTTCGAAAATCCCTGCTTTTTACAAAACTGTGAACAATTTTTCCCAGGCTTGTACAGTGCAGGGGATTTTGCTATAATGAAAAATCAGGAGATAAAGAATATCAGAAGATTCTGTGATTCTTTATCAGCAATCCAGCAGCAGAAAGATTTTTTAGAAAGAAACAGGTGTTTTCATGGCAGATACAGCACAGCAGAAAAAGCTGTCTGAACAGAAAAAAAGAAAAAAGAAACCCGTAAGCAGAAAAAAAGCAGATTATTATGACTACAGCCTTCTGGCAGTGGTGATCCTTCTGACATGCTTCGGTCTTATCATGCTTTACAGTACCAGTGCTTATATGGCTGAAGTAAGGTATGGGGACGATATGTATTTTTTCAAGAAGCAGGCATTTATCAGTGCAGGATGTATTGTAGTTATGATCCTCATATCCAAGATAGATTATCATATTCTTACTAAATTTGTAACAGTTCTGTATGCGGCAGCTTTCATCCTGATGGCGCTGGTACGTTTTACACCTCTGGGGGTTGTGGTAAATGGAGCAAAAAGATGGCTGAAGATCGGAATCCAGTTTCAGCCCTCGGAAATTGCCAAGATTGCGGTAATTGTCTGTCTGCCTTATATGATCATAAAGATGGGAAGGCAGGTTCAGACACTGAAGGCATGTATGATACTGGGACTGGCAGGTGTTGTTCTGGCAGGAGGAGCTTATATCTTTACCGATAACCTGAGTACGGCTATCATTATCTTTGGCATTACGGCAGGGCTGATCTTTGTAGCACATCCCAAAGTAAAGCCTTTTCTGCTTATAGGTGCAGTGGGAGTCGTGCTGATACTGGGACTGGTGCTGTTTTTGTATGCAACGGTAGATCCGGAAACCAATGAAAACTTTCGTATTGGCCGTATTCTTGTATGGCTGCATCCGGAGGACTTTGCCGATGGAGACGGGTACCAGACTCTTCAGGCGCTTTATGCCATTGGATCTGGTGGTTTTTTGGGAAGAGGTCTGGGAAACAGTATCCAGAAACTGGGCAGCGTTCCAGAAGCACAGAACGATATGATCTTTTCGATTGTATGTGAAGAACTTGGGATTGCAGGTGGAATTATGGTGCTGCTTTTGTTTTCCTATCTTCTTTACAGACTGTTTTTTATTGCACAGAATGCGCCGGATATGTTTGGATCGCTGATGGTAAGCGGAGTATTTATTCATATTTCACTGCAGGTGATCTTTAATATTGCGGTCGTGGTAAATATGATGCCTAATACGGGTGTCACCCTGCCGTTTATCAGTTATGGAGGTACGTCCATCATGTTTTTGATGGCAGAGATGGGACTTGCCTTGAGCGTCGCCCGGCAGATACGGTTTCAGGATGTATGAAGCCTGGGGAGAAAATCCCTGAAATCTATTGACAAAAAGTTCTGTAGAATATATACTTTCCACATCAAAGTATCATGTTTGATAAAAGGAGAAGAGAGCAATGTTAGAAGAAATGAGAAAAATGATCGCAGAGCAGTTAAGCTGTGATGAAAACGAAATTACAGCAGATACTTCTTTTAAAGATGATCTGGGAGCAGATTCCCTGGATCTTTTTGAACTGGTAATGGCTCTGGAGGATGAGTACAATATTGAAATCCCGGCAGAAGAGCTTGCAGATCTGGCTACCGTTGGCGATGTGATCGAATATCTGAAAAACCGTGGCATCGAAGCATAATTGAGAAAAATTCCCTGAGGCAGAGATGTCTCAGGGTCTTTCATTGATAAGACGTAATTACATAGCGGCCGCAGTAAAGATTTGGAGCAGCTGCTGTAAGAAAAAATGGGAACAGGAGAGATAGCATGACTAAGTTAAGAACAAGATTTGCACCCAGCCCAACAGGCAGGATGCATGTAGGAAATCTGCGTACAGCTCTTTATGCATATTTGATCACCAAGCATGAAGGCGGAGATTTTATCCTTCGTATTGAGGATACAGACCAGGAACGCTACATGGAGGAGGCAGTAGATATTATCTACCGCACCATGGAAAAAACAGGGCTGCTTCACGATGAGGGACCGGACAAAGATGGCGGAGTAGGACCTTATGTACAGAGTGAACGCCAGGCATCCGGAATTTATCTGAAATATGCACAGCAGCTGATCCAGCAGGGAGATGCTTATTATTGCTTCTGCGGTCCGGAAGAACTGGAATCCATGAAGAGAGTAGTTGCAGGAAAAGAAATCTCTATTTATGACAAACGTTGTCTGAACCTTCCGAAAGAAGAAGTTGAGAAAAAACTTGCAGCAGGTGAGCCGTATGTGATCCGATTCAATATGCCTACAGAAGGAACTACGACTTTCCATGATGTGATCTATGGAGATATTACGGTAAATAATGAGGAGATGGAAGACCTGATCCTGATCAAATCTGATGGATATCCAACATATAATTTTGCTAATGTTGTAGACGATCATCTGATGGGAATTACCCATGTGGTACGTGGAAACGAGTATCTTTCCTCCGCACCGAAATACAACCGCATTTATGAGGCATTTGGCTGGGATATCCCGGTGTATGTACATTGTCCTCTGATCACCAATGAGGATCATCAGAAGCTCAGCAAACGTTCCGGACATTCTTCCTATGAGGATCTCCTGGATCAGGGATTTCTGACAGAAGCTATTGTAAACTTTGTTGCACTTCTGGGATGGAGTCCTCAGGAAAACAGAGAAATCTTTTCTCTTGAGGAGCTTGTTGAAGCATTTGATTATCATCATATCAGCAAATCTCCTGCAGTCTTTGATATTCAGAAGCTTCGCTGGATGAATGGAGAGTATATCAAAAAAATGGATCCGGAAGCTTTTTATGAAAAAGCGCTGCCTTATATGAAGGAAGTTCTGAAAAAAGAGTATGACTTCCGTAAGATCGCAGGAATGGTACAGACCAGGATTGAAGTATTCCCGGATATTCCGGCTTTGATTGATTTCTTTGAAGCAGTTCCGGAGTATGATTCTTCTATGTACTGCCATAAGAAAATGAAAACAACAGAGGAGACTGCACTTTCAGTTCTGAAAGAAGTGCTTCCCGTTCTGGAAGCACAGGAAGACTATAAGAATGATCCTCTTTTTGAGTCTTTAAGTGCTTTTGTGAAAGAAAAAGGATACAAAAACGGTTACGTGATGTGGCCGCTGCGTACTGCAGTATCCGGCAAACAGATGACTCCTGCAGGAGCAACAGAGATCATGGAGATCATTGGTAAAGAAGAAACTATTAAACGCGTAAAAGCAGCAATCGAAAAACTCAGCTAAGAACGGACTCATATGGAACGTAACCCATCTCAAAAACGGGCGATCGCCCACCTGTCAGGACCGATGATGGTTCTGGCAGGCCCCGGTTCGGGGAAAACCTCAGTGATTGTAGAAAGAACTGCATATATGACAGGAGAAGGCGGGATATTACCGGCCTCTGTTCTTGTTGTGACTTTTTCCAGAGCAGCAGCCCGGGAAATGAAAGAAAGATTTTTGAAATTTACCGGACAGGAACGGACTCCAGTGACTTTTGGTACTTTCCATGGTGTGTTTTATGGTATCTTGAAGCAGGCTTATGGATTTACAGCAGAAAATATTCTTTCTGATGAGGAAAAATATGGAATTCTGAAGGAACTGCTCCTGGAGCATGGAGGGGAACTGGCAGAGGAAGGTGATTTTTCGGAAGAGATCGCCAAAGAGATCAGTGTGGTAAAGGGAAATAGGATCTCTCTGGAGCATTATTATTCTTCATGCTGTCCGGATGAAATATTCCGGCGTATTTATCAGGGCTACCGGAGTATCTGCACTGCAAGGAGAAAGCTGGATTTTGATGATATGATCCTGTACTGCTACGATCTTTTTGTAAAAAGACCGGATATCCTGGCGGCCTGGCAGAGAAAATTCCGCTATATCCTGGTGGATGAGTTTCAGGACATCAATCAGCTTCAATATGATATTGTAAAACTGCTGGCAAAGCCGGAAGACAATCTTTTTATTGTGGGGGATGACGATCAGTCTATTTATCATTTCCGGGGAGCCCGGCCGGAGATCATGCTGAATTTTACGAAGGATTATCCAAAAGCAGAAACAGTGGTGCTGAATATGAATTATCGCTGCACGAAGAGGATCCTGGCGTCTGCTATAAAAGTCATAGAAAACAATAAGACCCGTTTTCAAAAAGATCTTTCTACTCCAAACGAAGAAGGGACTCCGGTAAAGTTTCAGGAATTTCCCAATCCCAGAGAAGAATATATGACCATTGCCGGAGAGCTGAAGGACAGGATGGACAGAGGAGAGGATATCCGGGATACGGCGATACTGCTCAGGACAAATCAGGAGGCGGAAGGGCTGGTGGGAGCATTAATGGAAAGACAGGTGCCTTTTACCATGAAAGAGACTCTTCCAAACCTTTTCAGGCACTGGATCTGCAGAAATATGATCGCCTATATGAAGCTGGCAGCAGGAGAGAACAGCAGGAAAAATTTTCTGGAGATCATGAACCGGCCGAACCGGTATATTTCCCGGGATGCTCTTGCAGTCTCTTATGAACTGTCTTTTTCTCAGCTGAAAGAGTTCTATAAAGATAAAGACTGGATGTGCGACCGTATCACCACACTGGAAACACATTTAAGGATCCTGAAGGGACTGCCTCCCTTTGCTGCCATAAATTTTATCAGGAAGGGTATGGGCTACGAAGAATACTTGCATGAATATGCTCAGTATCGTAAAATAAAACCAGAAGAACTGTTGGAAATCCTGGATCGGCTGTCAGAAAGTGCCAGGGGTATGAACAGTCTGAAGGAATGGGAAGATCATATAGAAGATTATACAAGAAAACTCAGTGAACAGGCAAAAAAACAGTCCAGAGAACAGGAGGGGGTTCTGATCTCCACTATGCACGGGGTAAAAGGCCTGGAGTATGATAAGGTTTATATCCTGAATATAAATGAGGGAAGCATTCCCTATAAAAAAGCTGTTCTGGAATCAGCCATTGAGGAAGAGCGAAGACTGTTTTATGTGGGGATGACGCGGGCAAGAAAGCGGCTGACTCTCTGCTGGGTGAAGCAGCAATATGAAAAAGAGCGGGAAGCATCAAGATTTTTAAAGGAGGCAGGAAGATGGAAGCAGTGATCTACATAACAGAAATACCAGGGCAGTATGAGAAAAAGAATATGGAGCATATGACGGGAGAGAAACTTCTGGAGGAGGCTCTGTACAGAGAGTATGGTCTGAAGCTGTCTTTTGAACCAAGAGCAAAAGGAGAGCATGGAAAACCATTTTTTACTTTGCGTCCGAAGCTTCATTATAATATCAGTCATTCCGGAAAATATGTGGTGTGCGTTATGGCGGATCAGGAGGTTGGAATTGATATCCAGCAGCATAAAGAGGTCAACTTTGAAAAAATGCTGCAGAAACTGGTTCCTTCTGAGATGGTTCCGGAAATACTTGGTGCAGAGGATGTTTCAGCAGCCTTTTTTAAACAGTGGGTTCTGAGAGAGGCTTATACGAAATGGACCGGAGAGGGCTTTTACAAGGATTTCCGAAAAATACCCATGGAAAAGGGACATCATGTACTTTTGGATATGGAACCAGGCTACAGCGGGGCGCTGTGGTCGGCAGATCCTCTGGATATCCGCTGGGAAAAAGTGGAGATCAGCCTTCCATAAAAACTTGTACTAAAATGGGAACACTCACATATATTATGTGTAAAGAGGGGTGAGGACCATAGAGGCAAGTCAGATTCAGAATCTGTTTTCCGGAAATATCCGCAGGCTCCTTCTCCAGGCGGATCTGGATTATGAAAAGCTGTACGAGATCCGCCTGCGGGCAGGACGTCCGATGTTTCTGATCTACGATGGAGGAGAATGCTTTCTGCGTACCAGAGGAAGGGAGCCGTATCTGGTTACAAGAGAGGATCTGAAAGAAACGCTGGAGTATGTCAGCGGATATTCTCTGTATGCTTATGAAGATGAGCTGCGTCAGGGGTATATGAGCGTACAGGGAGGACACAGGGTCGGTGTTACCGGAAAGGTGATCCTGGATGGAGACCGGATCAGGGGAATGAAATATATATCTTGCATCAATCTCCGGCTGGCTCATGAGATACGAGGATGTGCAGATCCGGTCATGGAACATATCCGGAAAGAAAACTGGACAGCCCATACACTTTTGATCTCTCCGCCAAGATGTGGGAAAACCACTCTGCTCAGAGATATGATCCGGCAGCTCAGCAACGGATATGGAAAGGTTCCAGGAGTAACGGTAGGAGTGGTAGATGAGCGAAGCGAGCTTGCAGGCTGTTATCAGGGAATGCCTCAGAACGATCTTGGCATCCGGACAGACGTGCTGGATGGCTGTCCAAAAGCTCATGGGATGCAGATGCTGATCCGCTCCATGTCGCCTTCTGTAGTTGCAGTGGATGAACTTGGAAGGGAGGAGGATTTTAAGGCGGTGGAATCTGTAATCTACAGTGGATGTAAGCTGATTGCTACTGCCCATGGAGAGAGTCTGGAGGAGATTTTTTCCACACCTTTTTTTGGACGTCTCAGAAAGATGAAAGTATTTGAAAGGTATATCCTTCTTGGAAAAGAGCAGAGAGCCGGGATCATCCGGGGAATTTATGACGAAAGAGGAAATCCATGCTGAAGGCGGCAGGGATTTTTTTGATTTTTCTGGCAGGAACAGGTATCGGTTTTTCAAAAAGCATGGAGTTTACAAGAAGAGAACAGGAGCTGAGAAATTTTCTTCAGATCGCAGCATATCTGAAGGGTGCTGTAAGATGTGGGAATTCGTCTCTTCCAGAAGCTTTTCTGGAAACCGCCGGTAAAATGGAAGGCACCTACCGGGATTTTCTTATGTGTGTGTCCGCTTCTATGAAAGATGCTCAGGGCAGGCCTTTTGGAAGTATATTCAGGGACTGTGCTGAAAAAATTCTGACAGAGACAGCGCTTTCTATAGAAGAAAAAGAAACCGTCTTTTCTTTTGGTGGACGTCTTGGCCATCTGGACAGGGAAATGCAGATCCGTCAGATAGAAGTATTTGAGATGGAATTATCAGAAGCGTTGGAGAATTTGAAAAAAGAGCTTCCGGAAAAGAAAAAACTGTGCAGGAGCATGGGAATCCTGGGCGGTATCCTTCTGGGAGTGCTGTTATGGTAAAGATACCGGAAAGGAGGAGGAATTGGAGGTCAGTATTATATTTAAGATCGCGGCAGTGGGAATCCTGGTCTCCGTTCTTTCCCAGATACTGAAGCACAGCGGAAGGGACGAGCAGGCATTTCTTGTAAGCCTTGCAGGGCTTCTGATTGTGCTGTTCTGGATCGTACCTTATATCTATGATCTTTTTGAGAGTATACAGTCGCTTTTTGTTATGTAGTCTGCCGATGGGAGTTGTTGTTATACGGGTGGAGACCGGAGGATGATATGGATATCATAAAAATTTCTCTTCTGGGGATCTGTGGAGTGATCCTTGGGTTTTTACTAAAAGGAACAAAACCGGAATATGCTGCTTTTGTGACAATGGGGATAGGTGTTGTGATCCTGGGACTGGCTGTGGGAAAAATCCGGTATATCTATGAAGTTATGGAAGAACTTCGGGAAAGTGTGGGGTTCGAAAAAAGTTATTTGTCTTCTCTGATCAAAATGCTGGGAATTGCTTATATCGGGCAATTTTCTGCAGGAATCTGCAGAGATGCCGGGCATCAGGCAACAGCCGGACAGATTGAGTTGTTTTGCCGGCTTTCGATCATGGTACTGAGTCTTCCGGTACTTATGGCTCTTCTGGAAACAATCCAGAAGTTTTTTGTATGAGTCTGTTTATAAAAAAAACAGGCATTCTGCTTTGCATATTCCTGTTATTTTTTAGCGAAAGAAATACTGTCCGGGCAGAACCTGAAAAAGCAGAGGGCAAAGAAATAGCCGAGAAGATACAGGGAGATCTTCTTATGGAGCTTGACCTGAGCAAAATACAGGAGATAGTAAATGAAATACTGGGCGAGGACAGTTTTTCTTTTCGTGAGGCTTTGAATAAAATGATTCATGGAGAAGAAGCAATATCAAAAGAAACCGTAGGGAGATTCCTGAAAAGTCTCTTTTTTTCCGGCCTCCAGAAGGAGAAAGAATTATTTGTAAAGCTGCTGCTCCTTATACTTGCGGCAGCTCTTTTGCTGAATTTTTCTTCTGTTTTTGAAAACAGCCAGGCAGGAGATATCAGTTTTTATATTGTATATTTACTCTTATTCACACTTCTTGCGGACTCTTTTTTTGAGGCAGGAAATAAACTGTATCAGACAATTTTATGGATGATGGAATTTATGAAAGCTTTGGCTCCGGCATATTTTATTACAGTGACAGCAGCTTCCGGAGCTGTATCGGCTGCTGTGTTTTATGAAGGGATCCTTATTTTGGTCTGGCTGCTTCAATGGGTCCTTCTCAATGTGCTTTTGCCGGCGGCAGATCTCTATGTGCTGCTTTGTCTTGTTAATCACCTTTCCAGAGAAGAGATGCTGGGAAAACTTTCAGATCTTCTGGCGGTAATGACAAGCTGGGGATTAAAAACGCTCTTGGGAACAGTAGCGGGGCTTCAGATCATCAAAAGTCTGTCAGCGCCGGCTATGGATTCTTTAAAGAGAACTTTTATCGGAAGGGCGGCCAGTTCTCTGCCGGGAGTAGGAAATGCAGTAAATACGGTGACAGAACTGGTTCTTGCAAGTGCAGTGCTTGTGAGAAACTGTCTGGGTATTGTAATATTGATCGTACTGCTGATGGCAGGAGCCGGACCTGTGATCCATTATGGGATGCTGTCTTTTGCTTATCGTTTTCTGGCAGCGGCAGCGCAGCCTGTGTCGGACAGGCGTATTGTAGAATGTCTGTCTACTATGGGGGAAGGGTATGGTATTTTTCTGAAGATCCTTTTTTCGGCAGAGATACTTTGTATCCTGACGTTTTTGATTGTTATGGCAGGAACTCGGGGAGGCGGGATATGAAAGAACAGATTTGTCAGTGGACAAGAAATCTGGCTGTGTTCTATCTGATCTTTACATCATTGCTTCACTTGATACCGGATAAAAAATATGAACGTTATGTCCGTTCTTTTATGGGGCTTCTTCTGATTTATATGATATGTGTTCCTGTGTTTTCTGTGTTCGGAAAAAGTACGGAGATTTTGTCAGGTTTTGAAGAATATTTCCGGCAGGAGCAGAAAAGAATGGAACAAATGGAAAACAGGGGACTACAGGCATTTTATCTGGAACAGGGCTATGAAAGGGCACTGTCATCAGAAATCACAGGTTATCTGAAAAAAACAGGAATAAATCATGCACAGGCAGTCGTAGATATAGAAGGAGAGCAGATATTTTTAAAACTGACTGTAAGCATAAAGCTGACGGAGGAACAGGAAGGAGGGATCCGCCATGGACTCCAGGAGAACTTCGGGATCACAGAGGAAAACTGTCAGATCTTTTTTGAAGGGGATGACGGGGCAGCAGTGGACGATGATTCTTCTTCTGGGGCTTCTTCTGACAGTGATCTCTCTTCCTGTATCAGAAAATAAAAAGGAAAAAAGAACAAGAAGCGGGATATTGGAAGAGACAGAAGAAAATATGACAGACCGAACAGAACTGGAGGCGAAGCTGGAATCTATCCTGGAAAATACAGAAGGCGCCGGACAGGTGCAGGTACTTCTGATGACCGGACAGCAGCAGGGATTTTATGGATCCGGAAAGATAGAGGTAACCGGTGTGCTTATTTCAGCAGAAGGAGCAGATGATCCTGTTATCGTACGGAATATTCAGCAGGCAGTCATGGCATTATTTCAGATTGAAGCCCATAAAATTAAAATAATGAAAATGAAATGAGGAGAGTAAAGTGAAAAAGATCATGAAGAAAAATCAGGTGATCATCACCTCGCTGGCAATCCTGATCGCAGTTGCAGGCTATCTGAACTTTGCAGATGTGGATCTGGGCTTTAAAGATCAGGAGGCAAGTACAGACAGCAGCAGTATCCTGGAAGAGACAGAGTACGATATTACAGATGAAACAGCCCTTCTGGATGAGAACGGGGCAAATGGCGCTGAGGAGCTTGAAACAACAGGTACTCCAGGGGAAGCCGTACTTACAGGTGCTACAGATTTTGCCGCTCAGGCAAGACTTTCAAGAGAGCAGATACGTTCCCAGAATAAGGCGGATCTTCAGGAAATCATAGGAAATGCAGATATCAGTGAAGAGAAAAAGCAGGAAGCAATCAGTACGATGGTCTCTATGACGGAACTTACAGAAAAAGAGGCGGCAGCAGAGCTTCTTCTGGAGGCAAAAGGATTTGAAAATGTGGTTGTGAATCTGACTGGAGAAACAGCGGATGTTGTTGTGCCGGATGCAGATCTTGAAGATTCCAGACGGGCTCAGATTGAGGATATTGTCAAACGTAAGACAGGGATCGCGGCAGAAAACATTGTGATCACACCGTTAAACGGATCTTCTGAAGAAATTTCCGGAGCGGAGGAGCAGGTGGCAGAAGAGGAGACTCCGTCGGAGGAAACTGCTGCGGACGCAACAGAAGAACCAACAATCGAGACAGAAGGGATTTATGATTGACAGGCAGATGTTTTTTGGAGGGAGGCTGTGTTTTTCGCCTCCCTCCTCTTGACATTGCCTCCTTTTGTATACTAGAATGTGTTTGTTGTGCAAAAGAACGTAAAAGATAATGAAATAGAAAAAATAACAGGAGGCTTTAACGTGTCCAAGTATGCGAAAGAGATAGAAAAAAGAAGAACCTTTGCCATTATTTCCCACCCGGATGCCGGTAAGACGACTCTTACAGAGAAGTTCCTTCTTTATGGAGGAGCAATCAATCTGGCAGGAAGTGTAAAGGGAAAGGCAACTGCCCGCCATGCGGTTTCTGACTGGATGGAGATTGAGAAGGAGAGAGGTATCTCTGTTACTTCCTCTGTACTTCAGTTCCATTATGACGGCTACTGTATCAATATCCTGGATACTCCGGGACATCAGGATTTCTCTGAGGATACCTATCGTACATTGATGGCAGCAGATTCAGCAGTGATGGTTATTGACGGAAGCAAGGGTGTAGAGGCACAGACAAGGAAGCTGTTTAAGGTTTGTGTAATGCGCCATATCCCGATCTTTACATTTATCAACAAAATGGACAGAGATGCAAACGATACTTTTGATCTTCTTGATGAAATTGAGAAGGAACTTGGGATTGCTACCTGCCCGATCAACTGGCCTATTGGATCCGGTAAAAAATTCCGTGGAGTGT
This sequence comes from Blautia sp., assembly GCA_026169535.1. GTDB lineage: Bacteria > Bacillota > Clostridia > Lachnospirales > Lachnospiraceae > Blautia_A. The sequence goes on from JAPFCU010000078.1 coordinate 37,683, forward strand.
ACGACAGAAATACTCATAAGGTACTTACTTTTTCTGATACACAGAAAGGAACAAAAGAGGGCAGCATAGAAGAAATCGATATAGATGATCCACGTCTGGACGAGATTGTGGATGAAGAACAGAGAGAACAGCTGATGGAAGAGATCGAGCTGCTGGATGGAGCCAGCGCAGATTTCGATCAGGAGCTGGTAAGCAAAGGAGAACTGACACCGGTATTTTTCGGTTCCGCCCTTACCAATTTCGGTGTGGAAACATTCCTGGAGCATTTTCTGTCCATGACTTCTTCCCCTCTGCCGCGAAAAGCAGAGGATCAGGAGATCAATCCTATGTCTGATGACTTTTCAGCCTTTGTATTTAAGATTCAGGCAAATATGAATAAAGCACATCGTGACAGGATTGCTTTTATGCGTATCTGTTCCGGTAAATTTGATGCCTCTCAGGAGGTTTATCATGTACAGGGGGACAAGAAGATGCGTCTTCTTCAGCCCCAGCAGATGATGGCGGAATCCCGTCATGTTGTGGACGAGGCTTATGCAGGAGATATTATCGGTGTATTTGACCCGGGAATTTTTTCTATCGGAGATACTATCTGTTCTCCGGGCAATAAATTTGCTTTTGAAGGAATCCCGACCTTTGCCCCGGAGCATTTTGCAAGAGTTCGCCAGATCGACACCATGAAGCGTAAGCAGTTTGTAAAAGGAATCAACCAGATCGCACAGGAAGGTGCAATCCAGATCTTCCAGGAATTTAATACCGGTATGGAGGAGATCATTGTAGGCGTTGTAGGTGTCCTGCAGTTTGATGTGCTGAAATATCGCCTGGAGAAGGAATATAATGTAGAGATCCGTCTGGAAAATCTGCCTTATGAACATATCCGCTGGATCGCAAACAAAGAAGAAGTGGATGTAGCTAAGATTACAGGTACTTCAGATATGAAGAAGGTAACAGACCTTAAGGGAAATCCATTGCTGCTGTTTGTCAACGCATGGAGTGTGGGTATGACACAGGATCGTAATCCGGATCTGGTACTGACTGAATTCAGTAAATAAAATACTTTTATTTTCTGTGGAAATTTGATATACTAATCCTATGAATATGGATGGATTTCTAAGAACAGAAATGTCCATAATAAGAGCAACGAATCGTTACTGTGAACGAAGTGAACAGTAACAACGAATCAGATTCTGGATCCTTAGGAGGAGTTAATATGGCAGAAAAAAGAACAACTTATAAAATACAGGATGTCGGAGGAATCGGTGAAGTGAAGATCGCAGATGAGGTGGTAACGATCATTGCAGGTCTGGCAGCCACTGAGGTGGAAGGAGTTGCTTCCATGGGCGGCAATATCACTAATGAACTGGTGGGCAAGCTGGGAATGAAGAACCTGTCCAAAGGAGTAAAAGTAACGATCCTGGAAGGTGTTGTTACCGTGGATCTGACACTGAACATTGATTTTGGAAAGAATATCCTGGATGTCAGCAGAATGGTTCAGGACAAAGTCAAGACATCTATTGAAAATATGACGGGCCTTGAAGTTGCAGATGTAAATATCCGCATTGCAGGCGTAGATATGGAGAATGAAAAAGGAAAGTAAACCTTTCCTTTTTTCTTTATGAGGAGGAATTATGCGAAGACACGAACAGAGAGAGCATATCTTTAAGCTGCTGTTTATGACACAGTTTAACGAAGAAGGAGAGATGCCGGAGCAGCTGTCCCTTTATTTTGATACTCTTGAGGAGATGACTGAAGATGAGCAGTCGGATATGAAGCAGAAGTACGATCATATCCTTGAAAAACTCCCTGAGATCGATCAGGAACTGAATGACTACAGCCAGGGATGGAAGACCAGCCGTATGAACAGAGTGGATCTGACGGCACTGCGTCTGGCAGTTTATGAAATGAAATTTGACGATGATATTCCGGTGGGAGTTGCCATCAACGAGGCAGTAGAGATTGCCAAGCTTTTTGGCGGAGAAGATTCTGGCTCGTTTGTAAACGGCGTACTTGGCAGGATCGCAAGCGGAAATAAGACTCCTGGTACAGCAAAAAGACCACAGCGTCCGGCACACCAGGCAAAGCATATTATTCTGTCAAAAAAAGATCAGAAGAAAAAAGAAGCACCGGGATCTGAAGAAAGCAAGAACTGAAAATGAAAACAGTATATTCAGTAGGACAGGTAAACCGATATGTAAAAAATATGTTTGTTCAGGATTTTGTTCTGAAGAAGATATATGTGAAGGGAGAAGTGTCCAACTGTAAATATCATCCCAGCGGTCATATTTATTTTTCTCTGAAAGATGAAACAGGGGTTCTTTCCTGTGTGATGTTTGCAGGGCACAGAAGAGGTCTGGCTTTTCGAATGAAAGATGGAGACCAGGTGGTGGCAGGCGGAGCGGTTGACGTTTATGAAAGAGACGGGCGTTATCAGCTTTATGCCAGGGAGATTACCCAGGAAGGATCAGGCGTTCTCTATGAACGCTTTCTTGCCCTCAAGAGCGAACTGGAAGAAATGGGGATGTTTGCCCAGGAATATAAACAGCCGATTCCAAGATTTATAAAAAAACTGGGAGTGGTGACAGCACCTACAGGAGCGGCTGTTCAGGATATACGGAATATATCCCTTAGAAGAGATCCCTATCTGCAGATCATTCTGTATCCTGCGCTGGTACAGGGAGAGGGAGCTGCAGACAGTATTGTAAAGGGAATCCAGATGCTTGACCGCTATGGTGTGGATGTGATCATTGCAGGCAGAGGGGGAGGTTCCATGGAAGATCTATGGGCCTTTAATGAAGAGAAAGTAGCCAGAGCTATTTTTGAATGCAGGACACCTCTGATTTCTGCAGTGGGCCATGAAACGGATTTTACCATTGCTGATTTTGTAGCCGATCTGCGGGCACCTACCCCTTCTGCGGCGGCAGAACTGGCAGTAGAAAACCGCAGAAAGATAATGGAAACTGCAGAAGGATATCGGGAACGTCTCAGAAGAGGGATGCAGGCAAGAGTCGATCTGTATAATCTCAGGCTGGAACAGGAAAAACTGCGGTTTCAGTATCTCAGCCCGGAAAGCCGTCTGAGAGAAAAGCGCCAGATACTGCTTGACTATGAAAATGCTGTCCGCGGAGCAATGGAATGGAAGATCCGGGAGAACAGACACAGGCTGGGGATTTTTCTGGAGAGATATAAAGGACTGTCTCCTCTTGGAAAACTGAATCAGGGATATGCCTTTGTTTCAGACCAAAAAGGCTGTGCCGTGAAGTCTGTTTCACAGGCCAGAACAGGTGAAATGCTGGATATTTCTGTGACGGATGGGGTGATCGAAGCCCGGATCACAGGAACCAGAAAGGAAAAATGGGATATATGACAGACACAGCTGATCAGGAAAGAATGCTGCAGGAGGAACAGACACTGGAGGAAGCTTTTGCAAAGCTTGAGGAACTGGCACAGAAGCTTGAAGACAGTGAGACTTCTCTGGAGGATTCCTTTCGTTTTTATAAAAAGGGAATGGAGCTTTTGAAATACTGTAGCCAAAAGCTGGACACAGTAGAAAAAAAGATGCTCCAGATGGATGAAGATGGAACATTACGGGAATTTTAAGGAAGAACTGAAGCAAAAGACCGATCATGCAGAAAAGGTGATCCGTTTATGGCTTCCAAAAGAAGAGGGATTTGCAAAGACTATGGCAGAAGCCATGAATTACAGCATGTGTGCAGGCGGCAAACGTCTGAGACCTGTCCTTCTTCTTGAAACACTCCGTCTTTTCGACGGAGATGAAAAGCTGGCAGAACCATTTATGGCAGGGATAGAGATGATCCATACCCATTCTCTGATCCATGATGATCTTCCGGCTATTGATAATGACGATTACAGAAGAGGATGCCTGACGACTCATAAAGTATATGGAGAAGCTATGGGTGTTCTGGGCGGGGCAGCTCTTTTAAATTACGCTTATGAAACCATGTTCCGGGCTTTTGAACTGGCGCCGGGAAATGAACGGGTGATCCGGGCGGTTCGTATCATGGCAGAAAAAACAGGCATATACGGAATGCTTGGCGGTCAGAGCGTAGATGTGGAAAATGATGGAAAACCATTAACAAAAGAATTGCTTGATTATATTTATGAGCACAAGACAGCAGCTCTTCTGAAAGCTTCGATGATGGTCGGTGCGGTTCTGGGCGGAGCGGAACAAGAAGAGCTTGCCCTTGTAGAAAGTGCGGCTTCTCACATTGGACTGGCATTCCAGATCCGTGATGACATCCTGGATGTAACAGCTACAAGCCAGGAGCTTGGAAAGCCGGTACACAGTGATGAAAAGAACAATAAAGTTACATATGTGACGCTTTTTGGTATAGAAGAGGCGGCACGCCAGGCAGAGGAGCTTTCTGCCCGGGCAGTCGCACATCTGGAAAAGCTGAACAGAAAAAATGAATTCCTGATGGCCCTCATAAAGGAGATGGCAGGCCGAAGGAAGTAAGAGAGGAATACGGAGGATGTTGGAAAAGATCAATAAGCCAAATGACATTCATAAGATCGCACTGGCAGATTTTCCTGAACTGGCAGCAGAGATCCGGCAGTTTCTGATCCGGTCTGTAAGCCATACAGGCGGTCATCTGGCGTCAAATCTGGGTGTTGTGGAGCTGACTCTTGCCCTTCATAATGTTCTGGATCTTCCACAGGATAAGATTATCTGGGATGTAGGGCATCAGGCGTATACACATAAGATACTTACCGGAAGAAAGGAAGGATTTGTCAATCTCCGGAAGGAAGGCGGCATGAGCGGATTTCCGAAAAGAAAGGAAAGTGACTGTGATTCTTTTGATGCAGGCCACAGCTCCAATTCTATTTCTGCAGGTCTTGGATATGTACGTGCAAGAGATCTTCAAGGTCAGAATTACCGGGTGGTTTCTGTGATCGGAGATGGCTCTCTGACAGGAGGCATGGCTTATGAGGCTATGAATAATGCAGCAGAACTGAAGACAAATTTTATCATTGTACTGAATGATAATAATATGTCAATCTCAAAAAATGTAGGAGGAATTTCCTCTTATCTGAGTGCTCTCAGGACAGCAGAAGCCTATACCGGGATGAAGATGAACACAACCAAGGCGCTGAAAAAAATCCCGAAAGTGGGACCAGCTATTGTAGATACCATGCGAAAGACAAAAAGCAGTATCAAACAGCTGATCATACCGGGCATGTTTTTTGAAAATATGGGCATTACCTATCTGGGACCGGTAGACGGTCACAATATGCGGCAGATGATGCGGCTGTTTAATGAGGCAAAACGGGTAGAAGGACCGGTTCTGGTACATGTATTGACAGAAAAGGGACGAGGCTATACTCCGGCCTGTGTTCATCCGGACAGATTTCATGGAACAGGTCCCTTTGATATAAAAACGGGAAAGCCGCTGTCAGAAAAAAAGATTCCTACTTATACAGATGTTTTTTCAGATACAATGGCAGCTCTGGGAAAAGAACAGAAGAAACTGGTAGGCATCACAGCTGCTATGCCGGATGGGACAGGACTTAAGAAATTTGGAAAGCTGTTCCCGGAGCGGTTGTTTGATGTGGGAATTGCGGAAGAACATGCAGTATCCTTTGCGGCAGGTCTTGCTCTTGGAGGAATCACTCCGGTAGTAGCCATTTACTCATCTTTTCTTCAGAGAGCAGTGGATCAGATTCTGCACGATGTATGTATGCAGAACCTTCATGTGGTTTTTGCCATTGACAGGGCGGGTCTGGTAGGCGCTGATGGCGAGACTCATCAGGGATGTTTTGACCTTTCCTATCTGACTATGATGCCGAATATGACAGTGATGGCTCCGAAAAACCAATGGGAACTGGAAAAGATGCTGGAATTTGCTGTATGTGCAGCCGGACCATGTGCAATCCGTTATCCAAGAGGTAATGCATACCAGGGACTGAAAGAATTTAACGGACCTATTCAGTATGGAAAAAGTGAGGTTATTTCCAGAGGAAGCAAAACTGCGATTTTATCAGTGGGGAGCATGACTGCTGTCTGCGAGCAGGTTTTCCATGAAATGAAGGCCAGAGGAGACAATCCTACATTTGTAAATGCAAGATTTGTAAAACCTTTGGATACAGCGCTTCTGGATGAACTGGCAAAAGACCACAGTCTTTTTGTGACTGTGGAGGAAAATGTAAAGAACGGCGGTTTCGGGGAGCATGTGGCATCTTATATGGAAGCATGCCATCCCCAGACAAGAGTCCTTTCTCTTGCAATCTGGAACCATTTTGTAGAGCACGGGGAGGTAGACAGTCTGAGAGCCAGAGTGGGGCTTTCTCCTGTAGAAATTCTCAGTGCCATAGACAATGAATTATCAGAAGAAAACGGGTATGAGGAAGTAAAATGAAAAAAAGACTTGATCTTTTGATGATGGAGAGGGCGCTTGCCCCCTCCAGAGAAAAAGCAAAGGCATATATTATGTCCGGAGATGTTTATGTAGACGGACAGAAGGAAGATAAAGCAGGGACTATGTTTCCGGAAACTGTAAAGATTGAAGTAAGGGGAAATACCCTTCCTTATGTAAGCCGCGGAGGGCTGAAGCTGGAAAAGGCAATGAATCATTTTGGAGTTGCTCTGGATGGAAAAGTCTGTATGGATGTAGGCGCTTCCACTGGCGGATTTACAGACTGTATGCTGCAGAATGGGGCTGTGAAAGTTTACTCTATTGATGTGGGATACGGTCAGCTTGACTGGAAGCTCAGAAACGACCCTCGAGTAATCTGTATGGAAAAAACAAATATCAGATATGTGGTTCCTGATGATATCCAGGAAGCGGCAGATTTTTCTTCCATAGACGTATCCTTTATATCGCTTACAAAGGTTCTGCTTCCGGTAAGAGAACTTCTGACTGAGACAGGAGAGATCGTTTGCTTGATCAAACCTCAGTTTGAAGCAGGAAGAGAAAAAGTTGGAAAAAAAGGTGTGGTCCGTGATCCGGCAGTACATCTTGAGGTGATAGAAAAAGTTATGGAATATGCAATGTCCATTTTCCTGGAACCGGCACATCTTTCCTTTTCACCGATTAAAGGACCTGAGGGAAATATTGAATATCTCCTTCATCTGAAAAAAAGACCGGAAGGTACAGCAGTGGTTTCCTGTCTGGAAACAGCCCCGGAAATAATAGTCCGGGATGCACATGCACAGCTGGATTAAGAAAGGTTTGTTATGGACAGGTTTTATATAATCACAAACAGCGCCAAGGATAAAGAACTGAAACTGACGGGAGAAATCGTTTCCTATCTCAGAAGCCATGGAAAAGAATGTATGGTCCAGCAGGCAGAGAGAAAACTGGAGGGAAGTTATCACTATACGAATCCGGATCTGATTCCGGAGGGAACACAGTGTATTCTGGTTTTGGGAGGAGATGGAACACTTCTTCAGGCAGCAAGGGATGTTGTCCACAGAGAAATCCCTCTTTTGGGAATGAATCTGGGCACGCTGGGATTTTTGGCGGAGGTAGACCGCTATTCCATATATCCATCTCTGGATCAGCTGATGTCAGATGACTATGAGATAGAAGAACGCATGATGCTTACCGGAAGCGTGTGGAGGGGAGAGACACTGATCGGGGAAGATGTTGCTTTAAATGACATTGTGATTTCCAGAGATGGTCCTCTCAGAGTGGTAAGGTTCAAAAATTATGTGAATAATGAATATCTGAATTCCTATAATGCGGATGGAATCATTATTTCCACACCTACGGGATCCACAGGCTACAGTCTGTCATGTGGAGGACCGGTAATATCACCAAATGCAGCAATGACTTTGATGACACCGGTGGCGCCTCATACAATGAATACCAGGAGTATTATATTCCCTGCAGAAGACGTGATTACGGTGGAGCTTGGAGAAGGAAGAAGGCAGGATCAGGAAAAGGGACTGGCTTCTTTTGACGGAGATACGGTGATACCAATGGTAACAGGAGACAGGATCACTATAAGAAAAGCAGCAGTCAGCTGCCGGATCCTGAAGCTGAACCATTTAAGCTTTGTAGAGGTTCTAAGACAGAAAATGCGCGATAATTAAGCATCGGACGGAGGGGTTATTGTGAAAGTAGCAAGACATGAAAAAATAAAGGAACTGATCCGGCAGTATGATATTGACACGCAGGAGGAATTGGCAGCTCGTCTGAACGAGGCAGGCTTTAAGGTGACTCAGGCAACTGTGTCAAGAGATATCCGTGCACTGAAGATGACAAAGGTAGCGGATGGTGAAGGCAGATCCCGCTATGCCATTCTTCAGGAACTGCCTTCCGGATTAGGCGATAAATATACCAGAGTGCTTCATGATGCACTTCTTACGATAGACCAGGGACAGAATCTTGTAGTGGTAAGGACAGTTCCTGGCATGGCTATGGGAGTAGCGGCAGCGTTGGATGCCCTGGAATGGGAAGAAATCCTGGGCTGTATTGCCGGTGATGATACGGTAATGTGTGCTGCTCGGACAACAGAGGAGGCATCAGGTGTGGTGAAGCGCCTGAAGGGCATTCTGAAGAAATAGAAAGGCGGTAAAATGTTAGTTCATCTGCATGTAAAAAATCTTGCACTGATCCAGGACATTGAAGTGGAATTTGGACCGGGGCTGAATATCCTCACAGGAGAGACCGGAGCAGGAAAATCAATTCTTCTGGGCTCTATGCAGCTGATCCTGGGGGGACGGATCGCAAAAGATATGATACGGGCAGGAGCACCTTATGCATTGGTAGAACTTCTTTTTCAGGTGGAAAATCAAAAGGCGGAGGCTTCTCTGAAGAATCTGGGGATTGAACTTGAGGATGGTCAGGTGCTTCTTTCACGAAAAATCACAGATGGAAGAAGTATCAACAAGATCAACGGAGAGACATGTACGGTAAGTCAGATGAAAGCGGCAGCTTCCTGTCTTCTGGATATCCATGGACAGCATGAGCATCAGTCTCTTTTGTACCAGGATAAACAGCTGGAAATCCTGGATGCATATGGAAAGGAAAAAATACAGCCGGCGAAAGAAAAAGTAAGAGAAATCTACGGTACTTATCGCAGCTGTGTACAGCGGCTGAAAGAACTGGACACAGATGAAGAACAGAGAAACAGGGAAAAAGCTTTTCTGGAATTCGAAATAGAAGAGATTGAAAAAGCGCATTTGTTATCCGGAGAAGATGAAGAACTGGAAACTTTGTACCGTAAGCTGAATAATGGAAAGCTGATTCTTGAGACACTTCAGACGGTTCACAGCCTGACCGGATACGATCAGGGCGCTGGAGATGCGGCAGGTACTGCGGTCAGGGAACTTTCAAAAGTAACAGAATATGATCCGCAGCTGGAGATTATGTCACAGTCCCTACAGGAGATTGATTCCCTTTTAAATGATTTTAACAGAGAAATTTCTTCCTATGTGGAGGATTTAAGTTTTGATGATGAAACTTTTTATGAGACAGAAAGGCGTCTTGATCTGATTAATGGACTGAAGGCAAAATATGGACGTACCATAGAAGAAATCCATGCCTATGAGGAGGGACAGCAGAAAAAGCTGGAAGAACTTTCCAGATATGAAGAAAATTTCCTGAAAGCCAAGGAAGATCTGAAAAAAACAGAAGAACAGCTTGAAAAAGCCTCACATGTTTTGTCAGAGATCAGGAAAGAATATAGTAAAACACTGACAGAAAAAATCATAGAAGGTCTTCGTGACATGAATTTCCTGGACGTGAAATTCCGTATTGATTTTCAACGGAAGAAAGAATTTTCTGATAATGGAACAGATGAGATAGAATATGAAATTTCCACAAATCCCGGAGAGGATGTAAAGCCGTTGGGAAGGATCGTCTCAGGAGGTGAGCTTTCCAGAATCATGCTGGCAATCAAGGCCATTCTTGCAGACCGGGATCAGATCGAGACGCTTATTTTTGACGAGATCGATACAGGTATCAGTGGAAGGACTGCTCAGAAAGTATCGGAAAAAATGGCTGTGATCGGAGCCTGCCATCAGGTTTTGTGCATCACGCATCTTCCTCAGATTGCTGCTATGGCAGATACTCATTTTGAAATTGAAAAACATCAGAAAGGGACGGAAACTATTACAGAGATCCATCCTTTGGAAGGTGATGAATCTGTACGGGAGCTTGCAAGGCTTCTTGGAGGAGCTGAGATCACAGACGCTGTTTTTGGCAATGCAAAAGAGATGAAAGAATTGGCACTGGTACATAAAAATACAAGACTGAAATAAAATGTTTCACCGCATAATAAGAGAGGATGACAGGAGAAGTCGTCCTCTCTTTTAAATTATGCGGAAAGGATGTGACAGAATGAACAGAAGAAGGTACAGAAAATTTCTTCTGTGGTGTCTGGGACTGGATATTCTTGCCATGGGATGGCTGGGATATCGTTATATAGACCGTAAGGTTCCCGATGAAATATATGTGTCAGAAGGAGAAAATCAGAAGGTAGCGCAGCTTTTGGAACATCCTCTTCTGAAATTTGAGGATGCCATAGCTGTATCAGGGGAAGGAAGCTATCTTCTTCCATGCAGACTGCTGGGTTTTCTTCCCTTTAAAGATATAAAGGTAATGCCTGCAGAGAATGGAACTGTCTATGCAAGTGGAAATACAGTAGGGATTTATATGGAGACAGAAGGAGTCCTGATCATTGATACAGGGGAGATAATGACAGAGCAGGGAACACATCAGAATCCTGCAAAAAACATTGTAAAGCCTGGAGATTATATAGTGGCATTCAATGAACAGAAAGTTACAAGTAAACAGGAGCTGATAGAAGATATCTCTCATTTGGATGGAGATGAAGTGATTCTTGATATATTAAGAGAAGGACAGGAAATCCCGGTCTCCCTGACACCGGTAAAAGATACAAACGGAGATTATAAGCTTGGGATCTGGGTACGGGATAACACTCAGGGGATTGGTACACTGACTTTTGTAGATAAAGAAGGAAATTACGGCGCTTTAGGACATGGGATCAGTGATGTGGACACAGGTGATCTTTTCCATATCAGTAAAGGTTCCCTTTACCAGGCAGAAGTTCTGGGCATACAAAAAGGAGAAAGCGGCAGTCCGGGAGAACTTTCCGGTTTGATACGTTATGAACCGGGAAGAGTTCTGGGAAATATTGATATAAACAGTAAAAATGGAATTTACGGACATATATCTGCTGGACAGGAAGGGATGTTTCTAAAAAAAATGCCTGTGGCATATAAACAGGAACTGAAAACAGGCTCTGCTTCTCTTTTATGCTGTGTAGATGGAAAGGTGCAGGAGTATCAGGCAGAGATAACCCGGATCGATATGAACCATGAGGACACAAATAAAAGCTTTGTGCTCCATGTAACAGATCCGGAACTTCTGGAAGCAACCGGAGGTATCGTCCAGGGAATGAGCGGTAGCCCGATCATTCAGGATGGGAAGCTGGTGGGAGCGGTAACCCATGTTTTAGTCAACGATCCTACGAGGGGATACGGTATTTTTATTGAAAATATGCTGGAGTATTGAGCAAATGTCGCGCTACGAGAAAAGGACATGACGTAAGCTTGCTTACAGACATGTCCTTTTTGAAGTAACGAGATATGGCGAAAGCCAAACACCTAGAAAAGCATAGCTTTTTCGAGGTGGCTTGGACGGAATGGAGATATATGGCGAAATTCAAAGAAATATTTATTATATTGAAAGCTTAAGAATTATGTGATACAATAACCACACACCGAGTGGTGAAAAAGGAGGGCAAGATGGACAAGAAAGAAAGGATTGAGAAGCAGATCCATACATTAAAAGGAATTCGTGAAATGTTAGGCATGAACAGAACAGAATTTTCACGGTATATGGATATTCCTTTAAGAACATTAGAGGAGTGGGAAGCTGGACGACGAAAAATGCCGGAATATGTTCTTAGATTAATTACTTATTATGTGAAGGTACAGCATGTATTACGTGAAAAAGGGATAACATTAGAGGAAGAGTATGAACAAGAATGAAATTGTGATATTTGAAACAGAAGATAAAATGATAACAATTCCTGTAGCGGTAGAGCATGAAACTGTCTGGTTGAGTCAAGCTCAAATGATTGAGTTATTTGAAAGGGATCAGTCTGTAATTTCAAGACATATTAGAAATGTTTTTAAAGAACATGAAGTTGATGAAAAAAGCAATATGCATTTTTTGCATATTGCAAATTCAGATAAGCCAGTAGCATTTTATAGTTTGGATGTTATCATCTCCGTCGGCTATCGTGTAAAATCAAAACGAGGCGTGGAATTCCGACGCTGGGCAAATTCGGTTCTTAAGCAATACATATTGAAAGGTTACGCAGTAAACGATAATCGTATCAAACAATTAGGCGAGGTGATACGAATTATGAAGCGAACCGAAAATGAGTTGGACAGCAGACAGGTTCTTTCTGTAATAGAAAAATATAGCAATGCGTTAGATTTGTTGGATTCATATGATCATCAGAATATGACACGACCTGAAGGAAATCGTACAACATATATTCTTACCTATGAGGAATGTATGAATGTGATTCAGAGTATGCGCTTCGGGGATGAATCAGATTTGTTTGGAAAGGAAAAGGATGATTCTTTTAAAGGAAGTATCGGGAATATTTACCAATCCTTTGGAGGAATAGAAATTTACGAATCATTGGAAGAAAAAGCAGCAAATCTGTTATACTTTGTAACTAAGAATCACAGCTTTTTTGATGGAAATAAAAGAATTGCTGCAACAATGTTTCTTTATTTTCTTGATAAAAATGAGGCTTTACTCATAGATGGAGAAAAGAAGATAGAGGATGCTACATTGGTTGCATTAACTATTATGATTGCAGAATCCAGACCGGAAGAAAAAGAAATGATGATTAGTGTCATTATGAACTGCATGCTATAAAGGATGAATGAATATGGAGAAATACAACGGTATAATATTTACAAAATGAGTAGCCCGCCTGAGGGAAGACTGTACGGTCGTAAAACCCACTTCTTATTGACAGAGATGAAAAAACGATTTGAAAACATATCAATAATGTTTTTTCAGAAGACGAGGTAGATAAAAGTAACAACACGCAAAAAAAGCGTGTTGTTGATGTTAAGCAATACATATGATCATCAGAATATGATACGACCAGGGCTCTCTACGATGAAAGACAAAATGGCAGTTCCACGGTTACGGTCATTCCCTGGGGAAGGTTTTGGGAAAAATAAATCTTTCCTCCATGGGCTTTGACGATCTGTTTTACAAGTTTCAGCCCATTTCCGTGAATGATTTCTCCATGGGCATTCTGGGTAATGGCAATTGCTTCTATATGGTTCAGCTTTTCCATAAGAGATTCATCAGTGCCTTGTCCTGTATCGGCGATCATAATTCGGCAGAAATTTTTTTCTGCTGTTACAGATACAAGGATCTGACAGCCTTCCGGATTGTGATGGATACTGTTTTCAATAAGATTATCAAGCATTCGTGTAAGAAGCGAGTGATCGCCTTCGATCGGTTGTGATGCTATATCTCTGTTGATATCCAGTTCTAGATTGTACTTTGGATCCAGCCCGTTATTTAAAAAATCACTGATGCACTGGCGAACCAGCTCCACAGGATTTATGAGCGTTTTCTTTAGAGGCTGCATGGCATATTCCAGCCTGGAGGCAAGGTTAAGATCGGAGATAAGCCGACGCAGCTTTTCTCCCTGCTTACAAATCATTGCAGCCTGATCCCGGACATCAGATGAAAGGGAAGGATCGTCCTCCATATTGCCTGCATAGCCAAGGATGACGGAAAGAGGCGTTCGTATATCATGGGAAACACCGCCGATCCACTGGGCTCTTGCTGCATCTTTGTTCTGGAGCATTTTGGCTGTGCGGTTTACTTCTGCGCTGATTTCTGCAAGCTCCCCTTTTTCTTCTAATGAAACAGCTTTACCCTTAGCCATGGCGCTGATTCCTGTAAGGATGGGGCGGATGGCTTTTTCTACGTTATGGGTATTTTTCCAGAACAGCAGGAGCATGAAAAGGAGATTGGCAGACAAAATCATAAAAATTCCAAGAACAAAGGAGGAAAGGTAACTGCTGTCCATGGAAAAATTATATTTCTGCATACTGCCTTTCGGATAAGCGGTCACAAATAACCCCAGAGGATGTTCCCATACATATACAGGATATTCCTGCAGATACCATCGGCTGAATTTGGCAATCTCTGAGGCGGTATAGCTTCGGGGGAGGGACTTCGGCATTCCTTCTTCCCACACGACGGTACCGCTGTCATCCAGAAGCATGGCCCAGCAGCGATTTTCAGTCAGAATTTTTTTTACCTGAGGATCAGAGCAGATAATCCCGTTACGTTCTGTTATTCCCTCAGCAAGCCGGGCAACAGGCAGCTCCGGAGCCGAAGAGCTTTTGTAAGAGACAATAAGGACGGTAAGAGCAAGAAGAATATTTATGGATAAAAACAGCAGCAGCAGTCCCATAGTGGACAGAAAATATTTACGAAAAAAACGCTGTATGGAATTCATCGGTTTTCCTCCCTGGTTATGAGCTTGTAGCCCAGTCCTTTGATGGTGATAAGAGAGACAGGGGCAGACGGATTGGATTCGATTTTTTCGCGCAAATGACGGATATGGGTCATCAGAGTAGATTCATAGCCCTGCCAGATCTCTCCGCAGGCAGTCTGGCAGAGAGAACCAATAGTAACGATCCGGCCTGCATTTTCTGCAAGCTTCAGAAATACGGCGTATTCTTTTGCAGTAAGCCGAAAGACTTCTTTTCCTTTTCGTACTTCGGCTTTGTCCAGATCCACCTGGGAAGCTGCCAGCGTGACAATACGGTTTCCTTCCGGATAGACACGTTTCAGGATTGCGGTAACCCGAAGCAGAAGCTCTCTGGGTAAAAATGGCTTTACCAGATAGTCGTCTGCACCTAATTCCAGTCCGGTACAGCGGTCTTCCGGTTCGCCCTTTGCAGTCAGCATTAAAACCGGCATACTGCTGACTTTACGGATTTCTTTTAAAAGCGCAAACCCATCCATTCCCGGCATCATCACATCAAGGACAGCCATAGCCGGCATTTTGACAGAAAGAATTTTCAGAGCCGCTTCAGCGGAGGCGGCAGTCATGATCTGGGTAAATCCTGCCCGTTCAAAAATTTTGCGTATCATGATCAGAAGCTCCTGTTCATCATCCACAATGAGGATTGGTTTTTCATACATAGCAGTTCCTCCTGATTTTAGAATTTCTAAAAAAGCTTCTTATATTATACATCTGCCACCAGTTTCTGCATAGTATTCCCTGTTGAATCTCAAGGTAAACTCAAGGCAGTCTCCATAAAAGCTCAAGGAAAGTGAGTTAAGATGATATTAAAAATAAAGGAGGCTGTTTTCATGAATGATCTGATAATTGAAACAAAAAAACTGACAAAAATTTACGGGAACCAGAAGAGTGTTTCCGAACTGAGTCTTCATGTACGCCGGGGGCGTATCTACGGGCTTTTGGGAAGAAACGGCGCGGGAAAAACAACGACAATGAAAATGCTTCTTGGACTGACAAAACCCACTTCAGGAAAAATCCGTATCTTTGGGGAAGCGTTTCCCGACAACGAAAAAAAGGTTCTTCCTCTGGTGGGCAGCCTGATTGAAGCCCCGGGCTTTTATCCGAATCTGACAGGAACAGAGAATCTGAAGATTTTTGCAGAGCTTCGCAGGATCAGAGATCCAAAAGCAATTCAGAAGGCTCTGGAGCTTGTGGGACTGCCATACAGGGATAAGAAGCTTTATTCCCAGTATTCTCTTGGTATGAAACAGAGGCTGTCTATTGCTCTGGCAGTGATGCATGATCCGGAGCTTCTGATTCTGGATGAACCGATTAACGGTCTGGATCCTATTGGCATTGCGGAGATCCGTTCTTTTATCCGTGAGCTTTGCGACGTACAGGGCAAAACGGTTCTAATTTCCAGCCATATTCTTTCGGAAATAGCGCTTCTGGCGGACGATATTGGAATTATTGACCATGGAGTGCTTCTGGAAGAAGAAAGCCTGAAGGAGCTGGAGGAAAAGAACAGGAAGTATGTCCGGTTTGTCCTGTCCGATGCAAAAAGAGCATCCGGACTTCTCTATCAAAATTTCGGAACAGAGAAGCTTCAGATAGAGGATAGCCACAGGCTGCGGCTGTTTGATACCTCCCTTCCGGTGGAGCGTATCAATCGCTGTTTTGTAGAAAATGGAATTGAGATCAGAGACGTTCATATGTGTGAAGATACTCTGGAGGATTACTTCAAAAAAGTTACCGGAGGTGTTGGAATTGCTTAGACTGCTCAGATGTGAATTATGGAAATTAAAGAGAAAACGGTTTGTTCAGCTTGTGATTGCGGCGGCATTTTTGTTTCCGGTTCTGCTGACGTTCTTTTTTATGAACTGGGATCCGATTTGGGAAAAGTGCAGCACTCAGGCGGAGGTATTTGACATGATGTGGCAGTCGGTGCTGGGATATGGAATCCAGCTTTTCATGCCCTGTATTCTTGGAATCGTTGCAGCGCTTCTGTTTTTTATGGAACGTGACAATGATACGTTCAAAAGCTTGAAAACCATCCCAATATCAAGTACAAAGCTGGTACTTGCAAAAGTGATACTGTTGTTTCTTTTCAGTGTTGTATTCTGTGCAGCGTCTACAATTGCTTCTGTGTTTTGCGGAGGGATCGTCTTTGAGGTACAGGGGATTGGATATAAGCTGTGGATGTCGGTAAAAATAGGAATTTATATTACGTCAGGGACTCTGCCTCTGGTGGCAGTAATTGTTTTTTGCAGCAAATCTTATATTTTTTCGATCTTTTTGTGTGTCTTTTACAGCGTTCTTAATGAGGCGGGAGCTTTTGTAATGGGAGCGCTTCCAAAGGCTGTGGTATATCTGATGCCGGTTCCTTTGACAACCTTATGGAGTGCAGACGACATGCAGAAGCATATGGCGATCAGTGATCCGAAGGATCTGGAGTCTCTTAGAGCGCTGATTCCTGCTGAAGCTGAAGTGGCTGTAATTCTTTTTACAGTTGCTTTTATTTCTGTGATTTTTATGGTAAAGCTTTATCAGAGGAGGGGAGAATAATATGATACGTCTGATCAAAACAGAGCTTATGAAAATGAAGCGCTATCACATTCTCTGGGCAGGGGTGGCGCTGATGCTTTTAACGGTAATGCTGACGTTGTTTACTACCCTGGCGGAAGACGGAACAGTCTGGACATACAGCTTTTTTTCGGAACAGGTGATCAAAAATAATATGCTTATGATTTTTCCCATGTGTATTACTTTAATTACAGGGTATATCATTAACTGTGAAATAAAAAACGATACCCTGAAAAGTCTTCTCACGGTTCCGGTGTCTTTTCGTGCCATCCTGACGGCAAAACTGGTTGTTGCCGGGCTTTTTTCTGCGGCGCTTGGCATTGTCTGTGCTGTATTTACAGCTGCCGGATGTTTTGCCGCAGGGATTTCCGGATTTACCGTGGACGGGGCGATTCTTTCTCTTTACCAGCAGGTCGTAGTAAACCTGTTCCTTTATATCTCTGTACTGCCAATCATTATTGCAACCAGCCGGTCCAGGAACGGATTCCTTGGAGGAGTGGCAGTGGCGTTCGTCTATGGATATGCCGGACTGTTTGTGGCAGGGAGCAGCAGGCTTTCCCAGATTTACCCGATTACTGCCAGTCTTGGAATGGCTGGCTATCGAAGCTACGAGGCATACTGGAATCTGCCTGTGTGCTGCGCCACTATGGCGGCGGTACTGACGGTATCCGCAGGAATGATTTTGTGCATGAAGGACAGAGGAATACAGGAGGCAGGAAAAGACAGAAAGAAATCGCATGTAAAAAATGCCCATAATATGATATGATAGTAAATAAACTGGTGACAGAGATAGGGAACTGGTTTAGGATGAAAAAAGCTTATTTTAACTGGAGTAGTGGAAAGGCCTCTTTCCTTGCTCTGTATTATTCAATGAAATCAAAAAGGAATTTCTGATAAGCTGTGTTTGACAGACCGATGCTGGCTTATGTAAAAGGGGACAGGCTGTCCTTAGCTATAGACGCGGGATATTCGTCACTTCATATGAAAGATTTTTATGAAGCAATAGAGGCTGCTGATTTCAGGAAACCGGATTTTACGGCTATCACTCACTGGCATTACGATCATACTTTTGGTATGCATGCCATAAAGGGGGTAAGCATAGCCCATAAAAAAACAAATGAATTCCTGAGAAGCCAACAGGAAAAGGCAGAGGATCCAAGTTATATTGAAATACTGAAAAATGAAGATGAGCATTTCAGAAAAAAATATTGCGGGCAGAAGGAATTAAATATTGTACTTTCGGATTTTGAATTTTCAGATGAAATAACTTTGAATCTGGGAAATGTAACTGCCCGGATTTTTCATACTGTTTCACCACATTCAGAAGACACGACCTGTATCTATATACCAGAAGAAAAGCTGGCTTCTCTGATCCGGACAATCGATTCCACAGACTGCGAATACTGCGTACTTAGCCATTGTGAACCGATGAAAAAGGAGCATTTGCTTGAATATCTGAAAAATATGACTTCATATACTTATGTTACTTTACGGGAAAGACCGGAATTAAAGGAAAAGGCGGCTGCATGGTTTCACAGTAAATGGAATGTACCGGAAGATGCTTATCTTGCATGTATGGATATGTATCTTGCTCATAAAACAGAGTATGGGTGGTATCTCTGTCTGGATCAGGAGGAGATCGCAGGACGTCTTCTGGAGCTTGCAGTAGATGATCTGAGAATAAAAGGTATAACGCCCGTTTATTTGATTACGGATCATCAGGGTTTCTATGAACGATATGGATGGGAATTTTTATGTATGGTTCAGGGAGATGACGAACCTGATATGACAAGAATGTATATCCATAAATAGAAGCTGGGCTTTGTGTAAGGATATGCCGAAAAGATAAATTGCTGTCCATAAAATGGAAAAGATAAGGAGCAGGCATAATGAATGAAAAAATTCTGATTGTAGATGATGAACGGGAGATTGCAGATCTGCTGGAGGTTTATCTTCAAAATGACCATTACGTTGTTTATAAATTTTATAATGGAACAGATGCCCTGCGGTGCATGGAAGAAACAGATATCGACCTGGCTGTTCTGGATGTGATGCTGCCGGATATTGACGGATTTCGTATCTGCCAGAAGATTCGGGAAAAATTTTTTTTCCCGGTAATCATGCTTACTGCCAAAATAGAGGACAGTGATAAGATTATGGGGCTGACGATAGGAGCAGACGATTATATTACGAAACCCTTCAATCCGCTGGAGGTTGTGGCGCGGGTAAAAACACAGCTAAGACGGTGCTCCAGATATAATACTTCCATTTCCGGTCAGCCAGTGGAAAAGTCAGAATACGATATCAGAGGGCTCGTGATTAATAAAGAAAGCCACAAATGCTTTCTGTATGGCAGAGAGATATCCCTGACGCCCATTGAGTTTTCGATTCTCTGGTATCTGTGTGAACATCAGGGAAAGGTTGTCCCGTCGGAAGAATTATTTGAAGCGGTATGGAAGGAGAAATACCTGAACAATAATAATACGGTGATGGCACATATAGGACGTCTCAGAGAGAAACTGGAGGAACCGGCAAAAAAGCCAAGATTTATCAAAACAATATGGGGAGTGGGATATGGAATTGAATAAAAATGGAAGGAATTTTTTGCTGGGAACCCTGTTAAAAAGTTATCTTATACAGTTTGCAGTCTGCTCCGTGATCATTATGGCAGGTATCTATGGGACGGACATAGCAGCTACGTGGCTGTTTCGCAGATGGTACGGGGAACATTACTTTCTGCATTACAGAGCGCTTTATACATATACGGCGGGGCTTGTCGTATGGGTGATCTGCGTTGTGTGGCTGACTTACAGACTGTTAAAAAAAGTGGTCAGCTATGTCTACGAACTGCAGGCGGCAACAGTAAAAATGTTTGATAAAAATACGGATTACATTGAGCTTTCTCCGGAACTCAGTGAGATTGCAGTAAAAATCAATGCCTTAAAACAGGAAGCAGAGCAGAATGCAAGGCTTGCAAAAGAAAATGAACAGAGAAAAAATGATTTGATTATGTATCTGGCGCATGATCTGAAAACGCCGCTTTCTTCAGTTATGGGATATCTTACGCTATTGCATGATGAACCCCAGATATCAGAAGAGGTGAGGAAAAAATATCTTTCCATTGCCAGAAATAAGGCGCAGCGGCTGGAAGATCTTATCAATGAATTTTTTGAGATCACAAGATTCAATCTGTCGGAGATCATATTACAGTATACAGAGATCAACCTGACACGTCTGCTGGAACAGCTGATCTTTGAATTTCAGCCAATGCTGCAGGAAAAAGGGCTTCAATGCAGTCTCCATGCGCCTGAAAATCTGTTTTTTCGCTGTGATCCGGACAAAATTCAGCGTGTATTTGACAATTTACTGCGCAATGCGATCATTTACAGCTTTCCGGACACTGTCATTACGATTACCGCGGAATTGCAGCAGGGAGAGATAACCATACGGTTTAAAAATTATGGAAACACTATTTCGAGGGAAAAACTGTCGCTGATATTTGAACAGTTTTACCGGCTGGATGTGGAGAGAAGCACAGGGGGCGGTACAGGACTTGGCCTTGCCATTGCGAAACAGATTGTAGAACTTCACAAAGGAAGGATTTCTGCTAAAAGCGAGGAAGAAACGGTTCAATTTACGGTTGTTCTTCCCGTTTCGTAGGAAAATCGTAAGAAATTCCGTATAAAATATGAGGATTTCCATATGAGGAAACAATGAAAAAAAGACTTTTGTTCTGATACAATAATCATATCAAAACAAAAGTCTTTTTCTTTAAGGAGGATACGATCATGAAAAAATTAAAACCGGTTATTGTAAGTTTTGCAATGCTTCTTGGACTGACGGCAGCAGGATGCGTACATGCGGATTCTGACGTCAGAGGATTTACTGATTTTGCACACATTGAAAAGGAATATCTGGAAAGTATTGAAAAGCTGGACTGGCCGGAAGGCGCTGATTTACCGGAAAAACTGGAAGGTGAAGATACCGGCGCATCTTTTCAGTCAGGCTATGGAGATACAAGAGCTTCCCTCTTATGGGAATATACATGGATAAAAGAATGGCTGGATACTTATCAGACAGAGCCGGAACAGGCGGAGGAGGCACTGGAAAAACTGGAGACCGCTTTTGATATGCCTTATATGGGAGAGGATCGCTGCGACGATGCAACCAGAAAATACCTTCGTGAGAATATCAGAAAAGCGAAGGAAGGAGATCCATCCGGATTTATGGAAAGTATCCAGGAGGATGATGCGGACTGAAGCATTTTTTAACTCCTGTTGTTATAATGGGAGAATGAGGACTGTCAGAGCAGTAAATAACCGCCAACTACTGAACAAAAAAGTTGGCGGTTGTATTTTGTATCAAGATGACCTGCGTTTTTCTGAATTTTTACGGAGCGCCAGCCACATGGTAATGAAAATGATTACATACACCACCATACCAATACCGGCAGATTCCCGGGCAAATTTTGTAGAGAGATTCAGTCTGGCCTGTTCTTCGCCAACCTCCGCTACTGCGCCGGAATATTTTTCTAATGCCCAGTCCAGTTTAAAAAGATAATAAAAGACTATTCCGACATAAAGAGCAAGAGTACCGCCCATAATTCCGGCATAAAGATTTAAGGAAGGCTTCCATGAGGAGATACTCTGCTTTGCAACAAAATAAAACAAAAATACCATGACCGCGCATCCGAAAAGCAGCAGAACCAGTTCCATAACAAATATGGAAATCATGGTGTTTCCGCTTTGGCGGACAAACATTTCTGTAATAGCGTCGATTCCTGTTTTTAATAATGTGGCAGCTGCGCCAAAAATAGCTGCCTGACCAAAGACCCTGGAATAACTGTCAATATTTTGGGTATATTCCCGGATTGCCACATAAAGAGCGCCGGTGTACAGGAACCACCACAGCAGGGACAGCAGGAAGAACAGGTCGAAATATCCCCATGCCATGTAGGGAACACGGACAGTCACTTTGGAAAAAACTCCGAAGCACATAGTTGCTGCAATGACAATGAAACCATCTTTTCTGTTATCCATAGGCAAACCTCCTGTTATTTTAACTTTCAGTCTTAAGATACGGTTTTAGTAAAAAAATTATATCATGGAAAAGAGAAGAAATTCAATCTGATATTTTCTGTATGTTACAGGTTTCAGGCTGTAAAAAGGCAAACAGATTCTATACAAAATTTGGAATTTTTGATATAATTAAAACAATAATTTGGCATGAGGTGGCATCATGAAAAAAATATTAGTAGTAGAAGACGACCTGGCATTAAGCACAGGTCTTTGTTTTGAACTGGATACGGAAGGCTATCTGTCCATGGCGGCGTTTAACTGCCAGAAAGCCCGTCAGCTGTTGAAAAACAGTGAAATGGATCTGATTCTTCTGGATGTAAATCTTCCGGACGGAAATGGTTTTGATCTGTGCAGAGAGATCAAAACCATATACCCGGAACTTCCGGTAATCTTTCTGACCGCCAATGATCTGGAGCAGAATGTTCTGGACGGATTTGATCTCGGAGCGGAGGATTATGTAACAAAACCATTCAATATGAAGATTCTCCTTCGCCGGGTAGAGGTGGCGCTGCGCCGCGCCCAGGGGCAGAAGACCGTCAAAAGTCATGTGCAGTGGAGCGACGGATTTTTAACACTGGATTTTGGATCTCTGACGGCACAGAGGGATGGAGAAACACTGTCCATTACACCGAATGAATATAAGCTTTTGCGGATCCTGACAGAAAATTCAGGACAGATCCTTACCAGACAGGTTCTTCTGGAGCGGCTGTGGGACAGTGGAGGAAATTTTATTGACGATCACACGCTGACCGTGACTATGAACCGTCTGAGGGCAAAGATAGAAAACTCTTCCCATACTTATATCCAGACGGTACGGGGCATGGGTTATATATGGAAAGGAAATGCACAATGAAAAGGAAACAGACAAAGTGGCTGTCTGCGGTTCTGTTTTTTGCAGGTGCAGTCCTTGTGGGATTTTTGTTCCGGCTTTTATGGGAGTACGTCCCGAGAGCTTCGGCGCGTTATGGGATTCTGGCCGTCTGCGGGGGAATTGTTCTTTTGAATCTTCTGTGGTCTGTATTAAAGAGGCGGCAGATCGAACAGTTTTCGGATGATATCTGTGAGACGCTGGATGCTGCCATTGCGGGACGACAGCCGGAGTATTTTCAGCCTTATGAAGATTCTCTGACGGCAAAGGTACAGGGGAAGCTTCTGCAGTATTATGATATTATGCAGGAGGGAAGGATGCAGAGCCGGAGGGATAAGGAGATCCTGCAGGGGCTTGTCAGCGATATTTCCCATCAGGTAAAGACGCCTGTGGCAAATATGAAGCTGTATTCAGGGATCCTGCAAAAGCCGGATCTCACAGAAGAAAAACGGCAGATATTTATGACGACTTTAGAAGAACAGATCGATAAGCTGGATTTCCTTATGCAGTCCCTGATCCATATGTCCAGACTGGAAACAGGGACGTTTGTACTGCATCCCACGGAAGGCCGGATCCATGAAACCATTGCGCAGGCAATGAGCGCCGTCTGGGCAAAGGCAGAGCAGAAAGGAATCGTGCTTTCTGTGGAATGTGATCCGGAGATTACGGTACAGCACGATCCGAAATGGACGGCGGAGGCTCTTGGAAATATTCTGGATAACGCTGTAAAATATACGCCGGCGGGCGGTCATGTGTCCATCACGGTACGGCCATGGCAGTTTTATACCCGTATTGACATCAGGGATACAGGAATGGGCATACCGGAAGCACATTATCAGGATGTTTTTCAGCGGTTTTACAGGGCGGAGGAGGCCGCGGCACAGGAAGGAGTCGGTCTTGGCCTGTATCTGGCAAACGGCATTATCAACCGGCAAAAGGGATATATCAGTGTGAAATCGAAAATGGGAGAGGGCACGACCTTTTCCGTGTATTTATTAAGCTGACAAAGGGAGAGAGGAAAAAGAAGTGGATATTCTGACAATAAAGGATCTGCACAAAACATATGGGAAAGGGGAGGGCGCAGTGAAAGCGCTGGACGGCATCGACCTTTCTGTTGAAAAAGGAAAGTTTACTGTAATTATCGGAGCCTCCGGTTCCGGCAAGACAACTCTTTTGAATATGATGGGTGGACTGGATATTCCCGATGAGGGGGAAGTGATCGTAGACGGTGTGAATCTGTCCGGGCTGAAGGAAAAGGAGCTTGCCGTATTTCGCAGGAACAAGGTAGGTTTTGTGTATCAGAGCTTTAATCTGATTCCAACGCTTACCGTACAGGAAAATATTTTATTTCCTTTAAGTCTTGCAGGTTCTGCGCCGGATTCTGTGTTTTTTCAGGAAATTACAGAATTACTCCAGTTAAAGGACCGGCTGACCGCTTACCCTCATGAATTGTCCGGCGGCGGACAGCAGAGAGCGGCGATTGCAAGAGCTCTGATTGCAAAGCCATCCATTCTTCTGGCAGACGAGCCTACAGGAAATCTGGATTCCAGAAGCGGACAGAACGTACTTGGACTTTTGAAAATGTCTGTGGAGACTTATCACCAGACACTGGTGATGATTACCCATAACCTGGAGATCGCTCAGATGGCAGACCGGGTGGTACGGATCGAGGACGGCAGGATTCTGGCGTAGGAGAGGAAAAGACATGATTGCAAATAATAATCTGAAGGTCTGCCGTACCCTTGTCAGAAGGGACGTGCGGTTTCACCCTGTAAAATATATACTTTTGTCCTGTGCGGCAATGCTGGTGACAGCGCTGTATACTTTTGTGTTTCTTCTGGGAAGTTCCGTGGAGAATGCATATTTGCTGAACTATCAGTATTCCTATGGCTCTACCAGCCATATCCTTTATACCGGACTTACAGAGAAACAGGCAGATACACTTACCGGAAACAGCAGCATCAAAAGTACAGTGCGTCTGAGCACAATCGGACAGTTATCCGATCCGGTGATCGGTCGGAGAAGTATTAAGCTGGCTGTTACAGACCGTGCCTATGCTCAGACGGTGTTATCTGTTCCGACTGTGGGAACGCTGCCTCAGAAAAATGGAGAAATCGCTCTGGATGAGTTTACCATGGATTCCCTTGGTATACCCCATGAGATAGGAAGTCCGGTATCCATCGACTGGACAGACCCGAAGGGAGAAACGCATACCACAGCGTTTACCCTCTGCGGATGGTGGGCAAGTCCTGCGAATTTTTCAGAAGCCTGCGCCTGGATCACGAAGGAGGAGGCGAAGAAGCTCCTGCCGGATTATGATGAAGAGAATGCTGCGAATGTAACTCTTGGGGTAAACCTGCATCAGCCAAAAGATATAGAGAAACAGGCAGAAGCCATTCTTTCTCAACAGGGTGTGACAGGCTGTACCTATACCACGAATCTGGCATATCAGGATGCGCGGAAAGAAATGGCAGAACATCAGGCACGTCCTTATTACATGCCTGCTTTTCTGGTGATATTATGTGGGTACCTGATGGTTTACAGCATTGTCCATGTAGCTGCAGACAGAGAGCATTTGTTTTATGCAGGACTGAAATCTCTGGGAATGACGCCACGTCAGATCTGGCGGCTGCTTCTGGAACAGGGGATTCTGGTTTCTGCTCTGGGAATGATTCCCGGCTGGGCGCTGGGATTTGTCCTTCATTATTTTATTACAGGACGGGTGGTTATCGGAATGGAAGAGAATCCGGCGCTGTATTTTCTGTCCTGGCCGCCATTTGCAGCCGCTGTTTTGTGTACGATGGCAACTGTTTTACTGGCATATTTTCTTCCGGCGCTTCGGCTTTCACGCAGGACTCCGGCAGATATGCTGAACAGCGCTTTCGGGAGACTGCCAAAAAGAAGGCAGAAGTCTGACGGACGTATGACTCTGGCACAGCTTGCATTTCGTACTCTGGGGAAAAATCGCTGGCGCACGCTTTTGTCAGTGGTTTCTCTGCTTCTGGCAGTGCTGCTCCTGAATTCCGTATGGATCCGGTATATCAGCGCCAAAGAGGAGATTTATCTTTCTTCCATGTTCCCATGGGATTACAGCCTGTGCGATGGCTCCGCATATCTTTCCGCACAGCAGTATAATGAAAAAAATCAGGGAATTACAGAAGAAACCGTGGCGGAACTGAAAAAGCGTCGGGAGGTAACATCTGTAAGTATGCTGAAAAGCCATGAAATTCCCATGACGGCGTCAGGAACGCTGCGTGAACGTATTACAGCATTTTATAACCAGCCTTATGATGAAAAGCAGACTTTACGGGAAACCCAGGCTGCTTACCCGGAATGGCTGAACGGGCTTGCAAGGCTGGAGGAAACGGGAGAGTATACGGGACTGGTCGTTGGTATGGACGGAGTATATCTGGACTATTTGCAGGAGTATTCGCCATTTACCAGCGGCAGCTTTGATGAAAAGGCATTTGCCTCCGGAGAATTCGTACTGGTTGGCGGAGCTTATCATGAAGGATTGTCCTCACCCATTGAGGGAGAAGAAATTGAGATTTCGGGTAAAAAATTTACGGTTATGGGTTCCGTGATGCATGACGAGACATACTTACAGGGCGCAGAAAGTCCGGAAGCAGCATTCAATCTTGTATACATTCTTCCAATAGAAGCCTTTGATCGGCTGTTCCCGGAACAGGCGTACCGTCAGCTGGCAGTAAATATTGATAAAGGGCAGCAGAAAGAATTTGAAGTTTATCTGGATGAATACGAACAGGGGCTGAACCGGGGCGTGGGTATCACAAGGCGCAGCGAATATCAGGATAATTTCCGTGTAGCGCGGCTGAATCTGGTACTTCCGGATCTGGTGATCGGACTGGTGCTCACTGGAATCGCGCTGATGAATTTTATTAATATGCTGGTGATCAAGACCGTGAGCCGGAAAGGGGAGTTTGCCGTATACGAAAGCCTTGGCATGACACGGACGCAGCTTCAAAAGCTTCTCCTTCTGGAAGGAATCTTCCATGCTGGATTAATGCTTATGATCTTGATTCCTGTTACAACAATTTTTGACCGTTTTCTTATGCCGAAGGTGGTAGAAGCAGCGGGATCCTGGAGCATGGTCTATACCTGTTCCTTTTTACCGCTGTGGATCTTTTCATTAATATTAGGGATACTTGCAGTAGCTGTACCATTGCTTTGCCTTCATTTTCTCACGAAAGGAAGCCTGACAGAACGGATGAGACAGGGGGAATAAAGCTTTTTATTCTGACGGCGATACTCTTAGCCACATATGCCATGTATCTTAACTTTTATCCTTATATGTATTTTGATACGAGCAGCAAAAAGATGCAGGGACTGGTATTTCAACTTCCATTCATAAATAAAGAAGAATCGATTTCTGGCACGGTGTATGGCTCTGAAAGCCCGCCGTGCCAGAAATAATTTTCAGAATCGCAGCAAAAACGCTGGCGTTTTCCAGAAATGATCATTCTTCGATTACTCCGTATTTACTGACAGGTAAATATTTTACTTTTAAATAGTCCCCTTTATGAATTCCCTTGCTGTAAACCGTTACAAATATTTCATTTCCGTTTTTGTCTGTAATGCCAATGCTGCGTATTTCATTTTTATTCTCGTCACTGTAATCCCAGGAGGTTACGATTCCTTCTGACTGAAGATAGTTCTTATTGATTACGTTGGGAAGGTCCGTTACAGCAGGGACTGTCGTTCCCAAAAACGAAGGTATTAAAAAAATACCTACAATCACTTTTGAAATAGTATTGATTTTTTTTTCATTTCTTTTTATAAAGTCTTTCATATCCCGCGCAGCTCTTTCCCAACGAACCCATCGTTTCTTCCTGAGAATCTGATATAAAAACCATATTATTAAAATGGCAAAGAATAACGCTCTTATGTACAAACATACAATAATTAAATCCATATTCTTTTCTTCCTGCACTTTCGTGATTTTTAAAAATTATACCATTTCATCGAAGTGGATGTCATTACTTTTTCTCTCTGCAGATACATTTTTTCTCTGAGTGCATGTGTTTGCCGTTTCGCATTACTGATAAAACAATTCCCAAAAGTTACAAAACTGTACCTTTTCTGTACCCTGACTGAGACATTGGTCTGTTATAGTAAAACCAACTTAAAAAGAGACAGGACACAGGGAGGAGATATAAATGGAAGCAATCTTAACAGCCACAGGCTTAAAAAAATATTATGGAAAAGGCGAAACACAGGTACGTGCGTTAGACGGTGTGGACTTAGAGATCGAGCGGGGTAAATTTACTGCCATTATCGGAACCTCGGGTTCGGGAAAATCCACACTTTTGAATATGCTGGGCGGACTGGATACTCCAACAGAGGGAAGCATCCGTATCGGAAATACGGATCTTGCCAGGCTGGGAAGTGAGCAGGCGACGATTTTCCGGAGAAAACAGATTGGCTTTATTTTTCAGAACTATAATTTGGTTCCGGTATTAAGTGTGTGGGAAAATATTATTTTGCCCATTTCCCTGGACGGAAGGAAACCGGATAAGAAATTCATTATGGAAGTGGTAAAGCTTCTGGGACTGGAAAAGAAACTGAACTCCCTTCCCAATAATCTTTCCGGCGGACAGCAGCAGAGAGTAGCCATTGCACGGGCTCTGGCAAGTAAGCCGTCTATCATTCTGGCAGACGAGCCTACAGGTAATCTGGACAGTAAGACCAGTGACGATGTGATCGGGCTTTTAAAAATGACCAGCCGGGAATTTCACCAGACCATTGTGATGATCACCCACAATCCGGAGATCGCGCAGATGGCGGACCGGATCATCCGCATTGAGGATGGAAGGATTGCAGAACAGTAAGCAGGAAGGG
Source organism: Blautia sp. (assembly GCA_026169535.1). GTDB lineage: Bacteria > Bacillota > Clostridia > Lachnospirales > Lachnospiraceae > Blautia_A. The sequence continues at coordinate 66,582 of JAPFCU010000078.1, forward strand.
CAGCAGATATGAGCAGAGAAAATGGAAAAAGAAAAAAAGGAAAAAAATTTGAGCCGGTTCGTGTATTAAACCAGCGGCTTTTTCAGAAAAATAAAGGAAGAAATCTGGTGGCGGTTCTGGCAATTCTGATGACTGCCATGATGTTTGCCACTTTATTTACTCTGGCACAGAGCATGAGTGAAAATCTGGTGGAAATGACCTTCCGGCAGACAGGATATGATGCGCAGGTTTCCTTCAAATCTATTCAGCCAGATCAGGCAAAAATTCTGGCAAATCACTCGGATGTCAAAGAGACAGGGGAAAGCACGGTTCTGGGACTTGCGGAAAACAAAGCTTTGTCAGGTAAGCAGGTGGAGATCCGCTGGGCGGATAAAAGCTATGCCTCTCATTCTTTTTGTATGCCAACAACAGGGCATATGCCGGAAAACGGTAACGAGGCAGCGCTGGATACATTAACATTAAAGCGGCTTGGGGTGGAGCCGAAGCTTGGGGAAGCGGTTACTCTGGAATGGAGAAAGGATCTGTCTGATCCGGAAGCAGAAAAGATTTCTTCTACTTTTACCCTCTGTGGTTTCTGGGAAGGAAACGAATCCGTATATGCCAGTATGGCATGGGTTTCAAAAGATTACACAGAAGGTATTCTGACAGACAGTGAAGACGTTATATCAGATGGAAATGTTTTTGGAATGCATATGGCTCAGGTTACGCTTCACAGTGACCGCAATATTGAAAAGACTGTGGAACAGGTGCTTTCCGATACCGGACTTACAGATCTGGAATATCATATAAATCTTGCCTATTCCCCGGAGATGGGCGCTACAGCACTTCAGGAGACTTTGCCTATGTACCTGGGTATGATTCTGGTATTTATCGCAGGCTATCTGATCATTTATAATATTTTTCAGATCAGTGTTACTGCAGACGTACAGTTTTACGGTAAACTGAAAACCCTGGGAATGACTACAAAACAGATTAAAAAGCTGATTTTTGGACAGTCCAATCAATTGTGTCTGATCGGCATCCCGGCAGGGCTGCTGCTTGGATGGCTGTTGGGAATGGTACTGGTGCCTGCTTTTACCGGAATCCTGGAAGGCGGGGGCAGTGTATCGGTAAATCCGGTTATTTTTATCGGATCAGCTGTTTTTGCGTGGCTTACGGTACTGATTTCCTGTCTGCGTCCGGCAAGACTGGCGGGAAAGGTGTCTCCTGTGGAAGCTCTTCGTATGAGTGATGCAGACGGAAAAAGCAAAAAAATCAAAAGAAAGAAGGAAAATACTTCTCTTGCATCCATGGCATGGGCAAATCTGGGACGCAATAAAAAGAGAACCGTTACCGTAATCTGTTCTCTGACACTGGGGCTTGTGCTCCTCAGCTGTTTTTATGCAAAAAATGCAGCCTTTGATATGGAGAAATATCTGGCAAATCTGACTATCGCAGATTTCGAGCTTTCTGATGTGACCAGTGAAGATTACATCGGCGGATATAATCCGAAAGGTGATACCTTAAACGAAACTCTGGTGGAAACTCTGGAATCCTTTGAAGGTGTGGAGTCCACAGGACATCAGTATTCCGCGCAGTTTACCTGGAAGATGGATGAGCAGACTGTAAAAAATCTCCAGGGATTTTACACAGAAGAAATGCTTGCAGACTGGAGTACCTATAATCCTTCGGGAGCAGAAGCGTTTCATCAGGCGGTAGATACAGGAGAAAGCAGCGCAGTGATATTTGGAATGGACGGAATACCGCTTCAGGCAGTCACACAGGAATCGTATATCATGGACGGAACTTTTGATGCGGAAGCTTTTTCCAGCGGAAACTATGTTCTGGCAGTAGGGCCGGCAATTGAGCAGGATGAGATTTATCCCTCCCTTCCGGTTCCCTCTGTAGGAAGCACCATTGAATTAGCGGGAAAATCTTATGAAGTTATGGCTGTGGTATATCCGTTGATGCCGGTTGACGACGGGGCGGCGGAAATGGGCGCGCCTTCCTCTATGGAAATGCACTTTATCCTGCCGACAGACACCTTCCGGGCGCAGTGGCCGGAAAATACTTTGCGAAGATTATTTGTAAATGTAAAGGACAGTAAGGTGGAACCTATGCAGGAATGGCTGGATACCTACATGGAAGAAAAGGACAGCAGTCTTCCGGTGACCTCCCGTAAATCGATGGAAGAGCAGTATGAGGCAGAAACACGTTCTTCTGCTGTTATGGGAAATGCCATCAGCATTATTATCGCTCTGGTAGGCGTTCTGAATTTTATCAATTCCATGGTGACGGCAATTGTGTCACGAAGACGGGAATTTGCCATGATCCAGAGTGTGGGTATGACGAAAAAGCAGCTTTGTCGGATGCTGGTCTGTGAGGGACTTTACTATGCAGCTATTACCCTGACTGTTTCTTATCTGATCAGTGCGGCGGCAGTTGGCACAGGCATCCGCGCAATGGTAGAAGGCGGTTTTACCACATTCCGTTTTACCTTGCTACCTCTTATTATATGCACACCGATCTTGCTGGTATTTGCAGTATTGATCCCTTATCTGTGCTTTAAAAATCTGGAAAAACAGAGTATTGTAGAACGGCTTCGTATGGAGTGATAGAAAATCTAGAGATTGCCGGATTTTAACTCCTGAAAGATTGTTTCATATTCTTCAGAAAAAATGCTTCCTTTATTCCAGAGAAAACTGAAATTATGAGTTATCTTAAAATCAGACAGAGGAATCTGGCACAGATTACCCTGTCTGATTTCCTGTTCTGCAGCAGACTTGTACAGGAAGGAGATCCCACAGTCTTCACACAGAAGAGAAACAATGGTATGGATGTTTTCTACTTCCACAAGATGAGAAAAATCAAGAACAGATAAATTTTTCAGGGCAAGAGTTCTGGAAAGAACAGCTCTGGTTCCTGAGCCGGGTTCTCTGGTGAGCAAACGTTCCTTTGTCAGATCACGCAGAAAGCGGACTGGCTGTGAGAATTTATGTCGGCTGGAGGCCACGGCAATATATTCTTCTTCTTTATAAATGCGTACCTCGTATCTGTCTTCCTTAAAATAACCTTCTACAATGGCAAAATCAATGGTTCCTTCCTGCAGACAGGCAAGAAGAGTCTGTGTATTGCCGTAGCGGATATGGAGATCCGTATCAGGATGATTTTTGATAAAAGCAGCCAGAGAGGGAAGGATGGCATATTCTCCAATGGTCATAGTCACACCAAAGGTCAGGATCTTCTTTTTGGAAAGGCTTTCCTGCATCCGTTTTTTTAATGTATTTTCATCATTCTGCATGGTTTCCAGTGCGGAAAGAAGAAGTTCTCCTGCTGGAGTCAGAGAGAGCTTCTTTTTTTCGCGGTAAAATAAAGGGGCCTCATATTTTTGTTCCAGATAACGGATATGCTGGGAAACTGCCGGCTGAGTCAGGTGCAGAGCTTCGGCGGCATGAGTAAAATTCATATATCTGCATACGCTAAGAAAAGTTTCCATTCTAAAATCAAGCATGATAGATCCTCCTTTCATATATTTGTTTTAACATAACATAAATTTATGATTATATCAATTATTATAATTTTACAAAATGATGAATAAAGAATATATTTAAGATGTAAAGAAACAAAGCAGCCATCAATAGAGAAAAGCAATATGAAAAGGTGTAAGGAGGATGCAGAATATGTATGATGTAGTGATTATCGGAGCAGGACCGGCAGGGATCAGCGCAGGAATTTATGGGGCAAGCAGAGGAAAAAAGGTATTGGTGATCGAGAAGGATCAGACAGGAGGTTTGATTGGAAAGGTGTCTACAGTGACCCATTATGCAGGCGTGATCCCGGGAGAGACCGGAGCTACATTTGCTGCAAGACTGAAACAGCAGGCAGAGACAGCCGGTGTGGAGATTTTGAAAGCAGAGATGAAAAAGGCAGAACTGATTGGAGATAAAAAAGAAATTTTTACAGATAAAGGGGTTTTTGAAGCTGAAAAAGTAATTTTGGCAAACGGTACCTCACCAAGAAGACTGGGGATTCCAGGAGAAACAGAGCTCTGGGGAAAAGGGATGGGAATGAATGCTGCAAAGGATGGAGAAAGCTATCGTGGAAAACATATTTATGTGGTAGGCGGTGCAGACGGAGCGGTAAAAGAAGCTTTATATCTTGCAAAACTGGCCGCTGAAGTAACGATTATCCATTTTGAAGATTCTCTTGGATGTATTGCAGAATTCAGGGAAAAGGTAAAAGATACACCGAATATTTCTCTTCGTCTTCATTCAAGACTTCACGGAGTATATGGAACCGATCAGGTTCGGACCTTGGAAATTCTGGATGAACATACAGGGGCTATTGAAACTATAGAAGACCCGGGATGCGGGATCTTTGTGTATGCAGGGACGATTCCGAATACAGAGCTTTATACACAGCTGTCTCTGGAGAATGGATTTATTCCGGTAAATGAAAAAATGGAAACAGAGATTCCAGGTGTTTATGCAGCCGGAGACATTCGAGTAAAACAGGTTCGGCAGGTTTCCACAGCAGTAGCAGATGGAACGATTGCCGCGATCTATGCTGCCATGTAGAAAAATGCAGAAAAAACAGGATCAGTAAAAACATCCATAAAACTGCATGATATCTGATTTCTATAGAAATCTTTCTCACGAATTTTTGGGATAAATGTCTGTAAAACTCGAAAAAAAGCGAAAGAAAAACAGATTTTTCAGCCCCTTTCAGCTTGATTTCGCGCAGGTGCTTCCTCTATAATATCTGTGACATGTGAGTAAATGAAATTTCAACACAGCTTTTGCAGGCAGGCTGTCAAAAATGAGGAGGAAACTGGTCTGATGGAAAAATTAAATGTAGCAGTAGCAGATGATAACGAGAAGATGGTAGAAATACTGGGGCGGATGATCGAAGAGGACAAGGATCTGACACTGGTCGGCAAAGCACATAATGGCGAAGAAATCTGTAATATCATCAGAGAAAAGGAACCAGATGTAGTGGTTCTGGATATTATTATGCCGAAAATGGACGGTTTGACAGTTATGGAACACTGCAGTCATGATATGACAGTAAAAAAACAGCCTTCTTTTATTGTTGTTTCAGCAGTGGGGCAGGAGAGGATTACAGAAGATGCGTTCAGTCTGGGAGCGGATTATTATATGCTGAAACCTTTTGATAATCAGGTGCTGCTGAACCGGATCAAGCATCTCAGAAGATCGGGTGATCGTAGAAACAGGGAATCTGTACTGCGTCAGGCAGCAGTTCAGGAACAGAAAGCGGAATATGGCGCGAGGAATCTGGAATCGGATGTGACAAATATCATCCATGAAATTGGGGTGCCTGCGCACATTAAAGGATATCAGTATTTAAGAGATGCTATTATTCTGGCAGTCAACGATATTGAGATGCTGAATTCCATTACCAAGGTGCTTTATCCCACAATAGCAAAGAAACATCAAACGACACCAAGTCGTGTGGAAAGAGCCATCCGTCATGCCATAGAGGTGGCATGGAGCCGGGGCAAGATGGATACCATTGATGAGCTTTTTGGATATACAGTCAGTACAGGAAAAGGAAAACCTACAAATTCGGAATTTATTGCGCTGATCGCAGATAAGATTCGCCTGGAATACAAAAATCACTCTTTCCAATAGAGTGTATTTGGAGTATAATAAAAATATCTTTAAGTCACACTAAGGAGGGGTATTTACAGATGAAAAGGATTTTATTTGCAACATCAGAAGCAGTGCCGTTTATCAAAACAGGAGGATTGGCAGACGTTGCCGGAGCTCTTCCGAAATACTTTGATAAACGTTATTTTGATATCCGTGTTATCCTCCCCAAATACGCCTGCATGAAACAGGAATGGAAAGATAAAATGGAATATGTGACCCATTTTTACATGGATCTGGGCTACAAAAACTGCTATGTGGGTATTATGCAGATGCAGTATGACGGAATTCAGTTTTACTTTATTGACAATGAATATTATTTCAGCGGTCCGAAGCCTTATGACAGTGCACCCTGGGATCTGGAAAAATTTGCATTTTTCTCCAAGGCAGTGCTTTCCGTGCTTCCTGTAATTGGTTTCCGTCCGGATGTGATCCATTGTCATGACTGGCAGACAGGTCTGGTTCCGGTATATCTTCATGATTCTTTCCAGCAGAATGACTTTTTCTGGGGAATCAAGACAGTGATGACTATTCATAACCTGAAGTTCCAGGGTGTATGGGATGTAAAAACAATAAAAGAGATCACAGGACTTTCTGATTATTATTTTGCACCGGATAAACTTGAGGCTTATAAGGATGCAAACTATCTGAAAGGCGGAATCGTATTTGCTGATGCAGTTACTACAGTAAGTAATACATATGCAGAAGAGATCAAGACGCCGTTTTATGGGGAGAAACTGGACGGACTTATGTGTGCCCGCTCCAACAGTCTTCGCGGAATCGTAAACGGAATTGATTATGATGTATTTAACCCGGAGACAGATCCGTTTATTACACAGAACTTTAATGCAAAAACTTTCCGTAAGGAAAAAGTAAAAAATAAGATTCAGCTTCAGAAGGATCTGGGACTTGAAGTGGATCCTAAGGCTATGATGATTGGTATCGTATCCCGTCTGACAGACCAGAAAGGCTTTGATCTGATAGCTTATGTTATGGATGAAATGTGCCAGGATGCAGTCCAGTTCGTGATTCTGGGAACAGGTGATGAACGTTATGAGAATATGTTCCGCCATTTTGACTGGAAATATCATGGTAAAGTTTCTGCCCAGATTTATTATGACGAGCCGATGTCCCACAGGATTTATGCAGCTTCCGATGCGTTCCTGATGCCGTCTCTTTTCGAGCCGTGCGGATTGAGCCAGCTTATGAGCCTTCGTTATGGAACTCTCCCGATTGTGCGAGAAACAGGTGGACTGAAGGATACTGTACAGCCGTATAACGAGTTTGAGGGAACGGGAACAGGATTCAGCTTTACCAATTACAATGCACATGAGATGATGGCTACGGTACGAAATGCAGAGCGTGTATTCTATGATAACAAGCGTGAATGGAATAAGATGGTTGACCGTGCTATGGCAGCTGATTTCTCCTGGGGTAATTCCGCAAGACAGTATGAAGAAATGTATAACTGGCTGATCGGCGAATAAAAAAATCTGTTTTTTGACATACTACCCTTTGTAGAAAATATATGAGGAGGTAGTATCATGACAGAAATTTCAGAACTTGATCTTCAGAACCTTCGCCATCTGATCGGCGGTTTTGACACCACACATTGTAAAATGCAGGACTATGCACAAAAAGCAGAGGATATGGAGGTAAAACAGTTCTTCCAGAAATCTGCCCAGTCCGCACAGCAGACAAAACAGCAGCTGATGCAGTTTTTACAGTAGGAGGTGCCGAAAATGAATGAAAAAGCAATGGTAGCAGATACGCTGGCAGGTATTAACGGAGAACTTGTACGCTATGGAGAAATGATTCCACAGACGGAAAACGCACAGCTGAAACAGACTCTGAAACAGATCCGTAATCAGTGTGAAATGTCTCAGGAGGAAATCTACCGTATTGCCCGGACAAAGGGATACTATGTTCCCGCAGCAAAAGCCACCAGAGAAGAAGTTGATCATGTTCGTTCAGTACTGAGCCAGGGCTGATAAAGAAAAATAAAAAGCTTTCGCAGGAAACGGAGAAATCCGTGGACTGCGGAGGCTTTTTTATTTCGGATGTCAGAAAAAATACTTCCTGTAGCAGCCTGCACCTGGCGAGAAAAGCGGGCTTGTCCTCTTTGTTATGCAGGAATCAGAAACCATGGAAAAGCATAGGCTGATAAAAAAGAAACAGGGAGAGGCAATGCTGGAAAAAGAGGATTATGAACCGGGAATGGAAGTGGTTGAAAAAAAGGAAGAAGCAGACGAAAATCAGCTGCTTCCTGCTCAGGATGAAAATTACCAGAATTTTATTGTCAGATATAACCAGAATGTAAATGGTACAGTCACATATGAATCAGACAGGAGCTTTCAGATCATAGATGATCTGTTTGGTGTAACTTACGTACCGGCTTCTCAGGTACCGGAACCATTGATCAGCAGTTATTCTTATCTTTCGGTTCCGAAATGCTATACCTATATGGATCAGGGAGGCCTGGATTCTTCCGGTGTTAACCGGCTTCATGATCACCCCTATCTGAAACTGCAGGGAGCTGGAAATCTGATTGCTGTCATTGATTCGGGAATAGACTGGAGACATGAGGCTTTTCGAAATGGAAACCATACAAAAATTCTCAGTATATGGGATCAGAGTATAACAGGGAATCCTTCAGAGAACGTTCCATATGGAAGAGTATTTACAAGAGAAGAAATTGACAGGGCGCTGGTTTCGCCGGATTCCATGGAAGAACTGCCGCCGCTGGACGAAAATGGACACGGGACGATGCTTGCAGGAATTGCAGCAGGGAACAGGATACCGGAACAGGGATTTTCTGGTGCGGCTCCGGAGGCAGAACTGGTGGTGGTGAAATTAAAACAGGCAAAAAAATATCTCAGGGAGCTTTATCTGATCCCTTCTTCAGCAGAGGTTTTTCAGGAAGATGATATTATGCTGGCAATTGCTTATGCAGTCAAAACAGCTCTTCAGTATCAGATGCCTTTGTCGGTGTGTATTGGACTTGGAAGCAGTATGGGAGCTCACAGAGGTGAGGGACCTCTTAGTCAGTATATTGGAAGCGTTGCAAATTTTACGCAGAATGCGGTATCTGTGGCTGCTGGAAATGAAGGAATTGCCAGACATCATTATATGGGAGTATTAAATGAACCAAATACCAGGAATATTATGGAACTACGAGTAGGCAAGCCAGAATCTTTGTATGGCTTTTCTATGGAGTTCTGGGGAGAGTCTCCTGATTTTTATAATGTGGTGATTCAGTCACCTACTGGTGAGAGGCTATCCATAAGCTCTGCGCTGAAAAACAGTACCCAGGAACTTTCGTTTGTGTTTGTGGAAACAAAAGTTCTGGTTAATTATATTCCAATAGAAAGGCGATCTGGAAATACTCTGATATTTTTCCGATTTCTTCATCCGGCGGAAGGAATCTGGAAGCTGGAAACAGAAAGCCGCCTTAACAGTCCTGGAAGATTTCATGTATGGCTTCCCGTACAGGGAATGATATCTGAAGAGACGTATTTCCTGGAAGCGTCTCCGGATTATACGATCACATCACCGGGGGACGCACCTAATGGCATGACTGCTGCGGCATATCAGTATCGAGACAACAGTCTCTATATCCGTTCCAGCAGAGGCTATAATACAGATAATCTTGTTAAACCGGATTTTGCCGCTCCGGGAGTGGATCTGAAAGTACCCCTGGCAGGAGCTTTGGGAGGATATGGGACTGCGTCAGGAACAAGCCTTGCGGCAGCACAGACAGCCGGGATTGCGGCGCTTCTTTTCGAATGGGCTGTTATCCGTGGAAACGAACCGTTCTTTTTTGGGAACAGTGTAAAAAATTATCTGAGAAGAGGGGCAGTTCGTGAGGAGGATATGGTGTATCCTAACAGAGAATGGGGGTATGGAAGAGTGGATCTGTATCATACGTTTGAGCTGCTCACATAAAAGTTCACAAAAAAGAATATTTATTTTTGTGTAATTCTTATACAAAAATTTTTAGGTGGGCTAATTGTTTTTAGTTATATTGTTTGGTATAATGAAACACGGAAGAAAAATACACATAAATAGAAACAAAAGAAAAGGGAGGGTATTATGAAACGAGGAAGTATTTTCGAGCTGGATGGCGTTCCGCGTCTGCGGGAAGCAGCTCCTCTTGCTCTTCAGCATGTTGTGGCAATGATCGTTGGCTGCGTGACACCTGCCATTATTGTTGCAGGCGCTGTGGGAAACGGTGGATTAAAACCAGAGGATCGGGTTATTCTGATTCAGGCATCTCTGGTGATGTCTGCCATTGCCACACTGCTTCAGCTGTTTCCTGTAGGAAAAAAAACAGGTTTTGCCATTGGTTCCGGTCTTCCTATGATCATGGGAGTCAGCTTTGCCTATGTACCCAGTATGCAGGCAATTGCGGAAGGTTATGGAGTTGCGGCTATTTTTGGAGCCCAGATTGTAGGTGGTATCGTAGCTCTTGTAATGGGGCTTCTGGTCCGGCAGATAAGGGTGTTTTTTCCGCCTCTGATCACGGGAACTGTTGTATTTACCATAGGTCTTTCTCTCTATCCAACAGCTATTAATTACATGGCAGGAGGTGTAGGAAGCGAGAATTACGGAGATTGGCAGAACTGGCTGGTGGCTTTTTTCACTCTGGCAGTGGTAACTGCTTTGAACCATTTTGGAAAAGGTATCTGTAAACTGGCCTCTATTCTTATAGGTATTATTGCAGGATACATTGTCTCTATACCATTTGGAATGGTAGACCTTACCAGCGTAGGAGAGGCAGGCGCTTTTCAGCTTCCGCAGTTTATGCATTTCGGCGTAGAGTTTGAAATTTCCTCCTGTGTAGCCATTAGTATTCTTTTTGCAATAAATTCCGTACAGGCCATTGGAGACTATTCAGCAACTACCATCGGTTCTATGAACCGTACTCCAAAAGACAGAGAACTTCAGAACGGTATTGTAGCGTATGGACTGAGCAATATTTTAAGTGCAGTGTTCGGATGTCTGCCGACTGCTACTTACAGTCAGAATGTTGGTATTGTAACTACGACAAAAGTTATCAACCGCTGTGTTCTTGGACTGGCTGCTGTGATTCTGGCAGTTGCAGGTATTGTACCAAAATTTTCTGCACTTCTGACAACGATTCCTCAGTGTGTTCTGGGAGGTGCGACGGTTTCTGTTTTTGCTTCGATTGCAATGACAGGTATGAAGCTGGTTGCGTCTGCAGAGATGGATTATCGTAATTCATCTATTGTAGGTCTGGCAGCAGCTCTGGGAATGGGAGTTTCTCAGGCAACAGCAGCGCTTGCTACTTTCCCGGAATGGGTAACTACTATTTTTGGAAAATCTCCTGTAGTTCTTGCTACTATAATTGCAGTGCTTTTGAATATCATTCTGCCAAAAAGCCGTGATGAAAAGAAAGAGGAAGAACTCAAAAAACAACAGGTTGAAGAACAATTGAAGAAAGACAGGGAAGAATTCTGGTAAATAAAAAATGGCGCAGACTTTTGTCTGCGTCATTTTTTATACGGTTTATTTTCTGTATACAAATACAGGAAGTCCGTCGTCGCCTGCAGGAACAGTGATATTTCCCTGTACCAGAGGGGTTACATATTTTATGAATTCATCGGATATATCTGAACCATTTTCAGTGATCCACTGAGCAGGAACTCCTTTTTCTTCGTTGCAGATTAGATTAACATCTTCCAGTCCGCATTCCATCAGATAGGAACCGTCTGTGTTTTCTTTGCGGATAAAGGAAACCATTTTTCCGGTTTCTCCATTCAGAGTAGCCTGAACACCGAAACGTCCGGCAGCAATTGCCTCGGACTGATCTGTTCCGGAAATCAGAGAAGCGCTGCAGCGCTGGCTGACGTTCAGTTCTACAGAGCGGGCTTTTACCCCAAGGCGATTTCTTACCAGGTTTTCCAGATATTTTCCGCAGCCGGCAAGCATTTTGTGACCAAAGCTGTCAGTGCCTACGGAACTGTCATATTCGCAGATAAAGGTTCCTTCTGCATCATGGATTCCTTCGGATACGCAGACAACCACATTGCAGTTTTTCTCAAAGGCTTTTTCTACATCTGTGAGAAACTGCTCTGTATCAAAATCACTTTCCGGAAGGTAGATGAACAGAGGATTGTCGCCTTTATATTTACGGGCAAGAGCGCCGGCAGCAGTAAGCCATCCGGCATGGCGTCCCATGATCTCTATGATGGTCACGGATTTTTTTTCATAAACACAGGCATCCAGAGTGATCTCGCGAACGGTAGACGCTACGTATTTGGCTGCACTTCCATAACCGGGAGTATGGTCAGTATGTACCAGGTCATTGTCAATGGTCTTAGGCTCTCCGATCACACGGATAGAACTTCCAATCCGGGCTGCATAGCGGGAAAGCTTGCTTACAGTATCCATGGAATCATTGCCGCCGATATAGAAGAACCAGCCGATGTTCATTTCTTCAAATTTACGGAAAAGAAGAGGGTACACCGGATCTTCCAGAGATTCCGGAAGCTTGTAGCGGCAGGAGCCAAGATATGCGCCGGGTGTATGCTTCAGGTATTCCAGTTTTTCTCCTGGAAGAGCTTCCCGGAAATTCAGGATACGGTCATCCAGAAAGCCTTCGATTCCGTTTACCATTCCATAAACCTCACCGATTTCCTGGTCATGAGCGATTCCTTCTGCCACAACTCCGTAAAGGCTGCTGTTGATCACTGCTGTAGGTCCGCCGGATTGTCCGACGATCAGATTTTTCTTTGCCATTTTGTACCTCCGATTAGGATATTGATAGGATAAATTTATGATTACCAGTATACCATAAGGAGAGGGGAATGACAAACGTTACTGTTTCCCACATTGTTTTTTCATATTTTCTATATTATAATGAAGGCACAGAAAAATTCCTTTGGGAATAAGAAGAGAACAGGAGCAGATTATGAGAGCATACGAACGTTTATTAAATTATGTAAAGATCCATACAACCAGTGATGAAAACAGCGATACTACGCCTACCACAGCCCGTCAGTTTGATCTGGCAAAGCTTCTGGTAAAGGAAATGAAGGAGCTGGGAGTCAAAAATGCCAGAGTAGATGAAAATTGTTATGTATATGGTGAGATACCTGCTGCTGCGGGATACGAGGACAGACCGGCAATTGGCTTTATCGCTCATCTGGACACCGCGCCGGATTTCTGCGGGGAAAATGTGAATCCACAGATCTACGAAAATTATAACGGAGAAGATCTTCCTTTGGGAGACAGTGGAAAGATCCTTTCTGTAAAAAAATTTCCACATCTGAAAGAACTGAAGGGGAGAACACTGATCACCACAGACGGAACCACTCTTTTGGGGGCAGACGATAAAGCCGGTGTTGCGGAAATTATGACTGTTGCTGAGGAGCTTCTTAAAGGAACCATGGCTCACGGAAAGGTATGTCTTGCCTTTACACCGGACGAGGAAGTGGGAAGCGGAGCCGGCAAGCTGGATATTCCGGGACTGGGAGCTCAGTATGCCTACACAGCAGACGGCGGTTGTGAGAATGAAATCGTATATGAAAATTTTAATGCCAGCGAAGCGGTTCTTGAGATTCGGGGATTTAACATCCATCCGGGAGAGGCGAAAAATACCATGGTCAACGCAGCTCTTGTGGCTATGGAGATTAACAGCATGCTCCCTTCTCTGGAAACTCCGGCTCATACAGAAATGTATGAGGGATTTTTCCATCTCTGCGAGATACAGGGAACCGTGGAGAAGGCAAGACTTGTGTATATCATTCGGGATCACAGTGCTGCCTGTTTTGAAGCAAGAGAGAAAACCCTGGAACATATCACAAAAATTATGAACGAGAAATATGGAGAAGGAACCGTCAGTTTGAAGATTACAGAGCAGTACCGGAATATGATCGAAAAAATAGAACCGTGCATGCATCTGGTAGATCATGCAAAAGAGGCAATCCGTGAACTGGGAATGGAGCCGGATGTTGCTCCTATCCGCGGCGGTACAGACGGATCTCAGCTCAGCTTCCGTGGGCTGCCATGTCCGAATCTTGGAACAGGCGGCTATGCTTTCCATGGTCCTTATGAGCACATTACTGCAGAGGGAATGGATACGGCTGTTCAGGTGATGCTTGGTATTCTGAAACGATATGCAGAATAAAATAAAAAAATTTAAATAATATGCGATAAAAAACACTTCTTTTGCATTGTACTTGTAAAGGAGGTGTTTTTTTATGATAAAGAAAAACAAAATAACAGCGGCAATGCTCCTTCTGGGGATGGCAGGAAGTATTCTGACAGGCGCAGGAAGTTACATTGTAAAGGGAGCAGCAGAGCCGGAGTGCGCAGTAATCTGTTCTTCAAATAAAAATCCCGCAGATCCCCAGACGATTGAATTATTAAAAAAATATAATGTTCATGTTTTTTAGACAAAGGATGGAAATATTACAGTGATCAGCGATGGAACATCTCTTGAAATGAAACAGGAGCTGGAGCACTAGGAAGGAGAACGTATGGCACAGTCAGTTTTTAACCGTTATGAAAAAAAATATTCACTGGATTCAAAAGTCTTTCTGGAAATCAAGAAAAAATACCGGAAGGTAGTTAATAAACGGAGAATTCAGCTTACATTAAAGGAGGCTTATGATTACATAGAACACGGAATCCGACCAGAACAGGACAGTCAGATACTTCACGAGATGGAGTTCTTTTTACAGAGGTATCCTCTGGTAAAAGGTTTATATCTGGCGTATGACAGGATTGCACTTTTTGGAAGATAGGATGTTTCTTTCAGAGTGACATTCGATCAGAATATCCGGAGCCGACATGTAGCAATGGGACTGGAAAACGGAGATGCCGGAGAAAAACTTCTGCCGGAAGGCTATTATTTAATGGAAAGTAAGATTATGGGTGCGGCTCCTCTATGGTTTACAGAGATTCTATCGGAGCTGTCTGTTTACCCGGTTTCTTTTTCAAAATATGGAAACATTTACAAAAAAGAACATAATTCCTTTGATGTGGAGCAGCTGATGATTCACAGAATGGAAAACTGGAATGAGATAAGGAGGATAAAGGTATGTTAAACAGTATTTTTCATGCAGGAACATTTTCAATAGAAGCACTATTCGTCTGTTTCTGTAGATGAGTTAAGGGAAATCCCAGACTGCAGTGACATCCGGGACCGTGAGGATCGCATCGTACTGGAAACGGCATTTCAGGATTTGACAAAGGAGGAATGTCAGATCATAGTTTTGCATGCAGTATCAGGAATGAAGCACAGAGAGATCAGTGAACTTATACACCTGCCATTGTCAACGGTTTTGTCACGGTATAACAGAAGCATAAAGAAGCTGAGGGGACAGCTGGAGGGATTATTATGAAAAATATCACAGAGTCTTATGTGAAAGATCATCTGAAAAGTGCTGTAGAGTAGCTTTTGCCGGATAAGGCAGAGAAAATATGGGCGCAGCCGGTAGAAAAAGCCTCCGGTGACGAATGGTTTCTGGACGGTCTGGACAGACGTCTTCACACTGCTGCAAAAGTTGTAAAGCTTGTGTCTGCTGAGGCAGCCTGTTTTGCGGTTGCTGTATTTTCCTATTATATCATCGTACTGCAGTCTCAGGCAACCGTGTATATGGATGTAAATTCCAGTATACAGTTTGAACTGAACAGCAGAGATGAGGTTTCTGTTTTCGACCAGGATGTGTATGTAGATGACGAATTAAAAGCCATGGCAGAACAATATAAGATCACACCAGGTAAGGCAGAGCTGATACGGAAGCTGACTTCGGAGAATCCAAAGCTAAATTATGCAGAGCTGGCAGTCCTGCCCATCAAAGATCTGGTAGAAAGACTGAACCAGGAAGGGATAGACCTGAGAGAATATGCCAATTATACCGGAAGTGGTTATAATCTGGAAACAGAAGAAAAGGATGATTCAGAAGAGCCGGAAAAGGAAAGTAATGATAAAGATCAGGAGGATGACAGAGATACAGATTCTCAGGAGACAGAGGAAGAAGATGACTGAGAATCATCTTTTTTGCAGGTGCTTTTTATAAAAAATACCAGTTTACAATCCAGAAGATCTAAAATATAATGGGAGAATGAGAACGATTCCACATTGGACGGATTTTTGGAGGGTACAGACTATGAGCAAAAAAATTATTTTTCTTGATATAGACGGAACACTGACAGAGCCGGGGAGCAACGAGCCCCCGGCTTCTGCTCTGGAAGCGATAAAAAATGCACGGAAAGCAGGAAATCTTGTGTTTTTGTGCAGCGGAAGAAATTATGGGATGCTTTCCCCTCTTCTTCAGTATGGTTTTGACGGCGCGGTGGCCAGTGCGGGCGGATATATCGTATGTGGAGATCAGGTGATTTATGATTGTCCTATGACAGAAGAGCAGAAAATCAAAGTCATGAAAACATTGAAAGAAAATGGAGTGTTCCGTACAGCAGAGTGTGTAGACGGAGCTTATGCCGATGAATGTCTTGAGGATTTTCTGAAAGAAAGTTTTGGGAAAAACGGAAGTAGTGAGCTGCTTCGCTGGAGAGAAATGATAAAAAAATCCTTTCATATCCGGCCGATGAAAGAATATGCAGGACAGCCGGTATATAAATTTGTGGTAATGAGCCCTTCTATGGACAATTTGAATCAGTCCAAAACAATTTTGGAAAAGGAATTTCAGTTCTGCATCCAGGATGACTCCAGGGGATTTGTAAATTGTGAGATCATCAATCGGAAATTTAATAAGGGTATGGGAGTGAAGCGTGTCTGCGAATATTATCAAATCCCAATCAGTGATTCTGTAGGATTTGGAGACAGTATGAATGATAAGGAGATGCTGGAGACAGTAGGACTTAGTATCTGCATGGAAAACGGCAACGAAGCTGTGAAAAAGATTGCAGATGAAATCTGTCCGCCGGTAACAGAGGACGGTCTCTGGAAATCTTTTCAGAAGCATCATCTAATGTAAAACTCAATTTGCTTTTTGTGATATTTTTCTGTATTTTTGTAAAATATAATAATTATTAACATGAAAATATGATATAATAAACTTACTTGACAGACTAAATAAGAGAAGCAAAAAGGCAGAAAACAGAAAGGGGTGAAGTTATGCTGAAAGAATGGATACCGGCAGAGATACCGGAAAAAGAAGAAATGGAAATACAGCTTGACCGTGATCGTGATAAACTTTATGAGCTCCAGATGAAGATCAAGGAATATAAGGTTCCGGTACTGGTTCTGTTTGAGGGATGGGCGGCAGCTGGAAAAGGCAGCACAATCGGAAAGGTGATCAAAAATATTGATCCCAGGTTTTTTAAGGTGGCAGCCATGTCTGCACCGTCGGAAGAGGAATTGAGAAAGCCGTTTCTTTACCGTTATATGAAACAGATTCCTGAAGAAGGGAAATTTACCTTTCTGGATTCCGGATGGATGGAGCAGACCACAGGCGAAGTACTGAAAAAAGAGCTTTCGGATTCGGAGTATGAAAAACGGATCGAAAGTATCCGCCGGTTTGAGCGGCAGCTGACAGATAATGGATATCTGGTTCTGAAATTTTTTATGCATATTGAAAAAGAAGAGCAGGATTCCCGTCTGAAAAATCTGCTGGAGGAGGAAGATACCAGCTGGAGAGTGACGAAATTTGACCGGTGGCAGAATGACCATTATGGCAAATGCAAAAAAGTATTTGACAGATATATGAAGGATACCAACCTTCCTTCAGCGCCATGGTATATTATAGATGCTAAAAACCGGAAATGGGCGGAACTCCAGGTGATGGACATCCTGATCAGCAGCATTGAGGTTGCCATGCAGAACCGGAATCACTCTTCACCCATTCTTCAGAATGTATTTCCTCTGGTAAAAATGCCTAAACTGGCAGAGGTGGAGCTTCAGGATAAAGAAATCAGTGAAGAGGAGTACAGAAGTGAGCTAAAAAGCCTTCAGAGACGCCTGGGAGAGTTGCATAACCGTCTTTACCGGAAAAGAGTTCCTGTGATTATCACCTATGAAGGCTGGGATGCGGCAGGGAAGGGAGGAAATATAAAACGGATCACAGGCGCACTGGATCCAAGAGGCTATGAGGTTCATCCCATCGCCAGTCCGGAACCGCATGAAAAGTCCCGCCATTACCTATGGAGATTCTGGACAAGGCTTCCAAAAGACGGGCATATTGCTATCTTTGACCGTACCTGGTATGGCCGCGTTATGGTAGAGCGTCTGGAAGGCTTTTGCACAGAAAATGACTGGAAGCGTGCCTATAACGAGATCAATGAGTTTGAAAAGGAACTTTCAGACTGGGGTGCTGTGATCATTAAGTTCTGGGTACAGATCGATAAGGATACTCAGCTTGCCAGATTTGCAGACAGGCAGAATAATCCGGAGAAACAGTGGAAGATCACCGATGAGGACTGGCGTAACCGGGAAAAATGGGATCTTTATGAAGATGCTGTAGATGAAATGCTCAAAAAGACAAGTACCGCTTTTGCTCCATGGCATATTCTGGAATCTGTAGATAAAAAATACGCTCGGATCAAAGCGCTGAAGATCGTAATTAAAGAATTGGAAAAGGCCCTGGATTGAGGGCCTTTTCGTTATGGTTCCATAAATTTTTTTAATTCTTCCATAAAGGTGCTGACATCTTTAAATTCTCTGTAAACAGAAGCAAAGCGCACGTATGCAACAGCATCCAGAGCCTGAAGATGCTCCATGACGATTTCACCTATCTGACTGCTGGAAATCTCACGGTCTGCCCGGTCAAAAATTTCGCCTTCAATAGAATCCATGATCTCTTCAATCTTTTCTACGGGAATCGGGCGTTTATAACAGGCGCGGAGAATACCATCCTGAATCTTGCTTCGGCTGTATGGCTCACGGTTCTGGTCTTTTTTTATAACACTTAAAGGAATGGTCTCTACTTTTTCATAGGTGGTGAATCGTTTTCCACAGGATTCACACATCCGTCTTCTTCTGATAGAATTGGTATCTTCAACAGGTCGTGAATCTACGACTCTGGTATTATCCTCTCCGCAAAACGGGCATTTCATGGTGATTTCCCCTTTCTCCCATATTTATGTGCACATTATACTATAATTATACTTTTTATGTCAACAAATGAGAATGCATATTCAATGATTTTTTTACATACAATTGAGAAAAAACAGGTGCTGTCATGCGTTTATGTGAACTGAAACAAAAAGAAATCATTAATACCTGTACCTGTCGGTGTCTGGGATCTCCAATGGATATAGAGTTTGACTGTGCAACAGGAAGGATCACAGCTCTGATTGTTCCGGGTCCGGGCAGATTATACAGCTTTTTTGGCAGGGAAAGTGAATATGTGATTCCCTGGAACTGTATCTGTCAGATAGGAGATGACATTATCCTGGTAGAGATCAAGGAAGAAAAATGTCTGCATAAAGACCGCCAGGGTTAAATTGTCAAGGGCTGATATTTTATATATTTTTCTGAAAAAAGTATATTTCTTCTTCTCTTTGAGAAAGCTTTTTAATAAGCAAAAGAGAGAAGGAGGATATTTCGATGGCGCTTAATAAGGTTGAGATCTGCGGGGTCAATACTTCAGAACTTCCGGTTTTGAAACCAGAAGAAAAGGAGGAATTATTCCGGAAGATCAAGGAAGGGGACAAAGAGGCGAGAGAACGTTACATCAAAGGAAACTTAAGGCTTGTATTAAGTGTTATCAGGCGTTTTCAGAACAGTAATGAAAATGCTGACGATCTGTTTCAGATCGGCTGTATCGGGTTGATGAAGGCGATCGATAATTTTGATACTACACTTCAGGTGAAATTTTCTACCTATGCAGTGCCAATGATCATTGGAGAGATCCGAAGATATCTTCGGGATAACAACAGTATTCGGGTCAGCCGGTCTTTGCGGGACATTGCATATAAAGCAATCTATACAAGAGAAAGCTATACAAAGGAACATCAAAGGGAACCTACAATTGCTGAGATTGCAGAGGAAACAGGAATTGACAAGGAGATGATCGTTTATGCTATGGATGCGATCCAGAATCCGGTCAGTCTTTTTGAACCAGTGTATACAGAGGGTGGAGATACCCTTTATGTAATGGACCAGATCAGTGACAAAAAGAACCGGGAGGAAAAATGGATTGAAAATCTTTCTCTGAGGGAAGCCATGCAGAGACTTTCTGACAGAGAGCGTAATATTATAGAAATGCGTTTTTATGAGGGAAAGACACAGATGGAAGTGGCGGAGGAGGTAGGAATCTCCCAGGCACAGGTCAGCCGTTTGGAAAAAACAGCTCTGAAAAGTATGAAAAACTTTCTGGGTTCGTAATATAGAACAGAAGACGCTGTGAAAGTGGTATGCTTTCGCAGCGTCTTCCTGTTTATCTGTTTATTCTTATCAGGAGAATCACACAATTCCCTGAGCCTTCATAGCTTCTACTACTTTTTCAAAACCGGCAATATTTGCGCCTACTACAAAGTTATCTTTCATATCATAGCGCTGTGCGGCATCATCAATTTTTTTGTAGATATCTTTCATAATACCCTGAAGCTTCTGATCTACTTCTTCAGCAGACCAGGAAAGTCTCATGGAGTTCTGGCTCATTTCAAGAGCAGATGTAGCAACACCGCCGGCATTGGCGGCTTTTCCAGGGAGGAAAAGAACACCGTTCTCCATTGCATACTCGGTTGCCTCCATAGTGGTCGGCATGTTAGCTCCCTCAACAATATATTTACAGCCGTTTGCAATCAGGGTTTTTACAGCGTCAAGGCCAAGTTCATTCTGTGTTGCACATGGAAGATAAATATCGCATTTGATGTTCCAGATGCCGACGCCTTCTGTAAAGACAGCTCCCTCTACACGGTCTGCATATTCTTTGATACGTCCTCGTTTTACTTCTTTGATATCTTTGACAATATCAAGCTTAATGCCTTCCGGATCGTAGATATATCCGTTGGAATCGCACATTGCAACAACCTTTGCACCAAGCTGTGTAGCTTTTTCTACTGCGTAGATAGCTACATTTCCGGAACCGGTAACGATCACAGTCTTGCCTGCAAGCTGATCGCTGTGTGAATTGAGAAGTTCATTCAGGATATAGACAACACCATAACCAGTAGCCTGTGTACGTACAAGAGAACCTCCATAGGTAAGACCTTTTCCGGTTAAAACACCTTCATAGAGATCACGGATACGTTTGTACTGTCCGAACAGATAGCCGATCTCTCTTGCGCCAACGCCGATATCTCCGGCAGGTACATCTGTGTCTGCTCCAATGTATTTGCAAAGCTCAGTCATAAAACTCTGGCAGAATGCCATCACTTCTCTGTCAGATTTTCCCTTGGGGTCAAAGTTAGAACCACCTTTGCCGCCGCCGATGGGAAGACCGGTAAGAGAGTTCTTAAAAATCTGTTCAAAGCCCAGAAATTTCAGGATGCTCTGATTAACAGACGGATGGAAGCGGAGTCCGCCCTTGTACGGTCCGATGGCACTGTTGAACTGCACGCGGTATCCCTTGTTTACCTGTACTTTACCGTTGTCATCCACCCACGGAACACGGAAGGAGATGATTCTTTCCGGTTCAACAAGACGTTCCAGAATGGAAAATCTGCGGTATTCTTCTTCGTTTTTGTCAATGACTACTTTCAGGGAATCAAGCACTTCTTTTACTGCCTGATGGAATTCCGGCTCGCCCGGATTTTGTGCTACGACTCTTTCGTATACTTCTTGTGTGTAGGACATAATAATTTCCTCCTCATCCATTTTTTTCCCATTTCTATTGACTGAGATTTCTCAGTGCTGCAACTATTATACACTAAAGTGGTAGAGTATACAAGACAGCCATTAAAAAAAATACTGCCGAAAAAATAAAAATTTAAAGGAGAAAACAGAAGTTTCTTGTGTAATTTTTTGGTAAATCCACCGGGATTGAAGAGAAACCGTTTAATTATGTAGACCAGAATAAAAAAAAATGCTATACTGTATCTAATGTTGGAACAGAAACTATGTGAAGACAGCTAAGAGAAAGGGATGAGGAGGGACCTTGATCGGATAAAAGTGTAAGTTGAAAGGAGATATTATGTATGACAGGATTTAACATGAAAGTAACACCGGAAATTGAAAAACTGACGGAATTGTGTAAGGATCATACCAGTATAGATCTGTCGCTTTATGGGAAGTATGACGTAAAGCGCGGTCTTCGTGATATCAATGGTAAAGGTGTGTTGGCAGGTCTGACTCAGGTGTCAAATGTTCAGGCAGTGAAGGTAGTGGATGGAAAAGAAGTTCCCTGTGCGGGAAGTCTGTACTACAGAGGATACAATATTAAGGATCTGACAGCTGGCTTTGTACGAGACGATCGTTTCGGTTTTGAAGAAACTACATATCTTCTTCTGTTTGGTAAACTGCCAGATAAAAATCAGCTGGAAGATTTTAAACAGCTTCTTGCCAATCAGCGTACTCTTCCACGAAACTTTGTGCGTGACGTTGTGATGAAGGCACCGGGAAGAGATATTATGAACGCACTTTCCAGAAGTGTTCTGACCCTTTATTCTTACGACAATAATCCGGATGATATTTCCCTTCCGAATGTTCTGCGTCAATGTTTAAATCTTATCAGTGTATTTCCGCTTTTATCTGTATACGGATATCAGGCATATAACCATTACATCAGAGGAAAAAGTCTTTATATCCATAATCCGAAAAAAGAACTTTCTACAGCAGAAAATATTCTGCGGATCCTGAGACCGGATAAAAAATATACAGATCTGGAGGCAAAAATCCTGGATCTTGCTTTGATCCTTCATATGGAGCATGGCGGTGGAAACAACTCTACTTTCACCACTCATGTGGTGTCTTCTTCCGGAACAGATACATATTCAGCCATTGCTGCAGCTCTTGGTTCCTTGAAAGGACCGAAGCATGGCGGTGCAAATATTAAAGTTATCCGGATGTTTGACGATATGAAAAAGGAAGTCCATGACTGGGAAGACGAAGATGAGGTACGCAATTATCTGAAACGTCTTCTCCACAAAGAAGCCTTCGACAGAAGAGGTCTGATCTATGGTATGGGACATGCGATTTATTCAGTATCAGATCCGAGAGCAGAGGTTCTTAAAGGCTTTGTTGAAAGTCTTGCAAAGGAAAAGGGCCGCATGAAAGATTACAATCTGTATTCTATGGTAGAAAAAATGGCTCCGGAAGTTATTGCAGAGGAGAGAAAAATCTACAAGGGTGTCAGCGCTAATGTAGACTTTTACAGTGGATTTGTGTACAGTATGCTGGATCTTCCGCTGGAACTTTATACTCCGATGTTTGCAGTTGCACGTATTGTAGGATGGAGTGCTCATCGTATGGAAGAGCTGATCAATACAGACAAGATCATTCGTCCGGCCTACAAGAATGTGCTGGCACCGGCAGAGTATATTTCCCTTGATCAGCGCTGAAAATAATAATTGCAGGAGAGAAAAATGTTTCGATGTTTTTTCCCGGATGAATATCTGGAATCTGCTTATGCAGTGGACTATGAGAAGCTATACGAGGAAGGATACAGAGGTCTTCTGTTCGATATTGACAATACGCTGGTGCCCCACGGGGCGCCGGCGGATGAACGGGCAATAGAACTTTTTGAGCGTCTTCGAAAAATCGGATTCAAAAGCTGCTTTTTATCAAATAACCAGATCCAGAGAGTCGCTTCCTTTAATGAGAAAATTGGAGAGCGCTTTATAGAAAATGCGCATAAACCGGCAGTAGGGAATTATAAAAAAGCCATGGAACTGCTGGGGACAGACTGTTCCAACACAGTTTTTATCGGTGATCAGCTTTTTACAGATATATATGGTGCCAAAAGAACCGGCATCCGTAATATTCTTGTAAAGCCGATCCATCCGAAAGAAGAGATTCAGATCGTTTTGAAACGATATCTGGAGAGAATCGTACTTTATTTTTACAGGAAAGAGGAGGGAACTTTATGAACCATGTGGTGATCATCGGGTTTATGGGTTCAGGTAAGACGAGAGTAGGCAAACAGCTTTCCAGAGATTTGGGACTGCCTTTTGTAGATCTTGAAAAACTGATTGTTAAAAAAATGAATTTGTCTGTCAGAGAAATATTTGAAAAATTCGGAGAACCTTTTTTCCGCGCTTTGGAGACAATGGCTCTGAAAGAACTGATCAATGATAAAGAAAAGAAAGTTCTTTCTCTGGGATCAGGCCTGCCCCTTCAGGAACAGAATCAGAAATATCTGAAGGAACTGGGAACAGTTGTATATTTGAAGGGATCTCTGGAAACGCTGAAAAAGAGACTGGAGGGTTCCAGAAAAGATCCTTTGCTGGACGGAGATGACAGAGATGAAAAAATCAAAAAGCTTCTGAAGCAGAGAGACCCGGTATATCAGAAGTTTGCAGATATCCAGGTGATTACCGGAGAGAAGCCTTTTGAAGAGCTTGTAAAGGAAATTGAGGAAAAATTGACAGCTTATGAAAAAAACAGTTGAAAAAACTGTTATGGTATTATAGAATGTTGAGTAGTGAAGATTACTAGAAGGAGGATTTAACTATGATTTCAGCAGGTGATTTCAAAAACGGTATCACACTTGAAATTGAGGGAAATGTATGTCAGATTGTTGAATTTCAGCATGTAAAACCTGGAAAGGGCGCTGCATTTGTCAGAACAAAATATAAAAACGTAATTACAGGAGCTGTACTGGAAAAATCTTTCCGTCCTACAGAGAAGTTCCCGCAGGCACGTATTGAGCGTGTGGACATGAGCTATCTGTACAATGATGGAGAGCTTTACAACTTTATGAATGTAGAAACCTACGATCAGATTGCTCTTACCGCAGATCAGGTTGGAGATTCTCTGAAATTTGTTAAGGAAAATGAGGTTGTTAAAATTTGTTCCCATAACGGAAATGTATTTGCAATTGAGCCGCCTCTCTTTGTAGAGTTGGAGGTTACTGAAACAGAACCGGGATTTGCAGGAAATACTGCTCAGGGTGCTACAAAACCGGCAATCGTTGAAACCGGAGCACAGGTTCAGGTTCCTCTGTTTGTAAACCAGGGAGACAAATTAAAAATCGATACAAGAACAGGTGAATATCTGTCCAGAGTTTGATTTAATTCAGCAATTTATACCGCCGGTATCTGCCGGCGGTATTATTTATGCAGTAAGAATGCAGCATATGCTGTGCTGGCTTTCCGGCAGTATAAATAAAGAAGGAGAGTTTTTATGGAATACAGAAA
This sequence comes from Blautia sp., assembly GCA_026169535.1. GTDB lineage: Bacteria > Bacillota > Clostridia > Lachnospirales > Lachnospiraceae > Blautia_A. The sequence goes on from JAPFCU010000078.1 coordinate 91,460, forward strand.
ATTAGGTAAAACAGGGCTTACCATTTCAAGAATGGGATTTGGTGGGATTCCAATCCAGAGAATTGATGCAGAGGGGACCAGAAAACTCCTGCATGAAATGGCTGATAAAGGTATCAACTATATTGATACCGCAAGAGGATATACAGTCAGTGAAGCATATCTGGGCTATGCTATGGAGGGAATCAGAGATAAATTTGTAGTGGCTACTAAATCCATGGCAAGAACAAAGGAAGCTATGGCAGCAGATATCGAAACCAGTCTTCGTAACCTCCGTACGGATCACATTGAGCTTTATCAGGTTCATAATCCCAGTATGGAGCAGCTGGACCAGGTGATTGGAAAAGATGGAGCTCTGGAAGCGCTAATGGAAGCAAGAGAAGCTGGAAGGGTCGGGCATATAGGACTGACCTGTCATTCTGTACAGGTGTTTGAAAGAGCCCTGGAACTGGACTGGGTGGAAACAATCATGTTCCCTTATAATATTGTAGAAAGTCAGGGAGAAGAGCTGATACGTAAATGTACAGAAAAAAATGTTGGTTTTATAGCTATGAAACCTCTTGCAGGAGGAGCTATTGAAGATGCATCTCTTGCACTGCGCTACATTTGTGCAAATAAAAATGTCACGGTTGTGATCCCGGGAATGGCAGAAGAGGGGGAACTTGATGAAAATATTCAGGCATGTGAGGATGAGAAATCGCTTACAGAGGAAGAATTGAAGAAGATAGAAGATGTAAAGAAACAGCTGGGAACCGATTTTTGCCGCCGTTGTAATTACTGTGCACCATGCACGGTAGGTATCAATATACCAAGCGTATTTCTGTTTGCAGGATATCTTCAGAGATATAATCTTGCTGACTGGGCAAAAGACCGATATAGTACGCTGGCAGTAAAAGCATCGGCATGCGTTGGCTGCGGAGAGTGTGAAAAGAGATGTCCGTATCATCTTCCTATCCGTGAAAAACTGAAAAAATGTGCGGAGGATATGGGAGAATAAATAATTGTAAATAAAAATCAGGCTGACAGGCAGTCCTTTTTGTGGAACTGCAGTCAGCCTGTGTTTTTATTTTGCTTTCTTTTTTGGTGCAAGGAACATATAGAACAAAGCACTGATCAGAAGTATGTATGGGTAGTACAGATTCGGCATGATGTCAAATGCGGAAAGCTCGAATCCAAGTTCGGCAGCTGTGGAAATAGCGATCAGCATCTGGGCACCATAAGGGATCACTCCCTGGAATACACAGGAAAAGGTGTCCAGGATAGAAGCTGTTGTCTGAGGAGTTACATCATATTCTTCAGCCATTTCTTTTGCAATCGGATTGGCCATAACAATGGCAACCGTATTATTTGCAGTGGCAATATCCATTGCGCCTACCAGAAGTCCCATTCCAAGCTTGCCACCTTTTTGGGTTTTGAAGATACGGCGGATGAAGTTTAGAAGAGCAGTAAATCCGTCATATTTCTGGATCAGAGCACAGATTGCAGAAACAAGGATTGCTACCATGGTTGTCTCATACATGCCTGCAGCTCCGGTTCCCATATTTGCCAGAAGCTCAGTTGCAGGAGTAACTCCTGTAGCAAGCACAATCACAGAACCGGAAAGGATTCCTATCAGGAGAACTACAAATACATTGATTCCAATGATCCCTCCGATCAGAACAAGGAGATACGGAACAATACGGATAAGATTGTAATCCTTGATTATAGCGGCGCTGTCTGCACCGCCGGATGTGCGGATAAAAATAATCGCCAGGGTAACCAGAGCAGCCGGAAGGGCGATTTTGAAGTTTGCACGGAATTTATCCTTCATTGCACATCCCTGTCCGTTACATGCTGCAATTGTTGTATCAGAGATAAAGGAAAGATTATCTCCAAACATGGCACCACCCATAACAGCACCGATACAAAGAGGTGCAGAAAAGCCGGAACCGGTGGATACTGCAAGAGCAATAGGGGTAATCAGTGTGATGGTGCCTACGGAAGTACCCATGGCAAGAGATACAAAACAGCTTACCACAAAAAGCACGATTACTGCAAAACGAGCCGGGATAATGGACAGCAGGAAGTATGCAACACTTTCTGCACTTTCACGTCCTACGACACCTACAAAGATACCTGCAACCATAAAGATCAGGATCATGGTAACGATGTTTTTATCGCCGACACCCTGAGCCATAACTGCAAGTTTTTCGTCAAAGCTCAGCTTGGGGTTCTGGATACATGCAACCAGAAGAGCGGTCAGAAATGAAACTACGATAGGGATGTTGTAAAATCCCATAGGAATCTTCAATACATATTCAAAGAGGATCCCCAGTCCCAGATACATGACCAGAAACACTGCGATTGGAAGGAGAGCCTTCCAGTTTCCTTTTTTCATATTCAATTTCCTCCATAAAGTAACAGTATACCTATTGTATCATGGAAACGGTCAGGAAACCATAAAAAAATGAAAGGAATTCAAAACAATATTCATAGGAAAGCAGATTTTCCTGTGAGACAATGATTGGTCAGACCAATTTGGACATAATTACGGTTTTTATATAAAAAAATTACAGGATATCAGTCAGTTTTTCTCTTGTATAAAAAATTTATTCCGTGATATAATGAGAAACGTTATTGTACAGTACAGTATTAAAACTATTTTGTGTTTATAAAAGCACTAAATGATATCTGGAGGAAAAAAATGAAGTATATGAGGCAATTTGGAATCATTTTAGGGGTTACCTGTGCGGGGGAATTGTTAAAATATTTTCTTCCGCTGCCGATTCCGGGGAGTATCTATGGTCTTCTTTTGATGTTTGTTCTGCTTCTTGCAAAAGTGATTAAGGTGGAGCAGGTAAAGGATGTAGGTGAATTTCTTATAGAAATTATGCCTTTAATGTTTATTCCGGCAGGAGTAGGGCTGATGGCATCCTGGGGAGAACTGCAGGGATTTTTGATTCCTCTTCTTGTGATAACAGTCTCTACTACGTTTATTGTGATTTTTGTTACCGGAAAGGTGACGGATTTTATGATGGATCGAAGGAATACTCAAAAAAAGAAGAATGAGAAAGGAACAGAAAAAGATGGAAAATATAGTGCTTAATTCTGCCACCCTGGGATTTGTGATCAGCCTTCTGGCCTATGAAATTGGATTGGCTGTTCAAAAAAAATGGAAGCTTCCAATTTTAAATCCGCTGCTGATCTCCATTCTTCTTGTAATTGGGGTTTTGGTGTTTTTTCATGTGGATTATGACAGCTATAATGCAAGTGCGCAGTATTTAAGTTATCTTTTGACTCCGGCAACCGTGTGTCTTGCAATTCCTTTATATATTCAGCTGGATGTACTGAAAAAAAATATAGTTGCCATTATGACAGGAATTCTGTCTGGTGTACTGGCAAGTCTGGGAAGTGTCTTTGCAATGGCAATGGCTTTTGGACTTACACATAAGGAATATGTAACTCTTCTTCCAAAATCTATTACGACAGCCATTGGCATGGGAGTATCTGAAGAGTTGGGAGGATATGTGACCATTTCCGTGGCGACGATCATTATTACCGGTGTGATTGGAAATATTGCTGCGGAATCGGTATGCAAGCTTTTCCGTATCCGGCATGCAGTATCCAAAGGTCTGGCAATTGGAACAGCCGCCCATGCTGTAGGAACAGCCAAAGCAATGGAAATGGGTGAGGTAGAGGGTGCCATGAGCAGTCTGGCTATTGTAGTATGTGGACTGTGCACTGTGGCAGGTGCTTCAGTTTTTGCAAATTTCATGTAGTGAAACATTATAAGAAAACCCGGTAAATATAGGAATATCCTGTATTTACCGGGTTTTCTTTAAAAGTGGACCTGAGGGGAATCGAACCCCTGTCCGAAAGCCTATCCCTTGCGGCATCTCCCATCACAGTCGCTGATTTAACATTCCCTTGGCGGCACGCCCACCGACAGGCTTACCACTTCAGTAGCTTCATGATACATCTGCCGGGGCAAAGCTTACCCGGCAAGGTTTCTCACATAGTCGACGCCAGATTCCTGATGTGTGAGTGCATCAGGGCTGACGAGCAGCAATTAGGCTGCTAACGCGTACTGTTCGTTTGCGTTTATATTTAGTTTCCCGGTTGGTACGCAGTCCAGGAGTCTGCGGATGGCTTCCTCAACTTCAAAGCCCCCGTCGAAACCAGTACAAGCCCTTATATAAATAATAAGATAATTACTGGTATACAGACGAACGTAAGCTTTACTGTCCTTATATATTAGAAGAAATATCAGTATATGTCAAGAGGGGAGCTGCTTTTATTTTAAGCTTTTACATCCTGATGCTTCAGATTCCAAATGGCAGTCAGACAGAAGAATACAGAAAAAGCAGTTACAGATATAAGAAACGGAAAGAAATCTTTTAAAACAGTGTCTTTGGTACCATTGGAGTTCATACCCAGAAGCATGAGACTGTACGGCCAGAAAATTCCTATGCCTTCATTATTAAACAATACGCCCAGGACGCTTCCAATCAGTCCGATTCCCACCGGAATGGAAAAACTCCGGATCTTCATAGAGAGAAATAACTGTAGACAGCAGATGGGGACAGCGCCCAGAGTTCCTCTTAAAATCCAGATTACAATTTCCGGAGGGAAAATTCCCGGAAGACCGGCAAGCTTGCCGCTGATCAGATAAAGGATACCGGTCCACAGCTGAGTCATAAGAGTAATAAGCAGGATCCATACCAGCTTTCCAAAGAACAGATCAGAGACAGGAACCGGGGCTGTCATGATCTTATTCCAGTTATTATACCGGTGTTCCAGTCTCCAGATATAAGAACAGTACAGACCGATCAGCGGCGCAAAGAAGAAGCTGGCATAAAACAGTGTATGCTGCGTCCAAAGTGAGTACCACTGGGATTTCAGAATCTCCAGGTTCTGCATATAATTAAAGGTTCCCATGACAGCGGGGATAATCGGAATCAGAATACAGGCAGGAAGAATCAGGGTGTGTCGCAGCTTTTGTTTTTCTGCATGAATACATCGGGTCAGCATAATCTATACCTCCTTTTTGGTAAAAACAATCCGGCACAACAGGAAAATGAAAATTCCGAAAGCCAGAAACAGGATAAATTTACGGGTTGGAAAAGGAATTTCGTAATAATGGATGATCCTTGTATCCTTGTTCCAGTCCATCCCTACGGTAGAAAAAACGGCATAGTATCCCCAGAGCACGAATCTTGCCACAGGTGCAGGGAAAAACATGGAAAAGAGCCCAAGAAAACTTCCTGCGATCCCGATTCCCAGAGGAAAAAGCTGATTTTCTGAAAGAAGAGACAATGTCTGCTGGATTATCAGAATCACTGCACTGACTGTAAGGACAGTAAGGAGATAAAGAAAAAAATCTCCTGCCCGGAAACCGCCAAATTTTTTGATACTGCCGAAAAAAAGGATCAGCAGTCCCTGTCCGAAAGTGAAAAACACCAGATACCGGAAACCGTTCAGATATTTACAGTCAAAAAAGCTGCCCGGTTTCTGTACCGTATAGAGAAGCTTCAGAGTGTCTCCTTTGACTTCCATATCACAGATCCTGCTGGCGGTCACGGAGATCATCAGGGGAAGAAGGATCGCATTCATGACAGGAAGCTGATAAAACAGCATGGTATATCCGGTCCGGAACTCATCTGGCTTCATCGAACTGATCTGCCACATGGTCCACAGAAAATAAAAACCCAGAAAGCCAAGAGGAACAAGAAGCGCTTTTGTATGCTTTACTTTTTGATGTTCTGCACGCACCTGTGGCGATAAGAATTCTGTCATAAACTCACCTGCTTTCCTGTAAGCTGGAGAAAGATATCTTCCAGACTCATCTGCTGTTGTTCCAGACGCAGAATCCCGATTCCGGAATTTACCAGAAGAGCCACTGCGCGCATGATCCTGCTGTCTTCCATAAGCCTCAGGCTGAGACGTCCGTCCCTCCACTGAGCAGGAATACCGGAATTCTTCAGCTGTCGGAAAGCCGCCTGATCGTCAGAGGTGTGCAGGTAAAGCCTCCCCCGGCTGTGTTCATGAAGGACGTTTAAACTGTCCTGAAAGATCAGCTGTCCCTGATTGATGATTCCAACATGAGTTGCCATCTGATCTATCTCAGAAAGAAGATGGCTGGAAATTAGCACTGTAATTCCAAAAGAAGCAGGAAGAGAACAGATCAGTTCCCGCATTTCCTGGATTCCGGCAGGATCCAGTCCGTTTGTGGGTTCATCCAGCAGAAGAATTCTGGGATTTCCAAGAAGGGCAGCCGCAAGACCAAGGCGCTGTTTCATGCCAAGAGAATACTGACTTACCTTTTTGGTTTGCTGTTCTTCCATGCGGACAATGTGGAGTACGCGCTGGATTTCTTTTTCCGGCACGTTTTTTAAGGTGCAGATGATCTGAAGATTTTCTTTTCCGCTTAAATGACCGTAATATGCAGGCGCTTCGATCAGTGACCCTGTTTCAGAGAGGATTGCTAAACGGTTTTTGGAATTTATTTCTTTTCCAAGAATCTGAATCTGCCCTTCTGTTGGTTTTACCAGTCCCAGAAGCATTTTCAGAGTCGTAGATTTTCCGGCGCCGTTAGGTCCGAGAAAGCCGTAAATGCTTCCGCCCGGTATGCGGAGATCAATCTGGTCTACTACAGCCTTTGCCTTATATTTTTTTGTGAGAGAATCTGTAACGATCACAGGTCCCATATCAGTTACCTCCTTAAATTCTTTTCTGATCTGAAACAAGTATAAAAGATCAGGCTTAGGAGAGGCTTAACTGTACCTTATTTTTACCTTAACTTTTTCCGGCGGCAGTTGGAATGAAACAAAAAATAAACTATAATTAGAAAAAGAAACTGAAAAAATAAGATCTGGAGGCTTTTATGGAATTATATGAACATAAGATCATGCTGGTGGACGATAACCTGGAGCTGCTGGAAATGATTGAAGATATATTGAAGCAAAGTGGTTATAAGAACATTGTAAAGGCAGGATGTGTCGGTGAAGCTCTGGAAATATTCCGGATAGAAAAACCGGACATGGCAGTTCTGGATGTGATGCTTCCGGACGGAGACGGATTTCGTTTGTTTCAGAGACTGAGAGAGCAGTCGGATATTCCTATTTTATTTCTTTCTGCAAAGGATGAAGACAGAGACCGGCTTTTCGGGCTGGGTCTTGGGGCGGATGACTATATCACCAAGCCTTTTCTTCCTCCGGAACTGGTGCTGAGAGTAAGTGCTATTTTGAAAAGAAGCTATCGGCAGGCGTATCAGGATAACGGAGAGAAGAAGCGTTTATGTCTGGGAGAACATGAGATTCGCTTTGATTATGGGATTGTCCGGTACAGAGGGGAAGAAACTCCTTTTACAGCCAAGGAGCTGATCCTTTTGCAGAAGCTCAATGAGAACAGGGGGAAGATTGTAACCTTTGATGCATTGTGTAATGCTGCCTGGGGAGACGGGTACTATGGGTACGAGAACACGCTGATGGTTCATATCCGGCATTTGAGAGAAAAAATTGAGGAGGATCCTTCCCATCCCCAGTGGCTCCTGACTGCACGGGGACTGGGATACCGGCTGGCAGCAGATAAGGGAGGGCGCATATGAGAAGCCTTTTTCGGATCATCAGACGTTATTCCTTTACAGCGGGAGCAATCATCTGTGTGATCCTGCTCAGTAATGTGATCGCTTTTTTTACTTGGGGATACCAGAAAATGGAGATGTCCAGGAGGCAGGATTTCCGCAGGAGCACCCTGGAAACCATCAGTAGAGAGCTTTTTCAGAAAAATGGTCAGTGGGAGCTGGGGGAAAAGGGGATTCAGGAACTGGAGAACTCGGATCTTCAATGGTGCATGGGACTTGATAAAAATGGACAGGTAGTCTGGGAGTGGAGACTTCCCGGGAATCTCGCCCATTCCTACAGTAATGCAGAGGTGGCAAAATTCAGCAGATGGTATCTCAATGATTATCCGGTGGCTGTATGGGATGCAGGAAATCTGCTTCTTGTAGTGGGGCTGGATCCGGATTTCTTTGTCAGATACAGTGAGATTTTTCCTCTCAGCGACATAGATATGATTCCTCAGTACCTGAAAGTGATTCTGGTGGTAAATGCAGCGGTGATCCTGTTTTTTGTCTTTCTTCTGGGCTATCGTTTTTACAAGGCGCTGAAGCCTCTGGGAACCGGGGTGGAAAAACTGTCCAGACAGGAACCGGTGCGGCTGAAAGAAAAAGGCATGACCAGAGATCTTGCACTTCAGATCAATCATACCTCAGAGATCCTCCAGGAACAGAAACAGAGACTGAATAAAAGAGACCGGGCCAGAACTGAATGGATCTCCGGAGTTTCTCACGATATCCGAACCCCTTTGGCTCTGATTGTAGGATATACAGACAGGCTGGCAAAAAGTCCGAACCTGACAGAAGAGGAAAAAAAGATTACAGATACGATATGCAGACAAAGCCGACTTATCAGTCAGCTGGTCTCTGATCTGAATCTTACTTCAAAGCTTGCTTATGATGCGCAGCCACTGCATCTGTCAAAATATTCTCCGGCTCTTTTGCTAAGAGAATGTACGGCAGATATTTACAATGAAGAACTGGAACAGGAAAAGGGACAGACAGAGGTAGAGCTGGATATTTCTCCGGAAATAGAAAAGGCATCTGTTTTTGCAGATGGAAATCTGGTTAAGCGTGCTCTGCGTAATCTGATCGGAAACAGCATTCGTCATAATCCACAGGGGTGTCAGGTTATGATCCACCTTTACGAAAAGGATGGAATGGTGTGTTTTTGCATAACAGATTCAGGAACGGGGATTCCGCAGGCTATAGTAGAAAATATGGATTCACAGACGAAAAAGATTCATATTATGGGTCTTCGGCTTGCACGGCAGATTGCACGGGCACATGGCGGAAATATGGAATTTCTCAGACGAGAGACCGGAACATATGATGTAGGGATACGTTTTCCTGCTGAACAGGAGGAAAAAGAGCAGTAATAGCATTGTATTTGGGAAAAATAGCGTCTATAATAGCAGATGAATATTTTGAAAGGATAAAAAAGATTATGTACACGCTGAAAAAATTTATCCGCTATTACGGACCTTATAAGACAGTGTTCTTTCTGGATCTTTTTTGTGCAGCGATCATCAGTATGGTGGATCTTGCATTTCCTCAGATCCTGCGAATACTGACGGCTACGATTTTCAGGGAAGAACCTTCCAGGATACTGAAAGCCCTTCTTCCTATCGGAGCGGCTCTTCTTATTATGTATCTGATCCAGAGCTTCTGTGTTTACTATGTAGGCTATCAGGGGCATATGATGGGGGCGAAAATGGAAGGGGATATGCGCCGGCAGCTGTTTGACCACTATGAAAAGCTGTCTTTTTCCTATTACGATCAGAATAATTCCGGTCAGATGATGAGCAAACTGGTATCGGATCTTTTTGATATTTCAGAATTTGCACACCACGGTCCGGAGAATCTGTTTATTTCCCTGATTAAAATTGTGGGATCTTTTGTTTTTCTGTTTCTGATCAACTGGAGACTTGCGATTCCGCTTCTGATCCTTGTTTTTGTAATGTTCATGTTTTCCATGAGGCAGAATAAAAGAATGCAGGAAACTTTTATGGACAACCGGAAAAAAATCGGAGATGTGAATTCCAGTCTGCAGGATACGCTGGCAGGAATCCGTGTGGTACAGTCCTTTGCCAATGAAAATGTAGAGCGTGAGAAATTTGGAAAAAGCAATCATGCTTTTCTTTGTTCAAAAAATGCCAATTACAGGTGTATGGGAAACTTTATGGGTTGGAACCGATTCTTTCAGGGAATGATGTATCTGGTTACCCTTGTGTTTGGAGGATGGCTGATTGCCAGGGGAAAAATGAATGCCGGAGATCTTGCTATGTATGCACTTTATATCGGGATATTTGTAAGTCCGATCCAGATACTTGTGGAACTGATCGAGATGATGCAGAAAGGATTTTCCGGTTTTCGCCGCTTCCTTGAAGTAATGGAAACAGAGCCGGAGATTGTAAATGCACCGAATGCTGAGCCTTTGAAGAATGTAAAAGGGGAAGTTTCCTACGAAGATGTATCCTTCCATTACAGTGATGATGAGACGCTTGTTCTGGATCATATTTCCTTTAAAATTCCGGCAGGCAGATCCATTGCACTGGTCGGGCCTTCCGGAAGCGGAAAAACTACAATCTGTTCGCTGCTTCCAAGATTCTATGATGCCACAGGAGGAAGGATCACTGTGGATGGTCAGGATGTAAGAAAGCTGACACTGGAAAGTCTGAGAAATCAGATTGGTCTTGTGCAGCAGGATATTTATCTTTTTGGAGGAAGCATCAAAGAAAATATTGCATATGGAAAGCCATCTGCTTCCATGGATGAGATTATTGATGCGGCAAAAAAAGCAAATATACATGATTTTATCATGTCTCTTCCAGATGGATACGATACTTTTGTGGGAGAACGTGGAACCCGTCTTTCCGGTGGACAGAAGCAGCGGATTTCCATTGCCAGAGTATTTTTGAAAAATCCGCCAATCCTGATCCTGGATGAGGCTACCAGCGCTCTGGATAATGAAAGTGAACGCTGGATCCAGAAAAGTCTGGAGGAGCTTTCCAAAAACAGAACGACTATCACCATAGCCCATCGGCTTTCTACAATTCGGAATGCGGACGAGATTCTGGTGGTGGCAGACAATGGGATTGCGGAGAGAGGAACCCATGAGGAGCTTCTTGCCAGAAACGGGATCTACGCCCAATACTATCAGATGTCCTGATAGTCCTGTGAGACGGAATATGATTTTTGTCTGTAAATGACATGCAGGAGAGGATTCTTCTGTTACAAAAGCTGGTTCAAGACTTGGAAAATTCTAAGCTTCTGCTTCTTTGCAAAAAACAATCCCCCGAATACTGAACTCGTCTGCGACTCAGACAGCAGTATCCGGGGGATCAATGCAAATACGCAGAATGCAAGAATTTTTATCCAAGTCTTTCAATGCTTCTGAACCAGAAAAATCTATTCCTGCATTGTATTTTCCAGACAGCAAATTTATATTCCTTCTGTTTTTATGTTCCCGGGCAGGGGAAACACAGGGCGGAACCCCGCCGGCCAGCCGCAGGCTGGTTAGTTATGCTGTACTCTACTGCTCCAGTACCACGGTCTTATGGTATCTGGCATTTTCTTCAAGGAGAGCCTTCCATTCCTCGTTTTCCAGCTCTTCGTTATAGTAACGAACTTTCAGGTCGTCCATATACTGGATATAGTCTACCAGATAAACATCAATAGAGGATATATTTCGATCCTGAATCGCGTAGTTGTTCACGCTGCCGTCAGAATCGTTGTAGGGCATCATATTTCCGTCAGCATCAAGAGTGACGATAAAGCAGTCGGAGTTGGAACCTTCTTCATAAAGTGGATTGACGGTAAGTTCATAAGGTGTTTTTATTACGGAAGCCAGTCCGATACCATCTTCGTTTGTTTCGTTGATGTCAATGGTTTCTGTCAGGGAGTTATCAACGGTAACAGGAATATCAAAGCTCCAGTTTCCTTCAAACCAGTAGTTTTCGTGCTCATTGGGATGCTGGCTGTATTCCGCCGGCATCTGATTCATGACCTTCTGAAATTCCTCATCGGACATATTCTGAAGCTCCTCCTCGGAATAACCGTGATCCCAGTATTCAGGATTTGCTTTTGTACCGGTAAACTCACTGATAGACAAGTGAAGGTCAAAAGTTTCAGGAAGCTCAACGGGCTTCACATATTCAGACTGGAGTGCTCCTGCCTGTGCACTGACTTTATCATTAAATTCTCCCAGAAGCGCATAGCCTTCTTCTGTTTCGTCATTCAGATCTTCATGAGTTACTCCCATTTCATCCAGGACATTCTGTACCATTTCGTCATATTTTTTCTGATACTCTGAAGTATCCTCGAGTTTGGTATTTAAACGTAGAATGCAGGCATAGGTGTGGTCATCCAGAAATTTTCCTTCCGGATTCATATACTGGGTACCTGGATTCAGTTCTGCCTGATCTCCTTCCAGGAAGCTGTAGCTGGCATCTGCGATCATGGAGATCACAGGCTGGTCTTCCTGATCCATCATGGTCTCCGGGAATGGGTCTTCACTGACTGCCTTCATGGAAAGATAAACAGCCTGATCGTTGGCATAAATTTCAGAAAAAGTAATGGTAAGTCCGTCTGCAGTTTTGGTATAAACTGCTTCAGCTGGTGCAGAGCTTTCTTCCGGCGCTGTTGTCTGAGAGTCAGAGGAATCTGCCGACGGCTGTGACGGATCCTGGGTCGGTTCTTCAAGGGCTGTCGCTTTATCTGCAAAGTTTCCAAAGAAACTTACGTTTTCCTGAAGCTGTTCAAAGAGTCCCCCTACCAGAGGAAGTTCTCTTGCCATAACCGGATTGGCTGCGCAGAAGACAAAACCCACAGCCATTACGGCAGCCATGCCACCGGCAATTTTTGCACCGGTTTTCATCCAGCAATAAGGATCTTTCTGAGGTTTTTTCTGGACAACTGTGTGGTCTTCGATCATACGGTAGGCACGATTTACTTTTTCGTGCACAATCACCGGGATATCCACATCTTTATTCAGTTCGTCTCTTAATTTTTTTTCATTATTATTAAATGTCATCATGCATGTTCCTCCTTTATTTGATACTGGTAAGCTTCCGCCAGTATGCGGCGCCCTCGCTGAAGGCGGGTTTTTACGGTGTTTTCTTTCATATTTAGAATCTGGCTGATATCGGTAGTGTTGAATCCTTCCATATAATAAAGCAGAAGGATGCTCCTGTATTTTTCATCCAGAGGAGCCAGAAGCTGGTTCCATTCACTGGTTTCAAAATCCTCTTCGTAAAAAGGAGTATCCGGAACCTGATCGGTGTACAGAGTAAGTTTCTTTCGGTGCAGGATATCCTTGCATTTGTTGATAAGAATCCTTGTCAGCCATGTTTTAAAGTACTTGTTGTTTTTTAAATCTGGAAGATTTTCATAGCAGGATAAAATAGCATCCTGTATGGCATCAGCAGCGTCTTCATCATTTTTCAGATAGGAGCGTGCGATTTTATACATGCTCTGCGTCTGCATGTCCATGAGACGGCAGAAGGCATCGGAGTCTCCCTTTTTTGCTTTTCGCAGTAAATGTTCTGTCATATGGTTCCTCCCTTATGTAAATGGACCGGTCATTGAATGGGGTGCTGTAAGCGCCTGTGTTTTTGTGTTTCTATCTATTAGACGTGCAGGATGCAGAAAAGGATTCAAAAAAATAAAAATTTTTTAAAATTTTTTTTCGTTCACAAATCCAACATAAATTTCTGATAGGATAAAAACAGAGATTTATGCAAATTTATAATTACTGCTGTGAACAGCAGTTTATAAACAATTATATACAAAAACAGGAGGTATGGATATGGATGCCCTGAAAATACTTGTGGTAGATGATGAAAGCCGTATGAGAAAGCTGGTAAAGGACTTTTTGACTAAGAAAAGTTTTCAGGTTCTGGAGGCCGGAGACGGCGAAGAGGCTATGGATATTTTTTATAAGGAAAAAGATATTGCTCTGATCATCCTTGATGTGATGATGCCGAAGATGGATGGATGGGAGGTTTGTCGTGAAATTCGAAAAAATTCAAAAGTTCCGATTATCATGCTGACGGCAAGAGGAGATGAGAGAGATGAACTTCTGGGATTTGAACTGGGAGTGGATGAATATATCTCCAAGCCTTTCAGTCCTAAGATACTGGTTGCCAGAGTGGAAGCAATTTTAAGAAGAACCGGACAGGATTCTGCAGAAAATATTCTTTCAGCAGGAGGAATCGTTATAGATAAAGCAGCACACCAGGCGACAGTGGATGGAGAACCGATGGAGCTGAGTTTTAAGGAATTTGAGCTTCTGACGTATTTTCTGGAAAATGAGGGAATTGCACTTTCCAGAGAAAAGATCCTGAATTCTGTATGGAATTATGATTATTTCGGTGATGCCCGTACCATTGATACCCATGTAAAGAAACTAAGAAGTAAGATGGGAGACAAAGGAGAATATATCAAAACAGTATGGGGCATGGGATATAAATTTGAGGTTGAGCCATCATGAACAGCCACTCTTTGAATAAGAAAGAAAAAAAAAGAAAGTTTCATCCTTTGAGAAGACAGCTGGAGATCCTTTTTATAGGGCTGCTTGTACTTTCTATCTGTTCTATCACCCTGATCAACATGCTGTTTTTAGAAAAATATTATATTACAAGGAAAACAGATGTATTAAAGTCTGCCATGGCAGATCTTCAGGAACTTCGCCTGACAACGGATGAGGAAGGAAATGAAACTGCAGAGATTTCTGATACATTAAGGCGGGCATGTTCCCAAAATAATCTGTCATGGATGATCATTACAGCGGACGGGCAGAAAGTAGCTGCTGTGGGCGGAAGTGAAGGAATGCTTCAGGCAAGACTTATTGGTTATGCGTACGACCTGGATAAAAAGCATATGAAGACGAAAACACTTGAACAATCTGACAGTTATGTGATCCAGCAGGTCAGTGACCGTTTTGCAGGTATGGATTATCTGGAAAGCTGGGGGAATTTAAAGAACGGGTGCTTTTTTCTGATCCGGACACCGCTGGAGAGCATCCGGGAAAGTGTCTCTATATCCAACAGCTTTTATTTTGTAGTAGGTATCTTTATTATAGGTGTCAGTGCTCTGGTGCTCTGGATTATCACCAGACGGATTACCAATCCGATCAGTGAGCTGACAGTACTGTCAAGAAAAATGAGCAGCCTGGATTTTGAAGCTAAATATAAAAGTCAGGCAGGAAATGAAATCGACGAGCTGGGAGAAAACTTTAACAGGATGTCCAAAGAGCTGGAAAAAACAATTTCTGAGTTAAAGGCTGCCAATAACCAGCTACAGAAAGATATTGAAAGCAAAATACGGATTGATCAGCAGCGCCAGGAATTTCTTAATAATGTTTCGCATGAACTGAAGACACCTATCGCGCTTGTACAGGGATATGCGGAGGGGCTGAAGGAAAATATTTCAGATGATCCGGAAAGCAGAGAGTTTTACTGTGATGTGATCATGGACGAGGCATCTAAGATGAATAAGCTGGTAAGAAATCTTCTGACGTTGAATCATCTGGAGGAGGGAAGAGATGAACTGACAATGGAACGGTTTGATATTGTCAGTCTGATCCGAGGAGTTCTCCAGTCCATGGATATTATGATCCAACAAAAAGAGGCAAAAGTTTCCTTTCAGGCGGTGGATCCGGTATATGTCTGGGCAGATGAGTTTAAAATTGAAGAGGTGGTTACAAATTACACCAGTAATGCACTGAACCATCTGGAGGGAGAAAAAGAAATTGAGATCTGTGTGATACCGGAAGGAGACAGGGTGAGGATTTCGGTATTTAATACCGGGACACCAATACCGGAAGCTGATATTCCAAATCTCTGGAAAAAATTTTATAAAGTTGATAAGGCAAGAACCAGAGAATATGGCGGAAGCGGAATCGGTCTTTCTATTGTCAAAGCCATCATGGAAAGTCATCATCAGGAATACGGAGTTTGTAATTATGACAATGGTGTGGAATTCTGGTTCACGCTGGATACAAAGAGTGTGAATTAAGACGAAAATCGGCAGATGTAAAGAAATCCCTTTGCATCTGTCTTTTTTTGGAGTATAATCGACATATCTTAGGAAAAATGAGGAAGGCATATGATTGGAATTATAGATTATGACGCAGGAAATATCCGCAGTGTGGAAAAAGCCTTTGCCTACTTGGGTGAACAGACTGTAGTTTCCCGTGATCCGTCGGTACTAATGAAGGCAGATAAAGTGGTTCTTCCCGGCGTGGGAAGTTTTGGGGATGCTATGGGAAATCTTCATAAATATGGACTTGTTCCTGTAATCCATGATATGGTAAACTCAGGAAAGCCTTTGTTAGGGATCTGTCTGGGGCTTCAGCTTCTTTTTGAAAGCAGCGAGGAAACTCCGGGAGTAGAGGGACTTGGGATTCTGAAGGGAAGGATTTTAAAGATTCCTCCGGCTCCTTCTTTAAAAATTCCGCATATGGGCTGGAATTCCCTGCACCTTCAGAATCATGGAAGGATTTTTCGGGATATTCCGGAGGATACGTATGTATATTTTGTTCATTCGTATTATCTGCACGCAGAGGAACCGGAAATTGTGAAAGCGGTAACAGATTACAGTACGGAAATCCATGCTTCCGTAGAGAAAGGAAATGTATTTGCATGCCAGTTTCATCCGGAGAAGAGCAGTCTGTACGGACTGAAAATCCTGGAGAATTTTGCAAAGCTTGACAGGGAGGAAAAATAATATGTTTACAAAAAGAATCATTCCCTGCCTTGATGTAAATAAAGGACGGGTAGTAAAAGGGGTAAATTTTGTGAACCTGAAAGATGCCGGAGACCCGGTGGAGATTGCCCGGGCCTATGATGCGGCAGGCGCGGATGAACTGGTTTTTCTGGATATTACAGCTTCCTGCGAAGAGAGGGATACTGTGGTGGATATGGTCCGAGCCGTAGCTTCCAGTGTGTTTATTCCTATTACAGTAGGCGGAGGGATCCGTACAGTAGAGGATTTCAAGAGGCTTCTCCGGGAGGGAGCGGACAAGATTTCCGTTAATTCAGCAGCCATCGACCGACCGGAGCTGATCTCTGAGGCGGCAGAAAAATTCGGAAGTCAGTGTGTAGTGGTTGCTATTGATGCCAGAAGAAGACCGGAAGGCGGATGGAATATTTATAAGCACGGAGGTCGTCTGGATACAGGGCTGGATGTCATAGAGTGGGCAAAAAGGGCAGAAGCCCTTGGGGCCGGAGAAATCCTTCTTACCAGTATGGATTGTGATGGCACGAAAAACGGATATGATATGGAACTGACCCGTGCCGTGGCCGAGGCAGTCTCCATTCCGGTGATCGCATCCGGAGGCGCCGGAACTCTGGAACATTTTCATGAGGCGCTTTCTGAAGGAGGCGCAGATGCAGCTCTGGCTGCGTCCTTATTTCATTACAAAGAACTGGAGATCAGCCAGGTGAAGGATTATCTGGAAGAAAAGGGAATCTCCGTACGAAGATAAAGAGGTGAATTTATGGCTCCGTTATCAGGAGAATGGCTGGAAGCTCTCAAGGATGAATTTCATCAGCCATATTATACAAAATTATATAAAACAGTTATGCAGGAATATCAGACGAGAAAAATCTTTCCGCCTGCAGACGATATGTTTAATGCCTTTCACTTTACCCCGTTAAGCCAGGTGAAGGTTGTGATCCTGGGACAGGATCCCTATCATAACGATGGACAGGCACATGGATTATGCTTTTCTGTAAAAAAGGATGTGGATATTCCTCCGTCGTTAGTGAACATTTATCAGGAGCTTCACGATGATCTGGGATGCAGCATCCCGGATAATGGCTATCTGGAAAAATGGGCCCGTCAGGGTGTACTTCTTTTAAATACGGTTCTGACAGTACGGGCACATCAGGCTAATTCCCACAGAGGAATCGGATGGGAACAGTTTACAGATGCGGCAATCCGTATCCTCAATGAACAGGACCGCCCCATCGTCTTTCTTTTATGGGGACGCCCCGCCCAGATGAAAAAAGCTATGCTGAATAATCCAAAGCATCTGATCCTGGAAGCACCGCATCCCAGTCCTCTGTCTGCCTATCGGGGATTTTTTGGATGCAGGCATTTCAGCAGGACAAATGAATTTTTAAAAGAAAACGGTCTGGCGCCTGTAGACTGGCAGATCGAAAATAAAGGAACGGAATAACCATGAGTAAAAATAGTGACAATACACTTGTAAGGAATGCCTCCTTTTTAATGGTGGCCGCGCTGATCTCCAAGATCATTGGCATGCTGTACAAAAGTCCTCTTTCCACAACTCTTGGAAATAACAGCTATGCCATGTTTCAGTTCGCTCAGAATGTATATTTTATCCTTCTGATGATCGCTTCATTCAGTATCCCGCAGGCGGTATCAAAGATTATGGCAGAAAAAATCACTTTCCGCAGATACCGGGATGCTCAGAAAGTTTTTCATTGTGCACTTTTATATGCGGTAGTGGCAGGAGGGATCATTTCCCTTGTCTGTGTGTTTGGAGCAAAGATACTGGTACCGGATTCTATGGAAGGAGCAAGGCTTGCTCTGCAGATGCTTGCTCCTACGATTTTTCTTTCCGGCATCCTTGGCGTGTTCCGGGGATACTTTCAGGCATACCGAAACATGATGCCGACCTCTCTTTCTCAGATCATCGAGCAGATTTTTGTGGCAGTGTTTGCTCTTGTAATGTCTTCTGTGATGATCAGTCATTTCAGTGGTGAAAGTGAGGCGGTTGTCCAGAAGTGGGGAGCGGCTGGTGCTACTATGGGTACGGGAGCAGGTGTAGCTGCAGCGCTTCTTTTTATGCTTCTGATCTATGGACTGAACCGCAGAAATATCAGGAAAAGACTGAACAGCGACAGAAGATCTGTAAATGAAAGCACTTCTTCTGTAATGAAAAGCATTATCCTTATTATTATGCCGATCGTGCTCAGCGCTTTTATTTATAATGTAAATGGATACATCAACAGTTATATGTATTCCGGGATCATGGGAGCAAAAGGGATGGATCCTGATCTGATCGGAAACCTGTATGCAGAGTATGGTTATTTTATGACCATTATCAATATTCCTCTGACACTGGCAAGTACAGCGCCTACGTCTATGATACCGGAGGTATCTGCTCATTATGCAAGAAGAGATATCCGCACCGCAAATCAGAAGATCGACCGGGCAACCTGGATCAGTATGATCATATCCATCCCGGCTGCCGTTGGTCTGGCAGTACTTGCAGGTCCGGTGGTCCAGCTTCTCTTCCCGGGAACCAATGGGGAAGGCTCCTTGCTTCTGATCCTTGGAGCCATTACGATCATACTGAATGGAAATTCCAACATTTCCAATGGAGTCCTTCAGGGAATCGGAAAGCCGAAGATTCCTATGATACATGCGGCAATAGCTCTGGTGGCGGATGTGATTGCCATGCTGTTTCTTCTGTACTTTACAGATCTGGGAATCTATACCATTGTGATCGCCATGATCGTTTATGCGGTTGTTATGTGCCTTCTCAACGAAGCGGCTATGCGGAAATACATGCGTCATGTAAATCCATGGAGAACCGCATATCTGAACCCGTTACTGGCTTCCGTACCTATGGCACTGGTGGCAGGCGGCGTTTATTATGGTCTTAATTTTCTTCTTCCAGAGGGACGGATTTTTCTGACAGTGGAACTGATGCTTGCCATTGGACTTGGAGGTATCGTATATCTTTTTGCTTATCTGTTTATCAGCAGACCGGATGAGGAAGAGCTGGCGGCTCTTCCGGGCGGAAGGATCCTGGCAAGAATTGCAGGAAAAATCCTCAGATAAGAATATGTTCCAGTTCCAGAAGATATTTTTTCTTTTCCAGACCTCCGGCATAGCCGGTAAGGCTGCCATTGGAACCAAGAACTCTATGGCAGGGAACGAGAACAGAAATTTTGTTATGCCCCACAGCACCGCCCACAGCCTGAGCGGACATGTGGGGCAGTCCTTTTTGTAAAGCCAGCCTGCAGGCAATCTCGCCGTAGGTTGTGGTCTGCCCATAGGGAATGGTACAGAGAAGCTTCCATACTTCTTTTTGGAAATCTGTTCCTGAGAAATGAAGAGGAACTGAAAAAACCGGTTCTTTTCCGGAAAAATAAATCTGGAGCCACTGCTCTGTCTGTTCAAAAACAGGCAGGGCTTTTTCTTTATGTTCCGGATCAAGGCCAAGTCCGAAATATTTTTGTCCGCAGAACCATAGTCCGCTAAGTCCTTTTTCATCGCCAGCCATAAGCATTTCTCCAAGTGGAGAGAGAAAATGATGTGTATATATCATGAAAACAGCCCCTTTTGTAAAATATATACATATTTTATCATGAAAAAATATTCCTGCAATGTTATTTGATAGGGATTTTTGACAGTTTGCCAGTACCTGACCGATATTTTTTGTGCTATACTAAAATCGAAATCCAGGAAATCAGGAGAGGATTATTATGGAAAAAAACTTAACGTCAGGCAGTGTATTTAAGAACATTGTGCTCTTTTCGCTGCCTTATCTGCTGTCATATTTTCTGCAGACCCTGTATGGAATGGCAGATCTGTTCATTGTAGGTCAGTTTAATGGAGTGGACAGCATAACGGCGGTTTCCGTGGGAAGTCAGGTTATGCATATGCTTACGGTGATGATCGTGGGACTTGCCATGGGGTCTACCGTTGTTATTGGAAAGGCTATCGGGGCACAAAAGAAAGATCAGGCTGCAGAGGCAATTGGAAATACGATAGTGCTGTTTATGGCAGTGGCGGCAGTTCTGACACTGGGGCTTCTGCTGTGTGTTGATCCTATTGTTCGTGTTATGTCTACTCCGGAAGAAGCTGTATCCGGTACTGTGGCATATCTTAAGATCTGTTTTATGGGAATTCCTTTTATTACTGCCTACAACATTATCAGTTCTGTATTCAGGGGGATGGGGGATTCCAAAAGCCCTATGTATTTTATTGCCGTGGCCTGTGGGGTAAACATTGTCCTGGATTATGTTTTTATCGGAGGGCTTCATTTAGGGCCGACAGGAGCAGCACTGGGAACGGTATTATCCCAGACAGTCAGTGTGATCGTGTCAATGGCAGTAATACGAAGAAGAAAAACGGGACTTCGGATTCGAAGAGACAATTTCTGCCCAAAAGGAATTGTTATGAGACAGATTTTGAAGGTGGGAATTCCGGTGGCTCTTCAGGATGGATTTATCCAGATCGCATTTATTGTGATTACAGTAATCGTCAATCAGAGAGGCTTGAATGATGCTGCGGCAGTAGGAATTGTAGAAAAACTGATTGGAATTGTTTTTCTGGTACCGTCGTCCATGCTTTCGACAGTCTCAGCCCTGTCGGCTCAGAATATTGGAGCCGGCAAGCCGGAACGCGCAGTAAAGACTTTGAAATATGCAGTATGTATTACTGTGGGATTTGGGCTTGTAGTGTCTGTGCTCACACAGTTTATTTCAGTTCAGGCGGTGGGATTTTTTACAGAAGATGCAGAGGTTGCCATACTTGGAGGACAGTATCTTCGATCTTATATCTGGGACTGTATGCTGGCGGGCGTGCACTTTTGTTTCAGCGGTTATTTCTGTGCGCTTGGAATGGCAGGAATTTCATTTTTGCATAATTCTATTTCTATTGTGTGTATCCGGATTCCCGGAGTCTGGCTGGCTTCCAGACTTTTTCCGGATACGTTGTATCCCATGGGCCTGGCTTCCCCGGCAGGCTCTCTGCTGTCAGGGATAATCTGCATTGCAGCCTTTTTGTACTTACAGAAACGCAGGAAAGGACGTGAGTCAGGTGCATAAGGTATTTGGCAGGAAACAGGAAGGAAATTATTACGAAAGACCGGGAGCTTATCTGATCCCCTTTGACGGGGACAGGATTGCTGTGGTCCATACCCCCAGAGGGCTTTTTCTGCTGGGAGGAGGAATCCAGGGAAAGGAAAATGATCTGGAATGTATCCGGAGAGAATGTCTGGAGGAATGTGGGTATACATGCCGGATCGGAGAAATGCTGGCATCGGCTGAAGCATACAGCATTCATGATAAAAAAGGTCTTTTTCATCCTATCCAGCATTATTATCCGGGAGAACTGCTCAAAAAGGTACAGGAACCTACAGAAAAGGATCACAGCCTTTTCTGGATGACGTATGAGCAGATAAAGGGAAATATGTTTTCGGATATGCAGAACTGGGCAGTGGAGCTTGCGTGGAAAGAGAGAAAATAAAAAACAAAGGAGAATAAAAATGAGCGCCAGACAGAATTACGCGATGGAATTACATGAGAAAGGTTATAACTGTGCACAGGCAGTGGCATGCAGCTTCTGTAAAGATTTTGGAGTAGAGGAAGAGGAGATGTTCCGTATTGCCGAAGGATTTGGGTTCGGAATGGGAATGATGGAGATGTGCGGCGCCCTTTCCGGTATGATGATGATCATGGGACTTGCCGGAAGTGTGGGAAATCCGGAAAAAGGCCCCATCACAAAAGGGAGAACCTATAAGACGGTAAAGAATCATGTACTGAAATTTAAAGAAAAAAACGGTTCTTATTTATGCCGTGAACTAAAGGGCGTGGATACAGGCGTGGTTCTCTGTTCCTGCCCTCAGTGTATCCGGGATGCGGTTGCACTGACAGAAGAATACCTGAAGGAATGGAAAAAATAATTTTTCTGAAACAGAAAAGGCGGAAGGAAATCGGTGAAACGGTTTCCTTCCGCCTTTTTTCTACAGAGTGGTTTGCACAAATTGGCTGTTATAAAGCGTCTGATAGAAGCCGCCTTGTTTCATCAGCTGTTCATGGGTTCCCTGTTCAATGATACTTCCATCTTTCATAACCAGAATCTCATCAGCATTGCGGATTGTAGATAAACGATGCGCTACAACGAAACTGGTACGTCCCTGCATCAGTCGGTCAAAGGCCTCTTGAACCAGCATTTCTGTTCGGGTATCGATACTTGAGGTCGCTTCGTCCAGAATGAGCATAGGCGGCAGACAGAGCATAACGCGGGTAATGCAGAGCAGCTGCTTCTGTCCCTGGCTCAGACTGTTTTCGCTGATCTTGGTGTCGAGCCCTTCCGGCAGACGGCGGATAAATTCCCAGCTGTGGGACAGCTTTGCAGCCTGGATCACTTCATCATCTGCAGCCTCCGGTTTGCCTATGGTAATGTTTTCGCGGACTGTTCCTGCCTTGATCCAGGTATCCTGAAGCACCATACCGTAGCTTTTTCTTAAAGAATGGCGGGATAGACCGGAAACTTCCTTTCCATCTACGGAGATTGTACCGGAATCTATGTCGTAGAACCGCATCAGAAGATTGATAAAGGTAGTTTTTCCGCATCCGGTAGGTCCTACGATGGCAATCCTTTTTCCGGACTCTGCATTCAGACTGAAGTTTTCAATCAGAGGTCTGTCAGGAACATAACGGAAAGATACCTGATCAAGCTTTACGTTTCCTTTTACATCTGTGAGAAGTTCTGTTCCATCCGGGCTTTCCGGCTTCTCTTCCAAAAGTGCAAAGATTCTGGAAGCGCAGGCAAGGGCATTCTGAAGTTCAGTCACAACGGAACTGATATCGTTAAAGGGCTTCATATACTGATTAGCGTAAGCCAGCATGACGGAAAGACCGCCTACGGTCAGTCCGCCGCCCGGAATCAGGAATGCGCCCACCAGAGCCACCGCCGCATAAATGAGATTGTTTACAAAACGAGTGCAGGGATTGGTAAGGCTGCTGTAAAAAACAGCTTTCAGGCTGGTGCTCTGCAGTTCTTCGTTGATCTGGCGAAAACGCTGAGAAGCCCTGTCTTCATAGCCAAATGCCTGAACAATCTTCTGATTCCCTATCATTTCTTCAATGAGAGAAGTCTGACGTCCTCGGGCATCACTTTGCTTTTGGAACATCTGGAAGGTGTGTGTGGAAATAAATTTTGCCACAAAAAAGCTTAAGGGCGTCAGTACGATGACCAGGATCGTGATCAGGACATTTTTGGAAAGCATAAATATCAGAGTTCCAATGATGGTGACAATACCGGAAAATAACTGTGTAAAGCCCAGAAGCAGTCCGTCAGAAAGAATATCTGCATCTGCGATCACACGACTGATGATATCACCGGTACTCTGGGTATCCAGCCAGGAAAGCGGAAGGTTCTGGATCTGCCGGATCGCCTTTGCACGGATATCACGGACGGTATAAAAGGTCATTCGGTTGTTAATAAGATTCATCATCCAGGAGGCGCCTCCGGAAATGAGAACCAGGACCAGGATCTGACGGAGATAGCCCCACATACGGGAAAAGTTTACCTGTCCGGTTCCGATAATCTCATCGATAGCGTGTCCAAAGAGAACCGGAACATATAGCTGGAGCAGTACAGATGCAGAGGCCAGCAGGATGCTCAGAATCAGAAGAAAGCGATATCTTCCGATAAAGCGAAGCACTTTTTTTAATACCGTCATACTGCTGCCTGGATTTAGTTCTGTGTGTTTCATAGAGTCCCCTCCTTGTCTTTTTCAGAATCCGGTGTCTGTGGATGTAAGCGTTCATATAAAATACGTTCCTCCGGAAACTGGGAGAAAAAGATTTCACGATAGGTTTCGCAGGTGTTCACAAGCTCCTGATGCGTTCCTTTTCCTGCAAGACAGCCGTCATCCAGAACCAGGATCAGATCACACTGGCGGATGCTGGATGCTCTCTGGGATACCAGAAAAGAAGTGGTTTTTCCCTTTAAAGTGGAAAGCGATTTTCGGAGAGCGGCATCGGTTGCAAAATCAAGGGCACTGGCACTATCATCCAAAATCAGGATCTCCGGCTGTTTAACCAGTGCACGGGCAATGGTAAGACGCTGCTTCTGACCGCCGGAAAGATTTTTGCCGCTTTGCTCTATCATATGGTCCAGCTGACCTTCTTTTTGTTCTACGACTTCTTTTGCCTGTGCAATAGAAAGCGCCTGCCAGATTTCCTCATCGGAGGCAGCTTCGTTTCCCCATTTCAGGTTGTCACGAATCGTGCCTCTGAAAAGTGCTGCTTTCTGAGGTACAACACCGATTTTGAGGCGCAGATCGGATCGGGAAAAATTCTGTATATCCTGCCCGTCAATCAGGACAGAGCCGCTGGTGGCATCATAAAAACGGGCAATCAGGTTTACAAGGGTGGATTTTCCGCTTCCTGTACTTCCGATGATTCCTACAGACTGTCCCTGCCTGACAGAAAAGCAGATATCAGAAAGGCTGGGCGCTCCGGTATCAGGATAGGAAAAAGTTACATGGTCAAAGGAAACCACAGAGTCAGCTTTGTCAGCTGTTTCAGTTTCTTCTTTATAATGCATGGAAGGAACTACGTTCAGTACATCGGCTACACGGTCTGCGCAGGCGGCGGCTTTGTTCAGAGTGATGATAAGAGAAGCCAGCTTGATCAGTTCAACGATCATCTGAGCCATGTAATTATAAAGGGCAACCGCCTGCCCCTGCTGCATGCCTCCGATATTTACCTGGATTCCGGCGGTGCTGATCAGGAAAACTGTGGCGATGTTGATCAGTACATAGGTGACAGGGTTTAGAAGTGCACTTAGCTTACCAACAAACTCATTCAGACGAGTCAGTTCCTGATTGCAGTCATCAAACTCTTTTACCGCTTCTTTTTCACGGCAGAAAGCCCGGATCACACGGACACCGGTAAGATTTTCTCTTGTAAGAGCAGTGACACGATCCAGCCGTCCCTGTACTTTTCGGAAAAGGGGAATGCTCAGATACATGATCACAAATACAACCAGAAAGAGAAGAGGGATGGCAACTACAAAGATCAGGGCACAGCGTAGATTGATGGTAAAGGCCATGACCATGGAGCCAAGAACAATAAATGGACTTCGAAGAAGGAGACGAAGCCCCATATTCAGCCCGTTCTGGACCTGGTTGATGTCATTGGTAAGTCTGGTGATCAGAGTAGGGGTTCCAATCTGATCAAGCTCTGCGTAGGAAAATTTCTGTACATGGTCAAAAACAGCCTGTCGAAGCTGTGCAGCAAAACCTACACTTGCTTTTGCAGCAAAATACTGGGCTGTGATACTGACTGTAAGGCCTGCAGCAGCCATAAGGATCAGCAGAAAGAAATTCTGTAAAATAAAGCTGCGGTCATTTCCGGCTATTCCGATATCAATGATCCGGGCAATGACAACAGGAACCAGCAGGTCAAATATCACTTCGAGAAACTTGAAAAAAGGAGCAAGAATACTTTCTTTTTTATAGTTTTTCAGATAGACAGCGAGAGATCGCATGGTATGTTTCCTCCATTTTTATAGTATATGTCTTAGGATGTTACCTGATTGACAATCAACATTATACTCCTGTACAATGAGATAGAAAAGGAGAAAAAACAAATGAAAATAAGAAAAGCAGAGAAAAAAGACCTTGCAGATATTTTGCGGATTTACGATCATGCCAGAAAATTTATGGCTCAGAATGGAAATCCGGATCAGTGGGCAGATAAATATCCATCCAGAGAGAGAATTGTCTGTGATATAGAAGAACAGATCAGCTATGTATGTATAGGAGACCAGCAGATCCGGGGAGTTTTTGTGTTTTTTAAGGGAGAGGATCCCACGTATCAGGTAATAGAAAAGGGCAGCTGGCACGGAAATCAGTCTTATGGAGTAATCCATCGGGTGGCTTCTGACGGAACGGTTCGGGGGGTGGCAGAAGCCTGCTTTACGTTCTGCAAAAATCAGATCGGTCATTTGAGAATCGATACTCACAAGGACAACATTCCCATGCAGAAGGCTCTGGAAAAAAACGGATTTGGAAGATGTGGGATCATATATACAGATGACGGTTCGCAGCGGATCGCGTATGACTGGATGGAGGAGAGAAACAAATGAGAAGAGAAGTAACATTGGAGGAAATCTCCGACGGTAATTTATATGAAGCAAACGACATGGTAAAGGCAGACTGCCAGGATTGTCAGGGCTGCTGTGACTGTTGTCAGGGAATGGGAGATACAGTGATTCTGGATCCATATGATGTAAACAGACTTTGTCAGGGACTTGACAAAACACCGGAAGAGCTTATGAGTACCGTATTGGAACTGGGGATGACAGATGGAAATATTCTGCCTCATCTGGCAATGAAGGGACCGCAGGAGCGCTGTGTATTTCTTAATGACAAAGGCCGATGTTCCATTCATCAGATACGGCCGGGATTCTGCAGACTGTTTCCGTTGGGAAGATATTATACAGAAGGTGGATTTAAATATATTCTTCAGATCCATGAATGTAAAAAGAAGAATCGTTCCAAGATCAAGGTAAAGAAATGGCTGGACACGCCGGACCTGAAGCAGTATGAAAAATTTGTTCTGGACTGGCATGATTTTTTGATTGATATTCAGGAGGTGTTTTATCACACAGAAGATGAAACACTTATAAAAAATCTGAACATGTATGTACTCAGTCGTTTTTATTATACGCCGTTTGAGGAAACAGAAGCATTTTATCCACAGTTTTATCAGCGTCTGGAGGCGGCAAAGGAGCTTCTGAAGCTTGAAATCTGATCACAGGGAAAAACTGTAAAAACATATTGACATTAAAAATTCTTCTTTGTATAATGTGAAAAGTTAGGACGCTAACTAAAAGAAAAGAGGTAAAAAATGCAGGATAATGACCAGAAAATTCGGGATATGCACACAGGAAGGCTGATACGTATTTTATCACATCAGCTGAAACGCAGTCAGAAGCCGGTGAAAGCAATGGAGGAAAATGAACTTACTCCCATGCAGAAGCATGTACTGAAGTATATTCTTCTGGAAACGCTTCACAGGGATATTTATCAGAAAAATCTGGAGGAGGAGTTCCAGATCCGGAAATCCACAGCCTCAGGTATTTTGAAGCTTATGGAAAAAAACGGTTTTATTTACCGGGAAAGCGTGAAAGAGGATGCAAGGCTGAAAAGAATACTGCCCACAAAAAAAGCAGAGGCTATCCGTCCGGATATCCTGAAGCATATTCAGGAAGTAGAAGCGCGTATGACAAAAGGAATTCCAGACGAGGATCTTTTGTTATGCAAAAAAGTCCTTTGCCAGATGTGTCGTAATCTTGCAGAAAATAACAGGGAGAATAAGGAGGTAGACAAAGAAGAATGAATAAGACACTTTTAAGATCAGTCAGGGAATACAGGAAACAGTCTGTACTGGCTCCGTTCTTTGTGATCCTTGAGGTATTTATGGAAGTTCTGATCCCTATGGAAATGGCGAAGATTATTGATATCGGCATTGCACAGGGCAATCTGGGTTACATTATGCAGCGGGGGCTGATCCTTGTCATTATGGCTATGCTTGCATTATGGTTCGGTGTACTTGCCGGAAATATGGCTGCTGTAGCAGGCGCAGGTTATGCAAAAAATCTGAGACATGATATTTTTTATAAGGTACAGGATTTTTCTTTTAAGAATATCGATCATTTTTCCACATCCGGTCTGGTTACACGAATGACCACAGATATCACAAACGTACAAATGGCATATATGATGAGTATCCGTATGCTGGCAAGAGCTCCGATCATGATTATCCTTTCCTGGGTAATGACTCTGGTGATCAATGTCAAGATTGCGCTGCTCTTTTTAATCGTAATCCCGTTTCTCGGAGGAACGCTTATTTTTATTGCAAAAAAAGCCCATCCTCATTTTATCAAGGTATTCGACGAGTATGATATTCTGAATAATTCTGTTCAGGAAAATGTAAATGCCTCCCGTGTGGTAAAAGCTTTTGTAAGGGAAGACCATGAGATTGATAAATTCCACGGTATTTCTAAATATGTATATGATCTTTTCACAAAGGCAGAGAAGATTGTTGCATGGAACGCTCCGGTGATGCAGTTTACCATGTATACAGTGGTGCTTCTTCTTGTTGCCATCGGAGGAAAAAGTATTGTTCTTGGAAGCATGGCAACAGGTGAGCTGACAAGTGTGATCGTATATGCCCTTCAGATTCTGATGTCCCTTTCCATGGTAACCTTTGTGTTTGTCATGATCATGATCGCAGAGGCTTCCGCAGATCGTATTACAGAGGTTCTGAAGGAAGTTCCGGAAATGAAGAATAAGAAAAACGCGGCTGTAGAAGTCCAAAATGGAGATATTGTATTCGACCATGTAAATTTCAGTTATGGTGGAAAAGGCGGAAATCTTTCTCTGAAAGATATCAATCTTCATATCCGATCCGGTCAGACAATCGGTATTATCGGCGGTACCGGAAGCGCCAAGTCTACATTAGTGCAGATGATCCCAAGACTGTATGATGTAACGGACGGAAGCGTAAAAGTCGGAGGCATTGATGTAAGGGATTACAATCTGGAGGCTCTTCGTGACCAGGTTTCCATGGTGCTTCAGAAGAATGTGCTGTTTTCCGGTACAATTTACGAAAACATTCGCTGGGGTAATGAAAATGCCAGTGAAGAGGAAGTACAGAGAGTCTGTAAGCTTGCGCAGGCAGACGGTTTTGTCAATGAATTTCCGGCAGGCTACAATACTCAGATTGTTCAGGGCGGAAATAATGTTTCCGGCGGTCAGAAGCAGCGCCTCTGTATTGCCAGAGCTCTTTTGAAAAAACCGAAGATCCTGATCCTTGATGATTCTACAAGTGCAGTAGACACCAGGACAGATGCCCTGATCCGTAAGGCTTTTCGTGAAGAAATCCCGGATACCACAAAGATCATCATTGCCCAGCGAGTAGCATCCATTGAAGATGCGGACCAGATCATTGTACTGGACGGCGGTGAAGTGACAGGCATAGGAACTTCACAGGAGCTTCTTGAGACAAATGAGATTTACAGAGAAGTTTATGAATCCCAGGTCAAGGGAGGTGAGGATGATGAGTAAGAAAGAGAATAAAAAGAAAATGCGCCGGCTTTCCAAAGACAATCTGAAAACAGCAAAACGTCTTTTGAAGTACATGACAGAAACTTATAAAATGCAGCTGATCCTGGTATTTATCTGTATTCTGATCAGTTCTGTAGCAACAATTTCTGTATCCTTGTCCCTGAAGTTCCTTCTGGATGACTTTATCATCCCTCTGATCGGACAGCAGACTCCGGATTTTGCAGGTCTTTACCGTGCGCTGGCAGTGTTGGGCGGTATCTTCCTCTTGGGTGTGATCTCAACCTTTATCTATACCAGAATGATGGTATTTATTGGACAGGGTGTGCTCAAAAGAGTGCGTGACGATATGTTTGAGCATATGCAGACACTTCCTATCCGTTACTTTGACCAGAGGACAAACGGTTCGATCATGAGTCTTTACACCAATGATACGGATACGCTGAGACAGATGATCAGTCAGTCGATCCCTCAGGCGCTGATGGCGTTTTTTACGATTATCGTTACGTTTATTTCCATGATCGCTCTGAGTCCTCTTCTGACCCTTCTGGCAGTAGCGGTGATTTTTGTGATGATTTTTGTGACGAACAAGATCGGCGGAAACAGTGGAAAGTATTTTGTCAGCCAGCAGATGTCTCTGGCAGATGTGACAGGATTTGTGGAAGAACAGATGAACGGTCAGAGAGTGGTAAAAGTATTTAATCACGAGCGGAAATCCGAAGAGGAGTTTGATAAGCTGAACGAAGCGCTTTTTGAAAGTGCAGCCAGGGCTCACACTTATGCGAATATGATGGGACCGGTGATCGGCAATATCGGAAACCTGCAGTTTGTGTTGACTGCAGTACTTGGAGGACTGCTTTCCGTTCTGGGAATCGGCGGTATTACTCTTGGTGTCATGGCTTCTTATCTTCAGTTTACAAAAAGCTTTACCCAGCCGTTTATGCAGGTGGCACAGCAGTTTAATGCCATTGTCATGGCGCTGGCCGGCGCAGAACGTATCTTTAATCTGATCGATGAGGAACCGGAAAAAGACGAGGGCTATGTAACACTTGTCAATGCCAGAAAAGATGCGGACGGAAACATTGTGGAATGTAAAGAACGTACCGGTATGTGGGCGTGGAAACATCCTCATTCCGCAGATGGTTCTGTATCGTATACAGAGCTGACCGGAGATGTGGTATTTGAAAATGTAACCTTTGGATATAATGAAGATAAGGTGATCCTGAAGAATATCAGTCTTTATGCAAAGCCGGGACAGAAGCTGGCGTTTGTAGGTTCCACCGGTGCGGGAAAAACAACGATTACCAACCTGATTAATCGTTTCTATGATATTCAGGAAGGTAAGATCCGCTATGACGGTATCAATATCAGTAAGATCAAAAAAGACGATCTTCGCCGTTCTCTGGGAATCGTACTTCAGGATACTCATCTGTTTACCGGCACGATCATGGACAATATCCGTTACGGAAAGCTGGATGCAACGGATGAGGAGGTTTACCAGGCTGCGAAGCTTGCCCATGCCGATCAGTTTATCCGTATGCTTCCCAATGGATATCAGACCATGCTCAGCGGTGACGGCGAGGAGCTTTCTCAGGGTCAGAGACAGCTGCTTTCTATTGCAAGAGCAGCCGTGGCAGATCCGCCGGTGCTGATTCTTGATGAGGCAACTTCCAGCATCGATACCCGTACGGAAAGTATTGTCCAGAAGGGTATGGACAACCTGATGAAAGGCCGTACCGTATTTGTGATCGCACACAGACTTTCAACCATCCGCAACAGCAATGCCATCATTGTACTGGATCACGGGAAAATCATTGAAAGAGGCGACCATGAGAATCTGATTAAAATGAAAGGAACCTATTATCAGCTGTATACAGGAAAGCTGGAATTGTCCTGAGAATTTATGCTTGCAGGGAGTGGAGCGGAATATGATTTTTTGTCTGTAAAGAACATGCAGGAATGGATTCTTCTGTTACACAAGCCAGTTCGAGCCTTGGAAAATTCTAAGCTTCTGCTTTTTTGCAAAAAACGATCCCCCGAATGCTGAACTCGTCTGCGACTCAGACAGCAGCATACGGGGGATCAATGCAAATGCGCAGAAAGCAAGAATTTTTACCTAAGCCTCTCAATGCTTATGAACCAGAAGAATCCATTCCTGCATTGTATTTTCCAGACAGCAAATTTATATTCCTGTAATTTCTCTGTTCCTGGGAGGGAAAACGCAGAGCGCAGCTCTGCCGGCCAGCTTGCGGCTGGCAGCCGACCGCGGGTCGGACACTGCTGGAAGGATTTTTATTTGGCTGTTATCTACTTTCAGATGCAGAGAGAAAAAGGCACTATGATCTGCCTTTTTCTCATATGCATCGTTTGTGGGAAACAAGAAAAAAATCTTCATCTTCCTACAAACAGATATTTATAGGAATCTTCTCAGTGGTATGGTGAGTACTCTTAAGACCGCATAGAAAACTTTTTTTCCGAAGCTCAGTTCTTTGGGCTGATAATTTTCACCCTGGATATATTCCCCGTTTTCTCCAATGGTTTTACTGTAAGTCTTGTCACGTTGGGCTTCTTCCCGGATTATGGAATTCAGCTTCGGGGAGTCGATGGCAAGCATCAGCTCGGTATCCTGATAGGTGCTTCTCATATCCAGATTATAAGAGCCTACAATGCTCATACGGTCATCAATCAGAACTGCCTTTGTATGGCAGGAGTGACCGCCCATAAATTCATAAACCTTTGCGCCTGTTTTCCAGATTTTTTTTCGCTGGTTCAGGTAATCAGTACATCCCCATGGATTTGCTCCGCTTGCCACATCATTGGTAATGATATCCAGAGGGATGTTTTTTTCTTTTAATTCTGTAAGCCCCTGGTACATTTCTTTTCCACAGATAATATAAGGAGTGTAGATCAGGGCTTCTTTTCCATCCAGAAGAAGCTGATGAATGGAATGCCACATCCAGGGCTCTTTATTTTCTGCCTCCAGTGGATTACATAAAAGTGAAATCTTATTGGTTTCAAAGGTAAGCTTTTGATAATCCCAGTCAGTGTAAGCTTCCTGATAAGTTTCTTTCAGGTCTGCATAACGCTTTTTCAGGGAGATCAGACATTCTTCAATTTCTCCTGTGAGCCTTTTGCAGGTAAATTCCCGGCTGTCCTTCAATGCCCAGATTTTTTCAAAATAGGAACGGAGCTGATAAAGGGAAGAATCCTTCTGATCTTCTGTTTCATATACAAAAATTTCGCGATCGATATTTTTGGCCTTTGAATAATCTCCAAGGAAGAGATTCATTGTGTTCCGACCGCCCAGAAGAAACATCTGCCCGTCGATGATCACATATTTGTCATGGAGTCGCGCCTGTATTTTCCAGGGTTTTAAAAATGTGATTGGATTATAAATACGAATGGAAACATTTTCGTGGGAGGCAAGAGCCTGGAACCATTTGTTTCCTTTACCTTTTACATCCATAAAGCCGCTGAATCCGTCTATGATCACCCGGACCTTTACATCCCGGTCGGCTGCGTGAAGAAGAGCTGCCATAATATCTCTGCCGCTTTTGTCTGCATTAAAATCAAAGGTGGACAGGATGATTTCTTTTTTTGCCTGCTCAAACATGTTCAGACGATAAAGAAGCGCGTCAGTATTGTCGTTGATATAGGCAATCCTTTCTGTCCCTGTTGTCTGACTGTAAAATTCTCTTTCACTGAAATCCCGCTGGAAGCTTTCGGAAACTTTTTTATGCCGGATATACGGTACCGTAAGCAGGGCGATATAGATAAGAACAAGGAGTAGTATGATCCTGCCCGGAGTCAGAAATTTCAGAAAAAAATGTCGTTTCAAATTCGTTCACCACTTTCCAATAAAATATAATCCCTGTAGGATGATTGTCAGGTTGTAATGAAACATTCTATGCCAAATAACAGGAAAAGTAAAGCAGGAAATCTTCTTTCTTTCGTCAATTTTTTGAGATGTTTTCCTGCCATTGTGATTTATTGTATTTTCTGCTATTCTATAGATAGTTTCAGATATTAATTTAGAATATCAGATAAAGGAGAAAGAGCAAGATGAACAATGATTCAAAGAACACAGAGGGTATGGAAAAGAAGCATAAACGCCGCGTTCGTTATTCCGGTACTCATCCCAGACATTTCAGTGAAAAATATAAAGAACACCAGCCGGAAAAATATGCAGATGTGGTAGAAAAGGTCATCCGTAAGGGAAGCACTCCGGCAGGTATGCATATTTCCATTTGTGTAAAGGAAATTCTGGATTTCCTTCAGATCCAGCCGGGACAGAAAGGACTGGACGCTACTTTGGGCTATGGGGGACATACCCTTGAGATGCTGAAATGCCTGAAAGGAGAAGGGCATATTTACGGTCTTGATGTGGATCCTATCGAATCAGCAAAAACAAAAGAACGTCTGAAGAATCTGGGTTATGGAGAAGATATCCTTACAGTAAAGCTCCTGAATTTCCGCAATATCGATCAGGTTGCAGCCGAAGCAGGAAAATTCGATTTTGTTCTGGCTGATCTGGGGGTTTCCTCTATGCAGATCGACAATCCGGAAAGAGGCTTTTCCTATAAGACAGACGGACCTCTGGATCTTCGGATGAACCCGCAGAAAGGAGTCAGTGCGGCAGAACGTCTGAAAGAGGTGACAGAAGAAGAGCTTTATGGAATGCTTCTGGAAAATGCAGACGAGCCTTATGCACAGGAAATCGCCAGAGCTGTTATCCGCCAGAGAAGGATCAGCCCTATTGAAACCACAACAGATCTGAGAAATGTGATAGAGAAGGCGCTTTCCTTCCTTCCGGAAAAAGAACGCAGGGAGGCAGTGAAGAAATCCTGTCAGAGATCTTTCCAGGCGCTCCGAATTGATGTAAACAGTGAATTTGAAGTGCTTTATGATTTTCTGGAGAAGCTGCCTCAGGTGCTGGCGCCAAATGGCCGCGCGGCAATCCTTACTTTCCATTCCGGTGAGGACCGTCTGGTAAAGAAATCCTTTAAACAGTTCTATAAAGAGGGAATTTACAGCGAAATCTGTAAGGATGTGATCCGTCCTTCACAGGAAGAATGCAACCGCAACAGCCGTGCGAAGTGTACAAAGATGAGGTGGGCAGTCCGGGCATAAAAGGAGATATGTTCTGAGACATATAAAATAAGGAGAACCATATGATAACGATCAATCAGGAAAAATGTATTGGCTGTGGACTTTGTGCTGCCGACTGCAGCATTGGCAACATCATGATCAAAGATAAAAAGGCAGTGATCAAAAACGACTGTTTTCACTGTGGCCATTGCGTGGCAATCTGCCCGTCAGAGGCAGTATCCATACCGGAATACGATATGGATGATGTGGAAGAATATGAGAAGGAAAGTTTTTGTCTGGAACCGGAAAAGCTGTTGCATAGCATTAAATTCCGTCGGAGTGTCCGCAGCTATAAGCCGGTAAAGGTGCAGAGAGAAGAATTGGAGAAGCTTCTTCAGGCAGGAAGATATACGGCTACGGCCAAGAATAACCAGGACTGCCATTTTGTATTTGTTCAGGATGAGTTGGACAGGCTGAAAGAGATGGTCTGGGAGTACATTGACGAAATGGAGAAAAGGGAAGGGCGGAACATCGCAAGAGAGCTGCTTCCTTATGTTGCTTTTAACAGAAGAAGGAAAAAAGATCCAAAGGATGATTATTTATTCCGGAATGCGCCGGTGGTGCTTTTTATTACTTCTGACTGGCCTCTGGATGCAGGCCTTGCGGCTCAGAATATAGAAAATATGGCGGTTTCTTCAGGATTGGGCGTTTTATATAATGGATATCTGGCAAGGATCGCAGAAGCAAACGAGGAGCTGAAGCAGTGGCTGGGTATAAAGGGAAAGACGATTAAGGCATGTATGCTGCTGGGATATCCGGAAAGAATCTATGCCAGAACAGCGCCAAGAAAAGAGGCAAATGTGATCTGGAAATAAAAAGTAGACGGACTTATGAGCAAGATCAGAAACGAAGCAAAGATCAAAAATAAAATAATCACCGCCGTAAGAGAGCAGCTGGAACATCGCGCTTTATGGCTGTATCTTCTTAGAGATGAAGCTGCAAAAAGAGGGATTGATCCAAATGAATTTTCCAGCGCTGCAATTGGCAGATGCGGGCTGATACAGGGAAAAAATCTGGTAAAAAAGGGAAAGACAAAAAGTCTGAAGGGACTGAAAAAAACGTTGTTTACGAAGCCTGCGCAGTGGGTTTTTGAAATGAAGGTGTTTGAAAGCACAGATAAGGAAATCGCGCAGCTTTGTGACATTACCATGTGCGGCGACCACGGGATCGGAGAAAGATATGACAGTGTTCTGGATCTGCCGAAATGCATTGCAAAAGGAGACGACATCTGTGCGTTGAGATATTACAAAAAATAAAATCAAGGAGGATCATACTTATGAGCAGAAAAGTAAAATGGGGAGTTTTAAGTACGGCAGATATTGCAAAGCGCTGCACTATACCGGGAATGCAAAAAGCGGAGAACTGTTGTCTGTATGGGATTGCGGGACGTTCAAAGGAAAAAGTGGATCAGTACAAAGAAATATTTGGTTTTGAAAAAGCGTACTATTCTATGGATGAAATGCTGGATGATCCGGAAATCGAAGCAGTTTATATTCCGCTTCCGAATACCTTACATAAAGAATGGGTATTAAAGGCCGCTGCCAAGGGGAAACATATTTTGTGTGAAAAGCCTTTATCAGGAACAGAGGCAGATGTAAAGGAAATGATTGACGCTTGTGATAAAGCCGGAGTTTTATTTATGGAAGCTTTTGCGTATTTACACAGTCCTCTGATCACTTCCGTAAAAGCAACACTGGATTCAGGAATCATTGGTGATCTTTCTTTCATGGAGTCTGTTTTTATCACTCCAGGATATACACCGGATAATATCCGTGTCCGTCGTGAGACATTAGGCGGCTCTGTTTATGATCTGGGCTGCTATTGTACCAGCCTGATGCTGACTTTATTTGGAGAGGAGCCAAAAGAAGTCAAGGCGATCGGTCATTTTACCGATCAGCACATTGATGATTTTGCTTCTGCATATTTTCATTTTGATGAAAACCGCAGAGCCTGCATGGTATCCGGTATGTGCTCTGCACAGAGAGGAGACCGGTTCTTCCTTTACGGAACAGAAGGAACCATTGAAGCGCCTATTCCTTTTAATGCAGACGGAGACCTGACTTATTATGTGAAAAAGGGAGAGGACTGTCAGGAGGTTCACGTTAGTGTGCGGGACAATTATTGTCTGGAAGTAGAGCAGCTTGGAAATTGTATCCTGAACGGAGAACAGCCCCATGTGACCCATGAATTTTCTTTACAGAATGCCCGGGTGATGGATAAAATTTTAAAAGAGATCGGGTATTGATCCAAAATGAAAGTAGGATTTATGAAAAAGAAAAAAATTATAACATGGATATTGAGCCTTGTGACAGCCTCGGCATCTATATGTATGGTATCAGCGCAGCCACAGGAAAAATCAACCCAAATAATGGGAGATCAAATTAAAAATAATCTAAATAACGAGATTTCCGCACCTGCAGCAAGAACAGCAGTTGAGGAAGAACCCAAAGGGGATGTTCAGGAAGGATTATATGTTGTGCCAGGTACCCAGGATTATTTATTTATCAAAGAAACGGAGGGAACAATTTCATTTCATGCAAAATGGAAGAATGCTGGAGAGATAAAAAGCAGTGCTGTGTTTTTTAAAGAAAATAAGTATTCTTTTCAGAATGGAGATGATGAAAAAGGTGACAGTATTTCGGGGAATTTGATATTTGAAGATAAAAAGGCGAGTTTAGTATTTAATGAAGACTGGTTTCTTCCTAGGAAAACAAAATATATATGGCTGAGAGATGCTATGTGGGAATTTTCAAATGAGCAATTAGAAGAAATATCCAGAGAATTGGGAGTTCCTGATAGTCTGAATGTGAGTTATATTCAGGATGAGGCTTTTTATTGGGATGAAGGAGAGAAATATCTTAGCCATGTGCATGTCATATATCAGGATAGGGAAGTGGCAGGCGTACAGGCAGATTCTTTTACGGGAGAAATGGTAAAAGAGATATATACTTATTCCTCAGATCTGCAGACAGAAAATTCAAATATTGATGTTGAAACAGAGGTTCTGGATATCCGGGAAGATTATAATGAGATAATGCAAAATATTTCAAATCATAAGTATACAGAAGGACAATTGAGCAACGGTGCAGTTTTTTATATGGGTGAAAAAGGACTGGCATCCATTGTTGTCCCGAAAAATATAGATGGGAGTGAATACAGCAGATCTTATTATTATAGAGACGGAGAATTGTTTTTTGCCTATTATGAGGGAAAAGATGCTCATCGGTTTTATCTGACACAGGGAAGACTGATACGATGGAGATATTCAGCTGATGCAGCAAATCCACAGAATGCGATAAATCATGATAGAGAAAACTCTCAGGAATATCTTGAAATGGAAAAGAGACTTAATCAGGATAATTATGCATTACAACCGTATTTAGATGAATATTTTGGAGTGTAAATACGGAATCAGAAAACCGTTGGATCTGAACATATTTCTGTGATTTATATACAGAGAAAAAGTTACAGATCCAGCGGTTTTTGCTTATAAAATTTTATACAGACAGATTATTTTATGAGGATCGGGACCATACTGGATTCCTTAGGAATATCTGCACCCAGTTTGACTTTCCGTTAGAGCGATAAAATCCGACACAAAGGTGGGTAAAAGAGGGATTCAGGATATTTGCCCTGTGTCCGGGACTGTTCATCCAGAGATTCATAACTCCCTGAGGAGTGGAAGCATGGGAATATCCCGCAGCGATATTTTCGCCTGATGCCCATGAATGGATATTATATTCGGAAAGTATGGAAAAACAGGAGCTTCCATTTGGCCGGATGTGATCGAAAAGTTGATTGATTTCTTTGGCGCGATTCATGGCCGCTTTGTCCCCAGGTACATATGCCTTAAGCAAAGGAAGTCCTGCTTTTTTACGTTCTTTGTTTACCAGATTTAGAACCTGGGATGCCATTCGGGAAGCTTCCGACTGGATACGGACAGTAACCTTACAGGTTGCTTTTTTTCCAGATCCGTCTCTGGCAGAAACAGTGATGACAGTGGTTCCATTGGAGACTGCAGTAACCTTACCTGAACCGTTTACAGTGGCTGCTTTTGGATTGGAGCTTTTCCAGATGATGGATCTGTTTGTAGCATTACGCGGTAAAACAGACGCAGATAAACGGTAACTGCTGCCTTTTTTGTTAAAGGCCAGAGAGGTACGGTTCAGCTTTATCTGACTGACCCGAAGAGGTACAGTAATGGTTCTTCCTTTTTTATCGTAGGGACCCTGTTTACGGGAATATTTGTTATACCCACGAACCACGTAGGTGTATTTTTTTCCACCTGTCAGAGGACATTTGGAAGTAGATATATGTGTATAAGAGGTTCCGGTCGTAGAAGATATATATTTCCATGACCGGGCACCGTATTGTTTATAGTAAATACGATAGCCGGTTGCACGGGCTGTTTTTTTCCAGGAAAGGGTTACTTTTCTGGAAGGTGAGGCGGAAATTTTGGCAATGGTTACTTTTGCCGGAACTGCAGAATTTGAAGCGGCAGATATGCTGGCAGGACTCAGTATAGAAACAAACAGAATCATACTGAATAAGACAGCTATCCATCTTTTTTTCTTTTTCATAGCGTCATCTCCTTATGAAATAAATTTTGACAGATAAGGGGTTCTTATGACAGTATTATACAATAGAATCTGGATTTTGTCTCTATCCATGCTGTAAATAAAAATCCTCAAACCGCAATCATGGCAGTTTGAGGATCTTTGTGTCGGGAAATTATTCTTTTTTATCTAAATTCTTTATTGCAGTGGACAGCATCAGTTTGATCCGGTTCAGCTGGTTTACCTCACTTGCTCCGGGATCGTAGTCAATAGCTACGATATTGGCGCCTGGATGAGTCCGGCGTATTTCCTTGATCACGCCTTTGCCCACGATATGGTTGGGCAGACATCCGAAAGGCTGGATGCAGACGATATTCGGTACGCCGCCATTGATCAGTTCCAGCATTTCTCCTGTAAGGAACCAGCCTTCTCCAGTCTGGTTGCCCGGAGAGACGATTGGTTCAGCCATTCTGGCAAGATCACGGATGTCTGCAGCAGGAGAAAAATGACGGCTCTGTTCCAGTGCCTCATTGGCTGCTTTTCTCAGCCAGTCGATGGCCTTGATTCCCCAGTTGGCAACATCGGCTTTGGATTTTTTGAATCCAAGATATTCTGATTTAAAATTCTGGTTAAAGAAACAGTAGCTGATAAAGTCGATGAGATCCGGACATACAGCTTCGGCTCCTTCTTCTTCCAGAAGTTCTGCCAGGTGGTTGTTGGCAGCCGGAAGGAATTTTACAAGAATTTCTCCGACAATTCCTACGCGGGGCTTACGCTGACCAGTAATAGGAATCATATCAAAATCATGAACCATTTCTTTGCACAGCTTTTTAAAATGGACATGACTGACACTTCCGCTTTGAATAAAGGCAATAGCTCTCTGTTCCCAGATTTTATGTTTCCGGTTTACGATGCCTTTTTCCTGTTCGTAAGGACGCATACGGTAAACACATTTCATCAGGATATCTCCAAATACAGCGCCATAGCAGATCTTTTTTACAAGAGGAAGAGTGAGCTTGAAGCCGGGATTGCTTTCCAGACCGCTTAAATTAAGCGAGATCACCGGAACCTGCTCCATTCCGGCTTTTTTCAGAGCACGGCGGATAAAAGCAATATAGTTGGAAGCACGGCATCCACCTCCGGTCTGGCTCATGATTACGGCAGTTTTATCCAGATCATATTTACCAGATAAAAGGGCGTCCATAATCTGTCCTACAACAATCAGAGAAGGGTAGCAGGCATCGTTATTTACGTATTTCAGTCCAACATCCACAGCCTCCCGGTTATCGCTGGGAAGTACTTCAAAATGATAGCCACAGGTATTAAAAGCCGCCTGGATGATATTAAAATGGAAAGGTGACATCTGTGGGCAGAGGATGGTGTAATCCTTTTTCATTTCTTTGGTAAAAACAACTTTTTCTATAGAAGCTGGCTGGATCTCGCGTTTTTTATGCTGCTTTTCTTTGGCGCGAAGCGCTGCCAGAAGAGAGCGGATACGGATACGGGCGGCACCAAGATTATTTACTTCGTCAATCTTCAAACAGGTATAAATTTTACCGCTTCCGTCCAGAATTTCGTATACTTCATCTGTAGTAACAGCATCCAGGCCGCAGCCGAAGGAATTCAGCTGGATCAGATCCAGGTCGTCCCGTGTTTTGACAAAGCTTGCTGCTGCATAAAGGCGGGAATGATACATCCACTGATCGTTGACGCGGATAGGCCGTTCGATCTTTGCCAGATGAGAGATAGAATCTTCTGTAAGGACTGCCAGCCCGTAGCTGTTGATCAGATCAGGAATCCCGTGGTGGATTTCCGGATCGACATGGTAAGGACGGCCTGCAAGGACAATTCCCCGGCGTCCTGTTTCCTTAAGGTAGGCAAGAGTTTCTTCGCCTTTTTTCTCAATGTCGCTTCTTGCGGCAGAAAGTTCTTCCCAGGCCGCATGGGCAGCTTCACGTACCTCTTTTGCGGGAAGTTCCGGAAATACCTGTACAAGCCGGTCAGTCAGAACAGCTTCTGAAGTAAAGGCCAGGAAAGGATTACGGAAATCAATATCCTGATCATGGAGCTCATCCACATTGTTTTTGATATTTTCTGCATAGGAGGTAACGATTGGGCAGTTGTAGTGATTTACTGCATCTGGAAATTCATTTCTTTCATAGGGAATACAGGGATAAAAAATAAATTTGATTCCCTTTTTCAAAAGCCAGGTTACATGTCCATGAACCATTTTTGCAGGATAACATTCTGATTCGCTGGGGATGGATTCAATTCCCAGTTCATAGATCTTTCTGGTGGATGTAGGAGAAAGAACCACTTCGTAGTTCAGTTTTGTAAAAAAGGTGAACCAGAAAGGATAATTCTCAAACATGTTCAGCACCCTGGGAATTCCAACTTTTCCACGGGAAGCCCGGTCAGGGGAAAGGGGTTCATAAGAGAAGATTCTCTTATACTTGTATTCATACAGGTTTGGTACATGATCTTTGTTTTTTTCTTTGCCAATGCCCCGCTCACAGCGGTTTCCACTGACAAACTGGCGGCCACCGCTGAATTTATTGATAGTAAGGCGACAGTTATTGGTGCAGCCGCGGCAGTTTGCCATGGAAGTGCTGTATTTCAGAACATTGATTTTGTCGATAGAGAGCATGGTGGTTTCTTTGCCTTCTTCGTATCTTTCGCGGGCAATTAATGCCGCGCCAAAAGCACCCATGATTCCGGCAATATCTGGACGGATCGCCTGGCAGTCCGCTATTTTTTCGAAGCTTCTCAAAACAGCATCATTATAGAAGGTTCCGCCCTGAACAACAATATGTTTTCCAAGTTCAGAAGCATCTGAAACTTTTATTACCTTATAAAGGGCGTTTTTTATTACAGAATAAGCCAGCCCGGCAGAAATATCAGAAACCTCCGCGCCTTCTTTCTGCGCCTGCTTTACTTTGGAATTCATAAAGACGGTGCATCTGGTTCCAAGATCGATGGGATGCTCAGCAAAAAGAGCAGCTTTTGCAAAATCCTGCACGCTGTAGTTCAGAGACTTTGCAAAGGTTTCGATAAAGGAACCACAGCCCGAGGAACAGGCTTCATTAAGCTGTACACTGTCTACAGTCTGATTTTTGATCTTAATACATTTCATGTCCTGTCCGCCAATATCCAGGATACAGTCTACTTCAGGATCAAAGAATGCAGCGGCATAGTAGTGAGAAACTGTTTCAACCTCTCCTTCATCCAGAAGAAGAGCTGCTTTGATCAGTGCTTCTCCGTAGCCGGTAGAACAGGAATAGGCAATATGAGCGTCTTCCGGCATCAGAGAATAGATTTCCTGAATGGAACGGATAGCAGTTTTTAAGGGGCTTCCGTTATTATTGCTGTAGAAGGAATACAGAAGACTTCCATCTTCCCCTACAAGAGCTGTTTTTGTAGTGGTACTTCCTGCATCAATGCCCAGATAACAGTTTCCATGATAAGAAGAAAGTTCTCCGGCAGAGACTTTGTAGGAACTCTGACGCTGTGCAAACTCCTGGTAGTCCTCCTGTGAGGAAAAAAGTGGTTCCATACGCTCTACTTCGAAATCCAGCTTGATAGAATTGCGAAGCTGATCTTTCAGAGCTGTAAGGGAAACAGAAACTTCCTCTTTTGCATTCAGTGCAGATCCAATGGCTGCAAAAAGATGGGAATTGTCAGGAACAATGGTGTGCTCCTCATCCAGCTTCAGCGTACGGATAAAGGCAGCCTTCAGCTCAGACAGAAAATGAAGAGGACCGCCTAAAAATGCCACATGTCCCCGGATAGGTTTTCCGCAGGCAAGTCCGGAAATAGTCTGATTTACCACAGCCTGGAAAATAGATGCGGAAAGATCTTCTTTTGTGGCGCCCTCATTGATCAGCGGCTGGATATCTGTTTTTGCAAAAACTCCGCAGCGGGCGGCAATGGGGTAAAGCGCTTTGTAATTTTTGGCGTACTCATTCAGACCCGGAGCGTCAGTCTGCAGAAGAGATGCCATCTGATCGATAAAGGATCCGGTACCTCCTGCACAGATTCCATTCATACGCTGTTCAATGTTTCCATCTTCAAAATAAATAATCTTGGCATCCTCACCGCCCAGCTCTATAGCTACATCTGTCTGTGGAGCAATTTTCTGGAGGGAAGAGGAAACGGCAATGACTTCCTGGACAAAAGGAATTTCCAGATGATCAGCAAGGGTCAGACCTCCGGATCCGGTAATCACCGGATGCAGGGTGAGCTCGCCAAGCTTCTGGTATGCTTTCTGGAGGAGATCAGCGAGAGT
This sequence comes from Blautia sp., assembly GCA_026169535.1. Lineage (GTDB taxonomy): Bacteria > Bacillota > Clostridia > Lachnospirales > Lachnospiraceae > Blautia_A. The sequence continues at coordinate 134,893 of JAPFCU010000078.1, forward strand.
TTCCTGTATATTGGCAAAATGTCTCTCGTAGTCGGCGAACAGTAAGGTGTCGTTTTCATTAAGAATCGCAATCTTTACAGTGGTAGATCCGATATCAATTCCCAATGTATATGTACTCATAAAGTGTGAATCAGCCTCCTAATCTTGTATCAGTTTCGTTGTATTGCATGTGTTCTTTCTTATTAAAAGTATGTCAAAATATAAAGATTCCGTAACATTATACGACAAAGTTTTTGAAATGACAATGCACAACTTTCACAATTTGTAAGGGGAATATAAGGAAGAAAATCAGAATATGGATGAAAAAAATCGAAATTATAATTTGTAGAAAAAAATCGAAAAAGCCATCTGCAAGAAAAGAAAATCCATGTTCGGATGCTTTACATTTAGGAAAATTCCAGTTATACTGGTGTACAAATGAATTTCAGAGAGGGAAAAATATGGCAGAATATAAATTACTGAAAACAGAGGGACGTGCGAAACGGGCAGAGTTTCATACAGTCCACGGTACTATCCAGACTCCTGTATTTATGAATGTGGGAACGATTGGAGCCATTAAAGGTGCTGTATCTACTATGGATCTCCATGAGATTGGTACCCAGGTAGAACTTTCCAATACTTACCATCTTCATGTCCGTCCAGGTGATAAGGTGGTGAAACAGCTGGGCGGTCTTCATAAGTTTATGGTGTGGGATAAGCCCATACTGACAGACTCCGGCGGATTTCAGGTGTTTTCTCTTGCGAAACTCCGTAAGATTAAGGAGGAAGGGGTGCATTTCCAGTCTCATATTGACGGACATAAGATTTTTATGGGACCGGAGGAAAGCATGCAGATCCAGTCAAACCTTGCGTCCACTATTGCAATGGCTTTTGATGAGTGCCCAAGCAGCGTGGCGGATCGTGATTATGTACAGAAGTCTGTAGAACGTACAACCCGCTGGCTTGCACGGTGTAAAAAAGAAATGGAACGTCTGAACAGCCTGCCGGACACCATTAATAAAAATCAGCTTCTTTTTGGTATCAATCAGGGTGCCATTTATGAGGATATCCGTATCCAGCACGCCAAAGAGATTGCAAAGATGGATCTGGATGGCTATGCAGTAGGAGGACTTGCAGTAGGAGAAACACATGAAGAGATGTATCGAATCCTGGATGCAGTGGTTCCTTATCTGCCGCAGGATAAGCCCACCTATCTGATGGGGGTTGGGACTCCGGCAAATATTTTGGAGGGCGTAGAGCGCGGTGTGGATTTCTTTGACTGTGTATATCCAAGCAGGAACGGACGTCATGGACATGTGTATACCAATCATGGAAAAATGAACATGTTTAATGCTAAATATGAACTGGATACCAGACCTATTGAAGAGGGCTGCCAGTGTCCGGCTTGTCGGCATTACAGCAGAGCATATATCCGACACCTTCTGAAAGCAAAAGAGATGCTGGGAATGCGTCTTTGTGTGCTTCATAACCTGTATTTTTACAATCACATGATGGAAGAGATCAGAGATGCTCTGGATGCAGGGAATTTTGCAGAATATAAGAAGATGCGTCTGGATGGTTTCCAGAGAGGTGAATAAATTGTGAAAAAATTGCACAAGCGAAGAAAAAACCATAAAAACACTTGAAGAAAATTCTATTTTTGTGTATGATGGGTTATAATGCCTGCGGGCAGGAAACGACAGCTAGGAAACAGGAGGAAACAAAATGGAAGCAAATGGAGCTGCAAGTATGGGCATGATGATCGTATGGATGGTAGTGATCTTTGGTATCATGTACTTCCTGATGATCCGTCCTCAGAAAAAAGAGCAGAAAAGACTTCAGACTATGCTGAACAGCATGGAAGTAGGCGACAGCGTTGTTACAACAAGCGGATTTTACGGTGTAGTGATCGATATGACAGAAGAAGACGTGATCGTAGAATTCGGAAACAACAAAAACTGCCGTATCCCTATGAGAAAACAGGCAATCGCAGAAGTTGAGAAAGCGGAACAGGCTGCTCAGTAATGAATGAAAGATAGGTGCTGCATATGCAGCACTTATTTTTTTACCAAGAAAGGCGTACATTTTATATTAACTTTCTTATTGTATGAAAAAAACCTGAAAATAAGAAGGATAAAAGAGTTATAGTCAGAATGACGCACGTTTGAACGTTAACAGCATACAATTTTTCACTTTAACAGGTTGAAATCTTTCGCAAAGTGCGTTATTATAGTAACAATCCAATTTGAAAGGGATCTGCAGGGTGGTTTCCTGCAGAAAGAGGAAAAAGAAAATGGAATATAAGATCGCGTTGATTCCCGGTGACGGGATCGGACCGGAAATCGTGAGAGAGGCCAGAAAAGTTCTGGATGCCGTCTGTGCCAAATTCGGTCATACATTTAGTTATTCAGAAGTCCTTCTTGGAGGAGCCTCTATTGATGTACACGGTATTCCGCTTACGGAGGATGCTGTTGATACAGCGAAAGGGTCGGATGCGGTGCTGATGGGATCTATTGGAGGAGATGCAAAGACTTCTCCCTGGTATCAGCTGGAGCCGGACAAACGTCCGGAAGCAGGACTTCTGGCTATCCGTAAGGCTCTGAATCTTTTTGCAAATCTTCGCCCCGCTTATCTTTATCAGGAACTGAAAGAAGCATGCCCTTTGAAGGAAGAGATCATAGGAGAAGGATTTGATATGATCATTGTCAGAGAGCTGACAGGCGGTCTTTATTTTGGAGAACGAAAGACCACAGAGGAAAATGGCATAAAAACAGCAGTAGATACACTTTCCTATAATGAAAACGAAATCCGCCGTATTGCAGTAAAGGCTTTTGATATTGCAATGAAAAGAAGGAAAAAAGTCACAAGTGTGGATAAAGCCAATGTACTTGACTCCTCCCGTCTGTGGAGAAGCATAGTAGAAGAAGTGGCAGAGGATTATCCGGAAGTAACACTGGAACATATGCTGGTTGATAACTGTGCCATGCAGCTGGTACATGATCCGGCACAGTTTGATGTGATCCTGACAGAAAATATGTTTGGAGATATTTTGTCGGATGAAGCAAGTATGGTGACAGGATCTATTGGTATGTTATCTTCGGCAAGTCTGAATGATACAAAATTCGGACTTTATGAGCCAAGTCATGGATCTGCGCCGGATATCGCAGGACAGAATAAAGCCAATCCAATCGCTACCATTCTTTCGGCAGCAATGATGCTTCGTTATTCTCTTGATCTTGATAAAGAGGCAGATGCAGTTGAAGAGGCAGTACAGAAAGTTCTGGCGGACGGATGGCGTACAGGAGATATTATGAGTGAAGGCTGCATGCTTACAGGTACGGAACAGATGGGTGATCTGATCGCAGCAGCAGTATAAAAATAAATTTACCGGAAGGCTGATCCTATAAGGTCAGCGGCCTAAGAATACAGAAGGGAGAGATAAAAAATGAGAAGTGATGCAGTAAAAAAAGGTTCACAGCAGGCACCGCACAGGTCCCTGTTTAATGCTCTTGGATTTACAAAAGAAGAAATGGAACGCCCTATGGTGGGTATTGTAAGTTCTTATAATGAAATTGTTCCCGGACATATGAATCTGGATAAGATTGTGGATGCAGTGAAGCAGGGCGTGGCTATGGCAGGTGGAACACCTGTTGTATTTCCGGCTATTGCAGTTTGCGATGGCATTGCAATGGGACATACGGGAATGAAATATTCTCTGGTGACAAGAGACCTGATTGCAGATTCAACAGAGGCAATGGCAATGGCTCATCAGTTTGACGCTCTTGTTATGGTTCCAAACTGTGATAAGAATGTTCCGGGGCTTTTGATGGCAGCGGCAAGAATTAATGTTCCTACAATATTTGTCAGCGGCGGTCCTATGATGGCAGGCCGTATCCACGGACATAAGACAAGCCTTTCCAGTATGTTCGAGGCAGTAGGCGCTTATGCAGCAGGAAATATTACAGAGGATGAGCTGACAGAATATGAAAATAAAACCTGTCCTACATGTGGATCCTGCTCTGGTATGTATACTGCCAATTCTATGAACTGTCTGACGGAAGTTCTTGGTATGGGTCTTCGGGGAAATGGAACGATTCCGGCTGTATATTCGGAGCGTATCCGTCTGGCAAAACATGCGGGAATGCAGGTAATGGAACTGTACAGACGGAATATCCGACCAAGAGATATCATGACGAAAGATGCCATTCTGAATGCGCTTACAGTAGATATGGCTCTGGGCTGTTCTACCAACAGCATGCTTCATCTTCCTGCAATCGCTCATGAAATAGGCATGGATTTTGATATCAGCTTTGCAAATGAGATCAGTGAAAAAACACCGAATCTCTGTCACCTTGCTCCGGCAGGTCCAACTTACATGGAGGATCTGAATGAGGCAGGCGGTGTTTATGCAGTGATGAATGAGCTGAATAAAAAAGGACTTTTGCACACAGATTGTATGACTGTAACCGGAAAAACAGTAGGAGAAAATATCCAAAATTGTATAAATCTGAATCCTGAGGTTATCCGTCCGATTGATGCACCGTACAGTCAGACAGGTGGTCTTGCAGTCCTGAAAGGAAATCTGGCTCCGGACGGCGGTGTAGTAAAACGTTCCGCTGTGGTGGAGGAGATGATGGTTCATGAGGGACCGGCCAGAGTTTTTGACTGTGAAGAAGATGCAATTGAAGCTATTAAAGGAGGAAAGATTGTTTCTGGTGATGTGGTAGTGATCCGGTACGAGGGACCGAAAGGTGGTCCGGGAATGCGTGAGATGCTGAATCCTACTTCTGCCATTGCTGGTATGGGGCTGGGCTCTTCTGTAGCCCTGATCACAGACGGGCGTTTCAGCGGAGCATCCCGAGGCGCTTCTATTGGACATGTTTCTCCGGAAGCGGCAGTAGGCGGACCGATCGCCCTGATCGAAGAGGGCGACATCATCAGTATTGATATTCCGGGACTGAAGCTGGAAGTTAGGGTTTCAGATGAAGAAATGGAAGCAAGAAAGGCGAAATGGCAGCCAAGAGAGCCGAAAGTAACAACCGGCTATCTGGCAAGATATGCGGCAATGGTAACATCCGGAAACAGAGGTGCGATCCTGGAAGTTCCGAAGGCAAAATAAAGGGGAATAAGGAGGAAAAACTATGCAGATGACAGGTGCGGAGATCATCATAGAATGTCTGAAGGAGCAGGGCGTGGATACTGTTTTCGGTTATCCGGGCGGCGCTATCCTGAATGTCTATGATGCACTTTATAAATATAAGGATGATATTCACCATATTTTGACCTCTCATGAGCAGGGCGCTGCTCATGCGGCAGACGGCTATGCCCGTGCAACCGGGAAAGTAGGTGTCTGTATGGCAACTTCAGGACCGGGTGCCACCAACCTGGTAACCGGAATCGCCACAGCCATGATGGATTCAGTGCCGGTGGTGGCAATTACCGCTAATGTAGGCAAGCCTCTTCTTGGAAAAGATTCTTTTCAGGAGGTAGACATTGCAGGGATTGTGATGCCGATCACGAAACACAGTTATATTGTAAAAGATATCGAAAAACTTGCAGATACGATCCGGAAAGCTTTTTATATTGCAAAAAGCGGACGCCCGGGTCCGGTACTTGTGGATGTGACAAAGGATGTCACAGGTGCCCTTTATGAGTATTCTCCACGTCGTCCGGCAACGGTAAACCGGGAGACCAGTGAAATCCATAAGACAGATGTGGAAAACGCTGTAAAAATGATCCAGAACGCAGAAAAGCCGTTTATTTTTGTTGGCGGTGGAGCGGTGATTTCCGGCGCGTCCAAAGAGATTACAGAGCTGTCTCACAGAATCCAGGCTCCGGTATGTGACAGTCTTATGGGAAAAGGCGGATTTTCAGGAGAGGATCCTTATTATACAGGAATGCTTGGCATGCATGGAACAAAGACTTCCAATCTGGGTGTCAGCCAGTGTGACCTCCTGATTGTTCTGGGAGCACGTTTCAGCGACCGTGTAACAGGAAATGTCAAGACATTTGCAAATAAGGCAAAAATCCTTCAGGTGGATATTGATGCGGCTGAGATCAACAAGAACGTACTGGTAGACGCCTATATTGAAGGAGATGTAAAGGAAGTTCTTCGCAGACTCCTTGAGGAGATCCCGGAAAAGAAACATCCGAAATGGATGGAGCACATCCAGGAGATGAAAGCAAGATATCCTCTGAATTATGACCATACACAGCTTACAGGTCCTTATGTGATCGAAAAGCTTTATGAGCTCACCGGCGGTGATGCGATCATTACCACAGATGTGGGACAGCATCAGATGTGGGCGGCTCAGTATTATAAATACAAAGAACCGAGAACATTTCTGACTTCCGGAGGACTGGGAACCATGGGCTACGGTCTTGGGGCAGCCATCGGAGCAAAAATGGGAAGACCGGATAAAACTGTGGTAAATATCGCAGGCGACGGATGCTTCCGAATGAACATGAATGAGATTGCAACAGCAGTGCGCTGTGGAAAGCCGCTTGTACAGATCGTCCTGAACAACCATGTTCTGGGAATGGTACGCCAGTGGCAGACTTTGTTCTACGATCACAGATATTCACATACTGTATTAAATGATGCAGTAGACTTTGTGAAGATTTCTGAAGGAATGGGTGCGAAAGCGATCCGTGTCACCAAAATGGAAGAAGTAGAGCCGGCTCTTAAAGAGGCTCTGGCTTCAGACGGACCGGTGGTTCTGGACTGCTGGATCGACCAGGATTTGAGCGTATTTCCAATGGTACCTGCCGGTGCAAGCATTGATGATGTTTTTGATGAGGAGGATATGAAAAAATGAGCAGAGTTTACAATTTTTCCGCAGGTCCGGCCGTACTGCCGGAACCTGTACTGAAAGAAGTGGCAGAAGAGATGATGGACTATCAGGGCAGCGGCATGTCTGTTATGGAGATGAGCCACAGAAGCCCTGAATTCCAGAAGATCATTGATGATGCAGAACAGGATCTTCGTGATCTGATGAACATTCCGGATAATTATAAGGTCCTTTTTCTGCAGGGCGGAGCCTCCCAGCAGTTTGCCATGATTCCTATGAACCTGATGAAAAACGGAGTGGCTGATTATATCGTAACAGGGCAGTGGGCAAAAAAAGCTTATCAGGAAGCACAGAAATATGGAAAAGTCAATAAAATCGCTTCTTCGGAAGACAAAACCTTTTCCTATATTCCGGACTGCAGCAATCTGGAGATCAGCCCGGATGCAGATTATGTGTATATCTGCGAAAATAACACGATTTATGGAACAAAATACAAAACTCTTCCTGATACAAAGGGAAAAACCTTGGTAGCAGATGTTTCTTCCTGCTTTTTGTCTGAACCGGTGGACGTTAGTAGATACGGTATTATTTATGGCGGTGTACAGAAGAATATCGGACCGGCAGGCATGGTCATTGTGATCATCCGCGAAGACCTGATCACAGAAGACGTACTGGACGGAACACCTACCATGCTTACATATAAGACACATGCAGATGCAGGTTCTCTTTATAATACGCCGAATGCATACTGCATCTATGTATGCGGCAAGGTATTTAAGTGGCTGAAAGCCATGGGCGGCCTTGAGGAAATGAAGAGAAGAAACGAAGAAAAAGCAAAGATTCTCTATGATTTCCTGGATGAGAGCAAACTCTTTAAAGGAACAGTAGAGCCGGATTCCCGTTCTCTTATGAATGTACCTTTTGTGACCGGAGATAAAGACCTGGATGCCAAATTTGTAAAAGAAGCCAAGGCAGCAGGACTTGTAAACCTGAAAGGACACAGAACTGTTGGAGGTATGCGTGCAAGTATCTATAACGCAATGCCAAAGGAAGGTGTAGAAGCACTGGTAGCATTTATGAAAAAATTTGAGGAGGAGAATGCATAATGTTTCAGTATCATTGCCTGAACCCGATTGCTGAAAAAGGTTTGAATCTGTTCAGTGAAGATTATAAAAAAACAGAAGACATAAATGAAACAGATGCCATTCTGGTAAGAAGCGCCAAAATGCATGAAATAGAGCTTTCTGAAAACGTAAAAGCTATTGCTCGTGCCGGTGCCGGAGTAAACAATATCCCGGTGGTAGAATGCGCAGAAAAAGGGATTGTTGTCTTTAATACTCCCGGTGCTAATGCCAATGGTGTCAAAGAACTTGTTCTTGCAGGAATGCTCCTTGCTTCCCGTGACATCGTAGGCGGCATTGAATGGGTGGCAGATCAGAAAGATAATGAAAATATTGATAAACTGGCTGAAAAACAGAAAAAACAGTTTGCAGGCTGCGAGATCAGCGGCAAAAAGCTGGGTATTATCGGACTTGGCGCGATCGGCGCTCTTGTTGCAAACTCAGCTACACATCTGGGAATGGAAGTTTATGGATATGATCCGTATATATCAATTGATGCAGCATGGAATCTTTCCAGAACCATTAAACACAGCAAATCTCTGGATGAAATCTACAGCCAGTGCGATTACATTACAATACATGTCCCGCTTCTTGACAGCACCAGAAAGATGATAAACAAAGACGCTTTTGATAAGATGAAAGACGGTGTTGTTTTGCTGAACTTTGCAAGAGATCTTCTTGTTGATGAGGAAGCTCTGATTGAAGCTATCGAAAACGGAAAAGTGAAAAAATATGTTACCGATTTTGCTAATCCTCTTGTAGCAGGCCGCGAGGGAATTCTGGTCACTCCTCATCTTGGAGCATCTACAGAAGAATCAGAAGAAAACTGTGCAGTTATGGCAGTAAAAGAACTGAGGAATTTCCTGGAAAACGGAAATATTAAAAATTCTGTCAATTTCCCGGACTGCGATATGGGAACCTGCGTGGCAGTGGGACGTATTGCCATCTGTCACAAAAATATCCCGAATATGATCAGTCAGGTCACTCAGATCCTTGGGGCAGAGGGACTGAACATTGCAGATATGACAAACAAAAGTAAAGGCGAATTTGCCTATACACTTATTGATCTGGAAAGTGCTGCTTCCAGAGAGGCTCTGGCAGCGCTTCAGGCAATAGACGGAGTATCCAAGGTACGCGTGATCAAATAAATAAGTAAAAACTCCCGGTCAGTCAGATAAGACTTGCCGGGAGTTTTTTGGAAAAATAAATTTGCAGAAATATTATTTTCTGGAAGCGATAAAATTCAGAACCTCTTCTTTGGAAGGCATAACACGGAGAGCGCCTTTTCTGGTGGTGATCAGAGAAGCAGCTGCATTGGCAAAGGTCAGCAGTTCTTTCAGGTTTTCTTCAGTCAGATCCTCCAGTCCATGTTCCAGAACATAGTTCAGGCTGCTTGCGCAGAAAGTATCTCCGGCACCGGTAGTTTCAATGGTATTTTCCTGAAGGAAAGGAGCCACTTCCACACGCATGTCTTTGTAATAAGCACGGCTTCCGTCCTTGCCCATTGTAATAAGTACAAGGGGAATGTTATATTTTTCGCGGATCAGAGCGGCACCCTTGTCATAATCTGTGGTGTCAAAAAGGAATTCCACCTCATTGTCGGAGATTTTGAGAACATCACATTTAGTCATTCCGTATTCAATTTCTTTGCGTGCATCTTCCAGTGAGTTCCAGAGAGGAGGGCGGAGATTCGGATCGAAGGTGATGATACATCCGGCCTCTTTTGCCAGTTCAATGGCATGACGGGTAGCTTCTCTGACTCCTTCATGGGTAGAGGATAGGGTACCGAAGTGGAAAATACGGGAAGACTGGATCAGCTCTTTCTGTACTTCTTCTTTAGTGAGCATCATATCAGCGCCCGGATCACGGTAAAAAGAAAAATCCCTGTCGCCGTCCGGATAGGTATGTACGAACGCAAGTGTTGTATGATGCTTTTTATCCATAATCAGATTTCTTGTATCGATTCCTACTTCTTCTACCGCTTTTTTCAGCTGATTTCCGAACATATCAGAGCCTACCTTGCCGATAAAAGCAGTTTTTTTGCCCAGCTTTTCCAGCATGGCGAGAACATTGCAGGGGGCACCGCCGGGATTGGCCTCCATCATAGGATTTCCCTGAGAACTTTCTCCATTTTCTGTAAAATCGATGAGCAGCTCGCCAAGAGCTGTAACGTCAAATATTTTGTTTTTCATAATAGACCTCCTTAAGTTCCTGTTAGTATCAATTTAGACCAGAAGAAAGATTTTGTCAAACAAATTCAGGCCAAATCTTTATTTTTTTCCCAAAAAATGATAAACTGAATTTATCACAGACTCTAAGGGAAGAAAAAGTCTGAGTCAGGAGGCAGGAGAATATGAGCAGAAGTGTTTACGACTATATGGACTGGCCGAGGATCGAGGCTATTGTGTACGGAGAAGAAGCATCCCCAAAGGATGTGATGAGCCCCAGGCTTACGACGGAAGGGGTTCTGATACAGGGATTTTTTCCTGGAGCAGAATCCGTGGAAGTGGTGTCAGGCAGAAAATCCTATTCCATGGAAATGGAAGATGAGGCAGGTTATTTTGCTGTTTTGATTCCAGGCAGAAAAATACCGGATTATAAATATCGTGTAACCAGACAAGGCGGTACGGAAGTGGCTGCAGATCCGTATGCATTTTCAGGACAGATCACAGAGGACGAAGAAAAGGCTTTCTGTGCAGGTGTGTATTATCATGCTTATGAAAAGCTTGGCGCTCACCAAATGACGATTGGTACAACAGAAGGAACCAGTTTTGCGGTATGGGCACCTAATGCGGTCAGCGTCAGTGTTGTGGGAGATTTTAATCACTGGGACGGAAGAGGACATTTGATGCACAGAATGCCTATGTCTGGTATTTTTGAATTGTTTGTTCCGGAAGTAAAGGCCGGAGACCTTTATAAATATGAGATAACTATAAAGGGCGGACAGAAAGTTCTGAAAACAGATCCTTATGGAACATGTACAGAACTTCCTCCTGCTACCGCGTCTGTAGTTGCAAAAGCGGCAGGCAATATGGTCTGGGAGGATGAATCCTGGATCAGAGAGAGAAAAAAGTATACAGACAGAAAGCAACCGGTATCTATTTATGAAACAAGTCTTGATAAATGGAAAAATGGGGAAGAACTCACAGCTTTTGTAAAGAAACTAGGATATACCCATGTAGAACTTCATCCGGTAATGGGATATCTGGATGAGGAGGCAGGTCCGTATTCCACATTTTCCTATTATGCACCGGATCGAAGATTTGGACTTCCGGAGGAGTTTGCGAAGCTTGTGAACGAACTGCATAAAGCAGAGATCGGTGTGATTCTGGACTGGACACCAGCTCATTTTCCAAGATATGCAGAAGGACTGGAGTGTTTTGACGGAACACCTCTTTATGAGGTGCAGGATCCGGAAATGGCAGTCCATCCTATGTGGGGGACCCTGCTTTATAATTATGAAAGTCCAATGGTTGCAGATTTTCTTCTTGCAAATGTGTTTTTCTGGACAGAGGTGTATCATGTGGACGGTTTCCGACTGGATGATGTAGATGCTATGCTTTATCTGGATTATGGCAGAGAAGGAAGCCTGTGGAAACCTAATATTTATGGATCCAGTGAGAATCTGGCAGCAGTGGAATTTTTAAAACATTTAAATTCTATTATAAAGAAAAAGCATCCGGGAATTATTATGATCGCTCAGGAGGATGGACTTTGGCCGGAGCTTACCGACAGTGTAGAAAATGACCATATAGGGTTTGATTATAAATGGAACAACAATTGGAGTTCGGATTTTCTCCATTACCTTTCTCTTGATCCAATGGAGCGACAGTATGATCATGATCAGCTTACAGTTTCCATGCTTTATGCTTACTGCGAACATTATGTACTGACACTTGGGACCAGAAATGCAGGAGAACTGAAAGAATTTATGGATAAGCTTCCAGGTGATGAAGGGCAGAAACTGTCGCAGATAAGGGCTGCCTATACCTATCAGATGCTGCATCCGGGATTGAAGATGACTGCTCCGGGAAAGGATATCCCTCAGGAACTGGAAGCGTTTATACATGACCTTAACGAAGTATACTGCAGTCATCCGGCACTCTGGCAGAAGGATGATGAGGTGGAAGGTTTTGAATGGGTACAGCTGATGAAATATGAAGAAAATATCCTTACTTTTATGAGAAAGACGGATAAGCCAGAAGAGACTCTTCTGGCAGTTGTGAACTTTGCAGCAGTTTCCTATGAAAATTATCAGATCGGTGTTCCTTTCTATGGAAAATATAAGGAAATATTTAACAGCGACCGAAAAGAATACGGCGGTCAGGGAACTGTGAACCCGCGGGCAAAAACCTGTAAGGCAGAACCATGTGACGAAAGAGAAAATTCACTGAGATTAAGAGTTCCGGCTTTTGGAGCAGTGATCCTGTCCTGTACTCTTGCGGAGAAAGCAGAAAAGAAGCCGGTAAGAAAAACTGCAGCAAAGAAGAAAGCAGAAAAGCCGGCAGGAAAGAAAACTGCTTCGGAAAAGAAAATAGCCGCACAGAAGAAAACAGCGGTATAAAGAAATAAAAAATCTTCTTGCTTTTTTATGAAAAGCGAGTATAATATTTTGTGTGTCAAACACAAGCTGGAATAGCTCAGTCGGTAGAGCACTTCACTCGTAATGAAGGGGTCGAGGGTTCAAGTCCCTTTTCCAGCTTTTTATAATATAAAAAGGAGTTTCAGAAGTCTGTCAGCCAGGCTTTTGGAACTCTTTTTTTCTTAATCAGATATTTCAGAGTTTTCTTTTTATTTTCAATAGTCATAAATTGTGATATGATGAATCCGGTAAAGGAGTTTAAGTTATGGATGCAACAGAAAAAAAGATCATTGCAGTGATTGAAGCACATAGAGAAGAGATCATTGCTTTTGCAGAGGATATAGAAAATCATCCGGAACCAGGATTTCAAGAGTTTCGAACTGCACGTAAAACCGCGGAATTTCTAAAAAAAACAGGATACCAGGTGGAGGAGAATGTAGCTCTTACTGGGGTAAGGGCTCACTGGGAAAGAAGGAATGCACAGCAGGGGACAGGAGACACAGGCAGGAAGAATTCCGGATATCCCAATGTAACGGTTATTGGAGAAATGGATGCCATCGGCTGTCAAAGACATCCGAAGGCAGATCCTCATACAGGAGTGGCTCATGCCTGCGGACATCATGCACAGATGGCGGTTATGGCAGGAGCGGCCATTGCATTTTCGAATCCGGAGATCAGAAGAGAAATTTCTGGTTCCCTGACCTTTCTGGCTGTGCCGGCAGAGGAATACATTGACGCAGACAAGAGAACTGTTTTAAGAGAACAGGGAATCCGTTTGGGCTCCGGAAAAAGCGAGATGATCCGTACCGGAGTTTTTGATCGCACGGATCTTGTAATGACCACTCATGTACATATGGTAGACGTAAAAGAGGATTTTTATCTGGGAAATCCTGCCTGCAACGGGTTTAACGCAGAAAGGGTCACAGTCCGGGGAAAGGCGGCTCATGCAGCCATTGATCCCTGGAACGGAGTCAATGCTCTGAGTATCACCAGCAGCGCAATACAGATGATGGGACTGATGCGGGAGACTTTTCGGGAGGAGGATCATGTACGCCTTCATAATGTTATACGTAAGGCGGGGGATGTGGTGAACAGTGTACCGGATGAGGCTGTAGTGGAGACAAAGATCCGTGCTTCCTCGCTGGAAAGAATTCAGGAAATCCGTCAGATGGTGGATCGTGCTTATGATGGAGCTGCTTATGCTTTTGGAGGAAAGATCGAAAGAGAAAATCTTCCGGGATATATGCCCATCCGTCCAAGAATGGCAGATACGGTTTTGGTTGAGGCTGCAGAGGAACTGGGTCTTGTTTACAGAAACGTGCAGCCGGGAGATTTTAACAATGCCTGTACTGATGTGGGAGATCTGACACAGTTGTTTCCGGTGATCAATTTTACATTCAGGGGATTTGAAGGAAGACTTCATGGTGAGGATTTTCATATCACAGATAAGGAAAAGGCATATATTCTTCCAGCGAAGCTGATGGCATTGACAATCTATCGACTTTTGCGGAAAAACGGAGAAGAGGCAAAAAAAATAAAGGAAAGTTTTACTGCGGTTTTTGACAAACAGACCTATATAGAGTATATTGAAAAACAAATGTAAGAATACAGAGGCTGGAATGCAGCCAGACGAGGAGGCAGTACAGAAACAGAAATATGACAGAGATTTGTTTGGAATTAAAAAATATCAGAAAAGGATTTTCTGACGAGGAAGAGGTACTGAAGGGTATCAGCCTTTCAATTGGCAAAGGAGAATTTATTACATTGCTGGGTTCATCCGGATGTGGAAAGACAACGACTCTGCGTATTATCGCAGGACTGGAACAGCCGGATGCGGGACAGGTTTTTCTTGATGGCAGGGATGTAACCAGTCTGAATCCTGAGGACAGAGATATTAACACCGTATTTCAGAATTATGCGCTTTTTCCTCATATGAATGTAGCAGATAACATAGGATACGGGCTGAAATTGAAAAAGATTCCTAAAGCTGAAATACGTAGAAAGGTAACGGAAATGCTGGAGCTGGTACAGCTTCCCGGATATGAAAAAAGAAAGCCCTCGGAGCTTTCCGGAGGACAGAAGCAGAGAGTGGCCATTGCACGGGCACTGATCAATAATCCACAGGTACTTCTTCTGGATGAGCCTTTAGGTGCACTGGATCTCCAACTTCGCCGTGCCATGCAGGCCGAACTGAAAAGACTCCAGAAAAAGCTGGGTATTACCTTTATTTATATTACTCATGACCAGGAAGAAGCTATCAATATGTCGGACCGAATTGCTGTTATGAATCATGGAACCTTTGAGCAGATCGGAACGCCGGATGAAATTTATAATCATCCCAGAACAAGCTATGTAGCTACTTTTGTTGGAAATGCAAATATTTTGAAGGGAAAGGCAGAGAACACGAAAGATGGAAAAGTAACCGTAGCCATTGCCGGAGGGCATATGGCAGCAGCCTGTGAAGATGATTCCATCAGAGCAGGGGAATCTGTAACACTTGCAGTACGAAGTGAAAATATCCGGATTCAGGAAGAATGCTCATGTGGACTGCAGGCAAAAGTGGAAGAAAAAAGCTTTGCAGCAGGACAGCTTCGTGTGGTTTTAAGGCTGGCAGACGGATCAGAGCTGGTAGCCAGCCGTTATGGAATAGATGCAAAAGTGGAACAGGGACAGACAGTAAGTGTCTGCTTCGCACCGGAGGATGCTGTTTTTGTGGACAGATCCGGGGAGGAAAAGAATGAGCAGGACTAAAATAAAAAAACACAGTTCTTCCGTGTGGATGATCCTTCCTCTGTACTTTTTTACACTTGTGTTTGTGGCTGGACCACTTATTTATATGGTAGCCTTAAGCTTTGCACAGCCGGGAAGTGGTTCTGCAGTAGAGTGGAACCTGACTCTGGAAAATTATAAAAAAATTCTTGATCCTGTTTATCTGCAGACTTTTCGGGAATCTTTTCAGCTTGCTCTGACCAGCACGGTCATTATCTGTATATTAGGATATCCATTTGGATATTTTATGGCAAAGATGTCTGAAAGCTGGAAAAAGAAAGCTATGCTCCTTTTGATGCTGCCTTTCTGGATCAATTCCCTGATCCGGCTTTATGGATGGATTATTATTCTTCAGAATCGTGGTATCCTGAACCATGTACTGAAAACACTGGGGATCATTGATAAGCCGCTGAAACTTCTCTACAGCTATCCGGCCATTGTGGTGGGAATGGTGTATGTGCTGCTTCCGTTTATGATCCTTTCCGTATATTCCAGTGCAGAAAAGCTGGACTGGTCTCTTGTGGAAGCGGCACGAGACCTTGGGGCAGGAAAAATAAAAGCTTTCTGGACAGTGTCCTTTAAGCTGACTCTTCCGGGGCTTCTTTCAGGTGTGATTCTGACTTTTATTCCTTCTATGGGACTGTTTTTTATTGCAGATATTCTGGGAGGGAATAAGATCGTTCTGGTGGGAAGCCTGATTCAGGAACAGATGACCAGAGGAAGCAACTGGCCTTTTGCAGCAGCCCTTGCCGTGGTACTGATGATCCTTACTTCGCTGATGATCGGTCTGTATCGTAAAATTACAAATGTAAAGGAACTGGAGGGAATCGGATGAAAAAGAATTCAAAATTTTCCAGTCTGTATATGGGGATTATCTTTTTCCTTATGTACCTGCCGGTGGCAGTGGTGATCATTTTTTCTTTTAATGAATCCAAGCTTCCTGTACGCTTTACCGGTTTTTCACTGAAATGGTATCAGGAACTGCTGGGTGACAGCGCCATGATTGAAGCACTTGGAAACAGTCTGATTCTTGGTGTGGCAAGCTGTCTGGTGTCGGCTGTGATCGGAACTCTGGGGGCAGTAGGTCTGTCCAGAATCCACTGGAAGACAAAGGGGGCGATGGAATACATATCCATCCTTCCGCTGATGATTCCGGAGATCATTTTGGGAATGGTGCTGATGGCATTTTTCTATTTGCTGAACATTCCTTTTGGTATGCTGACTCTGCTTTTAGGACATACGGTTTTTTGTGTACCGTATATTCTGATGGAGGTAAAGGCCCGGCTGGCAGGAATGGATCCTTCCCTGGAGGAAGCTGCCAGAGATCTGGGAGCGGGAAGCTTTCGGGCATTCCGGGATATCACACTTCCTCTGATCATGCCGGCTGTAGTATCGGGGTCACTTCTGGCATTTGCCATGTCCATGGATGATGTGGTGATCAGTATTTTTGTCAACGGACCCAGGATATCCACACTTCCGGTCAAGGTGTATACACAGCTGAAAACAGGAGTGACACCGGAGATAAATGCTTTATGTACTTTAATGCTGGCTTTTACGATTGGAGTGCTTGCAGTTTATTATCTGGCAGGAAGACTGTTAAAAGGGAAAAACAGACTCTTTTCAATAAAGAAAAAATAGGCTATACTAAAAAGGTACAGTTTAAATATTGCATAAAGAGGAGGACACTATGAAGAAATCAATTGTTATTGCATTATGTGCAGCGCTCTTAGTTACTGCATCAGCCGTACCGGTCAGTGCAGACAGTGAAAAGGAACTGGTGCTTTTTACCTGGGAAAATATGTTTCCTCAGGAGGTGCTGGACGGATTTGAGAAGGAAACGGGAATTAAGATTGTGTATTCCAACTTTGATACAGATGAAACCATGTTTGAAAAACTGTCTATGGCAAAAGGTGGTGACTACGATATTGTGATCGCCGATGATTATATTATTGAAAATGTAGTTCAGGAAGGTCTTGCAGAAAAACTGGACCAGTCAAAGCTGACAGGATTTGAGAACATTAATCCCCTTTATCAGGGACAGTTTTATGACCCGGATAATGAATATACGATACCTTATGGAGCGGGTATCCCTCTGATTGTTTATGATCCGGAAATGGTGGATATTGAGATCAAAGGTTATGCGGATCTCTGGGATCCGTCTCTGGAGGACAGCATTGCTCTGGTGGCGAATTATCGTGTGATCAATGGCATTACAAACCTGATGCTTGGAAAGAGCATGAATGAAGAGGATGTAGAATCAATTAAAGAGACAGGAGAAAAACTTCTGGAGCTGGCTCCTAATGTACGTCTGATCCAGGATGATAATACACAGAATGCCCTTCTGAACGGAGAGGCAAGTGTGGGCTTTCTTTATACCTCACAGGTGACAGCTGCTCTTGCAGAATATCCGGAACTTGAGGTGGTTTATCCGGAGGAAGGACTGGGATTTGGCATTATGGGAATGTTTATTCCAAGCCAGGCACCGAATAAAGAAGCTGCATATCAGTTTATGGATTATATCCTTCAACCGGAAGTGGCGGCACAATGCACAGATTTTATCGGTTACTACAGCACAAATAAAGCGGCAGAAGATCTGGTGAATCCGGATCTGGTAGTTCCGGATTCTGTGAAAAAAGGCGAGATTGTACAGAATGTAAGCGCAGAAGCAGAGGAACAGTATAACAAGAACTGGACAGAATTCAAGGCTGCCTGCGACTGACAGGACAAAGGGGGTACAGGATGGAAATTTACAAAGGTACTGCAACCTTTTCGGGAATTGCCATCGGTAAGATTTTATATTACAGCAGAGGCGAGTATCAGATACGTCAGTGTCTGGTGAGCAACATAAAAAAGGAGATTCAGGATTTTCATGAAGCGAGACGCCAGATTATCTGTAATCTGGAGAGTCTTTATGAGGAAAATAGACAGATTAATGAACAGGCAGCGAATATTTTCCTGGGACAGATACATCTTCTGAAATCAGAAAGCTATCAGAAAGCTATTGAAAGCTGTATTTCTCTGGAGAAGGTAAATGCTGCCTATGCTGTTATGACAAACAGGGATGAAGTAACAGAAACCTTCCGTAATCTGGAAGAGCCTGTAATACGCAGAAGAATCCAGGATATTCAGGAGGTTTCCGGAAAACTGATACAGATACTGGGAGGGGCATGTGTGAAGATCAATCTTGGAGAGGATCCGGTGATTGTTGTGTCGGAATCGCTTGCGCCTACAGAAATCATGGAGATGGATAAAGACAAGCTGCTGGCTGTGGTTATGCATCATGGATCTGCGGTATCTCATACGTCCATTGTTGCAAAAACAATGGAGATTCCTTCTTTGATAGACATAGAAGCTCATGATGAATGGGATGGACATATGGCTATTGTGGACGGTTATACAGGTACTCTGTATCTGGATCCGGATCAGGAGACAAAGAAAGAGTATAGAATCCGTTTTGAAGCTGACAAAAAAGAAAAAGAAGAACTCTTGAAATTAAAAAATCAGGCAGATGAGACTGTAGATGGAAGAAAAATTGGCCTTTATGCCAATATCGGAAATATGAGTGACCTGAATAATGTACTTTATTATGGTGCTTCCGGAATCGGTCTTTTAAGGAGTGAATTCCAGTATCTGGGAAGAG
Organism: Blautia sp.; assembly: GCA_026169535.1. GTDB lineage: Bacteria > Bacillota > Clostridia > Lachnospirales > Lachnospiraceae > Blautia_A. Next base: position 153,775 of record JAPFCU010000078.1, read on the forward strand.
AAAATTATCCCAGAGAAAACGAACTTTTTCGTGCTTACAAAAAGCTTGCAGAAACCATGGGAGACAGGCTTGCTGTGATTCGTACTTCGGATCTGGGAGCAGATAAGCAGGCCTCTTATCTGGACATTCCGGAGGAGGCAAATCCGATCATGGGAAACCGAGGCATACGCCTGTGTCTGGATCGTAAACGGATGTTTAAGGCACAGCTTCGGGCAATTTACCGTGCAAGTGCCTATGGCAATCTTGCAGTGATGTATCCTATGGTGGCTTCAGAAGACGAAATGGATGAGATTGAGGCGCTGGTATGTGAAGTAAAAGAAGGTCTTACAGAAAAGGAGATTCCTTTCCGTAATATACAGACAAGTATTATGATTGAAACACCGGCAGCCGTGATGATCAGCCGGGAACTGGCAAAAAGAGTGGATTTCCTCAGTATCGGTACTAATGATCTGACACAGTATACCCTTGCTATGGACAGGCAGAATCCTCTGTTGAAGAAAAAGTATGATGATCATCATCCTGCCATTCTTCGTATGATTCAGATGGTGGTAGAGGCTGGTCATGCAGAAGGAAAAAAAGTTGGGATTTGTGGAGAAATCGCAGCCGATACCGGCCTTACAGAAAAGTTTCTGCGTATGGGAGTAGATTTTCTTTCCGTTGTCCCTGCCTGTATCCTTCCGGTACGAAAAGCTTTGAGAGAAACTGATCTCAGCATAAAATGAGGATGTATTTATGCAGAACAAAAGTAAAGTGATACTTCTTCCCTGTAGCTCCTACAGGGAAGAACTTGTTTATGAAGAGTTAAAAAAAGGTCTGGAACTTCTGGGAGGTCTGGAGAAACTGATAAAAAAAGAAGAGAAAGTTCTTCTGAAGCCGAATCTTCTGAAAAAAGCGGAAGTGGAAAAAGCCGTAATCACGCATCCGGTGGTAGTTGGAATGTTTGCGCGTCTTCTAAAAGAATATGGCTGTAAAAATGTGATCCTTGCAGACTCCTGCGGACATGGAAATACCAGAAAGGTAATTGCCGGAACCGGTATGGATCGATACATGGAGGAACTCCATATTCCTGCGGTTGATTTTTCAGAAGGGATAAAGATGTCCTATCCGGAAGGCGTCCAGGCAAAAGAATTTATGCTCAGCAGAGAACTTCTGGAGCAGGATTGTGTAATTTCACTGTGTAAGATGAAGACACATGCTCTGGAACGAATTACAGGAGCAGTAAAAAACAGTTATGGATTTGTGTATGGGTTTTATAAAGCAAAAGGACATACACTTTATCCAAGTGCGGACAGCTTTGCCCGAATGCTGGTAGATCTGAACCAATGTGTGGGGCCTAGACTGTACGTTATGGACGGGATCACAGCAATGGAAGGAAATGGTCCCGGCTCCGGTGATCCTGTAGACATGGGAGTGCTGCTGCTTTCCACAGATCCGGTGGCTCTGGACAGTGTGTTCTGCCATTTAGTGCATCTGAAGCCTCAGATGGTTCCAACGAATTACCATGGAGAAAAGATGGGGCTTGGAACCTGGAAAAAAGAGGAGATTGAAATACTTACTCCAGACGGTAGAATTTCTATGGAAGAGGCAGTTCATAAATATGGAAACCCGGAGTTTCATGTAGATCGGAGAATTATGAAGCACGGAATCTGGGAAAAAATGGCAAAAGCCCTGAATATTTTTCAGAAAAAACCATACATTGAAGCAGAAAAATGCATCCGCTGCGGAATCTGCGTAAAAAGCTGCCCTGTGCCGGGAAAAGCAGTAGACTTTCGGGACGGACGGGAGCATCCTCCGGTGTATGATTACAAAAAATGTATCCGGTGTTTCTGCTGTCAGGAAATGTGCCCGGAAAAGGCCATTAAAGTCAAATAAATTTGCTGTGGGAAAAATTCTGGTGATGTGCTATGATAATTCACATAAATACTGAGAGGAGAATATTATGACCAAAAAAGAATTTCAGGAGCTGACAGAGAAGGTTCTTATTCTGGATGGTGCCACAGGTTCCAATCTGATGGCGCAGGGAATGCCGCGGGGGATTTGTACAGAGCAGTGGGTCATGGAACACAAGGAGATTATCCAGAATCTTCAGAGTGCTTACATTGAAGCGGGAAGCCAGGTGATTTATGCTCCTACATTTGGAGGTAATCGCAGAAATCTTCAGCAGCATGGTCTGGAGGAACGTATTGAGGAGATCAATCATACGCTGGTTTCCTATTCCAGAGATGTGGCAGGAGAAAGAGCCTTTGTGGCAGGAGATATTACTACATCCGGGCAATTTGTTACAGCAGAGGGAGAGTATACTTATGAGGATGCCTTTGAGATGTACAAAGAGCAGATACAGATACTAAAAGAAGCGGGAGTAGATCTGCTGGTGGCAGAGACTATGATTAATATTGAGGAAACACTGGCGGCAGTAGATGCGGCAAATGCAGTCTGTGAGCTTCCGATCATGTGTACCATGACGGTGGAAGCAGATGGCAGTATTTTCAGCGGCGGAAATGCAGTAGAAGCCGCAGTGGCTCTGGAAAGTGCAGGAGCAGATGCGGTAGGCATCAATTGCTCTGTGGGACCAGACCAGCTGGTATCTGTGGTCCGCAATATCCAGGAGGCTGTTTCTATTCCTGTGATTGCAAAACCGAATGCGGGAATGCCGGTAATCGATAATCAGGGGAATGCGGTTTACAGCATGTCTCCGGAGGAGTTTGCCGGACACATGAAAGTTCTGGTGGAGAACGGAGCATCTATAATAGGGGGATGCTGCGGAACAACGCCAGAGTTTATCCATGCCATGCATAAGCTGTTGAAATAAGATCCCCGAAGAAAACATTTGGAATCGTTCTGTCTGAAGATTTTTGTAATAAAATATATAAAAGATTTTTTTACGCAAAGAGAATCACTTTCAGACAGGAGGATAATATGAATTTATTTGATTTCACTTATTGCGGAAATTATAACCGGCATATTCGAAATCTTTCCCATATGGTTCCGGAGAAATGGAGCTTTGGGGATGGTGATGACAACGGGATTTTAAAAGGCTACCTGGAGCATACTTTTAAGCGGGTTTATGAGGAAGGCAAGGTACAGGAAACAGAAGAATATGCAATCTTTAATACAGGACTTTTTAATGACTATTATCAGCCGGTGTATGCATTTTTCGTTCATAATCTGATTCCTGGACGCCAGAAATGGTTTCTGGAGGGATTTTATACAGAATATTATCTTCTAAAATCAGGGATTACCAGTCTTCCGGAACGGGCACAGTATGCGAAGGAACCTGCAGAGCTGGTTTTTGACACTAAATTGGATATTGTTCCGCAGTATGAACATATTTTTGATGAGGAAGAAAATGTACAGAGACTTCCGGAAAATGTTCGGACAAGCAGAATGCGCGTACAGCTGTTTGACGGAGCTCTCCGCCAGACAAAGCATATGCTGGAGGCCGATTACCGTACAGCAGTTCCACAGTATTATAATCATGGAATCCAGCTGCTGATACCGGTTTGTCTTCAGGCACCGGGAAAGGCGGATCTGGCACTTGCCTGCGTGAAGACGTCAGATGGGAAGAAGTATCTGGGCCGTACCTGCCTGACTCTTAAAATGGCATACCATAATGCAAGGCTGCTTGCAAAATTAGACAGCAGCTGGCTTTATCCGTAAAAAAGTTAAGACACCATTCAGAAATATTATAATTTTTGTAAAATAACTGGAAATCTATTGAAATTCCTCTGTTTTTATGATATACAGGAAGAGTTGTCCTGTATAAAAACAGGGGATTTTTTTTAGGGGAGGAATGGTCATGAGTAATAAACTGATCGATTTTCAAAATATTTCCAAAACTTATGGGATGCAGACCGTTCTGGATGATTTTAATCTTTACATAAGAGAAAATGAATTCCTGACACTTCTGGGTCCAAGCGGATGTGGAAAAACTACCACACTTCGTATTCTTGGCGGCTTTGAGACTCCGGATGCAGGCCGCGTGATCTTTGACGGAAAGGACATCACAGATCTTCCGCCAAATAAAAGACAGCTGAATACCGTGTTTCAGAAATATGCATTGTTCACCCATATGACGATTGCAGAGAACATTGCTTTTGGTCTGAAAATAAAAAATAAAAGTAAACAGTATATCCATGATAAGATCAAATATGCACTGAAGCTTGTAAATCTGGATGGATATGAAAATCGTATGCCGGATTCTTTAAGCGGCGGACAGCAGCAGCGAATCGCTATTGCCCGAGCTATCGTAAATGAGCCGAAGGTGCTTCTTCTGGACGAGCCTTTGGGAGCGCTGGATCTGAAGCTTCGCAAGGACATGCAGTATGAGCTGATCCGTTTGAAAAACGAGCTGGGAATTACTTTCCTGTATGTTACCCACGATCAGGAAGAAGCTCTTACTATGTCAGATACCATCGTAGTTATGAATCAGGGATATATTCAGCAGATCGGAACACCGGAAATGATCTATAATGAGCCAGAAAATGCATTTGTTGCAGATTTTATCGGTGAAAGTAATATTATTTCAGCTACTATGGTGGAGGACCGCATGGTAAAGATACTGGGCGTAAACTTCCCCTGTGTGGATGAGGGATTTGGACAGAATAAACCGGTAGATGTAGTAATCCGTCCGGAGGATATCGATCTTCTCAAACCGGGAGAAGGAAGTATCGACGGTGTAGTCACTCATTTGATTTTTAAAGGCGTCCATTATGAAATGGAAGTTACGGCTAATAACTATGAGTGGCTGGTACACAGTACGGATATGTTCCCGGTAGGTACTCAGGTCAGCATTCATGTGGATCCTTTTGATATCCAGATCATGAAAAAACCGGAATCCGAAGATGAGGAGGCGGTGAACATTGAAGAGTAAACGTCTTCTGGCTGGCCCGTATCTGTTCTGGTCAGTGTCCTTTGTCATCATACCTCTTCTGGTGATCGTGTATTATGCTTTTACCAGTGATGATGGTGGACTGACGCTGGCAAATATGTCACAGATCACTACGCCGGAGAACCTGAAAGCTTTGGGAGTTTCCCTTCTGCTGTCCTTCATCAGTACATTGGTCTGTCTGATCCTGGCATATCCGCTTGCCATGATACTAAACCAGAAACAGGTCAATCAGACCAGTTTTATTGTACTGATCTTTATCCTGCCTATGTGGATGAATTTTCTTCTGCGTACCATGGCATGGCAGACTCTTCTGGAGAAAAATGGTGTGATCAACAGTATTTTGGGATTTCTTCATCTTCCTGCATTGGAGATTATTAATACACCGTATGCTATTATTTTGGGAATGGTATACAACTTCCTTCCGTTTATGGTTCTGCCGATTTATAATGTGCTGATAAAAATAGATTCCAATGTAATAAATGCAGCAAGAGATCTGGGGGCAAATTCAATTCAGACTTTTCTGAAGGTGACATTTCCTTTAAGCATTCCGGGAGTGATCAGCGGCATCACAATGGTGTTCGTGCCGGCACTTACCACTTTTGTGATTTCAGATCTTTTGGGCGGCGGCAAGATCCTTCTGATCGGAAACGTGATCGAGCAGTCCTTTAAGCAGAACAGCAACTGGCATGTGGGCAGCGGACTTTCTCTTGTGCTGATGGTATTTATCATTGCCAGTATGGCACTTGTAGCAAAATACGATAAAGGAGAAGGAGGTACGGCATTTTGATCAGAAAAATTTTACAGAAGCTGTATCTGGCTTTAATCTTTATTATACTGTATGCACCCATCGTTACCCTGATGGTACTTTCCTTTAACCAGTCCAAAACAAGGGCGAAATGGGGAGGATTTACTCTGAAATGGTATAAAGAGCTTTTTCAGAATGAGCAGATCATGAGCGCTTTTTATACAACGCTGCTTATTTCTTTTGTGGCAGCGGCAGCGGCAACGCTCATTGGTACAGCGGCAGCTATTGCTATTCAGGGAATGAAACAGCGGTGGCGCACCTTTTATATGGGTGTGACAAATATCCCCATGATGAATGCGGAGATTGTTATGGGTGTGTCTCTGATGCTTTTGTTTATTGCATTCAGAATGAAGATGGGGTTTGGAACTATTTTGATCGCACACATCACCTTTAATATTCCGTATGTGATCCTGAGTGTGGCGCCAAAACTGAAGCAGACAAACCGCCATGTGTATGAAGCGGCACTGGATCTGGGAGCTTCTCCTCTGGAGGCATTTTTCAAGGTGGTATTTCCGGATATCGTGCCAGGTGTAATGTCAGGTTTTATGCTTGCGTTTACTATGTCTCTGGATGATTTTGTGATCACGCATTTCACAAAAGGACCGGGGATCGATACCCTTTCGACTAAGATTTACACAGAGGTTCGTAAAGGAATCAAACCGGAGATATATGCACTGTCCACCATTATGTTTGTGACAGTTCTTGTGCTTCTGATCCTTATTAATTATTCACCGGAAGAAAAAGAAGACACAAAAACAAAGAAAAAACCTTCAAGAGTTAAGCGGATCCTGTTCCGTCGTGTGATCCCGGTAACTATCTGTGTACTGTTTCTTTTTGGAGGATTTTATTATTCCAGAGAAAGCAACGTGATGAACTCTGAAAAAGTGGTGATTTATAACTGGGGTGAATATCTGGATCCGGAAGTTCTGACAATGTTTGAGGAAGAAACCGGTATTGATGTGGTCTATGAGGAATTTGAGACGAACGAAATCCTTTATCCTAAGATCAGTTCAGGTGCTATTGCCTATGATGTGATCTGTCCAAGTGATTATATGATCCAGAGAATGATTGAAAATAATTTGCTTGCAGAGATTGATTTTGACAATATTCCCAACATCAAAAATATTGGAAAGGATTATATGGAGCAGTCCAGACAGTTTGATCCGGAAAACAAATATTCTGTGCCTTACTGTTGGGGAACAGTTGGAATCCTTTACAATAAAACTATGGTAAAAGAACCGGTTACCAGCTGGTCGATTCTCTGGGACGAGAAGTATAAAGACAATATTCTTATGCAGGATTCTGTCCGTGATACCTTTGGTGTTACTCTGAAATATTTGGGGCATTCTCTGAACTCAACCGACCTTGATGAGCTTACAGAGGCCAGAGACCTTTTGATCAAGCAGAAACCTCTGGTACAGGCATATGTCATTGATCAGGTTCGTGACAAAATGATCGGAAATGAGGCTGCCATCGGAGTGATTTATTCCGGCGAGGCTATTTATACGCAGAAAGAAAATCCAAATCTGGAATACGTGATTCCGGAGGAGGGAAGTAATATCTGGATTGATTCCTGGGTTATTCCTAAAAATGCAGAAAATAAGGAAAATGGTGAAAAGTTTATTAATTTCCTTTGCAGACCGGATATTGCTCTGAAAAATTTTGAGTATATCACTTATTCTACGCCAAATATAGAAGCAAGGAAGCTGATCGAGGATGAATCCATCCGGAACAGTGAGATTGCTTTTCCGGATCTTTCAAAACATGAAAATCTGGAAACCTTCCAGTATCTGGGAACAGAGGCCGATCAGACTTACGGAGAACTGTGGAATCAGGTGAAGTCGCACTGATCACATAAGAAACATAGAAAACAGTCTGAATGACAGATTTTGAGGAAACAGAGATCCCCGGAGCGCTCTTTTCAGGAGAGTGCTTCCGGGGATTTTTGGGCTTTATGTCAGGAATGTTTCAGACAGTGCTTTTCAATCAGGCTCAGAACTCCATACAGCCCCATGGCAATAACACACAGGATCATAATGGACATCAGTACAGTGGTCAGCTTAAAAGTCTGGCTGGAGTAGATGATGAGATAGCCGAGTCCCTGTCGGGCACCGATAAATTCTCCAATGATCACCCCAACCAGGCAAAGTCCGATATTTACCTTCATAATACTTAAGATCAGAGGTACAGAGGAGGGAAGGACGATCTTCAGAAGTTCATCTTTTCTTGTTCCGCCCAGTGTGGCAATCAGTTTGCTTTTGTCTGGATCAGTTTCCCGAAAACCTGCATAGAGATTAATGATGGAGCCAAATATGGCAACGGACATTCCTGCTACGATAATGGTTCTGACATTTGCGCCAAGCCATACGATCAGAAGAGGTGCCAGTGCTGATTTCGGAAGGCTGTTCAGGATTACCAGATAAGGCTCCAGAATGCGGGAAAGCTTTGGAGACAGCCACAAAAGTACGGCGGTTCCAATTCCCAGAAGTACCACAAAAAAGAAACTGGTCAGGGTTTCAGCAAGCGTGATTCCGATGTGGACAAACAAAGACTGATCCCGGCACATTTCTGCAAAATTTTTCAGGATTGCCAAGGGACTGCTGAAAATAAAGGAATCAATCCATCCAAAACGGGAGGAAAACTCCCATAAAATCAAAAAAACAAGAAAAAGCAGAATTCTGGATATATTAACAAAATACTTTTCCTTCCTTCTTTGTAAAAGATACTTTTTCTGGGCAGGGGAAAGCTCAGGCATGATCGTTCAGCTCCTTCCAGATCTGATTAAAATAAGATTTAAAATCGGGTGCATTTCTTGAGGAAAGAGGCGTTCTGTTTTTAACAGACAGTTCAATGGGAATGATACCGGCAATCGTGGCAGGGCGTTTTGTCAGGATGAGTACCCTGTCTGCCATACTGATGGCCTCAGAGATGTCGTGGGTTACCAGAATCGCAGGCTTATTTTCTTTTTTTAATATCCTGCCGATATCATCACTGACATTCAGTCGTGTTTGGTAATCCAGCGCAGAGAAAGGCTCATCCAGAAGCAAAAGCTCCGGCTTCAGCGCCAGAGTGCGGATCAGAGCGGCTCGCTGCCGCATTCCGCCGGAAAGCTGCGAAGGACGGGCAGAACGGAATTTGTCCAAACCATAAGTGCGGAGCATCTGCTCAATGGAGGAAAACTTTTCCGGTGACAGCTGATGCCGTATTTCCAGACCAAGAAGAATATTTTTGTAAATGGTACGCCATTCCAGGAGATGATCCTTTTGCAGCATATAGCCTATGCGTGGATCTCCACGGGAAACCTGTGTGCCGTTCATGAGAACGGACCCTTTTTCCGGCTTCAGAAGTCCGCAGATCACATTGAGAAGTGTGGATTTTCCGCAGCCGGACGGACCGACAATAGCCAGGAATTCACCTGGCATCAGATTAAAGGATATATGTGAAAGGGCAGGAGTCTCCCCGGAAGGCGTATGATAGGAAAGAGAAAGATCTCTTACTTCCAGAAGCGGTTTCATGGATATACCTCCCTGTAAATAATTCAAAGTATTTTCCAGGAGTATGTTTTGGAAAATACTATATGTTATGATATGCCAGAGAGCAGTTTTGTGTACGGCAGATAAAAGAAAAATGTATCTTTATCCATGAAAAAGGAAAAAGATACATTTTTTGAAATTTACTTTAATTTTCCATAATACATATCGCTGAAAATCCCCGCTTTATTTATCAGATCCGGATATTTTCCGGTTTGTACCACCATGCCATGGTCCATAACAATAATATTATCACAGTTTTTCAGAGTGGTAAGTCTGTGGGCAATGGATATGATTGTCATGTTGTTTTCGTTCTTCAGCTGTTCAATTTCATTTTGTATAAAACGTTCAGAGGTGTTGTCAAGAGCGGAGGTTGCTTCATCTAAAATCAGAATTTCCGGTTTTCTTAAAAAAATACGGGCAATAGCGATTCGCTGTTTTTGGCCTCCGGACAGATTACCTCCGCCCTCGCTGACCTTTGTATGGATGCCTTCCGGCAGGCTGGTGATAAAATCATATAGATTTGACTTTACAAGTGCATCGGTTACTTCTTCTTCAGATGGCTGCTGTTCCAGACCATAACAAATATTTTCCAGAACAGTTCCGGCAATCAAAAACGGGTTCTGAGGAACAAGGGCTATAATCTGTGACAAATCTTTTCTTGATAAAGACAGAAGGTTCTTGTGATTGATAAAAATAGAACCGCTGTATTTTTCTAACTTGCATAGTGCTTTTATCAATGAGGATTTTCCACAGCCGCTTGGTCCGGCGATTCCCCAGAATGCGCCTTTTTTAATACACAGATCCATGTTTTCTATAATATTTTTTTTATCACCATAAGAAAAAGTCAGGTTATGAATATCTATAATATAAGGGCTGTCTTTTTTCTGTGCCGGTATATCTGGGATTTCAGTATAGGAGAAATCATGGGGGATATCTGCCATTTTGAAAAAATCCTCTGCCAGGATCAGACTTTCCGAAAGTTCGTCCAAAATTCTGTGAAGTTCTTCCAGAGGCTTGATAAGCTGTGAAAAACAAAGGTAGGAGGTAAGAACTGCGCCCACACTGATTCTGCCCTGAGCCGCCAGATATGCAGAGGCGCCGATCATCAGAACGGTAAAAAATACTTCATTGATAAATTTGAGACAGTCGTATTTAGCCATTTGTAAATGATGTCTCATTTCCTTGCTTCTTAAATATTCTGATTTATCTGTAAATCTTTTTTCTTCTAAAGAGTTACTGTCTGTGATCCGGATCACTTCGATACCATTGAGCAGTTCAACGACAGCTCCGTCCATATGTGCTTTTGATTCCAGAAGCTCTATGCGGATCCCTTTTTGCGTATGGATCTGTCTGAACACAATTGTGATTCCGATGGGGACTACCAGGAGCATCAGGGCAGCAAGGTTTGCCGGAAGGGTAGTAAAAATTACAACAATAGATGCAATACTGTTAAAAATAGCCGGGGCAAAGTCCATAAAAACAAGTTTTTCCAGCTTTACTGTACCTTCCAGACACCGGTTTAGCCTGCCATGGATATTTCCTGTCATATTTTCTTTAAAGTATGACAGCGGTGCTTTCAGCAGGGAAGAAATTACAAGTCCTCTGGCTTTTTTCTCTGTTTTTGTGGAAATATCCTCAACCAGGATCCTTCTTAAGATCTTGATGATCTCATTTACGATATTTATGATCAAAATAAAAAAAAGAATGGGAAAAATCGCATAGAAATTAATTTCAGTCTGAGAAAGGATATCGTCTGTCAGCCAGCCGATTGCTTTGGGCGTGAGCTGCGTTAAAACAGAAGAAAGAATCATGATCAGCATAATAAAAAGAAAAGTTACTTTCTGTTTCCAGTCCAGCAGACTACGTAAATTATTTAGAATCTGTTTTGATTTCATATGGAAAATCACCTCTGTTTATATAGTTATTATAGGATATGAGCTAATTATATCTGCCAGAAAAAGGAATGTCGAGAAATTTGTTGGATATTTGATAAAAACAGGAAAGATTTGGGGAGAAAAGACCGTATGAAAACAGCTGCCTATGTTGACGCTGCTGATAAAAAGGGATAAAATATGACCCGTGAGTACATGGAGAATATCAGATAAGGAGTAAAAATCCGTATGAATAACAGAAATTATCAGAAAGAGCTGGACAAACTGCTTGCAGAGCTTGAAGCAGAAGGAAGAACGCCAAGGCTGTTTCTTCACAGCTGCTGTGCACCATGCTCCAGCTATGTGTTGGAATACCTGTCCAGGTATTTTGAGATCACTGTATTTTTTTATAATCCAAATATTTCACCGGCAGAAGAGTATGAAAAGCGTGTGGAGGAGATCCGCAGGATGATCGGTGAAATGAAATTTGTACATCCGGTAAAGCTGATAGAAGGAGAGTATGATCCGCAGGTGTTTTTCTGCATGGCAAAGGGTATGGAGGATATTCCGGAAGGAGGAGAAAGGTGCTTCGGATGTTATCGGCTTCGTATGGAAGAAGCTGCCCGCCTTGCAAAGGAGGGAAATTATGACTACTTTACTACAACGCTGTCTATCAGTCCTCTGAAAAATGCACAGAAGATTAACGAGATTGGTGAGGAACTGTCAAAGATTTACAAGGTGCCTCATCTTCCTTCGGATTTTAAGAAGAAAAACGGATACAAGCGTTCCATTGAACTGTCCGGAAAATATGGGCTTTATCGACAGGATTACTGCGGCTGTGTGTTTTCTAAACGGGAGAGAGAAGAAAATAAAATGCAGAAAAATGAATAAATATAATATAAAATGTATAAATATACGAGAAAAACTGCATAAAAAGCATATTTTCTCTTTGATTTTATAAAAAAGTGTGCTATACTGGGAACACTTAGTTTAATATTATACAGAAACGAGGAGTAATGATTATGGCACAGTTATGGGGAGGACGTTTCACCAAGGAAACGGACAAGCTGGTTTATAATTTTAATGCGTCTATTTCCTTTGATCAGAAATTTTATGAGCAGGATATCCGCGGCAGCAAAGCCCATGTAAAAATGCTGGCAAAGCAGGGAATTCTTACAGAAGCAGAAAGAGACCGGATCCTGGAAGGTCTGGAGGGGATTCTTTCAGATGTAAGATCCGGGAAACTTGAAATCACATCCGAGTACGAGGATATTCACAGCTTTGTGGAAGCAAATCTGATTGACCGTATCGGGGATCCGGGGAAAAAACTTCATACAGGAAGAAGCCGTAACGATCAGGTGGCTCTGGATATGAAGCTTTATACAAGAGATGAGATCGATGCCATCGATCAGGAGTTGAAGGAACTTCTTATAGCTCTTCAGAAGATTATGGAGGAAAATATCCATACCTACATGCCTGGATTTACTCATCTTCAGAAGGCGCAGCCGGTTACCCTGGCTCATCATGTGGGCGCTTATTTTGAGATGTTCCGCAGAGACAGAAGCCGCATGGCAGATATCCGAAAAAGAATGAACACCTGTCCTCTGGGAGCAGGAGCTCTGGCAGGAACCACCTATCCTCTTGACAGGGACTATACAGCAGAGCTTCTGGGCTTTGACCAGCCTACCAGAAACAGTATGGATTCTGTATCAGACAGAGATTATGTAATTGAGCTTCTTTCTGCCCTGTCTACGGTGATGATGCATCTCAGCCGTTTTTCCGAGGAGATTATTCTGTGGAATTCCAATGAGTATCGTTTTGTAGAGATCGATGATGCTTACAGTACAGGAAGCAGTATCATGCCCCAGAAGAAGAACCCTGACATTGCGGAGCTTCTTCGTGGAAAGACCGGGCGTGTGTACGGGGCTCTGATGTCTATTCTTACAACCATGAAAGGAATTCCGCTGGCATACAACAAAGATATGCAGGAGGACAAGGAACTGACCTTTGATGCTATTGACACGGTAAAAGGCTGCCTGGCATTGTTTACCGGCATGGTATCTACCATGGAGTTCCGTAAGGATGTTATGGAAGCAAGTGCAAAGAACGGCTTTACCAATGCAACAGACGCAGCAGATTATCTGGTAAATCACGGTGTTCCTTTCCGTGATGCCCATGGCATTGTGGGACGTCTGGTACTGACCTGTATTGACAGAGGGATTTCCCTGGATGAACTGCCCCTGGAAACTTACAAAGAGATCAGTCCTGTTTTTCAGGAAGACATTTATGAGGCCATCAGCATGAAGACCTGTGTGGAAAAACGCTGTACTTATGGAGCACCGGGAGCAGAGGTTATGGAAAAAGTTATCTCTGCCAACAGGGAATATCTTGAGAATAATTGAAAAAGAAAATAAAAAAATACTTGCATTTTTCCATAAAGTGGTATAGTATGTACAAGAAAGACAAATGTATGCAATACAAAGACATGAAGTGAGGAGAGGTTTATTATGAGTGAGAAACTGAGAGTCGGTATTTTAGGAGCTACCGGAATGGTAGGACAGAGATTTATTTCTCTTCTGGAAAATCATCCATGGTTTGAGGTAGTGACACTTGCAGCAAGTGCCAGAAGCGCAGGAAAAACTTACGAAGAGGCAGTAGGCGCAAGATGGAAAATGGATACTCCGATGCCGGAAGCAGTAAAAAATATTGTGGTAATGAATGTAAATGAGGTAGAGAAGGTTGCGGCAACCGTTGACTTTGTTTTCTCTGCTGTAGATATGTCCAAGGACGAGATCAAGGCTATTGAAGAAGAGTACGCAAAAACAGAAACTCCGGTTGTTTCCAACAACAGCGCGCACCGCTGGACACCGGACGTTCCGATGGTAGTGCCGGAAATTAACCCGGAGCACTTTGACGTGATCGAATTCCAGAAGAAACGTCTGGGAACAACAAGAGGTTTCATTGCAGTAAAACCGAACTGCTCCATCCAGAGCTATGCTCCGGTGCTGACTGCATGGAAAGAATTCGAGCCGTATGAAGTAGTGGCTACTACATATCAGGCAATTTCCGGAGCCGGCAAGACCTTTAAAGAGTGGCCGGAAATGGAACATAATATCATTCCGTACATCGGCGGTGAGGAAGAAAAGAGTGAGAAAGAGCCGCTGAGACTGTGGGGCAAGATTGAGGATGGAGTGATCGTTCCTGCACAGGAACCGGTGATTACCTGTCAGTGTATCCGTGTACCGGTACTGAACGGTCATACAGCAGCTGTTTTTGTAAAATTCCGTAAGAAACCAACCAAAGAGCAGCTGATCGAAGCGCTCAAAAACTTCAGAGGTGTTCCGCAGGAACTTGAGCTTCCGAGCGCACCGAAGCAGTTTATCCAGTATCTGGAGGAGGACAACCGTCCTCAGGTAACCGAGGATGTAAACTACGAACACGGCATGGGCGTTTCTATTGGACGTCTCCGTGAGGATACTGTATACGATTATAAATTTGTGGGACTGTCCCACAATACCGTAAGAGGCGCTGCCGGCGGAGCTGTTCTCTGTGCAGAGACTCTGAAAGCAAAAGGATTCATTGCAAAGAAATAAAGAAGTAAGAGAGCCTGACCCTTGCACAAGACAGGGAGTCAGGCTCTGTTTTTATGTCCGTGATAAGTAAAAATGGTATTCGGAATGAATATCTGAGGATATTGTCTGTTTGATGGGCTGAGATAACTGTGTAGATGAGAAATATACTTAACAGCTCATTTGTGTCATCAACTCTTTGAACTCTGTGCAGTCACGCATAAAGGCAAATTCCTCCCTGCTGTTTAGTTCCTCACAAAAAGAAACGACTACTTTACTGGAAAGCGCTGTCATATCTGCACCTTCTGCATTTCGGTATAGTATGGAATCCTGCGGAGTCCATTCTTTTTTCATTGCAGGCAGCATTTTTGAGAGAAGCGATAAACTTTTGTTTTTGTCTTTTCTTTCTATTGCAAGTTGTAAATGGGCATTATATCGTTGCCATTTCGGGAAAGAAAACTGGCGGGTAACAGCTTCGTACACATCTGCCAAAAAGTCTGCGTCAGTATTGCGGTTTTCATGTAACGCTACTTCAAGCATATTTATTAAAGCTGTTTGTATTTCTGTAACGCCGTTTAATATTCTGTGTTCCCATAGTTTTTCGGCGTCAGTGTATTTTTTCTGTTGTTGGTAAAGAATTGCAAGTTGTTCTTCTCTGTCTATTGTGGAGAATGGCAGTGTATGGATCAGGTCTTCTGCTTTTGAATATTCACCCCGGTTTCTTGAATAGGAAATCAGCATGCTGATTGCGGTATCTCTGATTTCAGGTACTTCATTGACGGAGAGTCTCTTATAGAAGTATTCAAGGGTTTCCCGATATTGCTCTGGCTCTGGTACGCTGTAAAGGAATAATGCACCCTCTAAATATAGTGTGACAGAATATATCAGATTATCACAGGTAGGATATTCATGAATTTTGTTGACTGCCATTTGAAAAGCTTCTTTATAGCTTTTTTCCTGAACAGTCCGATCAAGTTCGTTGACAAAATTTTCAATTTCTATATCTGTTAAATCTTCCTTGAATGACATAAGCGTATTCATATCAATTTTTAACAGACGGGCAAGAGCCGGTAAAAGGGTTATATCTGGATATGTGTTTCCTTTTTCCCATTTATTTACTGCAGGGGTGGATACGCCCAGAAATTCTGCAATTTGTTCTTGTGTTAATGCTAATTCTTTTCGTCTCTTATGGATGATTTGATTTATCTTCATATATCAGCCCTCCTCTATACTTTCATAATAGCAGAGAGGAGGGCACGGAACAATAGAACAGTAATTAAGATTTTTATTTATGAAATTAACCATAGGTTAAGAAGATATATGTTTCTGCTGTCTGCAGAGCCATAGTAGCAGAATATATTGACAAAAATGGTTGCAATATGGTATATTTCGCTTATAATAATAAAAATATATCACATAAGGAGGGCGAGTATTATGACAGTTAGAAAGTTTTTATATGGTGCAACGGGTTTTCTTTCATTAATAGGTGTTATTGGGGTTCTGGGCAATGAAAAGGGATTTCTGCCTTTCTTTGTATTTGCAGTAAACTTTGAGTACTGGTTTATGAAACAAGATGAAATGCTGGATGACTATATGAATAAATCAGCATCCCGTGGTTTTTATTGTGGAATGATTGCTACAGCCTGCACTACTTTATACCTTTTCCTGATAAATAAAAGTTCTGGAAATGAAGCATTTACCAATGGATTAGCTTTGGGATGGGCGATTGCAGTGATTGTTTATTCTATATCAACTGCATACTTTGGGATTAAGGAAAAATGGGGAATATGCAATGATTAAAAATCGTATGAAAGAATTCAGGGCAAGATATAATATGAAGCAGGAAGATTTAGCAAAAGCAGTTGGTGTTCGACGGGAAACAATTGGTAATCTTGAAAAAGGAAGATACAATCCGTCCCTTGTATTAGCCTGGAATATTGCAAAGACCTTCCATGTAACGATTGAAGAAATTTTTACAGTAACAGATGATTGAACTCATAAGTGACACGATCATAGAATTTGAAAAAGGTATAAACAGCAATAACTTTGTCGTAGATAGCTTAAAAACGAAGGTTGACGATTCTGCAGGTCACCCGTCCCGGCGAAAATTAAGTAAAACTATTTTAGAAATAGCCGTTCCTAAACTTTGACGAGAACAGGACGGCTATTTCTTATGTGTAAGATTCAGAATAGCTACAATCAGTAAAGAAGCACTTACGATTAAGCTTAATTCCTCATATATACTTATAATAATCACCACCTTCCGTAAGGTCTCGGAATGGGTGAGAGCACGTCCCCGGCTCCCCAGGTAAGTATATTATACTGCCATGATGTATATCTGACAGGGATTCCATTTATCCCATAAGTCAGGAAAGATCTTCAACTCTTTGAATCCAAGAGATAAATAAAATTTATTTGTTTTTTCATTTGTACGGGCACAAAAGAAGGACTTTCTAACAGAATCCTGTACATATTCTTCTCGTGATTCGGGAAGATCAAATATTATGGCGTTTTTGCAATTATTTGTATACATGTATGAAAAAAAGATTTATACTAGTATAACGAATAACAGAAACTTGGTTTTTATTATACTGGAAAGATAAAAAGTATTTGTGCACAGGAAAATAATCGGACTGCACAGATTTATAAATAAAGGTGATGCATTACAAGTGGGGAAAAAACAGAAAAGAAACAGGGCAGAGCTTTATTCTCTTCTTCTTCTGGCCGGCGGGAAAAGCAGCCGGATGGGAGAGGATAAGGCAGGACTTCTTCTGAATGGAGAGAGCTTTCTTTCCTGTCAGATAAAAAAAGCGGAGAAGCTGGGAATCCGGGAGGTTTATGTTTCCGGTCATAATGTTGGAGAATGTGTCTTCCGGAACGAAAAAATAAAAAGCAGCATACATATCCAGGTGATTTCTGATATTTACAGGGAACGGGGACCGTTAGGCGGACTTCATGCCTGTATGAAGACCATGGATACTCCTTATTGTCTGGTACTTCCGGTGGATGTGCCTCAGCTTCCGGTGAAGATGCTGGAAGATTTACTTCTTGTTCATGAGGACAGACTGGACGCAGTGGATACTGAAGATTTTAGACATTTTGGGTATGAAAGAGCGGGCGGCAATGCCGGGAAGCCTTTGCTGGCGGTGCATGGAGAAAGAACTGAGCCTTTGATGGGCATTTATCCCACCTGTATGGCAGACTGTATCGGGGAGCAGATACAAAAAGCTTCCGCGCCGGTGTTTCGGATCCTTGATGCATGGGGGTATGACACCTGCCGGATTTCCGTGGAGGAATGGCAGATTCAAAATATTAATACGCCGGAGGATTACCGGGAGCTTTTAACGCATATGGAAAAGAGGAATGAGAGATGAGAGAGGAAATTTTGCTTGAGGATGCTCTGGAAGAAATTAAAAAGCGGGCGAAGAGGATCACAGACACAAGAAAAGCAGCAGTAAGGGAGTCTGGAGGATTTTGTCTGGCAGAGGATGTTTATGCGGGAATAGACAATCCGCCTTTTTCACGTTCTCCGGTGGATGGTTATGCAGTCCGGGCGGAAGACATAAGGGGGGCTGTCCGCGGAAATCCGGCCAGACTTCAGGTGGCAGGATGTATTTATGCGGGAGATGACGGACAATCCTTTCAGATGAATCCTGGAGAAGCTTATCGGATCATGACGGGAGCTCCCTTTCCGCAGGGAGCGGATACTGCTGTTAAGCAGGAAGATACAGACTATGGCGAGGATGTGGTGGAAATCTACAAAAGCCAGAAGCCATGGGATAATTACTGCTTTCAGGGAGAGGATTATAAAAAAGATAGTCTTCTTCTGAAAAAAGGCTCCCGGATCACCTTTGCGGAGCAGGGAATCCTTTCTGGTATAGGCCGCACAGATGTAGAGGTTTACCGGAAACCGGTGATAAGAGTACTGACTACAGGAGATGAGCTTTGTGAGCCGGGAAGCCCTTTGAAGCCGGGAAAGATTTATGATTCCAATGGGATGATGGTGTCTGCACGTCTTTGTGAGCTGGGGGTGCCTCCCAAGTCGGTATCTCACTGTGCAGACAGTGAGGAGGGGATGGCGGAGGAGCTGAAAAAAGCAGCAGAAGATGCGGATATTATTATTACTACTGGCGGTGTTTCTGTAGGAAAAAAGGATATTCTCCACGGGGCTCTGGAAATTCTCGGGGCAGAAAAAATATTCTGGAGGATCCGTCTTCAGCCGGGAACCCCTACACTTTTTTCTGTATATAAGGGTACTCTGATCCTGTCTCTTTCAGGTAATCCTTTTGGGGCAATGGCAAATCTGGAACTTCTTCTTCGCCCTGCGCTGGAAGTGATGACAGGAGATTCTGCATTTGCTATGGAAATGCGCCGGGGGATCATGGAGGAGAGTTTTGAAAAAAGATGTCGGGTACGGAGGTTTGTCAGGGCTGTGTATAGAGACGGTAAAGTTACCTTTCCTCAGGGAATCTCTTCTTCTGGAGCTATCGGTACGTTGCGGGGCTGCAACTGCCTGCTGGACATTCCGGCAGGCAAGGAAAACGTAAAAGCCGGAGAGCAGGTGGCAGTGTGGATGCTGTAAAAAAAACGGAGAAGCCTTTTGTGGCGGCGGTAAGCGGTATAAAAAATTCCGGCAAAACCACCTTTCTGGAAAAACTGGTACTGGAACTGACGCAAAGAGGATATCGTGTGGCGGTAATTAAGCATGACGGTCATGAGTTTCAGGCAGACAGGGATGGGACAGATACTTATCGGATGCAGCAGGCGGGGGCATACGGAACCTGTATTTTTTCCAAAGGACAGTGGCAAATGGTAAAAAAACAGCCGGATGTGAAAGTGGAGGAGCTTATAGGATTTTTCCCTGAAGTGGATTTTATCCTGCTGGAAGGAATGAAGGAATCCCTTTTTCCAAAATTTGAGTTGGTACGAAAAGGTATTTCCCAGAAGAGTGTCTGTGATGCAAAAACTCTTTTAGCACTTGTTACAGACACCGGATTAAGACTGCCGGAAATTATGACTTTAAATCCAGATGAAATCGAAAAGGCAGCAGATATTCTGGTGAAAGTTAGTATAAACAAATGAAAAAACAGGGAAAATCTGAAAAAATTTCAGCATTTTCCCTAATTTTATATTCAGCTATTCTTGTAAAACAAAAGCTGCAATGTTAAAATATAAACGAGAATTTAGCTCAAAAAGATAGGAAATCAGTAATTCATATTTTAAGTTAGGAGGGAATAAGTATGGCTTTAAAACAAGTCCAGACAACCTGTGCGTATTGCGGAGCAGGCTGCCAGATCATGTTCACAGTCGATACAGATGCAAACAAGATTGTGGAAGCAGTCCCTGCAGACGGCAGAACTAATGCGGGAACCCTCTGTCTGAAAGGTCATTACGGCTGGGATTATCTGAATGATCCCCAGATTCTTACGAAACGTCTTCGTAAGCCGATGATCCGTAAAGGCGGAAAAAAATCACCTCTCGTAGAGGTTTCATGGGAGGAGGCAATCTCCTATGTAGCGGAACGCCTGGGAGAGATCAAGGAAAAATATGGTCCGGATTCCATTATGGGAACAGGTTCTGCAAGAGGAGCCGGCAACGAGGCAAATTATCTGATGCAGAAATTTATGCGCGCGTGCATTGGCACCAACAATGTCGATCACTGCGCCCGAATATGACATGCGCCTTCGGTAGCGGGTCTACTGTATTCTTTAGGTTCAGGCGCAATGTCAATGGGCATCCCGGAAATTGAGGATGCAGGCTGTTTACTTTGTTTCGGCTATAACGGAGCAGATTCCCATCCAATTGTCGCAAGACGTATTGTCCGAGGCAAACAGAAGGGAATGAAGATCATCTGTGCAGATCCGCGTGTGACAGAAACCGCACGTATTTCAGACATCCATCTGCAGCTTAAGGGAGGTTCCAACCTTGCCCTGGTAAATGCAATGGCAAATGTGATCTGGAATGAGGGACTGGCAGATACCAGATTTATTGAAGAACACACAAAGGGATTTGATGAATTCCTGAAGGTGATTGAAAAATATACACCGGAATATGCAGAACCGATCACACACATTCCGGCAGATGAAATACGCAGGGCGGCAAGAATGTATGCCACTACCAAACCTGCCATGATTCTTTATGGTATGGGTGTCTGTCAGTTTACGCAGGCAGTGGATGTGGTCAAAGGGCTTGCAAACCTTGCACTGATGACAGGAAACTTTGGCGGTCCGTCTATGGGTATCGGTCCGGTACGCGGACAGAACAATGTACAGGGAGCCTGTGATATGGGTGCTCTTCCAAACTCTTATCCGGGTTATCAGAATGTGACGGTACCGGAGATTCGTGAAAAATTTGAAAAGGCATGGGGTGTGCCTCTGTCTGATCAGGTGGGCTGTCCTATTACCCATGTACCACACAGAATCCTTCATGAGAAGGATGAAAAGAAGAGAATCCATGCATATTACATATTCGGAGAAGATCCGGCACAGTCAGATCCTGATCTGGCAGAGGTCAGAGAAGCTCTTGATAAATGTGATTTTGTTGTTATGCAGGATATCTATATGAATAAGACAGGTCTTTATGCAGACGTGATCCTTCCTGCTACTGCCTGGGGTGAGAACGAAGGTATTTATACCTGTGCAGACCGTGGCTTCCAGAGAGTCCGTAAGCTGATTGAACCAGAAGGCGATATGCGTCCGGACTGGAAGATCATTGCAGATATCTCCACAGCTATGGGTTATCCTATGAATTACAGAAATACGGAGGAGATCTGGAATGAAATGATCGATCTCTGTCCAAGTTTTACCGGTGCAACCTACGAAAAAATCGAAAAATACGGTGGCGTTCAATGGCCGTGCCGTGACAAATCCATGGAGGACAGAGGAACGCCTTATCTTCATAAGGATGGTATTTTTGCTACAAAAGATCATAAAGCTCTGTTTTATGGTACAGACTGGCATCCGCCGGTGGAACTGGAAAATGACCAGTATCCCATGACACTTTCCACGGTTCGTGAAGTAGGTCATTATTCTGTGCGTACTATGACAGGAAACTGCCGCACCCTGCGGAATCTGGAGGACGAGCCGGGATGGGTACAGATGAATACTCAGGACTGTGAAAAGATGAGGTTGAAAAAAGGAGAGCTGGTTAAGATTCTTTCTAAGAGAGGATACTGTATTACCAGATGCCTTCCTACAGATCGTGTAAAACCCGGTGCAACCTATATGACTTATCAGTGGTGGATCGGAGCCTGCAATGAGCTGACAACAGCCAAACTGGATCCCATCAGTAATACTCCCGAGTACAAATACTGTGCCTGTCGTGTAGAAAAGATTCAGGATCAGGAATGGGCAGAACGTCATGTGAGGGAATTGTATGATGATATCCGCGCCCAGATGGGTATCGATACGGGAAAGGGGGCAGAAGCATGAATTACTTTGTAAAAGGGAACCCTGACCTTTGTATCGGCTGCCGTACCTGCATGATCGGATGCGTAGTAGCCCATGAGGGAAAGCATATCTTTGAGGTGGATCCGGATTCCTATAGCTTTAATCCGAAACTTCATATGGTAAAAACAGCGCGCTTAAGTGTTCCGGTACAGTGCAAGCACTGTGAAAATCCGGCATGCATGGCAGTGTGTCCGGCAGGCGCCATTTCCCAGAAAGACCACTGTATTGTCATTGATACAGATAAATGTATGGGATGTAAATCCTGCATGGATGCATGTCCGTTCGGTGCCATTAATATGACAGTTCAGACAGGAAAATTCCAGGCGGACGGATCTGAGAAAAAAGTGGCAAACAAATGCGACCTTTGCTATGGACTTCCGGGAGGACCAGCCTGTGTAAGAGTCTGTCCTACAGAAGCTTTGACTCTTGTAACAGAGGAGAAATTGGGAGAAGCCATGGAACATAAACGTATGGAAGCTGCCAGAAATACGTATCGGGAAACGCATCCGCAGGAATAGGAGGTCATAAAGCGATGAAAAAAGAAATCGGGTCTTTTGTGGTGGGAGACAGTACCAAATGTACTGGCTGCAAAGCCTGTGAGGTGGCCTGCTTCACTGTCCATAACCGCAAAAGCAATCATGTTGGAAATACAGTGGGAACCGTTACGGTTCCCGTAACCCCAAGGCTGTTCCTGACCAGATTTGATCAGGGGTGTATGCCGATCCAGTGTAAGCACTGTGAGGATGCGCCATGTCTGAATGCGTGCAGCAAGGGAGCCATCAGCCGGATCGACCATCAGGTGATTGTAGATGCAGAAAAATGCATTGGCTGCAAGGACTGTATGCAGGCATGTCCTTTTGGTGCCATTGCGCTTCTTCCTTATGCGAAGGACGGACGTCTGGTGGCACAGCCAATGTCTGAGGAGCCAAAAGTCTTTGCATCCAAATGTGATCTCTGTGCAGGGATTGAAGGCGGCCCTGCCTGCGTAAGAGTCTGTCCTCATCAGGCGCTCAGACTGGTGGATCCGGAAGCGGAGCGGGAAGAAAAAAATATCAGGGCAGCAGAGTCACTGCTTCTGACAAAAGACTGGAGATAAGGGAGGACAAAATTCATGATAGTAGCAATTGATCAGAATCTCTGTACCGGCTGCCGTGAATGTGCAGAAGTCTGTCCTGCCTATGCCATTGTAGGCGAACAGGGACAGCCTCAGACTATTGATACAGACAGATGCGTGATGTGCGGACAGTGCGTGCAGAAATGTAAATCTTATGTATCCATTCTGACCCATGGAAAAAAAGCCTACGACAGAGTCAAAAAAGAAAGAAACATTCCGGATTCTGTTCAGGAGCCTCTTTTTGCAGCGTATGCGGTCTGCAATCTGGATAAAGTAAAAGAAGCTCTTGCAGATAAAAATAAATTTACCATTGTACAGTGCGCACCGGCAGTCCGAGTTGCCATTGCAGAAGAATTTGGCGAAGATCTGGGAACACTGACACCCGGAAAATTATCTGCGGCTCTTCATACCCTGGGATTTGACAGGGTGTACGATACCAACTTTCCGGCAGATGTGACCATTATGGAGGAAGGTACGGAGCTTGTGAAGCGTGTAACAGAAGGCGGCGTTCTTCCAATGTTCACCTCCTGCTGTCCGGCCTGGGTAAAATTCCTTGAGAACAACTATCCGGAGCTTGCCGATCATCTGTCCTCGGCAAAAAGCCCTCAGCAGATCGGCGGAGCCATTTTCAAAACATACGGGGCACAGCTGGAAGGCAAAGAAGGAAAGGATATTTACAGCGTGTCTGTAATGCCCTGTACTTGTAAGGAATTTGAAAGCGGTCGTCCGGAAATGAAGGACAGCGGCTTCCGTGACGTAGACGTGGCCATTACCACCAGAGATCTGGCATGGCTTATTAAAGATATGGGAATTAACTGGGATGATCTTGAGGATCAGGAGTTTGACCAGCCGCTGGGACTGTATACCGGTGCCGGAACAATCTTTGGCGTTACCGGCGGCGTTATGGAAGCGGCCATTCGTACCGGTTATGAGCTTGTGACCGGACAGCCGATTCCGGATCTTGAGGTAACAGCTGTTCGTGGAACAGAGGGGTTCCGTACCTCTGTGATAAAAGTAGGCGATCTGGATCTGAAGGTGGGAGTTGTTACCGGGCTGAAAAATGTAATTCCGGTTCTGGAGGCAGTAAAAAATGGAACCCTGGATCTTCATTTTATTGAGGTAATGACCTGTCCGGAAGGCTGTGTCAGCGGAGGCGGACAGCCGAAGCTTCTTATGGATACGGACAGAGAAGAGGCTTATGCGGCAAGAAGGGCGGCAACCTTTGCCCATGACAGAGAACTGACCTACCGTAAATCCCATGAAAATCCGGCGATCAAAAAGATTTATGAGGAGTTTTTAGAGGAACCAAACAGTAATATTGCCCATCATTTACTGCATACAAAGTATTGCATTTAAAAAGGGGAGGCAAAGAGGGGCGTCATTCGTCCGCCCCTCTCTGCACACACCCCCCCGGCTTTATGAGTACGGCAGAAGTGAAAGAGGGAAGGAAACAGTAACTCAAAACAGCGGCATGCTGTTTTTTTTACTTTATTTATCTTTTTACATTGCTGTTATGAAGTTCTGCTATTATAATAAAAGAAAATTTTTATAAAGGCAGCACATTCAATTCATAAAGTGTTGGCAAACGATAAAAATATTTTAGCTGCAGGAAAACATACTTATAGATTTTGTAATAGCAAATAGGGTGTCACAATTATATGGTAGAAATCAAAGAGTTGAACAGAGAAGTGTATTCGGGAAAGAATTTCACAGTCAAATATCAAACAAAAGGATATCTTGATATTCAATCAACAACAGAGGGATTTGGTATATCTTATAAGTTCTTCCCTGAACCAAAAGAAATGTCATTCAGCGATATATTTTTTAATGAATGGTTAGAAAATCCTGTTGGATTTGGTGCGTTTGAAGATGGACAGCTGTTAGGATATGTGGAAGGTACATTAGAAGAATGGAATAATCGGTATAGAATTAGTAATATTTGTGTTTTTGACAGTTCAAACCGAAATAATGGTATCGGTTCTCTGTTAATGGAAGTAATTTTAGCAGAAGCTTCAAAAAACGGTGCGAGAATGACTGTTCTGGAAACACAGACATGTAATGAAAATGCCTTTGCTTTTTATAAAAAACATGGATTTAAAATCATAGGGTTTGATTTGTTTGCTTACTCAAATTCAGACCCGGATCGTAATGAAATCAGAATTGAAATGGGAAAAGTTATGGACTTAAAGTAAAGGGGGCAGTTTTAAGGTCAATGAAATTAATAAAAGGAAGTTACGAATACAAAGAGCAGATCATTGATATGCTCAAAGAGTGGAAGGAATATAACGATACTCATAACGTGAACCGCTCACCAGGGGTTATTTTCAAAAATGATTATGATGACTTTGATTATTATTTGAATAATTTGGAAACAAAGGAACCGAAAAACGGATTGGTTCCTGATTCTACATTTTTTTGTTTGGATGAGGAACGAAATATCATTGTAGGCGCGGTAAATATCAGGCATTATTTAAATGAACATCTTCTATTACATGGAGGTCATATCGGCGACGGAATCAGACCGTCTGAAAGAAGAAAAGGATATGCTGTGCAAATGATCGGGCTTGCCTTAGAGGAATGTAAAAAAATGGGAATCAAAAAAGTTTTGATGGTATGTGATAAAGATAATATTGGTTCTGCGAAATCCATTATAAAAAACGGCGGAATATTAGAAAATGAACAAACAGAAAACGGTAAGACAGAGCAAAGATACTGGATTGATTTAGAGTAATCGGATAAATACGAAATTTAAGAGGAAGAAAAATGAGTATCATAAAAAACGAAATTCCCATATTGGAGTTTGATACAGAACAAAATGCAGTGCTCAGCCCCACACATGAAAATCTGGATATCAGGCTTCCAAATAAATGTGTCTTTGCCTTTCTGGCAGGCTATATTGATGAATATGCCAGAAAGAACAATTTAACACAGGCAGCGCAGTTTATTAGTGCAACGAAAGATTATCCCATTTACATAGCCAAACATAAGGGGGAAGAGGTGGCCCTTTGCCAGGCTCCTGTAGGAGCGGCTCCTGCGGATGTCTGAAAGCATTTCCTGAAGGAACTTTTCTTGTACCCTACAGGGCGCTGCGGGATGAAGGAACTTCCTATCATTATGCGCCGCCGTCGCGTTTTATAGAAACCAATAAAAGAGCAAGAAAAGCTATTGAAGAAACTATTTTGGAACACGGCATGAAATATCAGGAGGTGACTACCTGGTCAACCGATGGTTTCTATCGTGAAACGAAAGAAAAAGTCGAATATCGGAAAGGCGAGGGCTGTTCTGTTGTTGAAATGGAATGTTCGGCCCTTGCTGCATGCTCATCTTTTCGCCGGGCTGACTGGGGAATGATCCTTTATACTGCTGACAGTCTTGCAGATGTTGAGCAATATGATGAGCGGAATTTTGGCGGAAACGCATATGAATATGCACTGCTGTTATGTCTAGATGCGGTAGTGAAGATGTAAGAGCAGAAAAGCAGACCGATGATTTAAAGTGGATGGGGAAATTCTATGAGATTTCTAAAAAAACATTTTTCTATGTACAGTCATTTACCAAAAGAAATCTATGTACTGGCTTTTGGCAAGATCATGACAAGCATGGGCGCTTTAATATGGCCCATGCTCACTTTGATCATGAGTGAAAAGCTGGGTCTGAATGGACAGACCATCGGTCTGTATATGATGATATTTTCTTTGTTCATGGGACCGTTTTATTTACTGGGAGGCAAACTGGCTGATAAATATAATAAAAAGAATATTATCGTCACCTTTGACTTGATCGGAAACAGTTTGTACTTTGTTTGCGCTGCATTGCCCATGTCTATGACTACACTGTATTTGTTAGCCATTGCTTCCTTGTTTCAGTCCATGGAGCAGCCCGCCTATGATGCGCTGATTGCTGATCTGACAACCTACAGGGACCGGGAAAGAGCATATTCCCTGAATTATCTTGCAATGAATTTGGGATTGGTTATGGCTCCGACTATTGGGGGTATTTTATTTAATAATTATCTTAATATTTCCTTTTTTATTAACGGGCTGGCAGACATATCCAGTACGCTGTTACTGCTGTTCTTCATTAAGAATGTACGAACTGCTGATTTGGATAATAAAGCATGGAACGAATATGAAAAAGGTGAAACAGGATCAATATTCAAGGTGTTTTCTCAGCGTAAGTTATTCTTTTTGCTGTTTGTGATCTCAGGTATAGCGGCGCTGATCTATAATCAGTATAATTTTTTGATGCCTTTACATATGGAAGAAGCTTTTCGTGGCTCAGGCGCTTTTCGCTTTGGAATTTTAACGAGTATCAACGCTGTTGTGGTGGTTATAGGTACGCCTATACTGACACAAAAGTTTTCTAAAGTCATAGATGTCAGAATTATGTATTTGGGGCAGCTGCTGGAATGTTTAGGGCTTGCCTTTTTTATTTTTGTAAATCATTATTTTATAATCGCTGTTGCGGGAATGATTATATTTACCATAGGAGAAATATTTGGTTCCATATCAAAAACGCCTTATCTTACAAAGAGAATACCGGAAACACATCGCGGACGAGTATTAAGTATTACAAGCAGCTGTGCCGGATTAATTGGAATATTAAGCAACTATGTAATAGGAACTCTTATTGACCATTATACATTCAGCACTGTATGGGGGATCATTGCCGCAGTAGGATTATTTGTGATGATTCTATACAGCATTTATTTAAAACTGGACAGAAAGGCTTATCCTGGTCTTTATTCAAAATAAGTTTCCCTATAGTAAAAAAATTTTGCCTGTGGTATGATTGTATAGGAAAACAGACCAGAAAACATTGTTGGTCTTTAACAGAGGTTAATCTCATGAAATATGGAATTATAGGAACTGCAGGTCATGTAGATCACGGAAAAACCTGTCTGATCAAGGCTCTGACCGGAATTGACACGGACCGTCTGAAAGAAGAAAAAAAACGTGGAATCACAATAGAACTGGGGTTTGCCTGGATGGATTTCCCAGGGGGAGAACGTGTGGGGATCGTGGATGTGCCAGGTCATGAAAAATTTGTAAAAAACATGCTGGCCGGTGTAGGAGGCATGGATCTTGTAATGCTGGTGGTTGCTGCTGATGAAGGTATTATGCCCCAGACTGTGGAGCATCTGGATATTCTGTCTACCCTTGGAATCCGTCAGGGAATTATTGTGATCACCAAAACAGACCTTGCAGATCCGGAGCTTGTGGAACTTGTTGAAGAGGATATACGGGAGCTGACGGAAGGAACCTTTCTGGAAAACGCTCCGGTGATCCCTGTATCCGTATATAAGAACCAGGGATTGGATCAATTAAAGAAAATTTTGTACCAGATGTATCAGAAGCTGCCGGATCATAAAGAAACCCGGGCTTTCCGGCTTCCGGTAGACCGGGTGTTTACACTGAAAGGGTTTGGAACAGTTGTCACAGGCACACTTCTGGGCGGAAAAATAAAAAAAGAGCAGGAAGCATTTCTCTATCCGGAAAATGTTCCCGTAAAGATCCGGAGCATTCAGGTACATGAACAGGGAGTAGAGGTTGCTCATGCAGGACAGCGTGTGGCGCTGAATCTTCCAGACCGTAAAAAAGAGGAGATTTCAAGGGGCGATGTGATCGCTTTCAAAAACAGTCTGTATCCGTCCATGATGGCAGATGTGTCTCTGACTGTTCTGCGTCATACAGAGCGTGTAGTAAAAAATGGAAGCAGAGTTCATATTTATCATGGAACAAAAGAACTTCTGGGGAAGGTGATCCTTCTTGACCGGGAGGAACTGAAGGCGGGAGAAACCTGCTATGCTCAGCTGCGTCTGGAGGACGAAACGGTAATGGAAAAAGGCGACCGTTTTGTGATCCGTTTTTATTCCCCGGCAGAGACCATTGGAGGAGGATGTATTCTTGACGCCTGTCCCCGTAAGCATAAAAGAAAGGATCCAAAAGTCCTGGAGGCCTGTGGAATCAAAGAAAAGGGAACAGGTGCGCAAATGCTGGAAACCTCAATTCTGGAGCACAGAGGCTGCTTTTATTCTCTGGAGGAACTGGCAGGAAGAAACTCCCTGGACAGATCCGGGCTGAAAAATACAGCGGCAAAGCTGACAGAAAAAGGAATTCTGGTGTGTCTGGAAGAAGGCCTTTATATTCACAGAGAAGAAATGAATTTTTATTGCAGAAAAACAGAGCGTATTCTGGATGATTTTCATAAAACTTATCCTTTGAAAGAGGGAATGGGGATCGAGGAGCTGCGCAGCAGACTGAAACTGGAAAATTCCAGGATCACAAACGATATACTGGAAGTACTGAAAACTCAGAAGGTCATCAAGGAACAAAACGGCTGTGTCAGCAAAAAGCGTTTTAAAGTGGTACTGAAGGAGGATGAGGATGCCATCGTACAGGAAATCCTTGCGCACTATCTGGAATCCGGTTTTTCCCCTCTTGCCACAGAACTGTATCTGAAGGAGCACAGAAACCAGAAGAAATTTAAACCGGTATTTACCTCTCTTTTAAATAAAAAAATCCTGATCCGTCTGGATGAGCAGTATTGTATCCATAGGGATTATTACGAAAGAGGAAAAGAAGCTTTCCGGGAAATGGCACAGAAGAAAGAGAGTATCGCTCTTGGAGAGTACAGAGACTATCTGGGATGTTCAAGAAAGGTAGCGGTGGCCCTTCTGGAGCATTTCGACAAAAATGGTTTTACAAGAAAGAAAGAAGAAGGACGAGTCCTGAAAGATTCCGGCAAACAGCGTCCTGATCGAACATAAGGGCAGCTTTAAAAGAATACGATAGCCGGAAATTATGGAAGGGAGATGAGAATTTTGGCAGATAAAGAAATTCGTTTAACACAAATGTCAAGTACATCCGGCTGAGCGGCTAAAAAAGGTCCTAAGACCCTTGCTCAAGTTTTGAGCAAGCTGCCGAAATTCAGTGATCCCATGCTTTTAGTGGGAACAGAGACCTCAGACGATGCTGCGGTCTATAAAATTAATGACGATCTGGCAATGATCCAGACGGTTGACTTTTTTACCCCGGTTGTGGATGATCCGTATCTGTTTGGACAGATTGCTGCGGCAAATGCCCTAAGCGACGTATATGCCATGGGAGGTGAGCCCAAAGTGGCTCTGAATCTGGCTGCATTTCCGGACTGCCTGGATATAGAGATTCTTGGCGAAATCCTGAAAGGCGGAGCGGACAAGGTGATAGAAGCAGGAGCAGTGCTGGCAGGCGGACATACAATCTCTGACAACGAACCGAAATATGGGCTGTGTGTCAGCGGATTTGTAAACCCGAAGCTTATGTGGAAAAACTATGGAGCAGAAGCAGGAGATGTTCTGATCCTTACCAAACCACTTGGTACCGGCATTCTTTCTACAGCTATCAAAGGAGAACTTGCTTCAGAAGACGAAATTGAAGCAGCTGTGAAAAATATGACTTTTCTGAATCGGTACGCAAGGGATATTGCAGCAGAATTTTCCATTCACAGCTGTACGGATATTACAGGCTTCGGAATTGCGGGACATGCTATGGAAATGGCAAAGGGAAGCGGAAAAACCCTGGTTCTGGATACCGGAAGTTTTCCGGTTCTTCAAGGAGTACAGTCCTATACAGAAATGGGATTGATTCCGGCAGGTGCATACAGGAACAGAGAGTATCTGGAAGAAGATGTAGAAAGTCAGATTCCGGGAACCTGGCTGGAGGATCTGGCATATGATCCGCAGACATCAGGCGGATTGCTTCTCTCTGTACCGAAACAGGAGGCCGCCTGTCTTCTGGATAGGCTAAAAACTTTGGAACTTCCCTGTTCGCAGATTGGAGAAGTAAGGGAAAAACAAGAAAAATATTTGATTCTGAAATAAGAAAATGAGAAAATTATGGATAAAAATAAAATCTTAAGACAGCTTCCAAAGGTAGACCGCCTTCTGGAAGAACCAGAAAGCGCAGAGCTCTGCAGACAATATGGCAGAGAAAGGACAATAGAGGCTTTTCGCGAAGCGCTGGATGTTTTTAGAAATCAGATTCTTCATGGAGAAGAAGGACTGGAGGAGCTTTCAGGAAAAACAAAAGAGATAAAACCAGAAAGGCTCCAGGCCTGGATCTTTGACAGAAGCCAAACCAGGCTCATGGAATCGGATACCTCTTCTTTTCAAAGAGTTCTGAATGCTACAGGAGTGATTCTTCATACAAATCTTGGCCGGGCGCCTATGGGGGAGCATCAAAAATCAGCAGTAATGGAAGCTATGTGGGGATACTCAAACCTGGAGTATGAACTTTTACAAGGGAAAAGAGGACATCGCCAATCTCATTATAAAGACCTAATCTGCCAGATCACAGGAGCGGAGGATGCTGTGGCAGTTAATAATAACGCTGCCGCAGTAAGTCTGATCCTTGGAGCTATGGCAAAAAAAAAAGAAGTGGTGGTTTCCAGAGGGGAGCTGATAGAAATTGGAGGGCGCTTCCGCGTTCCTGATGTAATGGAACAAAGCGGAGCCATTTTAAGAGAAACAGGCTGTACCAACCGGACAAGGATTTCAGATTATGAAAAAGTTATCTGGGAAGAAACTGCTGCTTTATTAAAGGTTCATACAAGTAATTACAAGATTGTGGGCTTTACGGAAGAAACACCAGTAAAGGAACTGGCACAGTTGGGAAAAAGACATGGGATCCCGGTGATCGTAGATCTTGGAAGCGGTGTTTTGGTGAATCTGGAAAAATATGGACTGGCTCATGAGACTACAGTTCAGGAAGTATTGAAAGAGGGAGCAGACGTGGTCTGTTTTTCCGGCGACAAACTTCTGGGCGGCCCCCAGGCAGGGATTATTGCCGGAAAGAAAAAGTACATAAAAGCTATAGAAAATCATCCAATGATGCGTATGCTGCGTCTGGATAAGTTTACTACAGCAGCTCTGGAAGCTACGTTCCGAGAATATCTGGATGAAAAGAATGCCTGGGCGAATATTCCTGTATTGCAGATGATTGCCAGAGGTGAAGAGGAACTGCGTTTACAGGCAGAGATGATTATAAAGGAACTGGGGGAAGGGGGATATCCTGGCAGAATCACCTTAGAAAAAAGCCGTTCCGCAGTAGGAGGAGGTTCCCTTCCGGGAGAGGAAATGCCGGATTACGCTGTGGTAATAGAGCCGAAAGAGGAAAGAGCAGAGGAGCTTTCGTGCCGTCTTAGAAGGCTTCCGCTGCCTGTGATCGGTCATATAAAAAATGAAAAAGTGTGGTTGGAGATGCGTACAATCTCTGCGGAAGAAGCCTCCCTGCTGGCAAACGCTCTGAAAGAAGCTCTCTTTCATAAAAAAAGAGCTGTGGAAATATAATCCACAGCTTCATTGCTGTCTGGCGGATGCCTGTGAGAATCGAACTCACCCAGGGCGCTCTTAACGTCCAGCACAGGTTTTGAAGACCAGGGGGCACACCAGTTACCCAACGACATCCATATTTTGATACCGGAACATTATAACAGGATATGACGGGAATTTCAATAGAGGGCAATGGGAAAAGATAAGCCTGGCTGTAGACCGCAGTTCGCATCGGTTACAGTCATGGCATCAGAAAGGATTTTTATGAAAAAAACAGAGATATCCATTCAGAAAATAACAAATAATGATTTTTTGGAATGCATAGATATGGCTGCGCTGGAAGCAGTGTACGACGTATATCTGAATTGCAGCAAAGAATTTCGGATCAGTTGTACCCCGGAGAATCTGGAGGAACTGATCATGGGCCGCCTTTATACAGAAAACAGGAT
This sequence comes from Blautia sp., assembly GCA_026169535.1. Lineage (GTDB taxonomy): Bacteria > Bacillota > Clostridia > Lachnospirales > Lachnospiraceae > Blautia_A. The sequence goes on from JAPFCU010000078.1 coordinate 186,762, forward strand.
CAGTGGGACGGAAGAAATGAAAGAAATTATCATCCGGGAGCAGGAAAAGGAAATTCATATAAAAACTGAAAAAGAAGCCGGAGAAAGCCAGAAGAAGAACCAGGGGAAAAAAAAGTGCTATGAGGGAGAGGCTATGACGCTTTTTGCTGCGGCAGATAAAATTTTTGAAAATCCGGGAGAGCTTTTCAGAGAAACAGGCTGTGCCCATTGCTGCGCCTTATGGAAGGACGGGGAGATCCTTTGCTGCTTTGAGGATATTGGCCGTCATAATGCTTTGGACAAAGCAGTAGGAAGGGCGCTTCTTCAGAGGGTATCTTTGGAAGACTGCGTAGTTTTTACCAGCGGAAGAGTTTCTTCCGATTATCTTCAAAAGATTGTTCATGCAGAAATCGGAACAGTGGTTTCCAGGGCGGCAGTTACAGATCTTGCAGCAGATCTTGCACGCAGAAATAAAATAACACTTTATGGTTTTGTAAGAAAAGGAAAGGGAAACTGTTATTCAAAAGAAACGTTTTCTGGGAAAGGAGTATCTGCATGATTCATATTGCTGTTGTGGAAGATGAAAAACTGTTTGCAGAACAGATTCTGAATTTTATCAGGAAATATGAAAAAGAGAATAACAGGCAGATCAAAGTGACGGCATATTCAGACGGAGAAGACATTGTAGAAGATTATAAGGGAGAATACGATATTATTCTCATGGATATCCAAATGAGATTTATGGACGGGATGACTGCGGCAGAAAAGATCCGAAGTCTGGATGATGAAGTGATCATTATGTTTATTACCAATATGATCCAGTACGCAGTGCGGGGATATGAGGTGGATGCTATGGATTATGTGGTAAAGCCGGTGGAATATTTTTCGTTTTCTCAGAAACTGGATAAGGCCATTGCTAGGATTCGGAAAAAGAAAGAAATATATATTACTGTGCCAACAGAAAACGGAGTAAAGAAACTGGATATCTCCCGTGTCTTTTATATTGAAAGTCAGGGTCATAACGCTATTTTCCGTATGGACTGTGGAGAAATCACAGCCAGAGCATCCCTGAAAGAATTAGAAGGCAGCATGAAAGAGTATGGGTTCTTTCGCTGTGCCAAAGGATTTCTTGTGAATATGAAGCTGGTGGACGGCATGGCAGGAAGCGACTGTATGATCAATGGAAATAAAATTCCGGTAAGCCGCACAAAGAAAAAAGAATTTATGGACTGTCTGATACGCTATATGAATGGAGAATAAAAATGCAGTTTTATGAAGATATTCCAAGACTTTATACAGCTCTGGCAGAATGGGGAGCCTGCATCCTGTATTTATATATGATCAGAGGGCGGCTGAAAAGTGGCCTTTTCTGGGTAAGCAGCGCAGCCTTCCTTATTGTGCAGAGCATGTTTCTTATTTTTACAGGTGATCTGCCTACCATGTTCTGGATTCCCTGTATGTTTATGGCTGCAGGGATGATGTATCTTTTTCTTGTTCTGTGGGGAAAAATAAACTGGATCAGTGCTGTATATTGCTGCGCCCAGGCATTTTTGCTTGCTGAGTTCACAGCCTCCCTTGAATGGCAGATCCATACTTTTCTGCAAAAAGAAATTTCCATAAATTTCTGGCAGTCGGCGCTTTTGCTCCTTTTGATTTACGGAGGATGTTTTGCTGTAATGTATAAGATCACAAGTCCCCTTCTTACCGGAGATTACTTAAGCCAGATTTCAGCGAAAGAAGCATTTTCAGCAGCAGGGATTGTAGTAGTTGTATTTGCTTTCAGCAATCTTAGTTTTATTTATAAAAATTCTCCATTTTCAGCAACTCTTCGTTCCGATATGTTTAATATCAGAACTTTGGTGGACATGGGAGGAATCGCCATTCTCCATGCGTATCAGAGCAGAATATTTGAGTATATGGCAGAAAAAGAACTTTCTGCCATGAATCTTGTGCTGAAAACTCAGTACGACCAGTATCGTAATTATCAGGACAGTCTGGATCTGATCCAGATGAAGTACCATGACCTGAAACATCAGATTGCAGGACTGAGAGCAGAAACAGACAGTGTGAAGCGTGGGGAATGGCTGGATGCCATGGAAGATGAACTTAGTTCTTTTGAGACATGGAACAAAACAGGAAACCGTGTTTTGGACACCATACTTGCAGCAAAAATTTTTCACTGCAGAAAAAACAATATTCAGATTACCTGTGTGGCAGATGGGAAAATTCTGGATTATATCCATGTAATAGATATCTGTACGATTTTTGGAAACGCTTTGGACAATGCTATTGAACATGTGGTTATGATCCCGGAAAAGGAAAAGAGACTGATTCATGTATCGGTTTCCCAGAAAAAGAATTTCGTTTTTATTAAAGTAGAAAATTACTGTGAAAATGAGATTATAAAAAATGAGCATCAGTTGATCAGCACAACAAAAAGCGATAAGCAAAATCATGGATTTGGTTTAAAAAGCATGATACAGACAGCGCAGAAATATAACGGAAGTGTGGATTTTGGAGTAAAAAATAACTGGTTTGAGCTGAAGATACTGCTGCCCAGGGGATGAGCCCTGGGCATTTTTTTGCATTTTATGCAGAATTTCTGCATTTCATGCCAGATTCAGGAGAATGGAGAAAAGTCTGCTATACTTCTTGCAACAGGAAACAGAGTGTAAGGTTTCCTGAAAGCACCAAATAAAAGAAAGAAAGGGAAAAAACGATGGTAAAATTTTTAACACAGGTACTGGGCCCGATTTTTACAGGTCTGGGAGTCAGTGAAGCAGACCTGAAATCTTATATTACGCAGCTTCAGGGATATATTTACGTGATCCTTGCAGCTCTTGTAGTTATGATCGTAGTTCTGTTTGCTGCCTCAAAAGCAAAAAAAGGATTCCGGCATATCATCCGGTGGCAGGCAGTTCTGGCATTTGTTGCAGTGATCGCAGTGATTGCCAACGTAATCTGTTATGGTCCTATGTACACAAACGTTTCTGGATTTTTAAATGCCTCAAAGGTAAATTTAAGCGAGGCAACTGTAAAGCAGAGTAAGGAAACAATCCAGAAAGTAGGAGAAGAAGGTGTGATCCTTGCAAAAAACGAGGGACTTCTTCCACTTTCTGAAAATGTAAACAGTCTGAATGTATTTGGATGGGACTCTACAAATCCGATTTTCGGAGGAACTGGTTCAGGATCTTCAGATGCCTCTACTGCAGTAGGTATCCTTCAGTCTCTTCAGGACGCAGGATATAAAACAAATGAAACCCTTACCAAAATTTATACAGATTACCGTACGGAGCGTCCGACAGTCAGTATGAGCGAACAGGACTGGACACTTCCGGAGCCTACAGTGGATGTTTATACAGATCAGGTAATGGAGGAAGCAAAAGAGTTTTCTGATACCGCAGTGGTTGTGATCGGACGCTCCGGCGGAGAAAACGCAGACCTTCCTACAGACATGAAGGCAGTTATTGACGGAACCTACAATATTGCAAAAGAGGTTGCGGCAGCGCCTGAAAACTTTGGTTATACAAACTCCTCTTATACAAACAACGGGGATTATGATGATTTTGAAGAAGGCGAATCTTATCTGGAGCTTTCCAGAACAGAGGAGGATATGGTTGAGAAAGTGTGCTCCGAATTTGACCATGTTGTTGTGATCATCAATGCAAACAATCCTATGGAATTAAGCTGGGTGGATGAATACGAGGAAATCGGAGCAGTGCTTCTGGCACCGGGCGCAGGAAACACAGGCTTTGCAGCTCTTGGGGAGATTATGAACGGTTCTGTAAATCCTTCTGGAAAAACAGCAGACACCTATGTAAGAGATCTTCTTAATACACCCTATATCAATAATATCGGAAACCACTCCTACAACAATGTAGAAGATCTGAATCAGCAGATGGTAAAGGATGATCCGGCAGCTCTTGGTAATATTTCTTTTGTAAATTATGCAGAGGGTATTTATGTAGGATATAAATTCTATGAAACTGCTGCAGAAGAAGGTCTTATTAATTATGAAGATACCGTTCAGTATCCGTTTGGTTACGGACTGTCTTACACAACTTTTGAGCAGTCTATTGAGAATTTTGCTGACGACGGACTTACAGTATCTTTTGATGTAAAAGTAAAAAATACAGGCGATACCGCAGGTAAGGACGTAGTACAGGTTTATTTCACACCTCCTTATACAAACGGAGGAATTGAAAAAGCATCTGTAAACCTTATTGATTTTGGAAAAACAAAGATTCTTGAGCCAGGCGCAGAGGAAACACTTTCCTTTGTTATTGCAAAAGAAGATATGGCTTCTTATGATTCTGAGGGAATCAAGATCCAGGGAGGCGGATATATTCTGGAAAAAGGCGAATATACGATTTCCCTTCGTTCTGACTCCCACACAGTTCTTGCAGAAGAAAGCTTTGAAGTAGAAGAGGATATTGACTACAGCAAAGAGGGACGTTCCGGTGATCTGACACCGGCAACTAACCAGTTTGAGGATTATGCAAGAGGAACATTTGTACAGCTTTCCCGTAAAAACGGATTTGAAAACTATGAGGAAGCCTGCGGCGAAGTGGACGAGGCTCTGTATACCATGTCTGACGAAACCCGCAAAGCTGTAGAAGAAAATATTTTCGGAATCTATGACGGAACAAAATATAACAACGAAGAAGATGAAATGCCGACAATGGGTGCAGACAATGGTCTTAGTCTGTATCAGTTGAGAGGCCTTGACTATGACGATGAAAAATGGGATCAGCTCCTTGATCAGTTAAGTTTTGAAGATATGGTGACCCTGATCAATGTTGGAGGCTGGCAGACAGCGGAAATCAAATCAGTAGGAAAGATTGCTACTTCAGACTGTGACGGTCCGGCAGGTTTAAGTAACTTTGTAACAGGAGCATATGGAACCGCATATCCATCAGAGCTTCTTATGGCACAGACCTGGAATAAGGAACTTGCATATGAAATCGGCCAGTCCATGGGTCAGGAATATAAGGACGCCAATAACTTTGGATGGTATGGTCCGGCTATGAATACCCACCGCTCTGCTTTTGCAGGACGTAACTTTGAATATTATTCAGAAGATGGTGTGCTGGGAGGATATCTTGCGGCAAACCAGATGAACGGTGCTTCTGAAAAGGGAGTATACGCGTATATTAAGCACTTTGCCCTGAACGATCAGGAGATCAACCGTATTTCTGTACTGACAACCTACGCGTCTGAGCAGGCCATTCGAGAAATCTACCTGAAACCTTTTGAGATTGCAGTAAAAGGTTTTGAGGGTACAAGCGCTGCAGCAATGTCATCCTTTAACTGGATCGGAACACAGCCAAGCTGCGGTAACGAATATCTTCTGAACAATGTACTTCGTGGCGAGTGGGGCTTTGTAGGAATGGTAGAGTCTGATTATGACGGATCTTATGGATATATGATCACAGATAACTGCATCCGAAGCGGTAACGATCTGATGCTTGGATTTAACAGCGCAGAAACCAATAAGTTGGAGGATAAGAGTGCAACTGCAGTAAAAGCAATGCGTCAGGCATGTAAGAATATCCTCTATACAGTAGGAAACAGCGGTTATTATGAAGGAGATCAGGATCCGGCAGGCAAGATGTCAAATATGACAAAAATCTTTATTACTGTTGATGTAGCTGTGGCTGCAGTGATCCTTGTAATTGAGATCATCCTTATTGTTCGTTACAGAAAGAAAAAAAAGAACATTCAGGCAACTGTTGAAGAATAATTAAAAGCAAGCTTCCTGCACCATAGTACAGCCTGTGGCTGCAGGAAGCTTTTTATCAGGAGGCAATCATATTTTGGAAATAAAAAAATTATTGCAGGAAATGACAACTGAGGAAAAGGCTGCTTTTTTAAGTGGAAAAAACGTCTGGCAGACCCGGGATTTTAAGAGATTAGGCATTCCGTCTATTTTTTGTTCAGACGGACCTCACGGTATCCGTAAACAAGCTGGGGCAGGGGATCATTTGGGGCTGAACGCTTCTCTTTCCGCCACCTGTTTTCCCACAGCAGCGACCATTGCCAACAGCTGGGATGAAGAGCTTGGAGAAGAGCTGGGAGCTGCCCTTGGAGAGGAAGCCTCTGTACAGGATGTGAATGTACTCCTGGGACCGGGACTGAATATAAAGAGAAGTCCGCTCTGCGGAAGAAACTTTGAATATTTCAGTGAAGATCCCTATCTATCTGGTAAAATGGCAGCCTCTTATATCAGAGGGATCCAGAGTCAGGGAGTTTATGCTTGTCCTAAACATTTTGCAGTAAACAGCCAGGAACTTCGCCGTATGGCAATGGATTCTGTTCTGGACGAAAGGACGCTGCGTGAAATTTACCTTACCGGATTTGAGATTGCAGTAAAAGAAGGGCACCCCGGTTCTATTATGTCCAGCTACAATGAGGTCAATGGTGTTTATGCAAATGAAAATAAACATCTTCTTCAGGATATCCTCAGAAAAGAGTGGGGCTTTGATGGAATCGTGATCACAGACTGGGGCGGTTCCAATGACCATGTCCGGGGGGTGGCGGCAGGATCTAATCTGGAAATGCCTGCTCCGGGACTGGATTCTGCAAGAGAAATCCTGCAGGCTCTAAAAGAAAAGAAACTGACAATGGAAGAACTGGATTCCTGCGTGGAGGATCTTCTAAAAGCAGTGATGACCTTAAGCGCTAAAGCAAAAAATAAAAAGACATCGTTTTCAAAGGAAGAACATCATGAACTGGCAAAAAAAGCTGCAGAGCAAAGTGCGGTTCTTCTGAAGAATATAGATAATATTCTTCCTCTGGCTCCAGGAACAAAGGTTGCCGTAATCGGTGATTTTGCTGTAGAGCCAAGATATCAGGGCGCTGGCTCTTCAATGGTAAATCCGACAAAGCTGGAAACAATGGAACAGGTCATGAGAAACTATGATCTGGAGGTTGTGGGAATCTGCAGAGGCTATCAGCGTTCTGGAGAAGAAGACGCGGTGATGAAAAAAGAGGCCCTTGATCTTGCTGCGAATGCAGAGGTTGTAATTTATTGCTTTGGTCTGGATGAACTTAGTGAATCCGAAGGCCTTGACCGCCCTCATATGCGCATACCTCAGAACCAGATAGAGCTTTTGAAGGCGATTGTTCAGGTAAATGAAAATGTGACAGGTATTTTAAGTGCAGGAGCTGCTGTGGAAATGCCATGGCACAACTGCTGCAAGGCCATCCTTCACGGATATCTTTACGGACAGGCTGGAGCAGGGGCAATGATGAACATTCTGACAGGAAAGGTAAATCCTTCCGGTCATCTGAATGAAACTTATCCCTTAAGCTATGAGGACACCCCGGCGTTCCGGTATTTCCCAAGTGCGCAGAGAATTTCCCAGTATAGGGAGAGTATTTATATAGGCTACCGTTACTTTGCTACGGGAAAGGTAAAGGTACAGTATCCCTTTGGATATGGTCTTTCGTATACCACCTTTGAATATTCCAATATAAAGGCAACAGAAAAGGGTGTGGAATTCACACTGACAAACACAGGTAAATATGACGGCGCTGAAGTTGCCCAGCTTTATGTAGGACTTCCGAACGCTATTGTCTTCCGCCCGGAAAAAGAGCTGAAGGGATTCAAAAAAGTATTCCTGAAATCCGGAGAGAGCAGACAGATTTTTATTCCTTTTGATGATAAGACCTTCCGTTACTGGAATGTTAAGACAAACAGATGGGAAACGGAAATGGGAACCTATCATATTATGATCGGATCTAATGTGGAAGACATCCGTCTGGAGGCTGAGCTTTCGTTAGAAGGAACCACAAAAGAATATCCGTATAATCCGGCAGAACTTCCTTACTATTATACAGGAATCATTCAGCAGATTTCTGATCAGGAGTTTGAGGAACTTTTGGGACGTCCCATTCCTTCAGGAAAATGGTCGGGAGACCTTGACAGAAACGACGCTATTTGTCAGATGTATTACGCAAAAAGCAGACTTGCCCGGTTTATTTATAAGTGTCTTACCTATTTGAAGAAAAAAAGTGAAGAAAAGGGAAAACCGGATCTGAACATTCTATTTATTTATAATATGCCTTTCCGGGGAATTGCCAAAATGACAAACGGAGCAGTCAGCCGGGAGATGGTAGATGGAATGGTAATGGCTGTAAATGGACATCTTTTCCGAGGTCTGAAAAAAATAATCGGTGGATTTTTTGCAAATATCAGAGCAAATAAAATGTACGAGGAGAAATTGAAAAATGAATAAATTAATGGAGTGGTGGATGCCTAAGTGGCAGGCTTTTGAGAAAAAGTTCCCAAGGCTTTCCAAATGGGTTTATCAAATTGCCTTTTTCTTTTTGTTCAGCATGGGAGTTACAGTATTTCAGTACCTGGTGTTTACCTTTATGCCTGGAATGCTGGGCATAGGCCTTGCAGGCACAGAATTTATGTGGCCGCAGGTTCCGATGAAGATTTTTGGCGTGGAGTTTACCTGGAGTCTTCTGGGATATAACGTTCTTCGCGATGCTTCTGGAGCAGTGCTGATCGGAGGCGGACTGGGATACTTTATCAGCTATGAGGTGGGATCTTTTCTGGCTCAGTGCATAAACTTTCCTCTTCAGAGAAATATTACCTTTAAAAGTCATGGAAACCCTGTATATCAGGCAATGTGGTATTTTATTGCATGGATCGTGATTTCCCTGATCTGCAATGGATTTAACAATCTTTGGATGCCGGTTGCGGCGGTGTACGTTCCCCCGGCGGTGTATAACCTGCTGGTGACATTTATTACAGGCGGCGTTTCCATGGTAATTTTTTTCTTTGTATTTAAAATTATCTTTCCGGAGGGAGAGGCAAAGAAAAACAAATAAAAAGTGTTTTGAAATAAGAGCTGCAGATTCCGTTATTTCGGAATAAGCGGCTCTTATGCTTATGAAAAATTTTCCCAGTTGAGTGAAAAAGGTTTCATGTTATAATAATCCCATCTTTGACAGTTGCGTTGTTTCAGACTATAGTAATTTTTATTTTCCCTTACTTTTTTTCTGCATTCTTCAATCTGCCACCTGCCTTCACTTACGTTTAAGATAGCACGTACATCATCGTCTAATAAATCAGTACATACAGCATAAAAACCACCGTACTGTACTGTTCTTTGGTTGCAATCTTGTCTTTATCAAGATATTTTACAGTTACGGACATTACTGAAAAAACGATCCGTGAAAGGATTTTTATGCAGCTGTCTTCTGCAACCTATGATCTGGTAGCGAATATTAATCTTCTTTCCGATACTTATGAGATTGTAAGCGGAGGAGATGATACAATCAGTGAAATGAAGGGACTGAATTCAGAAAGGACACAAAAAGTTATCAGTCAGACGATCAGTGAAAGCCAGCAAAAATATGTGGCAGATATGCTGGATCCTACGGCTATGCTGGAGCGTCTGAAAGACAAGGACAGCTATTCTTTTGCTTATTCAGTTTATGATAAAAATGGTGAGATAAGAACAAAAAATATGACTGTTTTTGTGACAGACCGTCGTTTGGAAAGGGTTTGTTTTATTCGATCGGATGTTACAGATGTGCTGGAAGCAGAGCGGAAAACAAAAGAAGATCTGGAAAAAGCTCTGGCTGAGGCAAAGAAAGCCAATCGTGTGAAAAGCGATTTCCTTTCTTCCATGAGTCATGATATCAGAACTCCCATGAATGCGATTGTAGGCATGACAACACTGGCGTTAGCCAATCTGAACGATCCGGAGAAAATCGAGGATTATCTTCATAAGATTTCCGTTTCTTCTCAGCATCTTCTTAGTTTGATCAATGATATCCTTGATATGAGCCAGATTGAACAGTCAAAGATCCACCTGAATCATCAGGCGATAAGAATTGGAGAGATTATTGACCACATTTCTTCCATTATGATCTCTCAGGCAGAAAATGCAGGTGTGGATCTTCAGATCGATACAGGCAAATTTGAGCATGAAGGGTTTTATGGAGATGCATTGAGGATCAAACAGATACTGATTAATCTTCTGAGCAATGCGATTAAATTTACCGTGGAAGGTGGAAAGGTTTTGTTCCGTACAGAAGAATTAAATGCGAAAGAAGAAAAGCGTGTAAGATACCGTTTTACAATTCAGGATACCGGGATCGGAATGACGGAAGAGTTTATGAGTCATTTATTTGAACCTTTTATCCGTAGTGACCGGGTAACAAAAGTGGAAGGAACCGGGTTGGGACTCAGTATTACAAAAGGCCTTGTGGATCTGATGGGAGGAGAAATCCATGTAAGCAGTAAACTCCAGAAAGGAACAAAATTTGAGATTGAACTGGAGTTTGAGCAGATAGAGCCTTTGAAGGGCGAAAGCCACGAAAAGACAGCAGAAATTGAAGAAGAGGATCTGACGGGCTGTCATTTTCTTCTTGTTGAAGATAATGAGATTAATTCAGAAATCCGCGGGGAACTTCTGCAGATGAGAGGCGCTACTTTTACGGTAAAAACAGACGGACTGCAGGCGGTAAATGAATTTAAACAGGCAAAGCCCGGAACCTATGATGCAATTTTTATGGATATCCAGATGCCGGTAATGAATGGATATGAAGCAACGCGGGAAATACGCAGATCAGACCATCCGGAAGCCAGATCAATGATCATACTTGCAATGACGGCCAATGCATTTGCCGAGGATGTGCAGGCCTCTATTGAGGCTGGAATGAACGGTCACATTGCAAAGCCGGTAGACATGAAGCTGCTGTATAATACGATTTCTTTCTTACTTAAAAAAAGAAACAAGAGAAAATAATCAGATTCCCCACACCCTCGGACCGTAAATATTTCAGGTTGAGGGAGCTGGGGAATCGTGGTATAATGAGACCACTTTCATGAAAAGGGGTGTGGACAGATGAATTTTGAGGATGTACAGAAACTGTCGGGGGCGGCAGCTGCAAAAGCAAAACTATTAAAAAATGATTTTGGGAAGTACTTTATGAGAGCCATAATGGCCGGATTTTTTATTGTGGTTGCCATGATCTTTTCTAATGTTGTGGGAAATATTTTTTCTGCGGCAGAAGAACCGGTCTGGGGGAAATTTCTGGGAGCAGTAGTGTTTGCCATTGCAGTTCTTTTGATTTCTCTCGTGGGTGGAGAATTGTTTACCGGAAATAATCTGGTCATGGCATTTGGAGCCTATGATAAAAAGGTCTCCTGGAAAGATGCGGGAAAAGTATGGTTCATAAGCTATATTGGCAATTTCGTGGGCTGTGTGATTCTTTCCCTGATCTTTGTATGGGCGGGAGCGGCAGGAACAAAAGACTATTTTGCCGGCTTCATTGGAGCCAAGCTTTCTATTCCTGTTAATGAAATGTTCTTCCGCGCAGTTTTATGTAATTTCTTTGTATGTCTCGGTGTGCTTTGCGGAATTAAGCTGAAAAGTGAGGCTGCAAAGATCCTGATGATCATCATGTGTATTTCTGGATTTGTAGTCAGTGGATTTGAGCACTGCATTGCCAATATGGGTATCTTTACGGTGGCGGCATGTGTAGTACCGGGGATTTCTCTGACAGCAATGCTGAAAAGTATGCTGGTGGTTACGATCGGAAATATGATAGGCGGTGCAGTACTTCTTGCATGGCCTCTGAAAAGGATGAGTGCAGATCAGTAATGGGAAAAGCTTTATACATAGCAGAGAAGCCCAGTGTGGCACAGGAGTTTGCAAAAGCTCTGAAGATCAACGGACAGAGAAAAGACGGATATCTGGAATCAGAGGATTCTGTAGTGACCTGGTGTGTAGGACACCTGGTCACTATGAGCTATCCTGAAAAATATGACATCAAGTACAAAAGGTGGAGTCTCGATACCCTGCCTTTTTTGCCGCGCGAATTTAAGTATGAGGTAATCCCCTCTGTCCAGAAACAGTTTCATATAGTTAAAGGTCTTCTGAACCGTCCGGATGTGGATACGATTTATGTATGCACCGACTCCGGACGGGAAGGAGAATATATCTACCGTCTGGTTGCACAGATGGCAGGCGTTCATGATAAAAAACAGAAAAGGGTTTGGATCGACTCCCAGACAGAGGAGGAAATTTTAAGAGGGATACGGGAAGCAAAAGACATATCAGAATACGACAATCTTTCTGCATCGGCATATCTGCGGGCAAAAGAGGATTATCTTATGGGAATCAACTTTTCCAGAGTGCTGACTCTCAGATATGGAAATAGTGTATCGAATTATCTGAAAACGAAATACCAGGCTATTTCTGTAGGACGGGTAATGACCTGTGTCCTGGGAATGGTTGTCCGAAGAGAACGAGAGATACGATCTTTTGTAAAAACACCTTTTTACCGGGTGCTGAGCAGTATTTCTTTGGAAGGGGAACATTTTGACGGAGAATGGAGAGCTGTAGAAGGAAGCAGGTATTTTCAGTCTCCTTATCTGTACAAAGAAAATGGATTTAAAGAAAAAAAACATGCGCAGGAGCTGATTCAACTTCTGAGTCAGAAAGAGCCTCTGATTTGTCATGTGGAAAAGGTGGAGCGAAAAAAAGAAAATAAAAATCCACCGCTTCTTTTTAATCTTGCAGAACTTCAGAATGTCTGCTCCAAGCTGTTTAAGATCAGCCCGGATGAAACGCTCCGGGTTGTCCAGGAGCTTTATGAAAAAAAACTGGTCACTTATCCAAGAACCGATGCCAGAGTATTATCTACAGCTGTGGCAAAGGAAATTTATAAAAATATTTCCGGATTACGGCGGTATCCTCAGATTAATGGTGCGGCAGATGAAGTTCTGGGAATGGAATCCTATAAAAATATTGCAAAGACCAGATATGTTAATGATAAGCAGATTACGGATCATTATGCCATTATTCCGACCGGACAGGGACTGAATGCACTGACCAGTTTGTCCCAGACATCTCAGAGAGTATATGAGACTATCGTGCGTCGTTTTCTGTGTATTTTTTATCCTCCGGCAGTGTATCAGAAAGTCAATCTGATTACCATGATGGACAAAGAGGCATTTTTCTCTTCCTTTCGTGTGCTGCAAAGTGAGGGGTATCTGAAAATTGCCTCTAATTCCTTTGCAGCCAGAAAAGCATCTGAAAAAAACACAGATACAGAAGAAGAGGAAACGGCTTCCTGTAATGAGACCCTTCTGGCGGCATTGCAGAAGCTGAAAAAGGGTGATATACTTTCGGTAGATTCTCTGAATATCAAGGAGGGAGAAACCTCACCTCCAAAGCGCTACAATTCCGGTTCCATGATCCTGGCAATGGAAAACGCAGGACAGCTGATCGAGGATGAGGAGCTGAGAGCGCAGATAAAGGGAAGCGGTATCGGTACCAGCGCTACCAGAGCAGAAATCCTGAAAAAACTGTTTACCATTAAGTATCTTTCTCTGAACAAAAAAACACAGGTGATCATGCCGACACTTTTAGGAGAAATGATCTTTGATGTGGTCAACTGCTCCATCCGCCAGCTTTTGAATCCGGAGCTTACAGCAAGCTGGGAAAAAGGTCTGACTTACGTGGCAGAAGGAAGTATCACATCTCAGGAGTATATGGATAAGCTGGAGCATTTTGTAAGAGTGCGGACAGCGCAGGTAGAAAACAGCAATTACCAGTATGCGCTGAGGCAGTTTTTTGATGCCGCAGCAGAAAATTATAAGAAGCCTGTAGCTTCAAAACGAGGAGGAAAATAATTATGATGAAAGATTTTACCATTGAAAAGCTTTTGGATCTTAAGGAAACCATTGCGTCAGAACTTTTTGAAGGCAGGACGTATCCCTGGGAAGTTCTTCCTGAGATAAAGGATTTTATCCTGAAGCTGGGAAAAACACTGGATCCTGAGGAATATGAATATAAAGAAGGGGATATCTGGATTGCAAAATCTGCAAAAATAGCTCCGACTGCCTGCATCAACGGTCCGGCAATTATTGGAAAAGATACAGAGGTACGTCATTGTGCTTTTATCAGAGGAAATGCTATTGTAGGAGAAGGCTGTGTGGTGGGAAACTCCACAGAACTGAAAAATGTGGTGCTTTTTAATTGTGTACAGGTTCCACATTACAATTATGTGGGAGATGCTGTTCTGGGATATAAGTCCCATATGGGAGCCGGATCCATCTGTTCCAATGTGAAATCAGATAAGCAGCTTGTCGTTGTAAAAGACGGGGAAGAAAAAATTGAGACAGGACTTAAGAAATTCGGAGCTATGCTGGGAGATCATGTAGAGGTAGGATGCGGTTCCGTACTGAATCCAGGTACCGTGATCGGAAGAAACAGCAATATCTATCCTCTTTCTTCTGTAAGGGGCTGTGTTCCTTCTGACAGTATTTACAAAAATAAAAATGAAGTAGTTTACAAAAAATAAGTAAAATAATAATTACAAAATAACAGAACTGCCGCACAGTCTATAGGAAGAGGAAATGGCTGGTATTACTTTGATGAATTCAGCGGAGAATATCTGCCCTGGTAATATCAGAACAGTATCCTGCGCAGAATGACAAGAATGATGATATGCAGCGGGTAAAATGCATAAAAGAAATATTTAGCAACTTTTCCGCGGATAAATCCCCGCTGTCCGTTATACATATTAATTGGAAGGAAGGCAAAGCAGGCTTTCCACTCATAAGCAAGCCAACAGCTCCCTATGATCGCCTGGGGAGCTTTTTCAGTGCGAAGAAGATACATGATCAAAAGAAAAACATATCCCTTCCAGCCATAGTCTGCTTCCAGAAAAAAAGAAACAGCAAGGAGGCCGATCATGGACAGAAGCTGCATATCCCGCCTGTCCTTAAAATATTCCAGAGCACAAAATGCAAGATATCCAAGAAAAAGAGTGAAAAATACATTCTGCTTTTCGTAATGCCAGGTATCTGCAAACATATAGTTCCATGGAAGCTCGGAGATCAGAGCAAAAATCAGAAGATTCCTGCCGTATTTTGTTCGGCTTCTGGTATGAAGAAAACCTTCCAAAAGAAGGAAACAGTAAATGGGAAAAGCAATCCGGCCAATATCACGGCAGATCCGATAAAGGCTGTATCCGGTCTGTCCAATGTGGAAAAGAGGTGTGAGGGCAGGGGGATAAAGGCTTAAAAGTATGAAGGCACTGTGATCGATGAGCATGGTGATCACAGCAATCATTTTAAGAGCGCTTCCGCTTAAAACCAGAAATTTTCCGGGCAGGAATGAAGGCGGAAGAGCAGCTGTGGTTTGATTTTTAGACATAAGGTTCTCCTTTTTTATGATATTTTTCAGTTTATCATATTATCAGAACAGATTCCAGTGCGTGTTTTGGCGGATACTGGTCTGAATTATAAGAAATGACAGGAAATCCTCATATTTTTTTACAAAATTTGACTGGACTATTGGACGTTTTTATGAGAAAATATGATAAGGTTGTTAAGGGAGACTTAACAGCATTAAAGTAAATCTACACTTGAAAGGAGTTTTACAATGATTTATTCACGCGAAGTAGAAGAAATGTGTCCAGTGGCACAGGGCGTTCATCATGGAGCTGCTCCTATCCCGGAAGAAGCAAAATGGGTACAGGCAAAAGAAGTAAAAGACATTTCCGGTCTGACACATGGTATTGGCTGGTGTGCACCTCAGCAGGGCGCATGTAAGCTGACACTTAATGTAAAAGAGGGTATCATCCAGGAAGCACTGGTAGAGACAATCGGATGTTCCGGTATGACTCATTCTGCAGCTATGGCTTCTGAAATCCTTCCGGGCCGTACTGTACTGGAAGCTCTGAACACAGACCTTGTTTGTGACGCGATCAACACAGCTATGAGAGAACTGTTCCTTCAGATCGTTTACGGACGTTCCCAGTCTGCATTTTCTGAGGACGGACTTCCGATTGGAGCAGGACTTGAGGATCTTGGAAAAGGACTTCGCTCTCAGGTTGGTACAATGTACGGAACTCTGAAAAAAGGACCTCGTTATCTGGAAATGGCAGAGGGTTATGTAACAGGTATCGCTCTTGATGAGGATGATGAGATCATCGGATATCAGTTCGTAAGCCTTGGAAAAATGACTGATTTCATCAAAAAAGGTGATGACCCGAATACTGCATGGGAAAAAGCAAAAGGTCAGTATGGCCGTGTTGACGATGCTGTTAAGATCATCGACCCGAGA
>JAPFCU010000009.1 GCA_026169535.1 Blautia sp.
CGTTTATCCAAATGATATGGGCTCTGCATTCGGAGGCCCGGCCTGGGAGTGGGTGCCTGAGTTAAAGCAGTATTATTTTCATCAGTTTTCCGTAAAGCAGCCGGATCTGAACTGGGAAAATCCTAAGGTCAGAAGAGAAATTTATGATATGATCCTCTGGTGGATGGACAAAGGTGTTGGCGGCTTCCGTCTGGACGTGATCGACCAGATCGCCAAGGAGCCGGATCTTATGATCACCAATAACGGACCGAGACTTCATGAGTTTATTCAGGAATTAAGCAGGGAAACCTTCCAGAAGGGCGATCTGATCACAGTCGGAGAGGCCTGGGGAGCAGATATTGACCGGGCAAAGCTTTATAGTAAGCCGGACGGCAGCGAGTTTTCCATGGTGTTCCAGTTTGAGCATATGATGCTGGATCAGGAACCGGGAAAAGAAAAATGGGATTTCTGTCCTCTGCCTTTTTTGAAACTGAAAAAATGTCTGGAAAAATGGCAAAAGGAGCTTCACGGCTGCGGCTGGAACAGCCTTTTCTGGGATAATCACGACCTTCCGAGAATCGTATCCCGTTGGGGAAATGATAAAGAGTACAGAGTGGAGTCTGCAAAAATGCTGGCGACTGTTCTTCATGGAATGGAAGGAACTCCCTATGTGTATCAGGGAGAGGAGCTTGGTATGACAAACGTGCGCTTTGATTCTATTGAACAGTATCAGGATATCGAGATCCGAAACATGTACAGGGAGCGTCTGGAAAAGGGCTATGCAGAGAAGTATATTATGGAATCCATCTATGCAAAGGGCCGTGACAATGCCAGAACTCCCATGCAGTGGGATGATACAGAAAACGCAGGCTTTACAACAGGAACTCCATGGCTGGGTGTGAATCCCAATTATACAGAAATAAATGCCCGAAGCCAGCTTCATGATGAAAACTCTGTTTTTCATTATTATAAAAAGCTGATTCAGCTCCGCAAAGAAAACAGCATTTTTGTTGAAGGTGATTTTACACTGCTGCTGCCGGAAGATGAAAATATTTTTGCTTATGTGCGGGAATATGAAGGCAGGAAGCTGCTGGTGTTTGCAAACTTTACAAATCAGGAAGTTTTCTGTGAGAGTCTGGAATTGTGGAAGAGTGGTAAGACCTTGATACGTAATTATAAAGATGAAACCTCCGGGACAATGCTTCGGCCCTATGAAGCCTTTATAAAATTACTTTAAAAGTTGGTTTAGCTGAGTCGCGTTTCTTAACAAACAGAAATTTTTTGATTTCAAGGAGTTGTTTATTTTGCTTGAAACAAGCACTTTTTTCTGGTAAAATTTTACCATATTAAATAGAGGAAGGTGCAAGTCTGTGAGTCAAAAAATTCCTATTGAGACTTCTGCCAGACATATTCATCTGTCTCAGGAGGATTTTCAAATATTATTTGGGGCAGAGGCTCAGATGCATTATACGAAAGAACTGAGTCAGCCGGGACAATATGCCTGTCAGGAACGTCTGACTGTGATCGGTCCAAAGGGAAGCTTTGAGCATGTGATAGTTCTGGGACCTTACAGGTCAGCTACGCAGGTGGAGATTTCTGTAACAGATGCCAGAAAACTGGGGATTCCCGGTGTGATACGCCAGTCCGGCGATATTGCAGGAACTCCGGGATGTATTCTCACCGGACCCTGCGGACAGGTGGAACTGAAAAAGGGCGTGATTGTGGCAAAAAGACATATCCATATGACGCCCAGTGATGCGATCCGATGCCATGTATCAGATAATGAAAACGTATTTGTGATTACAAGCAGCTATGAACGTTCACTTATTTTTTCGGATGTAGTGGTGCGTGTCAGCCCGTCTTTCCGCCTTGCCATGCATGTGGACACAGATGAGGCCAATGCGTTTGCCAACGAAAAGGATCCCAGCGGTGTAATACTGAAGCTGTTCGGAGGAAGTACCTACAATCTGCAGTCTTGGGCAGAGGAACTGCAGCAGGGCATATATCGTTAAAAGAAAAGAACACCCCTGAGATTTCTCAGGGGTGAAATTATTTCTGTATTAGTTTGTGATAACCAGTTCAGACTCTTTGTCAAAGAAGTGTGCTTTGTCCATATCGAAATCAAATCTGATCGGATCACCGGTTTTTGCTGTTGTACGAGGATCAACGCGGGCTGTAATCTGAGTTCCGTTTACATCGAAGTACAGGAATACTTCAGCACCAAGAAGCTCGTAAACCTTAACTACAGAAGACATAGCGCCATTAGCGGAGTCAGAAACATCCTCAGGACGGATACCCATAACAACTGTTTTGCCAACATAGCCTTTGTCTTTCAGAACTTTAGCTTTAGCTGCCGGGATAACAACTTCATCAGAACCAATCTTAGCAACAAGATCAGAACCGTTTTCTTTGATTTCAGCATCCAGGAAGTTCATCTGCGGGGATCCCATGAATCCAGCTACGAACAGGTTGCCTGGTTTCTGATACAGATTCTGTGGAGTATCTACCTGCTGAACAACACCATCTTTCATAACAACGATTCTGGTACCAAGAGTCATAGCCTCGGTCTGGTCATGTGTTACATAGATGATAGTAGCGCCCAGTCTCTGGTGGATCTTGGAGATCTCGATACGCATCTGTACACGAAGTTTAGCATCCAGGTTGGAAAGAGGCTCATCCATAAGGAATACTTTAGGATTACGAACGATAGCACGACCCATGGCAACACGCTGTCTCTGACCACCGGAAAGAGCTTTCGGCTTACGATCAAGAAGTTTTTCAAGGTCGAGGATTCTTGCTGCTTCACGAACCTGCTGATCAATCTGATCTTTCGGAACTTTACGAAGTTTCAGACCAAATGCCATGTTATCATATACAGTCATATGAGGATACAGAGCGTAGTTCTGGAATACCATTGCGATATCACGGTCTTTCGGCTCTACATCGTTCATAACTTTATCGCCAATTTTTAAGGTACCGCCGGAAATTTCTTCTAGTCCGGCGATCATACGAAGTGTAGTAGATTTACCACATCCGGATGGTCCTACGAAAATGATGAATTCTTTGTCTTCGATCTCAAGGTTGAAATCTTTAACAGCCTCGAAACCATTTGGATAAGTTTTGTTAATGTGAGATAATGATAAACTTGCCATTGAAATTTCCCTCCAGGTAATATTTGTATGAAATAGTTTTTGCTCTTGTTTTGAACTGTACTCAGTATAACCAAAAGAAGGTGTATCTTCCAGAGAAGAATCGTACAAAGATTTCAGATGTTTGTTGACAGATTGACGAAAAGGCAATATTTATTGTGCAGACTGTCCATGTTGATCTGATTTGTATCAGACTGGCTCCATGACCAGACGACGTTCATTCAGGAACATGCCCTGAAGATTTTCTGCATGGAAACGACGCTGGAACAGATCACATTTGCAGAGAAAGAGATAATAAATATTCAGTCCGCAGTCGTTGAGGGTTTCAAAATTCCCCTGTCCTTTGGCAATGATCAGATCTGCATCATAAAGAAGCTCACGGGATTCTGAACTGATTCCGGGAATCCATGTACCGCCTACATTACTGCCGTTGCCGATCACATTTACCAAATCGGTAAGTCCGATTTCTTCTGCATCCTCCATGGTGGCGTCATTTACTACAGGGTATCCGCGGACGATCACTGTGATATCCAGATTCGGGTACTGTTCCTTCAGGATTTTTACAGCCATTTTATCCAGTACTACTTCTCCGCAGTTGTCAGTGAGATAGACAAGCTTTTTGGCGGAGGAAAGATCATGGAGGAAATTTTTATATTCTTTTTCATCCAGAGCTTCTGAGCTTTTTTCATCAAGAAGAGTAATAACGGTAGACTGGTCAACATTGGAAAGGGCGGCAAAGTCAATATAATTTCCGATACGTGCATAGAGAAGCGCCTTTTCCAGAGGATCGTTTGATTTTCGGATCTTATCTTCTATAGAGACTTCCATATTCAGCATAAGCTGATTGAATTCTTTTTTGATTTCTGTGAAATCTTCCATAGGACAGTTCCAGAAGCTGCTGTAAAGTTTCTGGATATCGACGGAAAGACTGGGGGCACAGTCTTTTTCTTCTGTATTGGCCATCAGAGTCATTACTTTTTTCATGTATTCTGTTTTTTTCTCCATATCCGGATAACGACGGATCTTTTGTTCCTGTTTGTTCAGTGCACAGCACATACAGAATGGGTTCAGTTTCATTTGTACTTCCTTTCCTGACCTGTTTTTTGTTAAAATTGTCTATGGGTTCATTATAAGACATCACGGGAAGAGGGGCAAGTGGGAACACTGCTGTCAGGTCATGGTCAGCATTTGAGTTTTCTGTATTCGGATGGTGTGACGCCCAGTACCTTTTTAAATACGCTGCAGAAATAATTGCTGGAAGAAAAGCTAAGCTTATGTGCCAGATCTGTAATGGAGATATCCGTATTCATAAGTTCTTTTTCAGCATAGCTGATTTTTTGAAGAGAGATATACTCAGCAGGTGTGATTCCAAATGCCTCTTTAAAAATATATTTGAAATGTGAAAGAGAGTAGCCGGAGATATCTGCCAGTTCCTGAAGCATGATTTTCTTATCAAGGTTTTCGTTAATGTATATAAACACATTCTGCATGGGATCAGCAATATGTTTTTTCGTTGTTTTTATTTTTGGTTCCAGATAAATAAGGCTTTGCAGAAAACAGACCAGATAGGAAGTTCCTAAATATAGATCAGCATGTGCACCAAGACTGAAAAAATTCCAGGCGGTACGCAGCATGGAAATTTGTGTATGTCCTACTTTTAGATGACGATAAGGCAGAGAGAGCAGTTCATTACGGAGCTGAGCACTGAATTCTTCATTAAGACCTAAGAGTGAGATGTCTTTTCGTACACTGATCTGAATGGCATAGTATTCATTTCGGTTTTTGGTATGGTTGCCAGTTTCATGGAGTTCAAATGGATAAGTAAGCATTAGTTCATTTCCCAGAGCGGTATATTCATTCATGATACCGTTTTCAGAAACAAGGATAGTCCTCTGTCCTTTTATGATGCAGTGGATTTCAATAATATCTGAATGGTAATGAAGAGCGGCAAAATCAGCAGAACTTATGGTACAATGAGTAATGTTTGCCAGACCTGAAATATGATGATGATCTGCTGTGATGATCTTTTTGCTTTCTGACCAGGTAAATGGATCAAAAATTTCCGTTCCCTTCATAAAACCTCCTTAAAAATATAAAATGGAAAACATTTTTATGATAAATGTATAAAATCGTACGAAGTATTATGTTGAATGCATGCAAAAAAATTATATGGTATGATTAAGCCACATTAATTATATAAGGTTTTTTCTTAGAAAGCAATTATGGTTTTAAGAAGGAAAGGAGGTACTATGGCAAAGGAAATTGCCAGTGGGGTATGGCCGGTCATGATTACACCTTTTACAGAAGATAACAGGATTGATTATGATGGTGTACTTAAAATTATTGAGTGGTATGATAAAATGGGTGTGGATGGTATTTTTGCAATGTGTCAGTCCAGCGAAATGTTTGAGCTGACTCCTCAGGAACGCCTGGAACTCATCCGATTTGTTGTAGAGCACACTCCGAAACATATAGGGATTATTGCATCTGGTCATTGTGCGGAAAAAGTAGAGGATCAGATACGGGAAGCACAGGCGGCTATTGATGCAGGTGTAGGATCCTATGTATTTATCTCTAATCAATTTGCAAAAGAAGATGAAAATGAAGATGTTGCAAAACAGAATATCGAGTATCTTCTGGACCATATTGAAGCGGAAAGTTTTGGTATTTATGAATGTCCCTATCCTTACAAACGTCTTGTTTCACCGGAATTGCTGAAATGGTGTGCCGAGACAGGAAAGTTTACTTTTCTGAAAGATACATGCTGTGATGTGGATCAGCTCCGTGCAAAAGTAGAGGCAGTGAAGGGTACGCCAATGAAGATTTTTAATGCAAATGGTGCAACTTTACTGGAAAGCCTGAAAATGGGATGTCATGGATACTCCGGGGTTATGGCAAATTTCCATCCGGATCTGTATGTATGGCTTTGTCGAAACTTTGAGAAAGAACCGGAAAGAGCAGAGATCATGATGAATTATCTGGGGGCGGCATCTACATTTGAATGCCAGGTCTACCCCTGCAACAGCAAATACCATATGAAACTGGAAGGAGTCAATATAACGACAAAGTCCAGAAGACAGGATGATGCGCTTCTTACTCCAAACAGACTTCTTGAAGTAGAGCAATTCCACGCTCATACAGAATATTTCAGAAAAACTTTTTTTGGTAAATAAATTTTTTGGGTGACTTGAATATGGAAATGCTGAAGAGTAAAAAGACTATGTGGGAAAAGTTTTATCGTACAATGGAAAAACAGGAAGACAGAAGAGGATGTGCTGTAACGTTAACTTTAAATCCCTGTATGACGGAAACGCTGGTAGTTGATGGACTAAAGGCGGGACAGGAAAATGAACTGTATACGATGACCGCGGATGTAGGCGGACTTGGTATTGAGGTCAGCAGGATTTTATCAGGATGCGGCTACGCTTCTCTTTGTACGGGATTTGAATTTTCTACAGATAAAAAAACACAGGAACAGTTTATGCAGATGCTAAAGCTACCTTTCCATTTTGCGGAGGCAGAAGGAAAGATGCGTTCAGTAGTGAAAATTTTAAACAAGAACGGAGATCCTTCAACTATTATGAAGGAGAAAGGGTGGAAGATTTCACAGACTGCATTGAATAATCTGGAAAAGAAACGCAAAAAAGTAATATCCGGGCTGAAGCCTGATGATCTGCTTGTGATTGGAGGGAGCGTTCCTGCCGGAGTTTCTGAGGATATTTACCGTTCATGGATTTCCGAGGCCAAACAAAAAGGATCCCGAACAGTTTTATGTGCAGAAGGATCTATATTAAAAGAAAGTTTAAAGGAAACACCGTATGCGGTGGTTTTCAGTATGAATTCTTTAGCAGAATATAAAGGGTGCTCTCTGGATACAGAAGAAAACGTAGATATTTGTGTAAAGGAACTTCTGCAGGAAGGTATTGCTGTGGTGTGTGTATATACGGATCAGCATGAGATATTGGTGGCAGATGAAAAAAATATCATTAGAGGAAAGGCCTACGAAAAGGACCCTGTCTGTAACTGCGGAGCTTTGGCTTCCATCATGGCAGGGATGTGTATGGCATTGATCTGTAAAAAAGAAGAGAATATCATGGACTATATTCTGGCGGTTCTGAAAGGTACGCTGCATAAGCCGGGAAACGGCATGTGTACACAGACAGAATTTGAAAAATATTTCAACCATAGATCTTAATGTTGAAAAAAGATTAAGGTAAAATTTGAAAATAAGGAGGAACTATCATGAAATTTAAAAAATTAGTAGCAGCTTTATTAACAACAGCTATTGTAGGAACATCTGTAACACCAGTATTTGCAGCAGAATATGACGCATCAGGAGATCCGGAGGCAACACTGATTTGGTCCGGTAACTGTGTATCCTCAGATACTCATGCAAAAGCAATGCATTTATTTGCCGAAAAGGTGGAAGAATATTCAGGTGGCTCTGTAAAGTGTGACGTATATACAGACTCTACTTTATATTCTTCAGAAAATGAACTGCAGGCTCTGATTGATAATGATATGCAGCTTTGTTATCTGTCCTTCCCGACTATGGCTACCCAGGTTCCATCTTATGAAATGTTTGCATCTGGATATTTCTGGAAAAATTATGATCATATGCATGAAACACTGAACAGTGATTTTGCATCTGAAAAGATCTATCCTGCAGCAGAAGAAGCGATGGGAATTAAAGTTCTCGGGTCAATTTACCTTGGAAGCCGAGTAATAAATACAAGAGAAACAGAAATTAACAGTTATGATGATATGAAAGGCTTGCTTCTTCGTATGCCGAATTCAGATGCTTGGATGCAGCTGGGATCTGCTCTTGGTGCAGAACCAACTCCACTGGCATTTTCCGAGCTTTATACAGCGCTTCAGACAGGTGCTATCGAAGCACAGGACAATCCTCTTGCATCAAACAAAAATGCAGGATTCCATGAAGTAACAAAATATATGGCTATTACAAACCATGTTGTTGATTCTCTGATGATCTCAGTGAATGCAGAGGCATGGGACAATTTAACAGAAGCTCAGCAGATGGCTGTGGAGGATGCAGTTGCAGATACCATTGCATGGAACGATGCGGAGAGACTGGCAGAGGAAGAGGAAATGATTAAATTCTTCGAAGATGAGGGTCTTACTGTTACCTATCCGGATATTGATGAGTTTAAAGAGAAAACAACTGCTTACTATTTTGATAATGATCTGACAGGAAATTGGGATATGGATCTTTACGAAGAAGTCCAGGCACTGGCAAAATAAGATATTATTAAAAAGAGGGCAGGTTCGCCGCCCTCTTTTATAAATCAGAAAATAGCTATTCACATTAAGTCAGGAGGGTTAAAGTGGATAAAGTTAAGCAGATAATTAAAAGGATTTTTGATTTTCTGGGTGAAACCGTTCCGACCATTACATTTACGTTGATCTTTATTACATTTATAGCACAGGTGGTCGCTCGATATTTCTTCGGAAAATCTATTACATGGAGTAATGAGATTTCTGTACTTGCCTATATGTGGACTATGTTTTTTGGTGTTGGGAAGGCAATGGAAGCAGATGCTCATGTAGTATTTGGACTGGTTTATGATGCAGTGGGACAAAAGACAAGATATCTCTTCAGAATGGCATATAATTCATTATTGATTTTTTGTCTGGTGCTTGCATTTGTTCCATGTCTGGATAAATGGATGGGACAGAAGATGATCACAGGTGTTTTGAAATTACCATATAAACTGGTGTTTGCGCCATTTCTTTATATGATGATCGAAATGGTTGTCCGCTCCATTATAGAAATGGTAAAAGTACATAAACTTTATAAGGAGGGGGCATTATGATGACACCGACCCAGGCTGTTATAATTATGTTTATTGTCATGGCAATCTGCTTTATTATCAGAATGCCTGTATCCTTTTCCATGCTTACAGCCAGCATTGTATTTTTTGTTTTAACAGATTTTGATAAGTTGTCAAATGTATTTGGTGTTGTTACCGGAAATATGTATGCCGGTTATACCATGCTTGCCGCACCATTGTTTATTTTTATGGCAAATGTCATGAATGAAGGAGAAATAACAGACAAACTGTTTGATTTTTGTAATGGTCTTTTAGGAAAATTTCATGGAGGTACTGCACAGGTAAATGTAGCGGCATCTCTGATCTTTTCTGGAATGACAGGTTCTGCTATTGCAGATGCCTCCGGTATTGGTCTTATGGAAATTGAGCAGATGAAAAAAGAAGGCTACGATCCGGAGTTTTCCTGTGCGATCACAGCAGCTTCTGCCACAGTAGGACCTATTTTTCCACCGTCTATACCAATGGTTATTTATGCGATGCTTTCCGGCGCGTCCGTTGGTAAGCTGTTTATGGGCGGAATGATCCCGGGAATTCTTCTTGCATTGCTGTTGTCAGGATATTGTGCAATTATCTCCAAGAAGAGAAAATATCCTACTGGTATCATCATGAGCAAGAAAGAATTTTTGAAGGCAACCATTTCTGCAGTTCCTGCATTGTTTACAGTGGTTCTTCTTCTGGGCGGAATCTATTCTGGTGTATGTACTCCTACAGAGGCAGGTGCGGTTGCAGCGGCTTATGCGATCGTGATCTCTGTTTTGATCTATAAAAATTTAAGTCCTGCAAAATTATGGAAGATTCTGAAGGCAAGTGCTGCGAATACGGCAACTCTGGCACTTTTATGCGGAACATCGTATCTGTTTTCTTTTATTATTTCTATGGCAAAGGTTCCGAATACGATTTCTGAGGTAGTATTGAACCTTACAGATAACAGATATCTCTTTTTATTGGTAGTGAATATTGTATTTCTGCTTCTGGGATGTGTACTGGATGTAAGTACGATCCAGCTTGTGTTTGTACCAATGGTATTGCCTCTTGTTACGGCACTGGGAATCGATCTGGTACATTTTGGTGTTGTGATATGCCTGAATATGATGATTGGACTTTCTACACCGCCCTTTGGAATGCTGTTGTTTATTGTATCCGGATTGGGCAAGACGAAGATCGTAGGTGTCATAAAAGAGATATTGCCCATGGTATTGATCATGATCGTACTTCTTTTTGTGGTTACTTATGTTCCGGATATCATTATGTTTATTCCGAATAATTTTATGTAAAGAAAAAATGACAAAAGGCATTAGAATGGAGATTTTCTTTTATTCTGGTGCCTTTTTTCTAAAAAAAGAAATTTTTGTATTGGAGGAAGAAAGATGATTGCTGATAAAATTACAAATATAAAAAAATATCTGGTTCTTAAACCGTATGCAGACAGCATTTTGGATTTTATTGAAAGAGACGAACAGGAAAATCTGGAAGACGGTCGTTATGAACTGGATGGAGACCGTGTTTTTGCTCTTGTTCAAAGCTATCACACCAAAGACATATCGGAAGGCCAGGTTGAAGCTCATCAGTTATATGCAGATCTTCAGTACATTGTAAAAGGTGAGGAATATATTTACTGGAGCCTTCTGGATGAATTAGAGCTGAAAGAAGACAGACATCCACAGGCGGATATTGCATTTTATGATGGGAAAAATGTAAAAAACAGAAATTTATTAAAAGAGGGAATGTTTGGGTTCTATTTTCCTACAGATGGACATATGCCCTGCATTTCTGTAAAGGAAAGTCTTCCAATGAAAAAAATCGTATTTAAGATTCACTGCGATTGTGTTGAAATTTAGAAATCATCAGGCAGAAAGGAGAAAAAATGATCCATAGTGCAAAATGGATATGGCTGGATGAGAAAAAATATAAAGACTATCAGAAAACGCCAATATCCTTGTTTGATCCGTATAGTACAGACTGTAAATTCGCAGTGGCAGAATTTAAAAAGAAAGTTGAATTTGAGAAAAAAATACAGGAAATCAAAATAGAAATCAGTGGAGACGTAAAGTTCTGGCTTTATGTTAATGATACATATGTAGGAACAGGTCCGGTAGGAGCCGGAGGAGATTATGAGATCAATCGTCCAATGCCTGTTCAGTATTATAATACTTATGTCGTAAAACCCGATACGGCTTTTGTAGAGTTTTATGTTATGGTACAGAATGTACCATCTGTTCTTTGCGATATGTCCCAGGGAAAAAACGGGCTGATTCTGGCTGCAAAATGTATTATGGAAGATGGAAGTGAAGAGATGGTCTACTCAGATTCCAGCTGGCTGTCCAGAAGAAACAATTCCTATTTGTCACAGAATAAGGTTGATCTGACATTATGCAGCGACAGGTGGAATTATGCAGAGGAAACGGAGCCTGTATGGAATTTAAAAAAACCGGACATCCTTATGCTGGAAGAAGAAGAGATAATCCCGGAAGATTTTGTTCCTTTTAGTGTAGCGCCAGGTGAGATGAAAGAGGTTGTCTGTGAGTTTGATAGGATATATTCAATCTATCATTATCTGGAAGTGGAAGCTTATGGAGAATATACGATTCTTATCCGGGATTTTGAGAGGGATTTTCAAAAAAATGTGAATCTTACAGATACCATAACAGGAAATTCTTCTGTAAAATTCCGGGGCATATCCATGGTAAGTTCCGGAGGAATGAAACTTTTTGTATATAATGGAGGAGAAAAGCCATTAAGGGTGAATAAGGCAGCAGGCTTGTTTATACACTATCCCATTATGAATGAAGGCTATTTCCATTGTTCAGATGAAGTGTTTAACAAAATATTCCGCATGGGAAGACATGCCTTGAAGATCTGTCGTCAAAGTATTGAATTAGACAGTCCTTGGCATCAGGAGAATCTGGGATGTTGCGGAGATTATTATATCGCCAGTCTGATGAATTTTTTTACAGATGGAGACACAAAACTGACCCGTCTGGACATTGTAAGAATTGCAGATTGCCTGAAACTTTATGAAGGATACATGTTCCATACTACATACAGTATGATCTGGCTGATGATGGTTTATGACTATTATCTTTTCAGTGGAGATATCAGCATTTTTTCGGAAATATCAGAAGCGATAGAACTTTTGATGGAAAAAATGCATTCTTATGCAGGAACAGATGAGATTATTAATGATCCGCCCAGCTACATGTTTGTAGACTGGCTGGTAGTGGACGGGATCAGTCTTCATCATCCTCCGGCAGCCCTTGGACAGGCAGTGCTGAATGCGTTTTACTTTGGCGGCTTAAATATGGCGGCAAAGCTTATGGGGATTATGGAAAAATACGACATGCAGAAACGGTATCATGACAGGGCTGCGGTTCTTCAAAAATCTTTTCAGGAGAATTTTTACGATGCTGAAAAAGGACTTTATTTTGACGGACATAATTTTAAACACTGGTCTGGCAAATGGATGCAGCCAAATACAGACAAGCGATATTTTTCCTGGCATACGAATGTTATCGCAGTTCTTTATGATCTTGCCCCAAAGGAAAAGCAGATTCAGATTATGGAGACGATCTTGAATGATATGACCTTGATCAATCCACAGCCGTACTTTATGCATTTTGTGCTGGAAGCTGTTTATAAAACAGGATTATTTGAAAAATATGGTATCCGGCAGCTGAGACGCTGGGAAGTGATGACGGATTTTGAGAAAGGACTGCAGGAAGGGTGGTATGATATGTCAGGCTATGGATTCGACTACAGCCATGTATGGGCAGGAACACCTACGTATCAGCTTCCGTCTAAACTCTCAGGACTTCAGATTCTGGAACCTGGATTTAAAAAAATCTCACTGTCTCCAGTTCTTTATGGGTTGGAGTTTGCAGAAATGGAAATTCCGACACCTTATGGAAAAATAGAAATCCGTATGGAGCAGGGAAAAGAACCTGTGATAAAAATCCCAGAGGGAATTTCAGTGGTGGAAAGAAAAGATTTTATTTAAGATTCAATATAAAAATAGTTAAGTAAATGAATGGTACCGTGGAATACAAAACGATCGCACGCAGAATAGAAACGGATGTATTGTATTCTACGGCACCTTTTCTTTTTTCTTTCATATGCTAGGAGGGAAGGCAAAAGGAGTATATTTTATATGAAAATAAGAAAAAGACTGGCAGCGGCAGTTCTCGCCGTTCTCCTGGCAGTGGCAGCCGTTCCATGTGCAGTTATGGCAGAGAAAAAAGAAGAGAAGCTTATAAAGGTTACTTTGAACGAGGTTGCGCATTCCATTTTTTATGCCCCTCAGTATGTTGCTCTGGAAAAAGGGTATTTCCGGGAGGAAGGGCTGAATGTGGATCTGGTGACAGGTTTTGGCGCGGATAAGGTGATGACAGCTCTGATCTCAGGAGAAGCAGATATTGGATTTATGGGAGCGGAGGCTTCTGTGTATGCTTTTCAGGAGGGAGTTACTGATCCGATAATAAATTTTGCCCAGGGAACCCAGAGAGCCGGAAATTTTCTGGTTGCAAGAGAAGAAATGCCCGACTTCCGGTGGACAGATCTGAAAGGGAAGAAAGTGCTTGGTGGAAGAAAAGGTGGTATGCCGGAGATGGTTTTTGAGTATATCTTAAAACAGAACGGTCTGGATCCACAGAAGGATCTTTCCATTGACCAGAGCATTGATTTTGGTTCTACGGCAGCAGCTTTTGCAGGAGATCCTTCTTCTGATTTCACAGTGGAGTTTGAACCTTCTGCGACGGCACTTGAAAAAGAAGGAACCGGTTATGTTGTGGCTTCTCTGGGAGTGGATTCCGGTTATGTTCCTTATACCTCCTACAGCGCCAGAACCAGCTATATAGAGAAAAATCCTGAGATCATCCAGAGCTTTGTCAATGGTCTTCAGAAAGGCGTGGAGTTTGTGCGGCAGCATACTCCGGAGGAGATTGCGGCTGTGATTGCTTCGCAGTTTCCGGAGACAGATGAGGATACACTTACGACGATTGTAAAACGTTATTATGATCAGGATACCTGGAAAGAAAATCTGATATTTGAACAGGCGAGCTTTGAGCTTCTGCAGGATATTCTGGAGGGCGCAGGGGAACTCAGTGAAAGAGCTGCTTACGAGGAGCTTGTAACAACGGAGTTTGCAGAAAAAGCAGCAAAGTGACCAAAATTTTGATAAAAATATAAAAAAATGAACATTGACACTTTTTTTCTCCTGTGACATTATAAAATAAGTGCAAAGAAGGAGAATGATTATGTCAGATAGAAGAGAATGCGGCGTGCTGCTGCCTGTCAGCAGCCTGCCGTCAAAATATGGAATCGGATGCTTTTCCAAAAGTGCTTATGAGTTTGTGGATGGACTGAAGGCAGCGGGACAGGACTGCTGGCAGATCCTGCCGCTGGGACCTACCAGTTATGGGGATTCTCCCTACCAGAGTTTTTCGACTTTTGCAGGAAATCCGTATTTTATCAGCCTGGAGGATCTCATTGAAGAGGGCGTGCTTTCGGAAAAGGAATGTGACGCTGCAGATTTTGGGACGGATCCTTCCAGTGTGGATTATGCAAAGATATACAAAAGCCGTACGACACTTTTAAGAAAAGCATATGAACGCAGCAATATAGCAGAAAATGAAGAATTCCTGCAGTTTCAGCAGGAGGAAGCATGGTGGCTGAAGGACTATGCTCTTTTTATGGCTGTGAAACAGCGGTTTGATGGAAAGCCATGGAGCGAGTGGGCGGAGGATATCCGTCTCAGATGGCAGAACGCTCTGGATTATTACCGGGAAGAGTTGTATTTTGAGATTGAATTTCAGGAATATATGCAGTTTAAGTTCCGCCAGCAGTGGATGAAGCTGAAGGCATATGCCAATGAACAGGGAATCCGGATTATTGGAGACATTCCTATTTATGTGGCAATGGACAGCGCGGATACCTGGGCAAGTCCCTGGCTGTTTAAGCTGGACGAAAAGAATTGTCCCACACAGGTTGCCGGATGCCCGCCGGATGGATTTTCTGCCACAGGACAGCTCTGGGGAAATCCTCTTTATAACTGGGAGGTTCACAGAAATACAGGATTTGACTGGTGGATCCACAGGATTGAACATTGTTTCCGCCTTTATGATGTGGTGCGTATTGATCATTTTCGAGGTTTTGACGAATATTACGCTATTCCTTACGGGGACAAAACAGCAGAAAACGGATGGTGGGAAAAAGGACCGGGGATCGAGCTTTTCCGGGCGATTTCTGCCAGACTGGGACAGCGCGATATCATCGCAGAGGATCTGGGTTATATGACGGATTCGGTCAAAGCTCTCGTGGAGGCAAGCGGATACCCGAATATGAAGGTCATTGAATTTGCTTTTGACGAAAGAGATACAGGAAATGCCAGCGACTATCTCCCGCATAATTATCCGGAAAACTGTGTGGTTTATACGGGAACCCATGATAATGAGACATTGCTTTCCTGGTTCAGGGATATCAGTCCTCTGGAGCGGAGGCAGGTAAGAGAGTATCTGAATGATTTCCGAAGCTCCGATCAGGAGATCTGTCAGAATCTGATCTGTCTGGTTATGGGAAGTGTGGCAAAGCTTTGTGTGATCCCTATGCAGGATTATCTTTATCTGGATAACTCGGCCCGGATGAACCAGCCGTCTACTTTGGGAAAAAACTGGAAGTGGAGACTGACGCCGGGACAGTTTACGGAAGAGCTTCAAAAAGAAATGAAAGCCCTTGCAAAACGGTACGGACGTTAAGAATGAAATTACTCAGAGACTGGTTTTAGGTCCGGTCTCTGAGTGATTTTGTAACTGGAGTATTGCAATCGGGCTTTTTGTGTTTTTTGTGTGACTTACCTTGCACAGCAATTTTTACAGTGCTATAATAGATTCATGCAGATATAGTTCATCGGTAGAACACCAGCTTCCCAAGCTGGGGAGGCGGGTTCGATTCCCGTTATCTGCTTTAATTAATAGATATTCCGTGATATGGTCTTTGACTGCGGCACGGATCATCTGTAAAGAACAGCGTCCTGTTTTATCATAGAGCAGGGACGCTTTTTTAATTCATTAGGAAAGCAGTACATTCTGTGCCAACTTTCCTGTTTTGTCTGTGGGCAGAACTTTTCAGGAACTTCTTGAAGATGGTGCCTGAACCATGTATGATAGGGAAAAGGGGGACAAAAGAAGAAGACCCCATATGAAGATGTAGTAGGATATTATCACATAGAAAAAAGAGAGGATGAAAGTAAATGAAAATTGGATTTATTGGATGTGGAAACATGGCTTCAGCTATGATTGGAGGAATTTTGAAAAAAGGGCTGGTTCAGAAGAATGATATTATTGTATCAAATCTGACCGAAGCCGGATCAAAGCGCAGCAGAGAAAAACTGGGTGTAGAGACAACTATGGACAATCGTGAGGTTGCCAAAAAAGCAAAGATTCTTTTTCTGGCAGTGAAGCCTCAGTTTTATGAGGAAGTGATTCTTGAGATAAGAGATCTCCTGACAGAAGAACAGATTCTGGTAAGTATTGCTCCTGGCAAGACACTGAAATGGCTGGAAGATACCTGCGGATGCCCCATGAAGATCATTCGCCTGATGCCAAATACACCGGCACAGGTAGGGGAAGGAATGACCGGAGGATGCTGCAATGAACGTGTGACAGAGGAGGAGGCACAGAAGATCAGTGAAATTGCAGGAAGCTTCGGAAGGTTTGAGTTTGTTCCGGAAAGGCTTCTGGATGCATTCAGTGCAGTCTGCGGCTGCTCTCCGGCATATGTGTTTATGTTTATCGAGGCTATGGCTGATGCAGCGGTAGCACAGGGACTTCCAAGAAGCCAGGCATATTCCTTTGCAGCGCAGGCGGTTATGGGCAGTGCAAAGATGGTACTGGAAACAGGAAAGCATCCGGGCGAACTGAAGGATATGGTATGTTCTCCGGCGGGAAGCACTATTGAAGGGGTAAGGATTCTGGAAAATGCCGGAATGAGAAGTGCAGTGTTTGAGGCGCTGACCGGGGCAGCAGAAAAAGGAAAACGTCTGTAAAATAAGTAATGAATAAATAATTTTTATTAAATTGTGTTAAAGAACAGAATGTGCTAAACTATTCCTGTGAGGAGGTTTAGCACATGTTGTTATTTATGGAAAAAATGCTGGAATTTTCCATGAGGCTTGGAAAAAGCCGGAATCGGGCTGTGCGTATGGCAGGCAGGCTTATTGGGGCGGTTCCTCTACGTTGTGCAGAACACCTGGAAAAATTGCTGATGAGTGGAAAATGGGATCCGGGTAAAAAACGGAAAAAAAGGAAACCTGGTGACAGATCAGCTTTTTGATATGTTTCTGCCCTGGCTTAATGTGCTGTTGTGATATTCTGAGGACCAGGTTACATCTTCGCCGAACCATGCGGGAGGAGTATAGGCTTCTGCGGTTTCTTTTGAGGGAAATTCCACCTCGGCCAGAAGAAGTCCTTCATACTCTTCGTGAAAGATATCAAGTTCAATGGTCAGATGGTTTTTTTCCGGAATAAGATATCTGGTTTTGGAAATGACCAGACCGTCTGCTTTGGATTTCAGGTGATAATATGCATCTTTTGTAAGGGGAAGGTTGTACTCTTCTCTGGACATAAGTCCTTTTGATTTGTAAGTCAGAAAGTAATCATCATCCTGTCGCCGGATACGTACGACCGGCTCAGTACAGAGATAACCCTGTTCAATTCTGTGAAAAGGAAAATCCTCCAGGTTTTCAGGAAGCTGTTCTTTGTTTATTAAAAATTTTCGTTCAATCTCCATGTTCTTTCTCCATTCCTCCGCATTCTGGCGGAAATAATAATCTGCAGTTCATTATATCATTTGAGAGTTTTCCCGTCATCTGTTTTGTAAATTCAATAAGAACTGTCTTTTTGCAAAGTTTTGCAAAACCTTGTATGGAAGTATCTGGAAGTGGTATACTTACAGACATAGAAAGGAATGGAAATTAAACAGGAGGTACGATCATGAGTAAAGTATATATTTTTCTGGCAGACGGGTTTGAGGATATCGAAGGACTGACTGTGGTAGATCTTATGAGAAGAGCAGGAATCACTGCTGAGACAGTTTCTATTAAGGAAACAAGGGAGATTACAACATCCCATGGAATTGAAATGAAAACAGACAGAATCTTTCAGGAAACAGATTTTTCTGATGCAGATATGCTGGTACTTCCGGGAGGAATGCCGGGAACCAGATATCTGGGAGAGTTTGCACCGCTTACAGAACTTCTTACAGAGTACTATAATAAAAATGGAAAGATCGCAGCTATCTGTGCAGCTCCCAGTGTGTTCGCAAAATTAGGATTCCTTAAGGGAAGAAAAGCAACGTCCTATCCGTCCTTTATGGATCAGCTTGAAGGAGCGGAGACTTGTGAGGAGTCGGTAGTGGTAGATGGAAATGTAACTACCAGCAGAGGGCTGGGCACAGCTATTCCTTTTGCACTTTGCCTGATCGCACAGCTTGTAGGAGAGGAGAAGGCTTCGGAAATCGCAGAATCTATTGTATATAAAAGGTAAATCTATAAACCTGAAAAAAACTCTGGTGTTTTTGTGCCAGTTGTGCTATACTTCGATAATGACTGTAATTGTATCTTTTTTTAAGAAGATACACCTGCCTGAATTGCTGAAAAGCAGGCAAATATAGAGAAAATATATAAAAAATAGAATCAGAACCTGACAATTTAAGGAGGAACAGGAAACATGAGTTTACAGGTAGAAAAAATGGAAAAAAACATGGCGAAACTGACTATCGAGGTTTCTGCTGAGGATTTAGACAAGGCAATGCAGAATGCATATCAGAAAGCTAAGGGCAAAATCGCTATCCCTGGCTTCCGTAAAGGCAAAGCACCGAGAAAAATGATCGAGCAGATGTACGGAAAGGGAATCTTCCTTGAGGACGCTGCAAATGCTCTTATTCCGGAGCACTACAGCAAAGCACTGGAGGAGTGCAATCTTGAGATCGTTTCCCAGCCGGAGATCGATGTAGTTCAGGCAGAGCCGGGCAAAGCATTTATCTTTACAGCAGAAGTAGCTGTGAAACCGGAAGTAACTCTTGGAGATTACAAGGGTCTTGAAGTTCCGAAGTCTGAAACAGAAGTAACAGACGAGGATGTTGACGCTGAGATCAAAAAAGAGCAGGAGAAAAACTCCAGAACAGTAACTGTTGAGGATCGCGGAGCAGAGAACGGTGACATCACAACTATCGATTTTGAAGGATTTGTAGACGGTGTTGCATTTGAGGGCGGCAAAGGTACAGACTATCCGCTGACACTTGGTTCCGGTTCCTTTATCCCGGGATTTGAGGATCAGCTGGTTGGAGCAAAAGCCGGAGACCATGTAGAAGTAAATGTAACTTTCCCGGAAGAGTATCAGGCAGCAGAGCTTGCAGGCAAAGCAGCTGTATTCCAGTGTGATGTGAAGAAAGTAGAAGCAAAAGAACTTCCGGAGCTTGACGACGATTTCGCTCAGGATGTTTCCGAGTTCGATACTCTTGCAGAGTATAAAGAGGACATTAAGAAAAACCTTACAGACAAAAAAGAAAAAGAAGCACGCGCTGCAAAAGAAAACGCAGCAGTAGATAAAGCAATCGAAAATGCACAGATGGAAATTCCGGATGCTATGGTAGACACTCAGGTTCGTCAGATGATCAACGATTTTGCATCCAGAATGCAGTCCCAGGGTCTTACTATGGAGCAGTACTTCCAGTTTACAGGAATGACTGTAGAGAAGATGCAGGACGAGATGAAACCACAGGCACTTAAGAGAATCCAGACAAGACTGGTTCTCGAGAAGATCGCTGAGGTTGAGAACATCCAGCCTACAGAGGAAGAAGTAAACGAAGAGATCAGCAAGATGGCTGAGATGTACAAAATGGAAGCTGACAAATTAAAAGAGCTTCTTGGAGACCGTGAATTAGAGCAGATGAAGAAAGACATGGCTGTACAGAAAGCAGTTACTCTTGTAGCAGACGAGGCAAAGGAAGCGTAAGCGGACATCTTAAACATCCACTGTGACGCGACGAATGGAGGCATATATATGAGTTTAGTACCTTATGTCATTGAGCAGACAAGCAGGGGAGAGAGAAGCTACGACATTTATTCCAGACTTCTGAAAGACAGGATTATTTTCCTGGGTGAGGAAGTCAATGATGTGAGCGCCAGCATTATTGTGGCACAGCTTCTGTTCCTGGAGGCTGAGGATCCGAATAAGGATATCCAGCTTTATATCAACAGTCCGGGAGGATCTGTCACCGCAGGCATGGCGATTTATGACACCATGAAATATATCAAATGCGATGTATCCACCATTTGCCTTGGAATGGCAGCCAGCATGGGGGCATTCCTTCTGGCTGGCGGAACCAAGGGCAAGAGATTTGCCCTGCCGCATTCTACCATTATGATCCATCAGCCTTCCGGTGGTGCGCAGGGTCAGGCTACAGAAATTCAGATTGTGGCAGATCATATTGCGCAGACTAAGAGGACTTTAAATGAGATGCTGGCAGAAAATACAGGTCAGCCTCTTGAAGTGGTTGAAAAGGATACAGACCGCGATAATTATATGACTGCAGAAGAAGCAAAAGCATATGGACTGATCGACGGCGTTGTCGAGCATAAATAAAAAGACGAAAGAAAAGACTCCTCTAACAGGGAGTCTTATCTTGCTTTTATCTCAGCATATCAAAAAGAAAGGAAACGAGAAATATCCATGGCAGATAAGATAAGAGACGGAAAAGTCAGATGCTCTTTTTGTAATAAATCCGAGGATCAGGTACGCAAACTGATTGCAGGCCCGGACGGGGTTTTTATCTGTGACGAGTGTATTGGGATCTGTGCAGAGATCATGGAAGAGGAACTGGCTCCTTATGGCCAGGAGGAAACTTTTGACAGTGAGATCAATCTGCTGAAACCGGAAGAGATCCATAAGATCCTGGACGATTATGTTATTGGTCAGGAAGACGCGAAAAAAGCTCTGTCCGTAGCAGTTTATAATCATTATAAACGAATCACAGCAGCAAGAAATCTGGATGTGGAACTTCAGAAGAGTAATATCCTGATGCTGGGTCCTACCGGTTCCGGTAAGACACTGCTCGCACAGACTCTTGCCCGCCTTCTGAATGTGCCTTTTGCCATTGCAGATGCTACTTCTCTGACAGAAGCCGGCTATGTAGGTGAGGATGTGGAAAATATCCTTCTGAAGATCATTCAGGCAGCAGATTATGATATTGAACGTGCACAGTACGGAATTATTTATATTGATGAGATCGATAAGATCACCAGAAAGTCTGAAAATGCATCGATCACCCGTGATGTATCCGGAGAAGGTGTACAGCAGGCGCTTTTGAAAATTCTGGAAGGCACCGTTGCAAGTGTTCCGCCGCAGGGAGGAAGAAAACATCCGCATCAGGAGTTTATTCAGATTGATACCACAAATATCCTGTTTATCTGCGGCGGTGCGTTTGACGGCATCGAAAAGATCATTGAGTCGAGACAGGATACCAAATCCATCGGATTTGGCGCAGAAGTATCATCAAAGCAGGAAAGAAATGTAGGAGAAGTGCTGAAACAGGTTATGCCGGAGGATTTTGTGAAATTCGGTCTGATTCCTGAATTTATCGGACGTGTCCCGGTAGTAGTTACACTGGACGGTCTGGATGAAAAAGCACTGATCCGTATTTTAAGGGAACCAAAGAATTCTCTCACCAAGCAGTATCACAAGCTCTTTGAACTGGATGGCGTAGAACTTGACTTCCAGGATGAGGCACTGGAGCTTGTAGCAAAGAAATCTCTGGAACGTAAAACCGGAGCCAGAGGACTTCGTTCTATTATGGAGACCTCTCTTATGGATCTTATGTATAAAGCGCCTTCAGACAGTACGATCCGAAAGGCGATCATTACTAAAGAAACTGTGGAGGGAACCGGAGAACCGGAGATCATCCGTGAAGAAGTAACAGAGCAGACTGCAGGGAAAAGAAATCCACGTTCCAGAAAGAAAGGCAGACCCGAAACTGCCTGAGGAAGGAAATGAACATAAATGACGCAGTCAGTTAATACTTTACCGGCGATCGCCCTTCGGGGAACAACGATACTGCCGGATATGATCGTCCATTTTGATGTAAGCAGGGAGCGTTCTATCAAAGCAATAGAAACGGCAATGCTTCATGAACAGGAAATTTTTCTCATTACCCAGAAAGACCCTGAGGTTGAGGAACCAGGTCTTTCCCAGCTTTACAAGGTGGGCACTATCGCATATATCAAACAGGTAATAAAGCTTCCGCACGATCTTCTGCGTGTTTTCGTAGAAGGTCAGGAAAGGGCAGCATTACTGTCTTTGACCCAGGAAAATCCTTTTCTCAATGCGGAGATTGCAGTAATCGAAACAGACAAAGATCAGTATGGGGAAAATATAAAGGAAGCGATGCACAGAAGTCTCAGTGAACTGTTTCAGCAGTACAGCAGAGACAGCAGTAAAGTCAGCAGAGAGCTGGCAGTGCAGATCTTGAATATCGGAGATTTGGAAGAGCTGATCACACAGATTTCCGTAAATATTCCGCTGACATGGCAGAACCGACAGAATTTTCTGGAGGCGCTGACTCTTGAAAATCGTTATGAAGTTCTGGGAGCTATTCTGCAGAATGAGATTGAGATTCTGAAAGTGGGTCAGGAACTTCAGAAGAAATTAAAGACCCGGATCGATAAGAACCAGAGAGAGTATATTCTCCGGGAACAGATGAAACTGATCCGGGAAGAACTTGGAGAAGAAAATACAACAGATACGGCAGAAGAATACCGGAAAAGACTGAAAGATCTGGATGCGCCTAAAGAAGTAAAAGATAAGATTTCCAAAGAAATCGGCCGATTCAGATCCATGAACAGCAGTGCTGCAGAAAGTGCTGTCCTAAGTACTTATATCGAAACACTTCTCAGCCTTCCATGGAATAAAAGATCTCAGGATTCTGAAAATCTGAAAGAAGCGTGGAAGATTCTGGAAACAGGACATTACGGACTGAAAGATGTAAAGGAAAGAATTATGGAATTCCTTTCTGTACGCAGTCTGACAAAAGGCGGAAAAAGTCCGATTCTTTGTCTGGTAGGACCTCCGGGAACTGGTAAGACCTCTATAGCAAGATCTGTGGCAGAAGCGCTTCATAAAAAATATGTCCGTATTTGTCTGGGCGGTGTCCGGGATGAGGCAGAGATCCGTGGACATAGAAAAACTTACGTGGGAGCAATGCCGGGACGGATCACAGCAGCGCTTCAGCAGGCAGGTGTCAGTAATCCACTGATGCTTTTGGATGAGATAGACAAGACCAGCAGCGACTATAAGGGAGATACTTCAGCAGCTCTCCTGGAAGTTCTGGATCCGGAGCAGAACAGCAGATTTAACGATCATTATGTAGAGGTTCCGCAGGATCTTTCAGAGGTACTGTTTATTGCTACTGCAAATGATATTCAGGAGATTCCGCGGCCTTTGCTGGACCGTATGGAAGTAATCGAGATTTCCGGATATACAGAAAATGAAAAAGAACATATTGCGAAGGACCATCTGATTCCCAAGCAGATGGAAATCAACGGTCTTCCAAAAGGCAGTCTGGTCATTCAGACACCGGCTCTTCGCAAGATCATCAACCTTTATACCAGAGAGGCAGGAGTTCGTAATCTGGAAAGAAAAATAGGGCATATCTGTCGTAAATCAGCCAGAGAGATCATGGAAAACCACCAGGAAAAAGTGAAGGTCACTACAAAAAATCTGGAAAAATTCCTTGGAAAGAGCCGTTATTCTTATATAATGGCAAACAAAAAGGATGAGATCGGCATTGCCAGGGGACTTGCCTGGACACAGGTGGGTGGTGATACGCTTCAGATAGAAGTAAATGTTATGCCGGGAAAAGGTGAGCTTGTTCTGACAGGCCAGCTTGGCGATGTGATGAAGGAATCTGCCCAGGCAGGGATTTCCTATATTCGTTCCGTAGCTGAAAAATATGATATCAGACCTGAGTTTTTCCAGGAAAATGATATTCATATACATATCCCGGAGGGGGCAGTTCCGAAAGATGGACCTTCTGCAGGTATCACCATGGCAACAGCCATGCTGTCCGCTATTGTGAAAAAGCCAGTAAGGGCAGATGTGGCAATGACAGGAGAGATCACTCTCAGAGGACGTGTGCTTCCTATCGGCGGTCTGAAGGAAAAACTTCTTGCTGCAAAATATGCAAAAATACAGGAAGTCCTTGTTCCGGCAGAGAATAAAGCAGATATTGAAGAGATGGATGATGAGATCCTTCATGGACTGAAGATCTCTTTTGTGGAAAATATGAATGAGGTGCTCCATCGGGCACTGACCAGAGCTTAAAGAAACAGAGAGGAAACCAATGGTTATTAAACAGGCAGAGTTAGATATTGTGTGCGGTGTTACCAGCAAACTTCCTGATACAGGAATGCCGGAGGTAGCATTTGCAGGAAAATCCAATGTGGGGAAATCCTCCCT
Source organism: Blautia sp. (assembly GCA_026169535.1). Taxonomy (GTDB): domain Bacteria; phylum Bacillota; class Clostridia; order Lachnospirales; family Lachnospiraceae; genus Blautia_A. The sequence continues at coordinate 24,481 of JAPFCU010000009.1, forward strand.
GATCAATGGACTGATGAACCGGAAATCTCTGGCACGTACCAGTGGACAGCCGGGAAAGACCCAGACCATTAATTTTTATAAGATCAACGGAGAAATGTATCTTGTGGATCTTCCAGGCTATGGATATGCAAAAGTTTCTCAGGCGGAAAAAGAAAAATGGGGAAAAATGATTGAAAAATATCTCCATACTTCTAAAAATCTGAAAGCAGTTTTTCTTCTTATTGATATTCGTCATGAGCCTTCTGCTAATGACAGACAGATGTATGACTGGATTCTTCATAATGGCTACGAACCCATTATCATAGCCACAAAGCTGGATAAGTTGAAAAGAAGCCAGGTTCAGAAGCATCTGAAAATGATCCGAGAAGGGCTTCAGGTAAAAAAAGGAACTTTAGTGATTGCATATTCAGCAGAGACAAAACAGGGAAGAGAAGAAATCTGGGAGCTGATCGACTCTCTGACAGGAACAGAAGAGCCTGCAGAAGAAGTCTGATCTGAAAGGATAAAAAATGGGAATCATCAAAGCTTTAAAAGTTGGATTTGATTATTTTAAATATGATGATGACGGTAATGTCCAGGAAACGCAAAGAGCTGTAGACGATGTCAATGTGGACATCCAGGAAGGAGAGTTTGTAGCGATCCTTGGCCATAATGGCTCCGGTAAATCTACGTTTGCAAAACACATCAATGCACTTCTTCTTCCTACGGAAGGCACCGTCTGGATCGATAATATGGATACTCTGAAGGAACCGGATCTGTGGAAGATACGACAGAAAGCAGGAATGGTGTTTCAGAATCCGGACAACCAGATCATTGGTACGATTGTAGAGGAAGATGTAGGATTCGGACCGGAAAATATGGGCGTGCCTACAGAGGATATCTGGAAACGAGTGGAAGAAAGTCTGAGTAAAACAGGAATGACCGCTTATCGTCATCATTCTCCAAATAAGCTTTCCGGAGGTCAGAAACAGCGAGTTGCCATAGCCGGGGTTATGGCAATGCGCCCCCGGTGCATTGTATTGGATGAGCCTACGGCGATGCTTGATCCAAATGGAAGAAAAGAAGTACTGGATGCAGTACACCAGCTGAATAAGCAGGAAAAGGTAACCGTTGTGCTGATCACTCATTATATGGAAGAGGTTATCGATGCAGATCATGTCTATGTTATGGATGAAGGACATGTAGTGATGGAGGGGACACCAAGGGAGATTTTTTCTCAGGTAGAAACTTTAAAAAAATACAGACTGGATGTGCCTCAGGTTACACTTCTTGCACATGAACTGAAAAAATCCGGAGTTGATCTTCCGGATGGGATCCTTACTACGGAAGAACTGGTGAATGCCTTATGTCAATAGAGTTAAAAAATATAACATATACCTACAGTCCGGGGACGGCATATGAAATCCATGCGCTGAAGGACATTAATCTGAATATTCCTGACGGACAGTTTATCGGAGTGATCGGTCATACAGGCAGTGGAAAGTCTACGCTGATCCAGCATCTGAATGCTCTGATCCAGCCGACATCAGGGACAATCCTTTATAATGGAGAGGATGTATGGGAAGAGAAATACGACAGGAGAAGCCTGAGAAGTCAGGTAGGACTTGTATTTCAGTATCCGGAACATCAGCTTTTTGAAAGTGATGTACTCTCTGATGTTTGTTTTGGACCTATGAATCAGGGAATGAGCAGGGAAGAAGCAGAAGAGGAAGCAAAAAAAGCACTGCTTCAGGTTGGATTTAAAGAAAAAAATTTCAGCAAATCTCCATTTGAACTTTCCGGAGGTCAGAAAAAAAGAGTTGCCATAGCCGGAGTTCTTGCCATGAATCCTAAGATCCTGATTTTGGACGAACCTACAGCAGGACTGGATCCAAAGGGAAGAGATGAGATACTTGATCAGATTGCAGAACTTCATAAGGTTCGTGGTATTACAATCATTCTGGTATCTCACAGTATGGAGGATGTGGCAAAATATGTGGAGAGGCTGATTGTGGTCAACCATGGAGAAATCGCTTTTGATGATACTCCCAGAAATGTTTTTACACATTATCAGGAGCTGGAAGCCATGGGCCTTGCTGCACCTCAGATCACTTATATCATGCATGCACTGAAAGAAAAAGGACTGGATGTAGATCCGGATGCAACCACAGTGGAGGAAGCTGGGAAAGATATTCTTAGAGCGCTGCAGGAAGCAGGTTCTCCGCTTTTGAAGGGAGGACGGAAAGATGATTAGAGATATTACCATCGGTCAGTATTATCCGGCAGACTCGATCCTTCATAGATTGGATCCGAGAACAAAACTGATGGGTACGCTGATATTTATTATCTCTGTATTTTTGTTTCATACGATACCGGGATATGCGGTAGCTACGATATTTTTGGCGGCTCTGATCAAAATATCAAAAGTTCCTGTGAAATTTATTTTTAAGGGCCTGAAAGCAATTTTTGTAATTCTTATCATCACTATGCTCTTTAATATATTTCTGACTCCGGGAGAGGTGATATGGAAGCTGGGATTCCTGAAAATGACGAAAGAGGGAATTTCTCTGGCGGTAAGGATGGCAATTCGTCTGATCTATCTGGTGATCGGTTCCTCTCTTATGACACTGACAACTACTCCGAACCAGCTTACAGACGGGCTGGAAAGAGGTCTCCGTCCGTTAAACAGACTTCATGTGCCGGTTCATGAGATTTCTATGATGATGTCGATCGCCCTTCGTTTTATCCCGATCCTGCTGGAAGAAACGGATAAGATCATGAAAGCTCAGATTGCCAGAGGTGCGGATTTTGAAGATGGGAATCTGCTCCAGAAGGTAAAAAATATGGTTCCTCTTCTGGTACCTCTTTTTATCTCTGCGTTTCGCAGAGCCAATGACCTTGCAATGGCTATGGAAGCACGCTGCTATCATGGAGGGGAGCATCGAACACAGATGAAACCTCTCTGTTATGAAAAAAGAGATCATGTAACATATTTGATCCTGGCAGCTTATCTGGCTGTTGCCATTACATTCCGGGTGGTGGGAATATGAAAAGAGTAGGACTTGTAGTTGCCTATGACGGCACAAATTACTGCGGCTGGCAGATCCAGCCTAACGGGATCACCATTCAGGGCGTGCTGAATGATGCACTGTCAGATCTTCTGGGAGAAAAGATAGAAACTATCGGCGCCAGCAGGACAGATGCAGGAGTTCATGCTTTGGGAAATGTAGCGGTATTTGATACCAATACAAGGATACCGGGAGAAAAAATATCTTATGCATTAAATCAGAGACTTCCGGAAGATATCCGGATCCAGCTTTCGGAGGAAGTAGAACCGGATTTTCACCCAAGGTACTGTGACAGTGAAAAAACATATGAATACAGGATTCTGAACCGGAAGTTTCCGGTTCCCACAGAGCGTCTTTATTCCTATTTTTATCATTATAAGCTGGATGTGGCAAAGATGCAGGAGGCAACCTCCTATCTGATCGGACGTCACGACTTTGCCAGTTTCTGCGGGACAGGAGCTCAGGTAAAATCAACAATCCGTACAGTGACCGGGATTGATGTATGGAGAGACGGAGATATTGTTACGATCAGGGTTTCAGGAGAAGGCTTTCTGTATAACATGGTGCGGATTATTGCCGGGACGCTGATACAGGTAGGAAACGGACAGTATCCGCCGGAACGTGTCCGTGATATTCTGGATGCCTGTGACAGGTCTGTGTCCGGACCTACGGCTCCGGCTCACGGACTGACTTTAATGGGCATTGAATTTTTTGACTGATATTCAGGAGATGTAAGTTTATTATGATTGAATTGTTGGCTTCTTTATTCATCAAAGACAGACGAAATTATACGTCGCCGGTTGTCCGCCAGGCATATGGAACACTTTGCGGAGCCGTGGGTATCGGGCTGAATATTCTGTTGTTTTTGGGAAAATGGATTGCAGGCTTTTTAAGTGGTTCTATTGCGATTACTGCAGATGCATTTAACAATTTGTCAGATGCAGGGTCGTCTATCATTACTTTGATCGGATTTCGGATTTCCGGACAAAAACCAGATCCGGAGCATCCTTTCGGCCATGGAAGGATGGAATATATTTCTGGTCTGCTGGTTTCGGTAGCTATCCTGATCATGGGATTTGAACTGGTTAAATCTTCTGTGGAAAAACTGTTTCGCCCAGAACCGGTTGAGAGCAGTCCGTTGATCATTGGAATACTGGCTGCGTCTATTCTTGTAAAGGTATATATGTTTTATTATAACCGTGCAGTAGGAAAAAAGATCGAAAGTGCTGCCATGCATGCAACGGCCATGGACAGCTTAAGTGATACCATATCCACAGCGCTTGTGCTTGCGGCAACTCTTATCAGCCAGTATACGGGTCTTCTTCTTGATGGCTGGTTTGGTATTCTGGTAGGACTTTTTATTCTTTATACCGGAGCATCTACAATCAAAGAGACTATGGATCTGCTGCTGGGGCAGCCTCCAAAAGAGGAGTTTATTGATGAAATACATAGGATTGTAATCAATCATGATCTGGTTTATGGAATTCACGATCTGATTGTTCACGATTATGGTCCGGGGCGTTTGATGATCTCCCTGCATGTGGAAGTGGATTCAGAAGGTGATATTCAGGCTATTCACGAACAGATTGATCATATTGAAAATGAACTTCAGGAAAAACTGCATTGTTCAGCTACCATTCACATGGATCCTATTGTGACCAATGATGAAGAAGTGGTAAAAATGCGGAAAAAAGTAAATGCTATTGTTCAGGAAACAGATGCATCGTTTAGTATGCATGATTTCCGCATGGTGAAAGGCCCTACCAGCACAAACCTGATTTTTGATGTGTCTGTACCAAGTGGATGCAGCAGCACAGATAATGAGATCATAAACAGCCTTAAGGATAAGATTCGAAAGATTCCGGGGAGCAAATACTTTCCGGTGATTCAGATCGACCATGAGTACTACTGATTCTTCACAATAGTCGGGATCCAAAAAACAAGAGAGATTCAGAACTGTCGGCTCAGTCTCTCAAGAAGATCTCCTTGAAGATAGTAGGTAGTTTCGTAATGAAGGAATGCCATGGAGTTTTCATCCCACAGCAACATCAGTTTAGGAGGAAACTCATCATCCCCTTCCCAGAACTGGAGCAGCACAGGGAAGTAGGAAGTGACCGGGATCATGCAGGTAAAATCGGCACTGGCAAAAGATTTTTGAGGGATTCCGCCAAGAGACACACATGCTTTTTGCAGTTTCTGTATATGATTTTGAAAAAGCTCTGCATATTTTCGAGAAAATTCCAGAGCATCAGGACCACCCATAACAGCAAATTTACTTACAGGACACCAGCTTCCGGATAATCCGGGAGCTGTTTCTGTTTCAGGATAACATAAGAGATCATATATGGTCATTACAGTGTCGTAGCACCGACATTCTCTCCAGATATCTTCTGTGAGGTTTTCCTGTATCTGTCCGGTTTTCCGGCTGATCCGATATGGAGTGTGGAGATAATCCAGATAGATCCAGATCTCGTCTGCGGTCAGATGAAACCGCCGGATCAACATTTCCTGGTCATATTCCATAAAGAGTTTTTTTCCGATATCTACCTGAAGATCATAGTTGGAAGGGGGATTTTTCGTTTTCATTGGAAGCTCCTTTTTTATCCATGTCGAAGATAGTTTTGCGAATAAGACATGTTAAATGTTTTTTTAGTATTGTTTTTATTGTATCATGTTTTTATTTATAATGGCAGATTATAGATTTATAATATTTAAATCCTACCCTTATAAATTCCTTATAATTATCTTTTATCCTGTAGGTACAAAAGGAAAAGCGGGCATTGGTGGAGAATTTCTAACTGCTAATATCCGTGATTCTCAAAAATATCTTACTTATAGGAGGGAAAAGATGAGTCAGAATATTGTTGAAATCAAAAATCTTGAAAAGTCTTTCAAAAAACAGCCAGTTTTAAAAAATATTTCTTTATCTATACCAGAAAATTGTGTTTATGGTCTTTTGGGGCCAAACGGAGCAGGAAAATCTACATTATTAAAGATGATAACAGGTCTTATGAGGCCGGATTCCGGGCAGATTGTTTTTCAGGGACATCCATGGAGCAGGAAGGATTTAAAGAAAATAGGGGGACTGATCGAAACGCCTCCTATTTATGAGAATTTGTCTGCCTGGGAAAATCTCAAGGTACGGGCTCTGATGCTGGGAGAAACAGAAGATAGAATAAGGGAAGTTCTGAAGATTGTGGATCTTACTGATACGGGAAAAAAGCCTTCGGGAAAATTTTCGCTGGGAATGAAGCAGAGACTGGGAATTGCCATGGCTCTTCTGGGTCATCCCAAGCTTTTGATCCTGGATGAGCCGGTAAACGGTCTGGATCCTCTGGGAATTCAGGAACTTCGTCATCTGATCCGCAGTTTTCCCGATCAGGGAATTACTGTTGTAGTATCCAGCCATATTTTAAGTGAGATTCAGCTGACTGCGGATTATATTGGGATTATGGCCAATGGAAGGCTTGGATATGAGGGAATCGTGGACGAAAGTCAGGATCTGGAACAGCTGTTTATGAAAATTGTGGCAGTAGAGAGAGGAGTGAGATAAGTGAGTACATATTTTAAAGCTGAGAAAATGAAATACCGCCATACTTTTTTGTGGAAACTGATGATTCTGATGCCGGCGATAAGTGCTCTTTTGTCTGCTCAGCTGACGCATAATTATTTTGCAATGGATGGCTATAACTGGTGGTATATGCTGATGATGCCGGGATTTCTGGCTGTAGCCTGCGGACAGATTGGAGGAAAGGATCATAAAAAACAGAATCGTACCATCTGGTCGCTTCCGGCAGACATGGGAAAGATCTGGGATGCAAAGATTCTGTTGTCAGCTATGGCAAGCGGTGTGGCTACTTTACTTTTGATGGTATTTGTTATTGTTGGCACAGCTGTCATGGAAAGAGGACTTCATATGACTTTTTTTAACGCACCAGCTGTATCAAATCAGATTCTTGCAGCGATACTGATCTGGCTCACTTCTCTGTGGCAGCTTCCTTTCTGTTTGTTTCTGGTGCAGAAAACAGGAGTGCTGGTCATGGTGATCATCAGTGTGGGACTGAGCCAGACTGCTGGGCCTCTTATGGCGCTGGAAAAGCTGTTTTTTCTTGTTCCGTATGGAATTACCCCCAGAGTTATGTGTCCTGTTTTAAAAACTCTGCCTAATGGTTTGCCGGCACAGCCGGGACAGATGACTTATACACCTCAGCTTATGAGTGTACCGGCAGCTATGATTGGAGCAGTTTTTTCTCTTTTGTGGTTTGGAGTGCTCTGGTATTTTACCCGGAAATGGTTTCAAAGGCAGGTGGAAAAATAATGAGATTATTAAAAGCAGAATTTTATAAAATGCGCCGTACATTTTTGTATCCTATTCATGTGACTGTTCCTTTTGCTGCCAGTGTTCTTTTCCTGGCGTGGACCAGGATCAGCGCACAGCTTCAGTTTTCTGTTTTTGTGCAGGCAGTGGGAGTTGCTTTTCCGGTACTGGCATCTGTGATCTGCGCCGGAAATGTGGATTTGGAGCTTTCCGGTCATCTTCAGGGATTTCTTATGACTACAGGAAAGAGGGAAAGTTCATTGCTGGCAAAATGGATGAGTCTTGAGATTCTTGCTTTTTTCGCGGTAATGGGTGCTGTGATTTTTTATGGAGCAGGCAACCGTCTGATATTAGGTGACATGGAAATACCGTTTTCTGTTTTTCTGAAAGCAGGAGTTTTTCTCTGGCTGGGAAGTCTGCCCCTTTATCTGGAGCATTTGTTTCTGAATCTTTGCTTTTCAAAAGCAGTGTCACTGGCTGTTTCCATAGGGCAGCTTCTGATCTCCGCGTTGTTTCTGACAGGACTTGGTCAGGGAAAATGGCAGTATGTTCCAAGCTCCTGGAGTTCTCGTGGAGCCTCGCTGTATCTTGCTGAAAAATTTAACAGAAGAGCGGCACTTGGAGCTGCCAGTACAGATCTGAGAGATATCTCCACCTGTATCTTGCTGGGAGTGATCCTTTGTGTCATAATCTTTATATGGTTTCATTTTTATGAAGGAAGACAGGATAATGATTAGGAGGAAAATATATGTGCAGGATTCTGGCTGTTGATGATGATAAGGGTATTTTGGCAGTGATCCGTAAAGCACTGGAAAAGGAAGGTTATCTGGTAGATACACTGGATGATCCGGAAAAAATAGATCCGGAGAGACTAAGCGGCTATCAGCTGATCCTTCTGGATGTTATGATGCCGGGAACAGATGGATTTACAATCTGCCGGAGGATACGGGAACAGGTGGACTGCCCCATACTTTTTGTAACGGCAAAAACAGAAGAAGGTGATCTGATCACCGGTTTTGGACTTGGAGCAGACGATTATATCAGAAAACCCTTTGGTCTGGGAGAACTGAGAGCAAGGGTAGCGGCTCATCTTCGCCGGGAAAATCGGGAAAAAAAACACCGGATTACATTGGGAGATCTGGAATTTTCTCTGCAGGCAAAAGAAATTTACTGTCAGGGAAAGCAGATTCCGCTGACAAAAAGTGAATACTCTATCTGTGAATATCTTGCTTTGAACAGGGGGCAGGTGTTTTCTAAAGAGAGAATTTATGAACATGTTTTTGGTTATGATGGAGAAAGTGACAGCTCTGCTATTACGGAACACATAAAAAATATCCGGGCTAAGCTTCAGAAGGTGGGAGTGTCGCCTGTAGAAACAGTATGGGGGATCGGATATAAATGGAAGTAAAAAACAGTAAAAAAACAAAGCTGACAGGTCTGTTTGGAAAATATATCCTGGGTTTTACAGCTATTGTGATTCTGCTTGCATTTTTTTGTTTTTTTGTAATGATTGGAACTGTCACGATGATTGGCGGTCTTTTGCTTCCGGCTAATCATGCAGAGCAGGCTCTGGCAGAAAACGGTGATAAGATCCGAAATGCGGATATGGTGACAGAAGATTTGATACCGGCGGGAACTTTTTATGGGGTTTTTTCTGCAGATGGAAAATTTCTTTATGGGAATTTTGCCGAGAAAGAAGAAAAAACTGCATGGCAAAAGTACCGTAAAGACAATAAATATGCAGAAGGAAAAGGATATTACTGTTTCTTCAGGAGAAAAAACGGAGAAGTTTGTATTACAAAATATTTTGTAGAAGTCCGTTATGCAAATGAAAAGTGGAATCAGATACTGCCGCCGGCGGAACAGCTTACCACCTGGTTTACCATAGGACTGTTTGTTATTCTGACAGTTGCAAGCGGTTTTGCCCTGTCCAGATGTTTTGCCCGAAGGATGAGAAGGCAGCTGGAGGGACTTTGTGAAGCAACGGAAAAAATCGCTGCCAGTGATCTGGAATTTGAGAGCCGTCCGTCAGATATCCAGGAGATTGGAGATGTCATGATGTCTCTGGAAAAAATGAAAGCTGCGCTGAAGGATTCTCTTCAGCAGCAGTGGGAATCTGAGCAGCAGAAAAATCGACAGATTTCTGCCCTGGCACACGATATCAAAACGCCTTTGACGGTAGTCCGGGGAAATGCAGAGCTTCTTGCAGAGGGAGAGCTCAAAGAAGAGGATCAGGAATGTGTTCTGGAGATTCTGAAAAATGCAGCATATATGGAGCAGTATCTGGACTCCATGCGTCAGGTTCTGAGAGGAAGGGAACAAGAAGAACCCCATAAGATGGTGAGTGCAGAAAAATTGACTTATAAACTTTTGGAAGAAGCAGAGGCTATTGGGACAGCAGAGAAAATTCCGGTGATCATGGGAAGGGAACATACAGGCAAAAGAAAAGATAAGGATTTCTCCCGACTTCTGGAGGATGAAACGGAAAATACAGATGAAATCCTCTGTTGCATGGATGAGGTGATGCGGGCATGGAAAAATATTCTCGGAAACGCTCTGGAACATACAGATCCTGCTCAGGGAATCCAGATAGAAATCGGTACAGAAAAGGTATCAGATAATCAGGATTCTCTCAGAAAATATCTTGTAGCTTCGGTCCGGGATTATGGATCAGGTTTTTCGGATCAGGCACTTATTTATGGATCAGAACCGTTTTTCAGCGGAGATGACAGTCGTCATGACCGGAAACATCAGGGGTTAGGGCTGTCTATAGCAGATACTTTTATGAAGAAGCAGGGAGGATTTCTAAAATATGGAAATTCAGTAGATGGAGATGGGGCAGAGGTTTCTCTTTGGATCAAAATAGCAGACGAAAAAATTAACTGAATATAATCTGATATTATAAAAATATTTAAGATATATACAAAGCAAACTGGATAAAAACATTTTTTTTGGTTAATCTTTTTCTTTTGACAGGATTATAATAAGAACTGTAAAAAGTAAACATTACTTAACAAAACCTACTTTATTTAAAGTTGAAGGCTGCTAAGCAATCAGATTTTTGGAGGAAAAGATAAATGAATACTTTAAAAGCTGAAAAGCGAAGCATGGATGTCAAAGCAAAGAGATTAAGAAGAGAAGGATATGTAACAGGAAATCTGTTTGGACGTGAAATCGAAGGCTCCATTCCTGTAAAGATGCATAAGCCAGATGTAGAACGTCTTTTGAAAACAAACAATAAAGGAAGTCAGATTCTTCTGGATGTAGATGGCCAGAAGTATGATGTACTGATTAAAGAGGTTGATTTTAACCCGATGGCCGGAAGAGTAGATGAGTTGGATTTTCAGGCACTGGTAAGTAATGAAAAGGTTCATTCTGTTGCTGAGATAGTTCTGGTAAATCATGATAAGATACAGACAGGTGTACTCCAGGAGAATCTAACGGAAATTGCTTATAGGGCATATCCGTCATCTCTGGTAGACAAAGTCAAGGTTGATGTAGGAGAAATGAAAATCGGCGATGTGATTTATGTAAAAGATCTTCCAATTGCAGAGGATAAAGACATTGACCTGAAGACAGATCCGGAGTCAGTTGTGGTGATGCTGAATGCGGTTCACAGTAAAGGAGTTCCGGAATCGGAAGAAGATACAGAAGAATAAAAACAGAATAAAACATAGAAAAGCACCCGGAGATTTTAAAATCTCCGGGATTTTTATTGTATAGGAGAAATAATTATCAGTAGAAATTAGTCTGTCTATCGGTCTTATTTGTTATTTTAGTAAATTTTTCAGACATTATTGACAAGTCTTCAAGCTGGTGTTATTATAAAAATATAAATCGTATCCAATATCCAATATCCAAAAGGAGGGAGAAATTATGAAAATTGCAATTGGCTGTGATCCAAACGCAGAGGAAGAAAAGGAAGAACTGATTCAGTACATTAAAAAGAAAGGCTATGGAGAAGTTACAGATTTTGGAAGTAAGGATCCTATTTATGCGCATACGGCTA
>JAPFCU010000039.1 GCA_026169535.1 Blautia sp.
CCCAGACGTCAGCGCCGCTTATAAAGGGCAGCTCTGCAAAATACAAGCCTCAGATTGGCATCACCCCTGCTGTAGCGGATTGCAGGTACAGGGCACCGCTAACTCCCCGGCTGCGCGGAATTTAAGTATAGACGATTTTTGCAGTCTTGTCAAGAGGGGCAAAAGTATTATATAATAGAGAAAAACTATTAAGCAAAGCGGGGTGCGTCAATTATGATTAAAAGAATCGGATTACTGACAAGCGGCGGCGACTGTCAGGCTTTGAATGCCACTATGCGTGGTGTGGTAAAGGCACTGTCCAATGCGGTAGATGATCTGGAGGTTTATGGTTTTGACGATGGTTATAAAGGGCTGATCTATGGGAAATACCGTATGCTTAGTTCGAAGGATTTTTCTGGTATCCTGACTCAGGGAGGAACAATCCTTGGAACCTCAAGGCAGCCGTTTAAACTGATGAGAGTGCCGGATGACAAGGGCCTTGACAAAGTGGAGGCCATGAAGCAGACTTACTATAAGCTCTGTCTGGATTGTCTGGTGATTCTGGGCGGTAACGGTACCCAGAAGACAGCGAATCTTTTAAGGGAAGAGGGACTGAATGTTATTCATCTGCCCAAAACGATTGATAATGATATTTTTGGTACAGATATGACTTTTGGTTTTCAGAGCGCTGTGGATATTGCTACCAATGCAATTGACTGCATCCATACGACAGCTACTTCACATGGCCGTGTGTTTATTGTAGAGATTATGGGACATAAAGTGGGAAGCCTTACTCTTCATGCAGGACTGGCAGGCGGAGCAGATATCATTCTGATTCCTGAAATCCCTTATGATATAAAAAAGGTTACAGAAGCGATCCAGAGAAGGAATAAAGCAGGCAAGAGATTTACGATCCTTGCTGTGGCTGAAGGTGCTATATCCAAAGAGGATGCCAAGCTTCCAAAGAAAAAATATAAAGAAAAGCTGGAAGCAAGGGCAAAGAAATATCCGTCTGTTTCTTATGAGATCGCCGATCAGATTTTCAAGGAGATAGGAAGCGAGGTTCGTGTTACAGTTCCGGGACATATTCAGAGAGGCGGACAGCCATGCCCCTATGACCGTGTGCTTTCAACCAGAATCGGTGCAGGTGCTGCAGAAGCAATCCTTGACGAGGATTATGGCGTTATGATTGGTGTTGTTGACGGCAAGATCAAACGGGTTCCGCTGGCAGAATGTGCAGGGAAACTGAAGATGGTATCTCCGAAAGATCAGACAGTAAAGGCTGCCAAACAGATTGGCATCAGTTTTGGTGACTGATCCGGAAAGGGAATCAATAATAAAAAATAACAACTGAGGGTGCTGCAGACGGAGCTGTTCTGCTTTGCAGCATCCTTTTCGTTGCCATGAGAGGAGAAAAAGCTATGAGCTATACTGCCCTGTACAGAAAATTCAGGCCCGATAATTTTGACGATGTAAAAGGGCAGGACCATATTGTGACTACTTTGACAAATCAGATCAAGGCAGAGCGCATTGGTCATGCATATCTGTTCTGCGGCACCAGAGGAACCGGTAAGACAACAGTGGCAAAAATTCTTGCAAAGGCAGTTAACTGTCAGAATCCGGTAAACGGCAGTCCCTGCAACCAGTGTGAGATGTGCAGGGCAATACAGGCCGGTACATCTATGAATGTAATAGAAATCGATGCTGCCTCCAATAATGGTGTGGATAATATCCGTGAGATCCGGGAGGAAGTGACTTATCGCCCCACAGAAGGAAAATATAAAGTTTATATTATCGATGAGGTTCATATGCTTTCTACAGGAGCGTTTAATGCTCTTTTAAAAACCCTGGAGGAGCCGCCTTCCTATGTGATTTTTATCCTTGCTACCACAGAAGCTCATAAGATACCGATTACGATTTTGTCCAGATGCCAGAGGTATGATTTTCACAGGATTTCTATTGATACCATCGCTGCCCGTCTTACAGAACTGCTGAAAGCTGAAGGGGTGGAAGCAGAAGAAAGAGCGGTCCGTTATGTGGCAAAGGCAGGAGACGGATCTATGCGAGATGCCTTGAGTCTTTTGGATCAGTGTATTGCCTTTTATCTGGGACAGACGCTTACTTATGATAAGGTACTGGAGGTGCTGGGGGCAGTAGATACAGAAGTTTTCAGCAGCCTTTTGAGACAGGTTCTTGCAGGAAATGTAACCGGTTCTATCCACATTCTGGAAGATCTGATCGTAGGAGGAAGAGAACTGGGACAGTTTGTAGCAGATTTTACCTGGTATATGAGAAATCTTCTTCTGGTGAAGACTTCCGAAAATCCGGAGGACGCAATAGATGTTTCTTCTGAAAATCTAAAACTTCTGAAAGAAGAAAGTGAAATGACAGATGTAGATACTCTGATGCGCTACATCCGCATTTTTTCTGAGCTTTCCAGTCAGATCCGTTATGCCACTCAGAAAAGGATTTTAGTGGAAATTGCTTTGATCAAGCTTTGTCGTCCGGCCATGGAAACCAATATGGATTCTGTTCTGGATCGCCTTCGAGTGCTGGAAAAGCGTATGGACGAAGCCCCTGCCCGGCAGGTGATCGTTCAGCAGGTGACAGCAGCCGGAGACGGAGAAGTGCCGGAGACGGCTCCTGAACCGAAAAAGGCTCAGAAAGCAGCCCCGGAAGATCTGCAGAAGATTGTTGCCGGCTGGAAGGTGATCGTGGGACAGACTACAGCGGCTTTTAAGCAGGCTCTTTTAAAATCTATTCCTAAATATAACGGCGAGACAGGGGAGCCTGTACTGTATGTGGAATTTCAGACGCCTCTGGGAAGAAACTATCCGGATGATTCGGATGCCTGCCGGGAACTGAAGCAGATTATAGAGAGACAGACCGGAAAAAGTGTGGAACTTCATATGCTGGTGGCAGAAGATCATCAGCAGACAAATCTTGTTAATATTACTGTAGATCAGGCTATCCGTGAAAATATCCATATGGATGTTGTGGTGGAAGAGGAACCGGAAGGAGAGTCCTGACTTCAAACATATTGACACAAAGGAAACAATAAAATATAGTAGAGTAGGTATAAAAGTAAAAATCAGGAGGAAGATAAATATGGCAAAGCGCGGAGGATTTCCAGGTATGGGAATGCCTGGGAATATGAATAATTTAATGAAACAGGCGCAGAAGATGCAGCGCCAGATGGAAGAAAACCAGAAGGAACTGGAAGAAAAAGAATTTACAGCTGCAGCAGGCGGAGGCGCTGTTGAAGTGACTATTTCCGGAAAGAGAGAGATCACTAAGGTAAAGCTTTCTGAAGAAGTTGTAGATCCGGATGATATTGAGATGCTGGAGGATCTGATCGTAGCGGCAACCAATGAAGCCCTGAGAAAAGTAGAAGAAGAGTCTTCTGCGGTGATGTCCAAGCTTGCAGGTGGTCTCGGTGGTCTTGGAGGAGGCTTTCCATTCTGATGGAATATTATAGTACTCACATTAATAAACTGATCGAACAACTTTCGCATCTCCCGGGAATCGGAGCAAAATCTGCCCAGAGACTTGCCTTTCATATTATGAATATGCCGAAGGAGCAGGTGGAACAGTTGACATCTTCCATTACCGGGGCAAGAGAAAAAGTCCGCTACTGTAAAAACTGCTGTACGCTGACTGATCAGGAACTTTGTCCCATTTGCAGCAATCCCCGACGGGATCCATCAACCATTATGGTGGTGGAAAATACAAGGGACCTGGCTGCCTATGAAAAAACCGGAAAATATGAGGGGGTGTACCATGTGCTTCATGGTGCGATCTCTCCTATGCTGGGCATCGGGCCCGATGATATCCGGCTGAAAGAACTGATGCAGAGATTGCAGAAAGATGTAAAAGAAGTGATCATTGCCACCAATTCAAGCCTTGAAGGTGAGACAACAGCAATGTATATCAGTAAACTGATCAAGCCTACAGGGATCAAAGTCAGCCGGATCGCAAGCGGTGTTCCGGTAGGCGGAGATCTGGAGTATATTGATGAGGTGACACTGCTGCGTGCATTGGAGGGCAGAGTAGAACTGTGATTTTTAATGAGGCAGAGAAAAGAGGGAGAAGCCGGTGGCAAAGAAAAAAATAACTTCCTCTCAGGTTGCTGAAAGAGCCGGGGTTTCTCAGGCGACAGTGTCTATGATCCTGAACCGAAAGAGTAATGTTTCCTTTTCGGCAGAAACTGTGGAGCGTGTGGAACAGGCTGCCAGAGAGCTTGGCTATGAGCTGCCTCGAGGAAGGAGTCACAGAGATAATAAAAAAGAAAAACTGATCGTTGTATTTTGTCCAACTTTGACAAGTCCCTATTATGTTTTGCTCCTGCAGGGAATCGAGGCAGTTGCAAATGAAAAAGGGTATGGTGTTTTTATCTGCAATACCCAGAGAAATGCAGGACTGGAGGAAAAGTATCTTCGTATGATCCGTACCATACAGCCTCAGGGGATTATTTATACATGTAATCCACACCCGGATTTTCAGAAAAAAGTGGAAGAGACTGCCAGAGAGATTCCTCTTGTGATTATCAGCAACAAAGAAAAGACGACTACTGTAGATGCCATCAATCAGGATAATACTATGGTAGGACGGCTGATGGCCCGCCATCTTCTGGATCTGGGGCATAGAGATGTGGCGTTTATCACACCGCCTTTGACAAGGAGACAGTGGCAAAGATCCCGGAGAATCGATGGGTTTGTGAAAGAGTTTGAACGGGACGGACTGGAAGGTCATGTTCTGATCAAAGCTGCAGACGAATCTATTGACAGGCAGATTCCCCGGATGGATTCTGAATACACTATGGGATATCAGCTTACTTTGGAGCTTTTGAAAGAAGGAAGGCATTTTACTGCTATTGCAGGTCAGAATGACATGATGGCAATAGGCGCAATTGATGCTCTGGAAAAATCCAGGATCCGGGTACCAAAGGACGTATCGGTGATTGGATGTGACGATATTTTTTATTCCGGAATCAGAAGACTGTCTCTTACTACCATTGATCATTTTGTTGCCTTAAAGGGAAGAGATGCCTGCGATATCATTATCCGCAAGATCACTACTAACGATCAGTTTTATACAGGCCCTCAGCCTACCAGCCTGTATAATATAGAATATACTCCTAAATTGATTGCTCGCAGGACCACTGCCTATGCCAGCACAAAAAAATAAATATTCTGGAAAAAATTATTATTAATAATTTTAGAGATAAGGATTTCCGGAAAGTTGAAAAAGCTGAATATATTTAGGGGTTTTTGTTAAAAACATTTTAAACAAAGGAAAAGTATTTATAAAAATCAAAAATATTAATAAATATTTTATTAATAAAAAGTGTGCTTCTTGACCCTTGCTGAGTTTTTGCTATAATAAAATTACCAACGGTGAAAGCCAACGTAAAACAAAAGAGCGAAAACAAAACAGGAGGGAAAAAGAATGAAATTTTTTATTGACACAGCAAATGTAGAAGATATCCGTAAAGCTAATGATATGGGGATCATCTGTGGAGTTACCACGAATCCGTCTTTGATTGCAAAAGAAGGAAGAGATTTTAAAGAGGTTATCAAGGAAATCACTTCTATTGTAGATGGACCGATCAGCGGAGAGGTAAAGGCTACTACAACAGATGCAGAAGGAATGATCGCAGAAGGACGCGAGATCGCAAAAATCCATCCTAACATGGTAGTAAAGATCCCAATGACAGTTGAGGGGCTGAAGGCTGTCAAGGTTCTTTCAAAAGAGGGGATTAAAACAAATGTAACTCTGATCTTTACCGCAAATCAGGCGCTTCTTGCGGCAAGAGCAGGAGCTACTTATGTTTCTCCATTCCTTGGAAGACTGGATGATATTTCCACAGATGGTGTTGAGCTGATCCGTCAGATCGTTCAGATCTTTGACGTTGCAGGTCTTGACACAGAAATTATCTGTGCAAGCGTGCGTCATCCTATGCATGTAACAGAGTGCGCTCTTGCAGGCGGACATATTGCAACTGTACCGTACAAGGTTCTGGAGCAGATGACACATCATCCTCTTACAGACGCAGGTATCGAGAAATTCCAGCAGGACTACAGAGCTGTTTTTGGTGAATAATCAGAACAAAAGGAGAATATCATGAATAAATTAGAGCTTCAGAAGACTGCCAATGAAGTCCGCAAGGACATTGTGACAGCAGTCCATGCTGCAAAGGCCGGACATCCGGGTGGATCCCTTTCTGCAGCTGACTTATTTACTTATCTGTATTTTGAAGAGATGAATATTGACCCGAAAGACCCGAAGAAGGCAGATCGTGACCGTTTTGTACTTTCCAAGGGACATACTGCGCCGGGACTTTATTCTGTACTGGCTGAGAGAGGTTATTTCCCCAAGGAGGATCTTAAGACTCTTCGTCATCTGGGCTCTTATCTTCAGGGACATCCGGATATGAAGCATATTCCGGGAGTTGACATGTCCAGCGGATCTCTGGGACAGGGTATCTCTGCAGCCGTAGGCATGGCTCTTTCTGCAAAGCTGAGCGGAGATTCTTACAGAGTATACACTCTTCTTGGAGACGGTGAGATCCAGGAGGGACAGGTATGGGAGGCAGCTATGCTTGCAGGCTTCCGTAAACTGGACAACCTTGTAGTGATCGTTGATAATAATGGACTTCAGATTGATGGACGAATCGATGAAGTATGTTCTCCGTATCCTATTGATAAGAAATTTGAAGCGTTTAATTTCCATGTGATCAATGTGGAAGACGGAAACGATATGGATCAGCTGAAGGCTGCTTTTGATGAGGCAAGAGCTGTAAAGGGAATGCCAGTAGCTATTGTTATGAAGACAGTCAAAGGAAAAGGTGTATCCTTTATGGAAGATCAGGCAGGATGGCATGGAAAAGCTCCGAATGATGAGCAGTATGCGCAGGCTATGGAAGAACTGGAAAAGGCAGGTGAAGCATTATGTCAGATGTAAAGAAAATTGCAACAAGAGCCAGCTATGGTGAGGCTCTGGTAGAACTTGGAAAAGAGCATGAGGATCTTGTTGTTCTGGACGCTGACCTTGCTGCAGCTACCCAGACAGGAATGTTCAAAAAAGAATTCCCGGAACGTCACATTGATTGTGGCATCGCAGAGTGTAATATGGTGGGAATCGGTGCAGGACTTGCCACAACAGGCAAGGTTCCTTTTGTAAGTACTTTTGCTATGTTTGCAGCAGGCCGTGCTTTTGAACAGGTACGTAACTCTGTGGCATATCCAAAACTGAATGTAAAGATTGGCGCTACTCATGGCGGAATTTCCGTAGGTGAGGATGGTGCTACTCATCAGTGCTGTGAAGATTTTGCTCTGATGAGAAGCATTCCGGGAGTGGTTGTTGCCTCTCCTTCTGATGATATTGAAGCAAAGGCCATGGTAAAGGCTGCTTATGAGCATGTAGGCCCTGTCTATATGCGTTTTGGACGTCTTGCTGTTCCGGTGATCAACGACAGACCGGATTATAAGTTTGAACTGGGCAAAGGTATTGTCCTTCGTGAAGGAAAAGATCTTACAATCGTTGCAAACGGACTTTGCGTGGCAGCATCTCTGGAAGCTGCTGAAAAGCTTGCAGCAGACGGAATCGAGGCTAAAGTCATCAATATCCATACTATCAAACCGCTTGATGAGGATCTGATCGTGGCAGCGGCAAAAGAAACCGGTAAGGTTGTTACAGTAGAGGAACATTCTATTATTGGTGGTCTTGGCGGTGCAGTCTGCGAATGTCTGTCTGAAAAAGCACCAGTACCGGTGAAACGTATTGGTATTAATGATGTATTTGGTGAGTCCGGACCGGCGGTGGCTCTCCTGGAAAAATATGGTCTGGATGGAGAAGGAATCTACAAACAGATTAAAGCTTTTGTATAAAACAGGAGTTTTGAACTGAACAGGGAACTGCGGCCAGTATCCCTTCCGTGATCTTGTCTGCCAGACTGATCACAGTAGACAGACGTGTGGTCTGCAGAGTAAGCTGTTCCATAATTCCGGCAGTATTTACAATTCCTGTAATATGAATGTCTCCGACAGGAGGAAGCTCCTTCTGGACGGCAGCACCTGGGTAAAGTGCACCATTTCCAATGGTTACATAGCCCAGGTGCTTTTTTTGTCCCAAAGAGGCATCTATAGCCACAACCAGAGCCTGAGGATGGCGTTTGATGATGTGACTGCTTGTATCGCAGAGATTCAGTGCATGAACAGGATGAGATAAAGTTCCGTATATATGGAATTTTCCGGGAAGCTGCCGGGTAAGCTGCTGTCCGACATAAGGTCCCAGGCAGTCTCCGGTAAGACGGTCTGTGCCAATGCAGAGAAAAACAAGCTCTCTCCAGCTGGCTGAATGATTGAGAATGCATTTTTTCAGAAACCATGAGATTTTTCCGGCGGAGCCGGCTTTTTTCGTGTCAATATAAAAGGTCATAGGCATCTCCTGTGCTGTTTGTCCTGATTTATTTTATCCTTTGGTAAGAGAAAATATGCATTTTGCAGAATATGTCGTTAAATTATTGCAAAGCGCTCTTACAATACGATAAAATCTGCATTTTCTATATGTTATTCTGGTACCCGAAGGGGTGATATAAAATGATAGAAGTCATCTATAAAGATGAAAACCAGGAAGCGAAAGACAGGGATGGTATATTTTCTGTGCCTAAAAACATACGCCAGATAGGTCTGATAAAAGGAAACTGCCGGATTTATATGGAGGATTACGTATATACTTTTTTGGGAAGATATGCAGGGGCAGAAGAAAGCGGCGGAGAAGAAAAAAGCTGTATGGCAGTTTTGACAGGAGAAACAAAGTGGGATTCAGGAGACGTCTATGTATTTATAAAGGGTGCACTGGCTGCAGAAACAGAAGAATTATCCCGGGAGCATATTGAATTTACAGATCAGTTATGGCAGAAGATCCATCAGGAGATGGAGAGATATTTTGAGGGGCAGGAAATTGTAGGGTGGTTTTTTGCGGAAAGGGCTCTGACACTGGAAGCTTCAGAAATTTTTCAGAGGGCGCATTTGAAAAATTTCGGAGGGGGAGACAAGGTACTGCTGTTGATGGATCCGGCAGAAAGAGAAGAGGTTTTTTTCAGATATGAAAACAGCTTTTTGGTAAAACAGAGTGGATATTATCTCTACTATGAAAAAAATCCTCAGATGCAGGCATATATGCTTGAGAAAAATGCAGGTAAAGAACAACGTCAGGAAGAGGTTCCGGATGAAGCGGTAAAGGCCTTCCGAAAAATCATACAGAAAAAGAAGAATAACATTGAAGAAAAGGAAACGGAGGAACTGGAAGAAAGAACCTCTGTTTTTTCATATGCAGCAACGGCCTGTCTGGTTTTTGCGGTGGCGCTGGCAGGAACAAAATTTTATCAGCATTATCAGGAAATCCAGGTACTGGATTCCCGGACAGAGGCAGTATCGGCAGTGATGGAAGCTAAACAGCAGGGAATTGGGGATGATGAGACGGCAGATAAAAAAGAAGCGATAAAAAAAGAAGAAAAGGCAAACGGCTATCAGAATGATAATACCCAGAAGAGCGACAGCAGAAAATCTGCGGAACAGAAAAAAGAGAATCTGGAATCGGACGGCCTGAAAACAGAAAATGAGAATGAAGGGCTTCGGGGCGAGGGAAAACAAAATGAGAAAAGCGGACAAGAGTCAGGCGTAGAAAGAGAGAAGCAGGAAAAACATACGGAATCTATATATAAACAGGAGTCTGATATAAGAAAAGCAGGGAAAAGAGTGCGAGAGCAGCAAAAAGGGATGGAGAGCAAATCAGAAGAGACATCTGGAAATTCTGGATCATATATTATCCGACCGGGAGATACTTTATACCAGATCAGTATACAGAATTATGGAAATATGGATGCTGTTGAAGAAATATGCAGATTAAATGGAATCACTGCAGATGAGATTATTTATCCTGGACAAATAATTGTATTGCCCTAAGATATTTGCTATAATAACATATCAGAAAACAGGCGGGAAGCAGGAACGTGTCTGTTTTTGATGAGTTAGTGACAGTATCCGAAAGGTAAGGTTTATTATGTCAAACGTATTTAAAAAATTTCTAAAGAAACGGAAGAGGGCAAAAATACAGGCTCAGAATGAAAAAGCTGCCCGGGCCGCAGGCAGGAATGGTGAAGATTATCAGCAGCAGCTGTCCAGACACCGGCATGCAGTGATCCGGAAAACAGTTATTACTGCTTCTGTGGTCATAGCGGCGGCCGCAGCGCTGCTGATTTTTATAGAGAAAAGAAGCTATCGCAGTTATAAAACCATACAGATCCATGAACAGGAAGATGTTGTTTCCAACCAGTATGAGATGATGTCCGGTAAAATTTTGCGATATAGTCCGGAAGGAGCTTCTCTTGTCAA
Source organism: Blautia sp. (assembly GCA_026169535.1). Taxonomy (GTDB): domain Bacteria; phylum Bacillota; class Clostridia; order Lachnospirales; family Lachnospiraceae; genus Blautia_A. Next base: position 10,377 of record JAPFCU010000039.1, read on the forward strand.
TAATGAAATGAGCGCTTACTGGAGTTCGCTTTATGAAATGCAGAATCCGGTGGCCGATATAAATGATGACTGGGCGGTGATCGCAGATGTGGACGGCACAGCGTTGAGGATATTCAACAAAGAGGGAGAAGCAGGAAGTGTGACAACCTCCTATAGTATTGTAAAGGCAAGGATATCGGCAAATGGACTGGTTGCAGCAATTCTGGACGGAGGAGATTCTACATGGATCAATTATTATGCTTCAGATGGAAGTCTGATTGCAGAAAATCAGACTCATGTAGAAGATCCGGGATATCCTATGGATATTGCTGTGTCGGATGATGGTGAGATCATGATGGTTACTTATCAGTTTATAGATGGCAGTGATACTACAAGTTATGTTGCGTTTTATAACTTTGGAGATGTTGGCCAGAATGAACCGGACAGAATTGTCAGCGGCTATACATATGAAGGCGTGGTGATTCCGGAAATAGAATATCTGGATGCAGACAGTTCTTTAGCACTTCGTGAGGACGGCTTTACGTTATATAAAGGGCGGCAGATACCAAAAGAGGCTGTAACTGAAAAAGTTGATAAAGAGATTGTCAGTACATTTTCCGATGACGAGACGATAGGAATGGTATTTAAGAATGGGGGCAAAGATAAGAAATATACCATGAAAGTATATTCTCCAGAAGGAAATCTCCGGTTTGAAAAGAATTTTAATATACCATATACCACTATTAAAATGAGCGGAGGAAATATTTTGCTTTACAATGACTCGCAGATCTGTGTGATGAACAGCAGAGGAACCACAAAATATACAGGTACTGTGGACGGCAGTATTAACAATTTTATAAAAATTGGATGGAATCGTTATCTGCTGGTAATGGACAGTGGGGTCAGGGTGATCAAGCTGAGCTGAGGAGTGTGATAGGATGTTAACCTGGTTAGGCGTGGTAGTTCTTGTATTTCTGCTGCTGACAGCTGTCAAAGGGTATAAACGAGGATTTGTCAGAGAGATTGTGGCATTCTTTTTTGTTTTTTTGGCCATAGCAGTTTCGTGGGCAATTAATCCCTATGTGAATGAATTTTTAATGGAAAATACGCCTGTGTATGAAAAAATACAGAAAAGCTGTGAGGGTTTTGTGGTATCCCAGGAAACACTGTCAGGGCATAATACTGACGGCAGAGGGGATCAGTATAGCTTTATAGAAAATATGGAACTTCCGGAGTTGCTGAGAAAGGGACTGGAATCAAATAATAATTCCGAGATCTACAGCCTTTTGGCAGTAGACAGCTTTGCGGAATACGTATCAGAAGCTTTGGCGCGTATGATCGTCAATGGTCTGTCTTTTTTTGTATCGTATCTTCTGGCATCGGTAATATTGCGTATGGGTACATATATTCTGAATCTTCTTGCTGGACTCCCTGTCTTAAAAAGTGCAAATAAGCTTGCCGGAGGAGCGATAGGGCTGGTAAAAGGGATTGTATTTGTATGGATTGCTTTTTTGGTGATCACAATTTTATGCAGTACGCAGATTGGAAAAGAAGGACTGGCATTGATTGAAAAAGATGCTTTTCTTAATACCTTGTACGAATATGATATTTTTGTAAATTTCTTTATGAGTATTTTTTACGGAAATTAAAAAAAGTACTTGACGTAACAGAATTACAGTGTTATACTGAAATCCGCTTCGAAATGGAGCGGATTTCTTGTTTTTCTGGTTAAAAAAGAAAAACAAAAAAATTGAAAAAACTTGTTGACAAGCACAAATAAATGTGTTAAAGTAAACAAGCTGTCAGCGAGACAGAGATTTACAAAATCAAACATCTGAAAAAAGTTCAAAAAACTTGAAAAAAGTTCTTGACAAACAAAAACAGATGTGATAAAATAAATGAGCTGTCTGAGAGACAGAAACAAAGAACCTTGATAACTAAACAGTGAGACACATACGATTCTCGAAAATTCTTTACATTTTATTTTTAAGAACGGTTCGATGAACCAAAACAGTAAAACGAGAGATAGCTAGCAG
>JAPFCU010000006.1 GCA_026169535.1 Blautia sp.
AAGGAATCTTCCCATCAGAACATTGGCATTGGCACGCTTTTTGTCAATCTCCGCTCCGGAATGTCCGCCCATAAGTCCTGTGATCTTTACTGCTGCTTTCTGACCTTCTGCCTCCACTCTCTGTACAGGAATGGTGCTGATCCCGGAAAGCCCGCCTGCACAGCTGATCCAAAGACTTCCCTCTGCCTCAGAATCAAGGTTGATCAGTCTTCTTCCTTTCAGCACACTGCAGTCCAGACCTACTGCTCCAAGAAGTCCGATCTCCTCATCTACCGTAATCAGAACTTCAAGTGCCGGATGAGCGATTTCTTTGCTTTCCAGAAGAGCAAGTCCATAAGCAACAGCAATGCCGTCATCTCCGCCCAAAGTTGTTCCGTTTGCAGTTACATATCCATCCTGTACAGAAATATTTAAAGGATCTTTTGTAAAGTCATGCTCCACATCCGGACGCTTCTCACAAACCATATCCATATGCCCCTGAATGATCACGGTAGGAGCGTTTTCGTAACCTGGAGTTGCCGGTTTATAGATCACAATATTATTCATTTCATCCTGAACATACTCCAGACCCTGCTCTTTTGCAAAGCTTACCAGATAATCACTGATCTGCTTTGTATTTCCTGAACCATGAGGAATTTTGCAAAGTTCCTCAAAATAATAAAATACTCGTTTTGGTTCACAATTTTCCAATGCTCTCATATTCGATTTCCTCCATTTCGTCATGAGAATTCTTCATATTTATTTAATACAGACCATATAGTTAAAAAAAACGGAATCTGTATATGAAGCGAATTTTATTTCCAGCAGGAATCCTCCTGCTGCTGTCTTTTTTCGTATGCTGTCCCATAGAAGCATTATCTGCATCAAAGGAAGGTTTGGATCTATGGCTGAATACTCTGATCCCCACACTCCTTCCCTTTATTATCCTCACAGGAATTTTAATTCATACAAATACAGCCGAAAAACTTTTTGCACCTCTGGAGCGCCTTTGGAATATAGTTTTTGGCGTCACATCCCCCGGCGCATATGCACTGATCCTCGGTCTTCTCTGTGGGTATCCCATGGGCACAAAGATCACCTCTGATATGTACACTCACGGACGCATCAATAAAAAAGAAGCAGAATATCTTCTGACTTTTACCAATCATGCAAGTCCTGTCTTCATCCGTACATATCTGATCCATCTCTGTCTTGAAGACAGGATCCATTACGGAACAGTTTATGGAATTCTTCTTCTGGCAAGCTTCCTTACCATGGTCATCTTTCGATTCTGTATCTGGAAAGGGGACACAACAACTCCGAAAACAATTCCTGAAAATCAAAAAACGGAGCCATCCGCTATCGGTTCAATAGGAACTCTGCTGGATGCCTCCATTATGAATGGATTTGAAACACTCACCCGAATGGGTGGTCATATCCTTCTGTTTTCTGTTATATCTGCCTTTATCAGGCATTTTCTGAAAACAGAATCAGCCGCAGGCTACCTGATTCTTGGCACACTGGAGCTTACCACCGGACTTCATTTCCTGGCGCTGTCCAGTCTGCCTTTCAAAATCAGATATCTCTGCTCCATGTGTATGACTGCATTTGGCGGAATCTGTATTCTGGCCCAGACAAAAAGTCTTCTTCATCAGGATCTTTCTGTCATACCTTATATTTCTGCCAAATGTCTCAATACAGCAATTACTGCCCTGCTGAGTTTAATTTTCATCCAGGTCGTCTAACAGAGCATCCTCTTCCTGCTCCTGAGTATCATCATGATAAGTACCGGTAATGGCAGCTGCCTGCGCAGTCTGAGGTGCAAGCTCCTGGCGATTCTGATTTACAACATCCAGACATACCTGAAGAGCATCGATAAAGCCTTTATATTTACCGCCTGCATCTTCCAGTGTCTGATTCAGTACAGAACCGATATTTGCCATCATATCATCTGTATAAGTAATCGCACTGAGACGAATACTGTTTGCATCCTGTGTTGCAGAGTCAAGGATTTCCTGAGCCTGCTTATTTGCAGCATTGATTGTATCATTTGCCTGTGCATATGCTTTCTGCATAATTTCATGCTGTGTAACAAGCTCCTGTGCTTTTGCCTGTGCATCGGCAATGATCGCATCTGCTTTAGACTGTGCGTCCTCCAGAATCGCATCTTTATTGCTGATGATCTTCTGATAGCGCTTGATCTCATCTGGTGTTTTTAAACGGAGTTCTCTTAAATACTCATCAATTTCATCTTTATTTACAATAATCTTTGTTGAAGACAGTGGCTGGAATTTACAGCTCTCTATAAATTCATCAATATCATCAATAATCTGTTCAATTCTGCTGCTCATTGTACATTCTCCTTATTATCTTTTTCTTCCTGCATCTTATCCTGCAAGGCCTGAATGATCTCGGGCGGTGCAAATTTAGACAGGTCACCGCCAAAGCGGGCAACTTCCTTCATGATCGTAGAGCTTACATATGCGTATTCCAGACTGGTTGTTAAAAAAACAGTATCCACATCCGGAGCCAGAACACGATTAGTCTGTGCCATCTGAAGTTCATACTCAAAGTCTGTGACCGCACGCAGTCCCCTTACAATAACCTGGGCTTCATTCTCCCTTGCAAAGTTGACAGAAAGCCCGTTAAACGGCTTTATGATGACATTCGGAATGTCCCGCGTTGCCTTTTTTAATATATTAACACGTTCTTCCACAGAAAACAACGGACTTTTTGCAGAATTATGCAAAACGCCCACTACAACTCTGTCAAAAGAGACGCTGGCTCTCCTGATCACATCCAGATGACCATAGGTAGCCGGGTCAAAGCTTCCCGGATAAACTGCTGTTACCATGTGCATTCTCACTTTCTTTTATACAGAAAAACATGCTTGTTTGTCTTATATTCTTTTGAACGGCTGATCTGATATCCCAGTTCTTCCACATAAGAGAAATCTGTATGAAGGTCTGCCTCTGCAATGATCATCGTATCTTCATCTGCCAGAGTGCTCTGTGCGAGATATTCCAGTACCTGACGTTCTAATCCACATCCATACGGCGGATCCATAAAAATACAGTCAAAAGCAGACTGACCTTCCATGGAGCGAAGCGCCTGAAGCACGTCCATGGCTAATAGTTTACCATCTTCAGCAAGCTTTGTAAATGCCAGATTATCTCTGATACATGCACATGCCTTTGGATTTTTTTCTACAAAAACAGCAGACTCCGCTCCCCTGCTCAGGGCTTCTATGCCAATAGCACCGCTTCCGCTGAACAGATCCAGAAAATGACAATCGGGAATTTCCGGCTGAATAATATTAAATAAAGTTTCTTTGATACGGTCCGTTGTAGGCCGGGTATCTGTACCCGGAAGAGTCTTCAAAGGAAGACGACGGGCTTTTCCTGCTATTACTCTCATTTCAGATTCAGTCTCCAATCCAGATCGCCTCGGGCAAGTCCCAGGATCAAAAGTTCTGCAGTGGCAATATTCGTTGCCACCGGTATATTGTACTGATCGCAGCGCATACAGATTGCTGAAATATCCGGTTCTTTCGGGTCGATCATCGCCGGATTATAGAAAAGGATCACCATATCAAGATCCTCTCTCTCTATCATCTCCATAAACTGCTTATCTCCGCCTATACTGCCTGCAAGAAATTTATGCACATGCAGGTTCGTGGCCTCCTCAATTCTTCTACCAGTAGTCCCTGTAGCATAAACTTCGTGCTTAGCGAGAATATTTTTATACGCGATGCAAAAATCTTCAATAAGTACTTTTTTACTGTTGTGTGCAATGATTCCTAAATTCATTAATCATCTCTCCATTCTCACCAATACATATACTAGTTTCTTTATTACCCCTAACTATTATAACAACTTAACAAAAAAAACGCAATTAAATCTTACAAAATATACAAAATTCATAGAAACTTAATATTTTCAATATACTGGAAATTCATACAGTATATTCTAGTGTATTATTTATCAAAATTCACATACTACCATTGTAACATCCAAATAACAAAAACAACCAAGGAGGACACAAATAATGTCAAACACAAATTCTTCTAACAAAGCAGCTGTACCGGAAGCAAAGGGCGCTCTTGACCGTTTTAAGTTTGAGGTAGCAAATGAGCTGGGTGTACCTCTCACCGACGGATATAACGGAAACCTCACATCCAAACAGAATGGTTCTGTAGGCGGATATATGGTCAAAAAGATGATCGAAGCTCAGGAAAGACAGATGTCCAGCGGCTCCCAGAACGGTCAGTTCTAAATACACCCGAAGAAGAAAAAGCTCAGGCGACTTATGTCTCCTGAGCCTTTTTCTTTTTCCTATAAACCAAGGAAGCCTGTAATGTCTCCATTAATAACATAATGTGCTCCATTATCCTCTGGCTTGATATATACCTTTAAGTCTTTAAGCTCTGATTCCTTTTTGCCCATCTCTTCTGTCCATATCTTTTTAATGCTCTCAACTACGTCCTTGGCATACACCTCTTTGCCCCAGAACTGTACATACACCTCTTCATTTACCGAAGCGGCTTTTTTTGCAGCGGTTTTTCTAACTGTCTGTTTTTTCTCAGCTGTCTTTTTTGCAGTTGTCTTCACAGTAGTCTTCTTTACAGCTGCAGCCTTTTTCGCAGGCGCTGTTTCCATGGTTTCTTTCACTGCAGATACTGTTGCTGTTTCTGCAGGAATCTTTGCAGGAGCCTCTTTTTCGATAGCCGTTTTTGCAGTTGTTGTCTTAGGTTCTGCTTTTTTTGTTGTTGTTCTTGTAGCCATAATAGCCTCCTTACAAGGTGAAATAAAAAGTAACTACGCTATTAGGATACTACGTTTTCTTTTTTTTTGCAACAATTTATTTAAACCAGGCTTTTTGTTTCTCTTAAAGTCCAAAGTTTTCAAGACCTTCTTTCATACAGGAGTACAGTTGTTTTTTTAAAGCATCATCCTGCGGCAGCGACAGATCCGGATCCAGTGCAAGAATCCCGGTAGCAGCTTCACTGGCACTTTTCAATATACCGGCATCATTGTAGATATCTCCAATGCGAAATTCCAGGAGTCCGCTCTGACGGATTCCAAAAAGGTCTCCCGGTCCTCTCAGTTTCAGATCCTCCTCTGCGATATAAAATCCGTCATTTGACTGATTCAATATCTCCAATCTTTTTGAAATAGTTTTTTCTCCATTTCCCTGAATAAAAACACAGTAAGACTGGTACTCCCCTCGTCCTACCCTGCCCCGGAGCTGATGGAGCTGAGCAAGTCCAAAACGTTCTGCATTTTCTACCATCATCACAGTTGCATTTGGAACATTTACGCCAACCTCTACAACCGTTGTAGAAACAAGTACCTGGATCCTGCCCGCAGCAAATTCTTCCATAATCTGATTTTTTTCTTTTGGTTTCATTTTTCCATGAAGATATTCCACGCAAATGTCTTCTGAAAGTGCCTGCTTCAGCTTTTTTGTATAATCTATAACATTTTCCGCATCCAGTCCTTCACTTTCTTCTACCATAGGGCAGATCACATACGCCTGTCTTCCTTCGCGGACCTGACGTTCTATAAAAGAATATGCCTTTGGACGATAGGAAGTATCTACCACACAGTTTTTAATGGGAAGCCTTTTGGCCGGCAGCTGATCGATCACAGATATGTCCAAATCCCCATACAAAATAATCGCCAGGGTTCTTGGAATCGGAGTTGCACTCATAACCAGCACGTTAGGAGGATTTCCTCTGGTGGTAAGAGCCTCTCTCTGCTTCACACCAAAACGATGCTGTTCATCCGTGATCACCAATGCAAGTTTCTGATATTCCACTGCCTCCTGTATCAAAGCATGTGTGCCAATTATCACAGAAGCTTTTCCTTCTCTGATTTTTTCATAGATCAAACGTTTTTCTTTTGCTGTGTTCGATCCTGTAAGCAATACCGTGTCAATATCCAGTCCCTGCTCCTGCAGCAATTTTTGGAAGGCTTCAAAATGCTGTCTGGCAAGAACTTCCGTCGGAACCATCAGGGCTGCCTGGTACCCATTTTCACAGGTAAGGATCATAGCCAGAAATGCCAGGATTGTTTTTCCGCTTCCCACATCTCCCTGGACCAGTCTTGACATCAGTGCCTGCCCGGAAAGATCTCGTTCTATTTCATACCATGTGTTTAACTGCGCATCGGTAAGATGATATGGAAGATTTTCTATTACCTGTTCTGTAGTCCATGTTTTTTTCATGGGGAAAAGGTTTTCTGCCACCTCTGTTTTTTCTTTCAAAAGCTGTACCGCAAGGATAAAGAACAGAAATTCATCAAATACAAGACGTTTTCTGGATTCCATCAGTTCCTCTCGATCCTCTGGAAAATGTATTGTACGCAATGCATAATTAATATCTGACAACTGATATTTTTCCCTTATTTCGTGAGGAAGATATTCACTTCTCATTTCCTGATCTTTCAAAAGCTGCTGAACCATTTTTACAATGGTTTTATTAGACAGGCCTGCGGTCAAAGCATAAACCGGCTGGAGACTGTGAAGGATTTCTTTATAGGCTGCCGGGGTATAAATTTCCGGATGTTCCATCTGCAGTTTCCCCTGGCGGCGTATCACTTTTCCCCGGAACACAAAACAAGCACCCTTTTTCAAAGTGTTTTTTAAATACGGAGTGTTAAACCATACGATTCCCACCCTGCCTGTCTCGTCTCCTGCAGTTATGGAGATCACTTGTTTTCCCCTGACAGAGTTTACATAAACACCTGAACATACGAAAGCGGAGACGGCTTTCACCGTCCCCTCCTTAAGATCTGCAACAGTGGCAGTTTCTTCGTATTCATCATAATTTCTTGGATAATATCGAATTAAATCCTCAGTGTTGAAAATTCCCACCTTCTGGAACAGTTTCTCTGTTTTTTCTCCAACACCTTTTAGAGTTCTTAAGCTTTTACTCATAGTTATTCCACAGAAATAATATAATAATAGATTGGCTGTCCGCCTCGGTTTATCTCTACCTCACAGTCAGGATAAAGTTCTTCCACAGAAGCAGCAAGCGCCTCAGCACTTTCTTCTGAGGTATCTGCACCATAATAAATACTGATAACCTCTGCCTCATCAGACATCATTGCAGCAATAGTAGCTTCTGCAACCTCTTCCTTGTTACCTCCAACAGCAAGAATACCTTTGTCACCAATACCCATGATATCACCCTCATGGATTTCTTTATCGTCCAGGCGTGTATCACGAACAGCATAAGTAATCTGTCCTGTATGGACTTTGGAAATCGCCTCTTCCATCACTTCTGCATTTTCCTCAGCTGATTTTTCCGGTACAAAACTGATCATAGCTGTGATTCCCTGAGGAACTGTCTTGGTTGGAACAACCACGATCTTTTTGTCCTCGGTAAGATCGCGTGCCTGATTTGCAGCAAGAATGATATTCTTATTATTAGGGAAGATATAGACTGTCTCTGCATTCACTTTTGAAATAGCATTAAGCATATCTTCTGTACTCGGGTTCATCGTCTGACCACCTTCAATAAGATAATCCACTCCAAGCTCACGGAAAATCTCTGTAAGGCCTTCTCCGGCAGAAACCGCAATGAAGCCGGCTTCTTTAGGCGGAAGCTTTTCTGCTTCTTCCTGTTCTTTTGCAAGCTTTTCAGCATCTTTAATCAGTTTTTCCTGATGTTCTTCCCTCATATTATCAATCTTCATACGCGAAAGAGCACCATAGGTCAGAGCTCGCTCAATTGCCTGTCCCGGATGATTCGTATGAACATGTACTTTAATGATCTCCTCATCAGCTACCACAACAATAGAATCGCCAATCGAAGTCAAAAATTCTTTGAATTTATGTTCTTCCTCTTCAGAAACCGGGGCTTCAAGAAGAATGATAAACTCTGTACAATATCCAAATTTAATATCTGCCTCTGCCTGAGGGGAGATTTTAGTTACAGATGAACTACTGCTCTTCTCAAAAACAGAATAATCAATTTCTTTTCCCAAAAAGCCGTCAATGGCTCCTCTCATCACTTCCAGAAGTCCCTGACCGCCTGAATCCACTACACCAGCTTCTTTCAGCACAGGAAGCATTTCCGGTGTTCTGGCAAGAGTTTCCTCTGCATGAGCAAACACTTCATCAAAAAACGGCTGAAGTTCTTCTGCTTCCGGAGCAATCTCCGCAGCCTTTAAAGCCGCTTCTTTCGCAACAGTAAGAATAGTTCCTTCCTTTGGTTTCATAACTGCCTTATAAGCAGTCTCTACAGCCCGTTCCATGGCAGCGGCAATCGCAGACGCATCCAGCACCTCTGATTTTCTTACACTTCTGGTAAAGCCACGTAAAAGCTGGGAAAGGATAACACCTGAATTTCCCCTGGCTCCACGCAGAGAGCCTGATGAGATAGCCTTTGCCAGTGTCTCCATATCAGGATTCTCCAGAGCGCTTACTTCTGAAGCTGCCGACATGATTGTCATTGTCATATTAGTTCCTGTATCTCCATCAGGAACAGGAAATACATTTAATTCATTGATCCATTCTTTTTTTGCTTCCAGATTTCTGGCTCCTGCCAGAAACATTCTGGACAGTATTTTCGCATCTATGGTTTTTATACTCACCACAAGTTCCTCCTCTGACTTAGTCTATTGCACGTACACCTTCCACATAGATGTTAATCTTTTCAATTTCCATACCGGTAAATTCCTCTACCTTGTATTTCACATTGCTGACAAGATTGTCTGCGATCGTGCTGATATTGATACCGTATGCCACAATAACGTGGAAATTCAGACGAATTTTATTTTCTTCTGTGATCACTACACTGATGCCATGCTTCAGGCTGTCTCTGTGAAGCAGTTTCACAAGGCCATCTTTCATGCTGACTGCAGCCATACCAATAATACCAAAGCATTCCACTGCCACGCTTCCGGCATAGGTTGCAATTACATCGGTATCAATGACTATCTGTCCAAGTCCGGAATCTATACGTCCATTCATATAGGTACCTCCAATTTTTTAATATGTATGTATTATAACCTCTTTTCCCGGAAAAAGGAATATTATTTTTATATTTTTCCTTTTTTTGCTTGCAAAAGGTGATTTCTTCTGTTAAAATAAAACCTGTTGAAAAAAAGCGTCAAGGAGGTGCTGTCATGGCTAAGTGCGCAATTTGCGAAAAAGGAGCTCATTTCGGAAATAATGTAAGTCATTCCCATAGAAGATCCAATAAAATGTGGAAATCCAATGTTAAGTCTGTAAAAGTTAAGACTGCTACAGGCGGAGCTAAAAAGATGTATGTATGTACTTCTTGTCTGAGATCCGGAAAAGTTGAAAGAGCATAATATTCAAAAAATTTAAAAATTCCCCTCGCAGCCGCGTGGGGAATTTTTTATCTGCAGAATAAATGATATCCACATAGCAGACACAGACCTGCCGCTATTACAATTACCGCGCTTTCCGCGATCAACATTCCTATCACCATTCCTATTCCAATGCAGAACAGCATCAGTCCCAGAAGTCTTCCCACAATCTATAACCTCTTTCTCTTTGGTCTATACTATCTTATGCAGAAAAGACTTCCAGAAACACCGTTTTCTCCTGTCCAATCCTCCGACACTCAGAGTTCTGTTCCCTCTGACTCATAGGAGTTTTTTCCGGAAGCAAATCGATCCACAAAATCCGGCACCATATCAAGAACCTTTGTCAGTCCGTCCTGATTTTTAATATTTACCAGCCTGGTACTTCCATTCTGGATCACAAGAACCGCACTCGGTGTCATCTTACCAGTCATTCCACCACCGCCATTGCTTTTCTTATCGCCCTCAAAGGCACCTGCACCTACACCAAAAGCTACATCCACAAGCGGAAGGATAATGGTATCTCCCACATGTATCGCCTCTCCAACTACAGTTTTAGCAGAAATAAAGCTGTCCAGCCCTTTAAAGAGAGAGTTCACCGTATCCTTAAAATTATTTTCGTTTGCCATATTCAGACCTCCTTATGTTTCCATCTTCTAATGATGTATTTAATATCCTGGTTAAAATATAACTTCAGAAGTATAACAATCGGAACAATACAATAAACGCGTCCCTTTACTGTCACATTTCCTTCCAGAAGATTTCTGTTCTCAAATACAGGGACGATCTCAATCCTGTTCTGATGCAGCGGTATAGTCATCCCTAATACTGCAAGCACTGTTCCTGTCACAGAAGGATCCTCGCTTCCAAAATCTATATATCCGCTGATCTTCCCGGGGAATACATGTCTCAGCAGCCTGCACACTTTTTCCCTTGCATATGTGATCCCTGCTTTTGTTCTGGGATGCTGAAAAAAAGCTTTCCACCAATCTATTTTATCACAGATTCCCTTGATTGTTAATGAAATTCTGTGAAAGATATTCGGGATACTTTTGCATCTTTCCCATATGTCTTTTAGTGTCTCCCATATTTTTACTATTTTATTCTGTTTTTTTTCAAAATTCTGTTTCTCTGCAGTACCCTCGAATCTTTTTTCCTCATCCTTCATAAACGGAGCAGAATGCAAAGCTTCTTCTGGTTTCTCAAAAGGCAGCTCTGATTTATCCTGTTCTTCAGGTTCCTGTATTCTGATTTCGCTTTTTTCTGCTCTTTTTGGAGAAGCAGTCTTTTTATTCCGGTATTTCTTCAAAATGGTAAGAACAGGTACACCAAAAACCTTCAGTTCCTGGTGGCCGGCCCCGTCTTTATACCTCATCGAAAAAGAAACTCCCCTGAAAAGCCAGCTTACTTTTATTGCAGCCTCTGTCTCCCGAAATGGAACTCCCTCCTTTACCGCTCTGCCTTCATACCTGACTGGACAGAACAGAATCAGAAACAACAGAAGCACCACCACCCCCAGAAAAATTCCCAGAAGGATCAATATCCACTTGATCAGCATCCATAAAATATGTAACATGCCTTCACCTGTTTTTTATATATTTTTCCACCTGCACGTCCCCTGTTTTTTCATAAACGGTCTGTACAATAGAACGAACAAGCTCCATAGCCTCATCTATGCCTTTCGCCACCCCAACAATCTCCGGGCACATACGGGCAGCTGTTTTTTGAAACAAAGTAACTGCCGGAACAATCTCCAAAATATTGTGAGGATTTACAGAAAGGGTCAGAAGATAAATTCCCGGAACTAATTTCCCCTGATCCAGCTTCTGCCGGATATCTTCCACATTCCGGACAGTTTCCCCGATATAATAATCGTCCATCCATTTCAGCATTAACAGGATTCCCCTTTCTATGTAAATCTAAACAGGGCTGCGTCAAAACACAACCCTGTTACTTCTTGCCCCAGAGTCCCTGACTCCGTAATTCCAGATATTCCTGATAGGCCCTTTCCACAATCTGTTTTTCATTAGAAAATCGAAGAAGGTGGTAGATCTCATGAAACTTATAATATCCGGAATCTACAAAAAACTCTTCTCTCTGGGGTTTGCTATGATAATTATCTGCCGTCATCAGGTACCAATGTACTTCTTTTGTGACCATATCCTCTGGAACGGTAAAATTATAATGGCTTTTGCCAATATATTTCACAACAGAGGCTTTGACATCTGCTTCTTCTCTGACCTCCCGCAGTGCCGTCTGAATATGGGTTTCTCCCGGCTCAACAGTCCCTTTTGGCAATACCCAGCCTTCATATCTGTTTTTGTAAGACTTATATAAAGCCAGTATCTTACCACGATAAATTACCACACCGCCACAGCTTGTTGCTTCTATCATCTGCAATTTCCTCCTGTATTGCGTGTGAATTATATATAACTGGATATAGTATAACTCTTTTTCAGTAAACTGGCAAGAATTTGTTCTGCCATACAGAATATATCAATAATAATATGCGTTAAAGATCTGTGAAGCGATTGGTACAGCAGCCTCACTTCCTGTTCCGCCTCCCTCTACAATCACTGCCACCGCAAGATCCGGATTGTCCACATTAGAGTATCCCACAAACCAGGAATGACTGGAACCATACTCGTCATATTCTGCAGATCCTGTTTTTCCTGCAGCCGTGTATCCCTGTCCCGAAAGAGAAGACGCCGTACCGTACTCTACAACATCTTTCATTAATTCTCCCAGCATGGTTGCCTCATTTTTTGTCATAATACGTTTATAAGCCTCTGGCTGTGTGGTACTTACATGCTCCCCTGTATTATTTACTACCTGGTCGATCAGATAAGGTTTCATCACAACTCCATTGTTTGCAATGGCACAGGTAATAAGCGCCATATGGGCCGGAGAGACCAGCGTATTTCCCTGACCGATAGCAGTCTGCATGGTAAGAGGTATCCCTGATTTTCCATTCAGACTGAATATGCTTTTTTTATACGAAGCAAAAGGAAGCTTTTTATTAAAAAGCAGGTCTTCACTTGTCTCCCGCAAAGAAGCGCCTCCAAGAGATGTTCCCATTTCTGCAAAAGCACAGTTGCAGGAAGATGCAAAGGCAGAATAAAAATCCTCCTGTCCATGAACATTCCCGTTATAGCATCGAATGGTGTGATCCTCTTTTGTAATACTTCCCTCGCAGAGATAAGAAAATCCATTAAAACTCTTATTTTTTCTGAAATAGTCAAGAGCCGTAACTATCTTAAAAGTAGATCCCGGAGGATACTGTCCCTGGGTAGCCCGGTTCAGAAGACTGGAGTTGGTTTCATCACTGACAAGCCAGTCCCAGTTTTCTGCAATACTATTGGGATCAAAGTCAGGTTTGCTGACCATAGCAAGGATTTTGCCGGTAGACGGTTCTATGGCCACTACTGCCCCTCTCCGGTCTCCAAGCGCATAATATGCAGTTGTCTGCAATTCTGCACTTAAAGTAGAGATTACCGTATCACCCGTATTTTTCCTTCCCAGAAACTCATTTTTCATCTGATTCAGGAAAAATTCATGAGAACTCAAAAGCTGAAAATTCGCTTCTGATTCCAGACCGCTTTTTCCATTAGAATCATACCCAACCACATGAGCAAATACATTTGCATAAGGATAAATACGATCCTCGGTACCATCCTCATACACATCTGTCTTTGCCAGTATCTCTCCATCCGAAGAAACTATCTGCCCCCTTATTACACGGTCAGAAAAAGTGTCCTGTCTTGTATTGTAAGGACTGTTTATAAAATCTTCGCTTTTTACTACATTGAAATAAACAAGATAGCCTATCATAGCTGCAAAAACCGCCACAAAGAACCATGAAACATACGTATATTCCTTGTTTCTTGCCCGCCTGCGTTTAGATCTCTCTTGCTCTTCGCGCTTCCTCTCTCGCTCGTATTCTCTGCGCTGCTTCTTTTCTACGTCTCTCAAATTCCTCGTCCTCATCTTCTCTTAATATATACAGTCCCTGGATAATGGCAAGCATCAGTATTGTACTCATAACAGAACTTCCTCCATAGCTTACCAGCGGCAGGGTAACACCTGTCATAGGAATAAATTTTGTTGCTCCTCCAATAGTCAGGATGACCTGAAAGGCATATTCTGTTCCTAATCCAAGTGCAATAAGCTTATAAAAAGGATTTTTGATCCGGATAGCGATATTGACGATCATCAGGAAAAAGCTCATGCATACCAAGATCAGACAAATGGCAAAAATTCCTCCCAGCTCCTCACAGATAGCACTGAAGATAAAATCATTTTTGACAACAGGAATAGAACCTGGCGATCCCTGGCAAAGTCCCATTCCAAACCATCCTCCGGTACCAATTGCAAATAAAGACTGGACAATCTGATAACCCTCATTCTGATAAACAGCCATAGGATTTTTCCAGGCACTTACCCTCTGGCGTACATGACCAAACAGAAAATAAGCGATCACTGCTCCTGTACTTCCTCCTGCAAGTCCCAGACCCAGATAAGCAGCTTTTTTAGTAGACACATAGATCATTACCAGGTAAGCGGCAAAAAAGATCACTGCGCTGCCCAAATCTCTGGATAATACCAGTATCACCACATGAAGCCCGGCAATGACCGTTGCTTTCACAACTGTTGGAAAACTGGTATCACGTGACAGAATTGCTGCCATAAAGAACACAAATGTGATCTTTATCACTTCCGAAGGCTGGACTCCCATAAGAGAGAGCTTTGCGCCATAGCTTGTCCGCGCCAAAAGGAATACTGCCGCCAGAAGAATGATGCCTACGCCTGCGTACAGCCAGGCCAGCCTTCTAAGAAACCGCATCTTACGTATCATAACCGGTATGATCAGTGCAATTCCGCTGGCAGCTGCCGCAATCACCAGCTGCTTTGTTGCTGTAGTAATATCCAGTCTGCACAGCATGATAAAACCAACGCTGAGCAGCATACACATATTATTCAGAAGCAGCAGAGATGCCTTTTTATAAAAAATACGGTACAATATCTGAACTGCTGCAAAAAACACCAGCATTTCAATATAAAAGATGATCACATTAAAATCAAAGGTTTTTAGATAAATCACCAAAAACGCAGTAAAATCCATAAAGAAAATCAGGCTCAGCTGCTGACGCAGCAGACTGTTTTTTTCTTCCTCATCCTGCTGACGTACTGTGTAAAAGCAGTGAAAGGTATAAATGATCATCAGTGTTAATATCAGATACTTTGATAATTCAACAATAACATTAATCATATGCCCTTATTCGGCTCCTCTTTTAAAATGTCCCTTTGTAAACTCTCTGGATGGAGCAGACTGTCCCCGGAGATATACTCCTGCAAATTCTTTCAGGATCTGCTCTGTTTCTTCTCCGGATTCCAGGGTAAAAGCAAGGCGCAGAGATTCTGCTCCCAGTTTTTTTACTTTACTGCTTTCTCTTAAAAGTCCATAAGGGATGCTGTTGTAGATTATATTATAACAGTAATCTCTTCCTTTTGTAGTTCCGGTTTTCCATGGATGGCAGATACAGGAACTGGTAAACGTCTTATCATAACGGTCTCTGAGTATCATAGCCTTCTCCTGACCGTCACATCGTCCTGCATTTTTCCGAACGCACTGAGCCGAGATCATAAGAGGAAGATATCCGTAAATGATACATTCACTGTCCCGGCTGTCTCTGTGAAAAAGCTCTTTCTCATTCAGTTCCATCGGCATTGTATTCCGAAGGATTCCTTCTTCTCTCCAGAATGCACAGGCTTCATCATTCCAGGTATATAAGGACGCGTCTGCTACACAGTATTTCTGAAATCCTGCTTTACGGAGCATTCCATATCCCTCCAGATCATGTACAAGAAAACCATTCATACCCACAGCTATCCACTGAGATGCCTCTTTCAGGTACTCTTCCGGCATAGCTCCTCTTGTGACTCTTGGAAGAGAAAGATAGAGTTCCTTTTCTTTATAACGATCCCGATCCATAAAATCCTTCATAATGTCAAAAGGAAGATACAGACCTGTAAGATCCGGAGAATTCCATGCAGCTTCTGCCTGTTCTTTTGTTTCACAGGAAGCATACAGCAGAGGTTTTTCCAAAGCAGATTTCTGTTTTAAAGCTTTCCGTTCTTCCAACGCCTGGTCACATGCATATAACGGATCTGTTTCTGCTTTTCTTCTGTATTTTTTCAAAATTTCTTCTTCTAACTGGAAAAGCGCTTCTCGTCTTAATTCATTTAATATCTTTACCGGAATAAAAATCTGACCGCTCATCTGAATATTCAGATCCTCCCAGACAAACTCTGTATTTCCAAGCTTTTCCATCTGCTGCCGGATCCTTGCTTCTTCCATGGGATGTTCCTTTGCATACTGCACTTCTCCCATGGAGACAACAGCTTCTGCTGACCCGCAGGAAACCTGGAGAATGGCCGGGCTTTCCGGATAAAGGATCAGATTTCCTCTTATTTTTTTCTTCACCGAAAAAGTCTTTACAGAAGTAACCGATGTTTTTTTATGATTATGAAAGGCTATCATATCCGGTCCATTATGCTGTTTATAATATCCCTGGCAGGATCCGCCTCTGTTAAATGCATCCAAAAGAAATTTTCTGTCTTTTTCATCTACTTTATAGGATGCTCTGTTTTCCTTCAATATATCCAGATACTTCCGATAGATTCCTGTTACTGCAGCCGTATATTCCGGCTGTTTCATCCTTCCTTCGATTTTCAAAGACATTACACCTGCTTCAATGATCTCCGGCAGGATATCAAGGGTACAGATATCCTTAAGGCTTAATGGACAGTTTTCCTTCTCTTTCGAAAAATGTTTTCCCGGCTCTGCAGTCTGATACGGAAGACGGCATGGCTGGGCACAGCGTCCTCTGTTTCCGCTCCGGCCTCCCAGAATGCTGCTCATCAGGCACTGCCCGGAAAAGCTGTAGCAAAGTGCACCATGGATAAAAGTTTCTATCTCAATGGGACTCGCCTTATGCATATCGGTTATTTCCTTAATACTCAGTTCTCTGGCAGGAACTACCCGGGTAACTCCAAGATTTTCAAGGAATTTCATTCCTTCTGGTCCTGTTACCGTCATTTGTGTGCTTGCATGAACCGGAAGATCCGGAAATGTGTTCCGAATAAAGCGAAGAACCCCCATATCCTGTACAATCACTCCGTCCAGCCCTTCTTCATAAACTTCCTTTAAGGAATCGTAAAGCCGCTCTTTCAGTTCACGGTTCTTTAAAAGTGTATTAACTGTAAGATATAGCTTTCTTCCATGAATATGAGCTGTCCGGATTGCTCGGACAAGCTCCTCCTGTGTGAAATTTTTAGCATATGCTCTGGCTCCGAAGTCCGGACCACCAAGGTAAACAGCATCTGCCCCAGCTCCAATAGCCGCCTGAAATGCCTCATAAGAGCCTGCCGGCGCCAGCAGTTCTACTTTACTGAAATCTGTCATAATCCCTCTCTTATCTTTGATAACGGAGGACTGCTCCTCCCATATATTTTATGAAACAGACAAAGGGGACTACCGAAGCAATCCCCTTCCAACCTTTACTTTAGTAATGAGTCAACCTCACCTTCCAGCTCCTTAATCTTACCTTCAAGGAGCATCTTCTGCTGCTCAGCTTCCTGCTGTTTCTTCTCCGCCTCCTCAATCTTCAGGCGAAGAGAAATCAGTTCATGCTTCAGCTCGTACATTTCCTGGTCTTTCTGCTGAAGATCCTGTTCAAAGATCTCAGCCTGTTTTTTTGCCTTAAAGTAGTCGTCTGTCACATTCAGACTAAGCAGTGTATGCTTGGTCTCCATAGGCTGCCTGGAATAGCCCGGCATTTCGCTCAGCTCCGCAATTTTATTATTTATATAGGATGCCACCTTCTGAAAATATTCCTCAGATTCGTAGCCACCCAAAGTGATGATCTTTCCTCCGATCACAACCTGTGCCGTATTCTTGACTGCCATACAAAGCCTCCTGTGTATATTAATTTCCTGAATTGTCCATATCTCATTCTATTATACTCGAATTATGTCAAAATGTATAGAATTTTTTACGAAATCTTTTCATAGCCAAGATGACTGTATGCCAGAGCAGATGCCATCCTGCCTCTTGGAGTACGATTCAGGAATCCATTCTGGAGCAGATAAGGCTCATAAACATCTTCAAGAGTGCCTGAGTCCTCTCCTATGGCAGCAGCAAGAGTTTCCAATCCTACCGGACCGCCTTTAAAATTTACGATCAAAGTTTTCAGGATCCGTCGGTCTATCTTATCAAGACCATACTGATCCACCTCCAGAAGATCCAGTGCAAAAACCGCCACCTCATAGGTGATCCTGCCATCATATTTTACCTGGGCAAAATCCCGGACACGTTTCAGAAGGCGATTGGCTAATCGAGGTGTTCCTCTGGATCTCTTTGCAATCTCTGCTGCACCTTTGCAGTCAATCTCTACATCAAGCACCTGGGCAGAGCGCAGAATGATCGTTTCCAGCTCTTTCTGATTATAGAACTCCAAATGATGCATTACACCAAAACGATCCCTGAGAGGAGCCGAAAGCAGTCCTGCCCTTGTGGTAGCCCCAACCAGAGTAAATTTCGGCAGATCCAGACGTATAGAACGTGCAGAAGCCCCCTTTCCGATCATGATATCAATAGCAAAATCCTCCATTGCCGGATAAAGCACCTCTTCTACCTGACGGTTCAGACGATGGATCTCATCTACAAAAAGAATATCTCCCTCCTGCAGATTATTAAGAATTGCCGCCATTTCCCCCGGCTTTTCAATAGCCGGACCGGAAGTCACCTTCATATGTACTCCCATTTCATTGGCAATAATCCCGGAAAGTGTAGTTTTTCCAAGTCCCGGAGGCCCATAAAAAAGTACATGATCCAATGCATCATGTCTTTGTCTGGCAGCTTCTATATAAATTTTTAATGTTTTTTTTGTTTTTTCCTGACCGATATACTCCTCCAGCGTCTGGGGACGCAGATTCCCTTCGAGAGGAAAATCCTCTTCTGTTACATCAGCAGTGATCATTCTTTTTTCCATATTTACCCCTATAGATTTTTCAGCGCTGCTTTCAGGATAGCTTCTACATCATCCGGAGCCACATCTGTTACTTTTCGTACTGCCCGAAGGGCATCCGTACTGGAATATCCCAGTGCAACAAGAGCTTCTACCGCCTCTTTACTTCCATCCAGGATATTTTCTCCTGCTGATACAGTTTCTTCCTGCTGATGGAGCAGTTTTTTCTCAAAAGCATCTTCCAGTTTCAGCTTATCTTTTAGCTCCAAGATTAGTTTCTGGGCAGTTTTTTTTCCAATTCCGGGTGCACGGGAAAGAGTTTTTACATCATCTGAAAGGATAGCAAAACTCAGCTCGTCTGCAGTAAGGCCTGCAAGCACTCCAAGAGCTGCTTTTGGTCCTATTCCGTTGACTCCCAGAAGAAGACGGAACATATGCAGGTCATCTCTGGAAAGGAAACCAAAAAGCTGCATAGCATCCTCCCGAACATGAAAGTATGTATATATTTTAATTTTTCCCTCAGAACGAACTGCTTTTTCAATAGCTGTTCCTGTCATAAAAATCTCGTAGCCGATCCCGGCAGTCTCCACGATCACAGAATTTTCCGTAGAATCCACCACCTGGCCCCTTATAAATGAAATCATAAGATCTTACTCCTGTGATAAATAATCGTCAATTACATCGACTTATGATATCACAGATATTAAAAAAAAGCAAACGTCCATTCGAAAAAATATCCCGGAACAGAATCTTTGTTATGGTTCACTCTACTTTCCACAACGAAAATTCTGCATCCGGGATATCCTCTACAGGATCACGCCTCTGGGGCATACATTCTTACATGCTCCGCAATTGGTGCATTTTTCATAATCAATATGAGCACAGAAATCTGTAACTGTAATCGCACCGTTAGGACATGTCTTTTCGCATTTTTTACAGCCAATGCAGCCAACCTCACAGGCAGAAGTTACCGCTTTACCCTTATCCCGAGAACTGCACCCTACAAAAGCAGTCTGTTCATAAGGAACCAGCTCAATCAGATGACGCGGACATTTGGCAACGCATTTCCCGCAGGCCTTACATTTCTCTCTGTCCACCACAGCCACCCCATTGATCACATGGATTGCATCAAAAGGACAGGCTTTTGCGCAGCTTCCAAATCCCATGCATCCATAAGAACAGCTTTTTGCCCCGCCTCCAGGAATGAACGCCATCATTTCACAGTCTTCTACCCCTGTATAAATATAGTCTTCTTTTGTTTTTTCGCAGGTTCCTGTACATTTTACAAAAGCCACCTGACGGACAGTTTCCACAACCTCCTGCCCCATAATACCTGCGATCACTTTTCCTACAGCGTCTCCGCCTACCGGACATCCGTTGACAGGCGCCTCTCCTTTTGCAATAGCTGCTGCCAGTCCATCACAGCCCGGGAATCCACAGCCTCCGCAGTTATTTCCCGGAAGAGCCTCACGGACAGCAACTTCCTTCTCATCTGTTTCTACTGCAAACTTTTTCCCTGCAGCACCGAGAAAGAGTCCGATAAAGAGGCCTACTGCTGCAACCACGACTGTGGCTATGATAATTGCTCCGATATTCATATTTACGCCTCCTTAGATCAATCCTGAAAATCCGAAAAACGCAATGGCCATCAATCCGGCTGTAATAAGCACGATCGGAAACCCGCGAAAAGCTTCCGGAATGTCATTATACTCTATTTTTTCACGTATACCTGCCATAACGATGATCGACAGAGTAAAGCCCGCTGCCGTTGCAAAACCATTCACAGTTCCCTGAAGGATATTGTATTCTTTCTGTACATTGATCAGTGCCACACCAAGAACTGCACAGTTGGTAGTGATCAGTGGAAGATATACGCCAAGAGCCTGATACAGAGAGGGCATTGCTTTTTTAAGAAACATTTCCACAAACTGCACAAGGGCTGCAATAACCAGAATAAAAACAATGGTCTGCAGATATTCCATATGGGTGGGAACCAGGATAAATTTATAGATCACACTGGTAACAAAGGATGAAAGTGTGATGACAAAAATAACCGCTCCTCCCATACCTGCCGCAGTTTCTGTCTTTTTGGAAACACCCAGGAAAGGACAAAGTCCCAGAAACTGACTCAGAACAACATTATTTACAAGAGCAGATCCGACAATGATCAGCATTAATTCTTTCATTCGTGTTTCCCTCCTTTACACATGGTATTTCCACAGGAAGCACAGGCACCGCCGCATTTGTCCGGATTACTTGGATCAATTCCTTTCTTTGCAGCTCCCAGTTTAAACTTGTTCTGAATTGCTGCCAGAAGTGCAAGGACAAAGAATGCTCCCGGAGCCAGGATAAAGATCGTAACAGGCTCATAACCCATTTTTCCTGCTGCAGCATCTGCAAGAGGAAGTATCTGACGGCCAAAAAGCTGTCCCGCACCGATCAGTTCTCTCACAGCACCAATACAGGTAATACTCAGGGTAAAACCAAGTCCCATGCCAATTCCGTCAAACAGAGACGGGATGGGAGGGTTCTTGGAAGCATATGCCTCTGCACGTCCAAGAATGATGCAGTTTACTACGATCAACGGAATATATAATCCTAAAGACGCATAAAGAGCCGGGAGAAAACCTTCCAGAAGCATCTGGACAATGGTAACAAAAGAGGCAACTACAACAATATATGCCGGCATACGGACTCCGTCCGGAATAAATTTACGAAGCAACGAGATCAGGAGATTTGATGCTGCCAGAACAGCTGTAGTAGTCAGTCCCATTCCAATACCATTCACTGCAGATGTAGTTACGGCAAGCGTGGGACACATACCCAGCATCAGCACAAAGGTAGGATTTTCTTTGATAATACCGTTAATCAGTCGTTCTGATGGTGTATTTGCTTTCATTGAGCTCCTCCTTCCATATACTGAAATGCACAGAGACCTGCATTCACACCATTGGTCATGGCATTGGTAGTGATCGTCGCACCGCTCAGGGCATCGATTTCATCTTCTGCAGATGCACCGCTTTTTGTATATTTGAATTTTTCTACATTTTTATTTTTAAACTGATCCTTAAAAGCATCTGTGTCTGCCTTCATTCCAAGCCCGGCAGTCTCTCCGATAGAAAGAATAGAAATCCCGTTCAGAGTTCCATCTGCCTGAACGCCCATAGCGAACTGAATGTCTCCTCCATATCCCTCTGATGTGGTAATAGTAAATGCATAACCGATCTCATTATCAGAAGAATCAAAAGCTGTCATGACTTCATCAATATTCTGTGCACCATAGCCATTTTCACTTAATGTTCCTGCAAGTTCTTCCGCCATGTCACCCAGTACAACTTCACCAAATTTTTCCGCCTCAGGAAAAACCGCTTTATAAGCCTCCTGCTTTGCTTTCAGTTTCTGCTGGGCAATCGGATCCGCAGTAATGTCCTGCACAACTCCCAGCGCCAGCCCCGCCACAAGAGTAATCGCAGTAATAGAAATCGTGTCCTTTAAAATACTCATGATTTCTTCCCTCCTTTTCCAAAAGCAACCGGATAAGTAGCCTTTTCAATAAGCGGAACCAGAAGGTTGCAGAAAATGATCGCGTAGGATACGCCTTCTGCAGATCCGCCAAACAGACGGAATACGGCAGTTACCACACCCAGGCAGCAGCCGTAAACAAGCTGTCCCTTAAATGTGATAGGTGTTGTTACATAATCTGTTGCCATAAACCAGGCTCCCAGCATCAGACCGCCGCCGAAAAGATGGCTCAGGAGATAATTTCCATTAAATCCCATTCCTGTACAGAGCATATAGATGATCACAAACACAGTGAAGCTTCCAATATATGTAAGAGGTATCTTCAGATCGATCACTTTAAAAGCCAAAAGAATCACCGCTCCGATCAGGATTGCCAAAGCGGATGTCTCTCCAATTGTACCCTGAATATTTCCAAAAAAGAGATTCTTCACCGGAACAGAAGTTCCCTCAATAAATCCCTGTACTTTCAAAGCAGCCAGCGGTGTCGCTCCTGTAACCGTATCTACCGCTCCCCGAAAACCGTCCGATACAGCAAAGTCCGTCATCTTTCCAGCAAAAGAGATCATAAGGAAACAGCGTCCCGCCAGTGCCGGGTTCATAAAATTCTGCCCAAGTCCGCCAAAAAGCTGCTTTACAACAATAATTGCAAAAGCACTTCCAAGAACCGGCATCCACAGCGGAATCTGCGGCGGCATATTAAGCGCAAGAAGAAGCCCGGTAACAACCGCACTGAAGTCAGTGATTGTATTTGGCTTGTGCATCAGTTTATCGTAAATCCATTCAAACATAACACTGGAGAGAACTGTTACTGCAACTACAAGAAGTGCACGGAAACCAAAATTCCAGATTCCGAATAAAGTTGCAGGAAGAAGCGCAATTACCACCAGCTGCATGATCCTGCTTGTGGTCATCGCATCCCTTACATGCGGATTTGACGACACGTTATATTTTTGTTCCATTCCTCTTCCTCCCCTATTTCTTTTTGCGGCTGGCAAGTACCATTTTCCGCATAGATTTGATGCTCTGAGTCAGCGGTCTCTTTGCGGGGCAGATATAACTGCAGCAGCCGCATTCACAGCATTCCATTCCATTCATTTTTTCAAAGCCTGCCATGTCTCCTCTTTCTGCAAGAGTGGCAAGACGTGCCGGAAGCACACGCCCTGGACAGATGCTTACACATCGTCCGCAGTTAATACAGGCAGTGGCATGTTTTTTTGACTCAGACACTGCATCATGCTCAAGGCAGAGAAATGCAGATGTCGTCTTCACACAGGGGACATGAAGATCATACATGGCAAATCCCATCATAGGGCCTCCTGAAATGACTTTTGCGGTATTGTTCTTTAATCCTCCTGCAGCATCAATCAGTTCTTCCATATTCGTCCCCGTAAGCACTGTAAAATTCCTGGGCTCTGCTATAGCGTCTCCGGTAACTGTAACGATTCTGCTCATAACCGGACGTCCCAGAATAACAGCTTTATAAACAGCAACAACTGTATCAATATTATCAACAACACATCCTGCATCTGCCGGAAGCATAGATGAATTGATTTCTCGTCCTGTTGCAGCATAGATCAGCGTGCGTTCACCGCCCTGAGGATATTTTGTCATCAGTTCCTTTACTTCCATACGCGGATGATCCTTGATAAGTTTTTTCATTTTCTCAATGCAGTCCGGCTTATTGTCTTCAATACAAATATATCCTTTTGCATGATCAAACAGCTTCAGGATCACTTCAAGCCCTGCCACTACTTTTTCAGGTTCCTCCAGCATCCTTCTGTAATCACTGGTAAGATAAGGCTCGCACTCCGCACCATTTACAAGAACATATTCAATCTTATCCGGTTCCTTGGGAGACAGTTTTACATGCGTGGGAAAACCGGCACCTCCCATTCCCACAACTCCGCCCTCCCGGATTCTGGAAATAATATCTTCTCTGGAAAGTGCAGAGAGATCAGCTCCATGAAATTCGACTTCTTCATACTGCTGATCATTTTCTATAATAATAGAATCTGCCATTCCACCAGTAGCAGTCAGTCTTTTTTCAATTCCTTTTACGACCCCGGAAACAGAAGCATGAAGAGGCACGGAAACAAAACCGTTTGCTTCGGCAATCTTCTGTCCTACAAGAACACGATCCCCCTTATTTACACAGGCTGCAGAAGGTGCGCCTATATGCTGAGACAGAGGATATACCATCTCTCCTTTTGGAAGATATTTCTCGATCTGTCTGTTTTTTGACAGTTCCTTGCCCTCATAGGGATGAACTCCTCCCTTAAAGGTAAGCTTTCCCATATATACTTCCTCCTTTTATATGTTAATTTTTATCTTTTTTATGACGCATACGATATCCACGGTTCAGATTCGGATAAGATTTCAGAAAACGTCTGGTATTGCCTTTTGTTCTGGAAACAAGAGCCTTCCTGTAAGCACGCAGCTCTTCTGTCAGCTCTTTTCGGATAGCAAGGCGTTTTTCCGTTAGTGCACGCAACACTTCTGCATCCTCAATCCTCTCCCTTACAGAATCAAGAGAGACTCCTTTTGGCAGTTCCAGATTTTCCAGACGGGCGTTTACTTTAAGCATAAGCTCCACCTGTTTCTTTTCCAGTTCTTCTTCCCAGTAAGGAATACGTTCTTTCAGGTGGAAAGCTGCTGCAGCAGAACAACTGAAATCTGCCAGATATCCAACAGAAATCACACACACACCGATTTTTCCTGCCATTACCGGGTAAAGGGCAACCAAATCTTCTACAAGAGGATGCAGCACTCGAAACAGAAGCACTGTGAACACTCCCCAGCCCAGAGATGCTCCCAGACAGATACGCCCCTGGAAATTAAATTTATTATCACTGTAATCCCACCAGGATGTATGAAAAATACTTTCCATAAGAACCGCCGTAATATATTCCAGAAGAGTGGCTACTACAATACCGCCCAAAAACAAAAACAACAGATTATCTTCTATTGGTTTCAGTATCAGATAAACCGATATTGCTCCAAAGCCATAAATAGTACAAAACGGTCCGTTAATAAAGCCACGGTTGATAAATTCTCCATGTTTTATGGAAACATAAAAAGTTTCCCATACCCATCCTAAAAAGCTGTAAATAAAAAACCAGTTTATGATATGATAAAGGTCAACACCATTAATGGTCAATTCCCACATATTTTTTTATGACCTCCTAACTATTTTTGCACATATATACTATAACTCAATTTATGAAAAATTTCACTATTATTTTTAAATTTTATTGTGTATAATTGAATACAATTATGAAAGGATTGAAAAGCATATGATTGTTAAAAAAATACCTATTTTTAAAGGTTTTTTAGAGTTCAACTATGTTAAAAATTTATCGAATTCTGTCTCTTTTGATTGTGGTCTACGCCCTGTTTTTTATGATATCGAAACCACCGGACTATCACGATATTCCACTTTTTTATATTTGATTGGCGCATTAACGCATGAAAATAATACATGGTTTCTTTATCAATGGATGGCAGAAAACCATGAGGAAGAAAAAGAACTCCTTAATATTTTTTCCGACTTTTTAAAAAATGCATCTTCCACCATACAATATAATGGGACTTCATTTGATCAGCCATATTTAGAGGAACGCTATAAAATGCATAACCTTCCTTCTCCATTTGCCAGTCTCCTCTCTCTTGATCTGTATCAGAAACTGAAATCCTGTAAAGATCTGCTGAAGCTGAAAAAAATGAAACAGCCGGATTTGGAATATTTTCTCGGACTTCCACCAAGAAAACACTGCAGTGGAGGAGAATGCGTTCATCTTTATAAATCTTACGAGAAAAACAGGGACTCTGTACTCAAAGATATCATTATGGGACATAATGAAGAAGATATGCTTGGATTGGGAAGGATTTTTTCCATGCTGTCCTATCCTGCTTTAATAAAAAATGGTTATGAACCTCTTAATGCTTTTCTGGAAAGCGAGAAACTGATCATAAAATTTAAGCTTCCCGTTCCTGTTCCTGTGCCTGTATCCAAAAAAGGTTCCGGATTCTATTTTACCTGTAAAGAAAAAGAAGGAGCGTTGGAAGCAGAAGTAACAGACCATAAAGCAAAACAATATTACAGCAATTATAAAGATTATGATTATATCCCCCGGGAAGATACCGCCATGCCGAAAATACTAAGCCGTTATATGGACAAAAGTCTGAGAAAAAACGCACGCCCGGAAACCTGTTATACATGGTTTTTGTGTGATGAAAGCTTTTTGAATGACAAAGACAAACAAAAACAGTATTTAAACCACACACTGCCCTGCCTGTTAAGTCAGAAATGACACGAGAACCTTTAAGAATTATTCTTATATGCATAAACCGGCCGCACAGAATCTGTACAGCCGGTTTAATTATACTGTCTTCATTTAAAAATCGAATTATTCAGCGTCTTCTGTCTCTTCTGCAGCCGGAGCCTCAAGGGCTTTCATGCTAAGGCTGATCTTTTTATCTTCGCCATTGAAGTCAACAACTTTAGCCTGAATCTCCTGACCGATAGTAAGAACATCTGACGGTTTTGCAACATGCTCTCTGGAAATCTGAGATACGTGAAGAAGAGCATCGATTCCTGGTGCAAGTTCAACAAAAGCACCAAAATCTGTCATACGTGCAACTTTGCCTTCTACAACATTTCCTACTGCAAATTTCTCAGCAGCAGTCAGCCACGGATTCTCTTCCGGGAATTTCAGAGAAAGTGCAATCTTATCTCCGTTGATCTCTTTAATAAGGACTTTAACTTCTTCACCTACTGTGAATACTTTCTTCGGATTTTCTACTCTGCCCCAGGACATTTCGGAAATATGAAGAAGACCGTCAGCGCCGCCAAGATCGATAAATGCACCAAAATCTGTTACATTCTTAACAACACCAGTTACAACATCTCCTGCCTGGATTCTCTCCATAAGCTCTTTCTGCTTCTCAGCTTTTTCTGCAAGAAGAAGCTGTTTACGGTTACCGATGATACGGCGTCTTCTTGGATTAAACTCAGTAATAACAAATTCGATTTCCTGGTCTGCATACTTGGAAAGATCTCTTTCATAAGTATCGGATACAAGGCTTGCAGGAATAAATACTCTTGCTTCCTCAACATTTACACAAAGACCGCCGTCCAGTACCTGTGTTACAGGCGCTTTCAGAACTTCCTGAGATTCGAATGCAGCTTCCAGACGTTTGTTGCCTTTTTCTGCAGCAAGTCTCTTATAAGTAAGGATAACCTGACCCTCACCATCGTTCACCTTGAGAACTTTGGCTTCCATTGTGTCACCTACATGTACCGCATCTGCAAGTACAAGAGAGCTGTCATTAGAATACTCGCTCTTGGTGATGATACCGTCTGCTTTATAGCCGATATTCAGGATGATCTCATCTTCTTTTACATCGATGACGGTACCCTGCACGATCTCTCCATTTCTGATAGTTTTTACGGAATCTTCCAGCATCTGTTCAAAACTTAACTCTGACATGTTCTTGAACCTCCTCAATAATTTTCTTTGGGGTGGACGCCCCTGCTGTAATACCTACATAACTACTGCGATGGAACATTTCAGAATCCAAGTCTACAGGTGTTTGTATATAGTAAGTATTTCCACATTCCTCTTTACATATTTCAAACAGCTTTTGAGTATTGGAACTATGTCTGCCGCCAATGACAAGCATAGTGTCTACCTCTCCGGCTATGGATTGTGCTTCTTTCTGCCGTTCTTCGGTAGCATTACAAATAGTGTTTAAAATATTGTCAATATTTAAAACATTATTATCATACCTCTTTTTGCAGAGAATTTCAACTAATTCTTTAAATTTGTTGTAATTAAATGTCGTCTGC
>JAPFCU010000050.1 GCA_026169535.1 Blautia sp.
CCATGATCTCATTTTTGTAAAGTTCTTTTAATCTACTCACCTGTCATGCCTCCTCTCTTATTTATCGATAACCTCGCCTGTTGCTTTTGCAACACGGACTTTTTTGTCTCCGTCCATCTTGAATCCGACTCTGGTTGCTTTTCCGTCTACTACCAGCATCACGTTAGATACATGAAGAGCGGCTTCTTTCTTTGTGATTCCGCCTGCCTGGTTTGCTGCAGATGGTTTGCTGTGCTTAGTAACCATGTTGACGTTTTCAACGATCACGGTGTTGTCTTTTACGTTAACGGCAAGGACTTTGCCCTCTTTGCCTTTATCTTTTCCAGCGATTACTTTAACAGTGTCGCCTTTTTTAATCTTCATAGCTGACATTAGGCACCCTCCTATAATACTTCCGGAGCTAAGGAAACGATCTTCATGAATTTTTTCTCACGAAGCTCTCTGGCAACTGGTCCAAAGATACGAGTTCCTCTCGGAGTTAAATCGTCTTTAATGATTACGGCTGCATTTTCATCGAAACGGATGTAGGATCCGTCTTTACGACGAGCGCCTTTTTTGGAACGAACAACAACAGCTTTTACTACGTCACCTTTTTTAACAACGCCGCCTGGTGTTGCATCTTTAACAGTAGCAACGATAGTGTCGCCGATATTTGCATATCTTCTTGTAGAGCCGCCCATAACACGAATACAAAGGATTTCTTTTGCACCAGTGTTATCGGCAACTTTTAATCTGGTTTCCTGCTGAATCATACTGGTTTCCTCCTTATTTAGCTTTCTCTACGATCTCAACCAGTCTCCATCTTTTGTCCTTGGACAGCGGTCTGGTTTCCATAACTTTTACGGTATCACCGATATTGCACTCATTCTGTTCATCATGAGCTTTTAATTTATATGTTCTCTTCACGATTTTTTTGTAAAGAGGATGTTTTACATGGTCTTCAATTGCAACTACGATGGTCTTGTCCATCTTATTGCTGACAACCTTACCCACACGGGTTTTTCTCAGATTTCTTTCCACGATTCTGTCCTCCTATATTCACTATTTCGCAGCGTTTGCCTGCTCAGTGATTACTGTCTGGATTCTGGCAATATTCTTACGAACCTCTTTGATCCGGCTTGTATTGTCTAATTGATTAGTTGCATTCTGAAATCTCAGGTTAAAAAGTTCTTTTTTAGCAGCTACTAATTCTTCGTTTAATTCTGCAGCTGATTTTGCTTTTAAATCTTCTACGAATTTATTAATTTTCACTGTTATCACCGCCTTCTAAGTCTGCACG
>JAPFCU010000023.1 GCA_026169535.1 Blautia sp.
CATCGGATATCAGTTCGTAAGCCTTGGAAAAATGACTGATTTCATCAAAAAAGGTGATGACCCGAATACTGCATGGGAAAAAGCAAAAGGTCAGTATGGCCGTGTTGACGATGCTGTTAAGATCATCGACCCGAGAAAAGAGTGATCACAGGATCTCACGACATTTTAATGCTGGATCATTGTGAGCAGCATATCAGATGAAAAAATCAGGAGGATAAGTAAATGGCTTTATTTGAATCATACGAGAGACGAATTGATAAGATCAATTCTGTTTTAAACAGTTATGGAATTGCTTCCATCGAAGAAGCAGAAAAAATCACTAAAGATGCAGGTCTGAACGTTTATGATCAGATCAAAGGCATCCAGCCGATCTGTTTTGAGAACGCTTGCTGGGCTTACATCGTAGGTGCAGCTATCGCTATCAAAAAAGGATGCAGAAGAGCAGCAGATGCAGCTGCAGCTATCGGAGAAGGACTTCAGGCTTTCTGTATTCCGGGATCTGTTGCAGACACACGTAAAGTAGGTCTTGGCCATGGTAACCTTGGCAAAATGCTTCTTGAGGAAGAGACAGAGTGTTTTGCATTCCTGGCAGGTCACGAGTCTTTTGCAGCAGCTGAAGGTGCTATCGGTATTGCTGAAAAAGCAAACAAAGTTCGTCAGAAACCACTTCGTGTTATCCTGAACGGTCTTGGAAAAGATGCAGCTCAGATCATCGCAAGAATCAATGGATTTACATATGTTGAGACAGAGTATGATCCATACACAAACGAAGTTAAGGAAGTATTCCGCAAATCCTACTCTGAGGGACTTCGTGCAAAAGTTAACTGCTACGGTGCAAACAGCGTTCCGGAAGGTGTTGCTATCATGTGGAAAGAGGGTGTAGACGTTTCTATCACAGGTAACTCTACAAACCCGACACGTTTCCAGCATCCGGTTGCAGGAACATACAAAAAAGAGTGCATCGAAAAAGGTAAAAAATACTTCTCTGTTGCATCCGGCGGTGGTACAGGACGTACCCTTCATCCGGACAACATGGCAGCAGGTCCTGCTTCCTACGGTATGACAGATACACTTGGACGTATGCATTCTGACGCTCAGTTTGCAGGTTCTTCTTCTGTACCGGCTCACGTAGAAATGATGGGTCTGATCGGCGCAGGAAACAACCCGATGGTTGGTATGACTGTTGCTGTTGCTGTTTCCCTTGAGGAAGCTGCGAAAGAAGGCAAATTCTAAGAAATAATATAATTTTGTGTAAATAAAAAGTCTATGGACAGATGAAGTGTGATCTGTTCATAGACTTTTATTTTTCTGAAATTTATTCCCGAAATTGTACAAAAATTCCTTTAATAACCTCATAAAGTGGTTTTTTAATCTGTTCCAGGGACAGAGGCTGCTTGTAGAGAATTGTATTATAGCTGGTGCCGCTGACCAGTTCAATTATCATATACATCATTACATCAGGTGTACGGTAAGTATGTGAAGCGTGGTCCAGCATAGTTTGATAAATCGTATATATGGAAGGACTGTCATCGCTGGGAGCGACAACGAGGAAATCGGTGAAAAATCCCCAGCTTAAATGTTTGGAAAGCAACATGACCAGATGATGATTCTGGGCAAACTGATCCAGAATATTGTCGATGATAAAAAGCACCTGTTCTTCAAAGTCTTTTAACTCTTTATGTTTCATCAGTTCATTGCAGGCTGCCTGAAATACCTGATTTGCTTTGTGGCTGATCAATTGGTTACGGATATCGAATTTATCCTTAAAATACAGATAGAAGGTTCCCTTTGCTACCCCTGCTTTTTCTACAATATCAGAAATGGAAGTTTTGTTAAATCCATTATCCAGAAATAATGTAAAAGCGGAATCCAACAGAGAATTTCTCTTCTGCTCTTTGTTATTATCTATCTTGCTCATTTGTACTGCCTCCTTCGCTACAATTATAGAGAGGTAAGCAGGGAAATGTCAAATATCAAAAACAGGAAAAAGGAAATTCTGCATAATGCATAAAAAAACAAAATGACCTTTAGTCATATTCAACATTGACTAAAGGTCATTTTTGTGTTAAAACAATAAATGACCAAAGGTCATAAATGAAATTTGGAAATTATAGGAAAGGAAGAAGATAAAATGGTAAAGCTGGGAAGGAAGATTGTAAAATTTCGGATTCCAATTTTTATTCTGAGTTTATTGCTTCTGGTGCCGTCTGCAATTGGATATATAAATACCAGGGTGAATTATGATGTACTATATTATTTGCCGGATGACATTGAAACAATGAAAGGCCAGGATATTCTGGTAGATGAATTTGGAACCGGAGCCTATTCTATGTTTATTTGTGAGGGTATGAAAAATAAAGATGTTGCGGCCCTGAAGAAAAAGATTGAAAATGTAGAACATGTTTCAAAGGTAGTGTGGTATGACAGTTTTTCTGATTTAAGCGTTCCGGTGGAAATGCTGCCTGATAAAATACAAAGCGCATTATTTTCAGATGATTCTACCATGATGTTTATTATTTTTGAGACTACTACATCGGCTGATGAAACCATGGATGCAATCGGAGATATCCGCAAGCTGGCAGGAAAGCAGTGCTTCGTCAGTGGAATGTCAGCAATTGTAACAGACACAAAGAATCTGGCAGAGTCAGAGGTTGCAATTTATGTGTTGATCGCTGTGGTCCTGTCC
Source organism: Blautia sp. (assembly GCA_026169535.1). Taxonomy (GTDB): domain Bacteria; phylum Bacillota; class Clostridia; order Lachnospirales; family Lachnospiraceae; genus Blautia_A. The sequence continues at coordinate 2,687 of JAPFCU010000023.1, forward strand.
TGTATCGTACTGGCATTGACCATGGAATCTTATCTGATTCCGTTCCTGTTTCTGGCAAGTATTGGTATTGCAATCCTTTATAATATGGGAACAAACATTTTTAAGGGAGAGATTTCCTATATTACCAAGGCGTTAAGTGCAGTACTTCAGCTGGGTGTGACAATGGACTATTCCATTTTCCTTTGGCACAGCTATCAGGAGCAGAGGAAGCTTTATGGAGATGACCATAAGGAAGCCATGGCACAGGCAATTGCAGCTACCATCAAATCTGTTGTGGGCAGTTCTATAACGACAATTGCAGGATTTGTGGCACTTTGCTTTATGAGTTTTACACTTGGCCTGGATCTGGGAATTGTTATGGCAAAAGGAGTTATATTTGGCGTGATCTGCTGTGTTACAGTTCTTCCTGCTATGATCATGATTTTTGATAAAGCTCTGGAAAAAACAAAACACAAGCAGCTGATACCGGATTTTCCAAAAGTATCTGAATTTCTGGTAAAACATCATAAAGCTTTTGCCTTTCTCTGTGTAGCATTATTTATTCCATTTGCTTATTTCCAGGCTAATACGGCTGTTTATTACAATCTGGATTCCAGCCTTCCAAAAGATCTGGAATCTATTATGGCAAATGAAAAACTTCAGGAAGAATATCATATGGGTGCAGCCCACATGATCCTTATGGACAAAAATGTATCCGGTAAAGAAAAGCATAAGATGATAAAGGAAATGGAACAGGTAGATGGTGTAAAGGAAGTTCTGGGACTGGAAAGCATAATTGGTCCGTCTTTGCCGGAAAGCATGATACCTCAGGATATAAAGGATATTTTGGAAAGTGACAATTATGAGCTGATGTTGATCACAAATGAATATCAGACGGCTTCTGAGGAGGTAAATGAGCAGATCAATGAGTTGAATACAATACTGAAATCTTATGACAAAAATGGAATGCTGGTAGGAGAAGCACCCTGTACGAAAGACTTGATCGAGATTACCGATCACGACTTTAAAGTGGTCAGTGCAGTTTCTATCATGGCTGTTTTTCTGATCATTTTGTTTGTATTTAAATCGATTACACTTCCAGTAATTCTGGTATTGGTAATCGAAGGGGCAATTTTTATTAATATGGGAATTCCGTATCTTACAGGAACAGAACTGCCGTTTATAGCTTCAATCGTTATTGGAACTATCCAGCTGGGGGCAACTGTGGATTATGCAATTTTGATGACAAGCCGATATGAACAGGAAAGAGGAAGCGGAAAGAGTAAAAAGGAATCTATCAGCATTGCTTTGGAAAGCAGCATCCGGCCGGTAATGGTATCGGCATTCAGCTTTTTTGCAGCAACCTTTGGAGTTGGTATCTATTCTAAGATTGATATGATCAGCTCTTTGTGTCTGCTGATGGCAAGAGGAGCAATAATCAGTATGTGTGCGGTACTGTTGTTCTTACCGGCCATGTACTGGATATTTGACAGAGTTATCTGTGCTACAAGTAAAAATTTCAAAGTTAGAAAATAGGAGGTTTTTATCATGAAGAGGAAGAATGTACAGGCGCTTCTGGTTGGTATGACAATGCTGATGTCAGTGGTTTTACCTGTTACTCCGGCATTGGCAGCAGCAGAAAATCAGACAGAAAAGGAACAGACTGTTTATGTAAATGCGGATGAAAACGGAAATACAGAAGAAGTGATCGTCAGTAACTGGCTGAAAAATAAGGGAAAAGAGAAAGACCTTAAAGATAAAAGTGGTCTGACAGATATTGAAAATGTAAAGGGCGATGAAACTTTTCAACAGAACGAAGATGGGACGCTTACCTGGAATACAGATGGAGGAGATATTTATTATCAGGGCACGACAGGAAAAAAACTTCCGGTTTCTGTAAGGCTGACATACTATCTGGATGGAAGAGAAATCCCTGCATCAGAACTGGCAGGTAAAAGCGGAAAGGTAAAGATTCGGATCGATTACGAAAATACAGAAAAGAAAACCGAAAAAGTTAATGGCAAAACGGAAGAAATCTATACACCGTTTATGATGATGACAGCCATGATACTTCCGGCAGATACATTTACTAATGTGGAAATGGTAAATGGAAAAGTGCTTTCTGATGGAAGCAATGATATTGCAGTAGGCTATGGATTTCCGGGACTGGAAGACAGTCTGAAACTTTCAGATATGGAAGAACTGGATGAGATTGAGATTCCGGATCATGTAGAACTAACTGCAGACGTAAAGAATTTTTCACTGGGTATGACAGCAACAATTGCCACCACAGGTCTTTTGGAAGACCTGAATCTGGGAGATGCAACAGATACAGATGATTTAAAAGAGAAGCTGGATATACTGACAGATTCTTCTGAAGCATTGGTAAAAGGAAGTAAAGAACTTCAGGAGGGGATTTCTACTTTGGACAGTTCCGCAGATACATTTGTCAGTGGATTAAGCAGTGCAGATGATGGCGCTGGTCAGCTGAAAAACGGAATTGATACGATGAACAGTAAAAAGGGAGAACTTCTGGGAGGAATATCAAAACTGACTGCAGGAATGAGTTCTCTGAAAAGCGGTGCCGGTCAGCTGCAGAAGGGAGTAAGTGCTTATACAAGCGGTGCAGCCCAATTGGAAAATGGTATTGACCAGGCAGCCAAAGGTGTATCTGAACTGAACAGCGGAATTGAAACACTGAATGAAAAAAAGGGAATCCTTATCAACGGTGTGGAACAGCTTAGTACAGGGGGTACAAAACTGGAAGAAGGAACCAAAAATCTTCAGCAGGGCGTGCAGGCATATACTGCAGGAACAGCAGCTCTGGATCAGGGGATTGGTCAGCTGAAAAGTGAACTCGACCAGTCGATGGAGCAGGTATCTCAGCTTCCACAGGCAATAAAGAGTCTGACAGAAGGTGCAGGTCAGTTGATCCAGGGGGCCGGAACTTTACAGCAGGGTATGTCACAGGTTGAAGCAGCAGCCGGAAAAATGGGAGACAGTGTCAGTGGGTTAAAAAGTGCTGCGCAGACGGTAGGAGACTTAAGTGGTCAGGCTGCTGGCCTTATAGGAAATCTGATCAATAGTCAGTCTGCTCCTCAGGTAGATACAAGTTCCGTAAATGAACAGGCAAATGCGGCGATTGCTCAGGAAAATGCACTGGTAAATGAACAGGCAAACGCACAGGCAAATCAGCAGCAGAGCAGTAATGTGGCGGCAGCTCTGGATGCAGCAGGCATCCCGGAAGAGCAAAAACAGGCGGTACTGGCAAATTTAGGCGGAATTGGAGTTTCTGTAGGTGTCCAGACATCTGCCAATATTAACGTACCGATAACTGGCGGTGATAATGGCGGAGCTGATGCGGCAATTCAGGGACTGCAGCAGATCCAGGCAGCAATGAATGCCGTAAATGGGCAGATTCCCAGTGCTGATGCGGCACTGTCAGAGGCGCAGGCACAGATCAATACTATGAAAGAGGGGACAGCCAGTGCAGTGGCAGGAGCTGAAGCATTGAAAAAAGGAACCCAGTCCTTTGCAGAGGCAATGAAGCCTATGGGCAATATTACAGAGCTTTCGGATAAACTTCAGAAAGCAGTAGAGCAGTTAAAAGCAGGAAGTACTGCACTGGTTTCCAAAAACGAAGAATTGAATGCAGGTGTTTCTTCTGCAGCAGAGGGAGCCGCAGCTTTAAATGCAGGTATCCAGCAGCTTTCCGCAGGAGCTGGACAGCTGAGTGGTGGTATTGATCAGCTGGCATCAGGAAGTAAGGCTTTGGATATTGGTGCTCAGCAGCTCCAAAAAGGTGTTAAGGCTCTGACTGCAAATAATGCTTCTTTAAATAATGGTGCTTCTAAGCTTGAACAGGGCAGTGCAGAACTCTTAAAAGGAGGAAATGCACTGGCAGCCGGAGGAAATGCTTTAGGAGATGGTATTTCTAAGCTGGCAGATGGAGCAGCAGCCTTAAAAGATGGAACTTCTAAGCTGGCAGCCGGCGGAAAAGAATTGAAATCAGGAACAACAAAACTGAAAGATGGTTCTACAAAATTAAAATACGGTATGGAGAAGTTTGACGAAGAGGGAATACAGAAAATTACAGATATGTTAAACGATGATGTAAAAGCCGTTATGGAAAGAATCAAAGCAGTAGAAAATGCAGATAAATCCTATAAAGCTTTTGACGGACAGGATGATAATATGAATGGAAAAGTAAAATTTGTAATTGAAACAGATGGAATTGAAGCAGAAGAGTCATAATCTTCTTTAGATGTGAAATCTGGAATGTCAGTTCAGCATTTCCTGGGAACAGCCTCTGATATAGATCAGGGGCTGTTTCTTTTAACCTGGAAATGCATCCAATCGGATTTTAGATAGAAAATCAGAAATACAACAGAACTTAAAGTCCAGGTAAGGGGATATGCCCAGAAAACTACCTGGATAGAGGGAATCAGTTTTACGGCAATGGTAATGTAGGATACACGGATAATACACCAGCAGATCATCATCACAAACATAGGGATGATAGATTTTCCGGCTCCCCGGAGAAGCCCTGCCAGACAGTGGGAAAATGCCAGAAGGAAATAAAATAAGGTGACGGTTCGTGCCTGACGCACACCAAATGCCACAACCTCCGGATCGCTGTTAAAAGCAGAAATAAGTGCCGGAGCGGCAAAATAAATAAGGATTCCGATGCACTCCGCCATGATAAGGCTGCATCCAATGCCAAAGCGTGCTCCTTTTTTTGCCCGATCATATTTTCCGGCGCCCAGGTTCTGACTGATAAAGGTGGTCAGAGCCATGGAGAAGCAGGTAATAGGAAGGAAGCCGAAGCCTTCTACCTTGGAGTATGCGCCGCATCCGGCTACAGCCAGATTTCCAAAGCTGTTGATATTGGACTGGACTACTACATTGGCCAGTGAGATGATGGAATTCTGAAGTCCTGCAGGAAGTCCGTTGCTGATGATCTGACGGAGCATAAAAGGATCCAGATGGATTTTTCTGATATGCACCCGGTATTCTTCAGGGCTTTTTCTGGTAAGTCGGTTAAGGCAGAGAAAAGCGCTGATGAACTGGGAGATGATCGTAGCGGCAGCGGCAGCACCTACCCCCATGTGGAATACACCTACAAACAGCAGATCCAAGCTTATGTTGACCAGAGAGGAAAATATCAGATAATACAATGGATGTTTGCTGTCTCCTACAGACTGCATGATTCCTACAAAATTATTGTAAAGAACAAAGGCCACAGAACCAAGAAAGTAGATCCGGAAGTAGCAGATGGAGTTTGGAAGCACGTCAGCAGGTGTCTTCATCAGAACCAGGATTTTGGGAACCAGAAGAAGTCCGAGGATGGTCAGAAGAACTCCGGATATCAGTCCAAATCCAACGGTGGTATGTATGGCTTTTTGAAGATTGTCGGTTTGTCTTGCACCGTAATAGCGGGCGATCACTACACCGGCGCCGATAGCAATTCCATTAAAAAAGCCTACCAGAAGAAAAATAATACTTCCGGAAGAACTTACGGCGGCTAATGCATTGCTTCCAAGAAAATTTCCGACGATCAGGGAGTCTGCGGTATTATAAAACTGCTGAAAAAGGTTGCCGAGAAAAATAGGGACGGCAAAGGCCGTCATTTTTTTCCAGATAGGACCTTCGGTTAAAAGCGTTTTTGAAGAAGTGTTGTCCATGATTCAAACCTCAGTGTTCATAATTTGTTAATATTATGGTACCACATTTGAAATTTTCAGTCAATGGGACAGAGAATAGGAATTTCAAAAAAATACTTGACATTTTGAAAAATAGGACTATAATAACTGTTATAAAAAATAACAGATTAATGTGATAAAGCACCAAAATCCAAAGAAGAGAACAACGCCGTATTCCATAAGGTAATTCAGAGAGTCTGCAGCAGGTGTGAAGCAGATATACCGGGAAAACAGGATATCATCTCGAAGGAGCTGACTGAAACTACAGTAAGTCATGCCGGAATCCCCCGTTACCGGGAAAACGTATGAAGTACGTAAGCGCTGCAGAGAAATTTGCAGAATAAGGGTGGTACCGCGGATTTTATTCGTCCCTTCCGGCATTTGCCGGAGGGGATTTTTTTAGCTCCTTTCGGAATGCTGAAACAGGTGTTTTCACAGAACGGAGGCGCTATGATGAAAGCATTACAAAAAGTAAGTAAATTTCTGTCGGATTATACCTCAGCAGTGGTGATCGCCATTGCCGTGGTGACCTTTTTTGTTCCTGTAATGATGGGCTGGGTTAATTATCAGCTTTTTACAGATATGGTAGGAAATAAATTTACCAGTCAGTCTCTTATTATTGGAATTATTATGTTCAGTATGGGACTGACCCTGACTACAGAAGATTTTAAAATCCTTGCCCAGAGGCCATTGGATATCTGCATCGGTGCAGCTGCGCAGTATTTGATCATGCCATTTCTGGCATTTGGAATCAGCAAGGTACTGCATTTGCCGGATGCTATTGCTCTGGGACTGATTCTTGTGGGCTGCTGTCCAGGAGGCGTTTCTTCTAACATTATGTCTTACCTTTGTGGTGGAGATGTGGCGTTTTCTGTTGGTATGACAACGGTGTCTACTCTTTTGTCACCGGTAATGACACCAATTCTCGTTTCTTTTCTTGCAAGTGGTACAAGAATCAGCATCAAAGGGCTGCCTATGTTTGTGTCTATCATTGAGACCGTAATTCTTCCTATCGCAGTGGGATTCCTTTTGAATTATCTCCTGGGTAAGAAAAAAACTTTTCAGGATATCCAGAAGATCATGCCGGGAGTGGCTGTTCTTGGACTGGCCTGTGTTGTAGGAGGCGTGATTTCTTCACAGGGAACAAACTTCTTTACATCAGGTGTTGTGATCTTTGCAGCGGTTCTTCTTCATAACGGAATGGGATATCTGCTTGGATATGGAGCAGGAAAGCTGGCTGGTATGAATACAGCGAAAAAAAGAACGATTTCCATTGAGGTGGGAATGCAGAATGCTGGACTTGCAACAAATCTGGCAACCACAACCGCTCAGTTTGCCAGTGCGCCGGAATCTGCGATCATTTGTGCAGTATCCTGTGTATGGCATTCTATTTCTGGCACATTGATCGCAGGATTTTTTGCCAGCCTGGACCGGAAAAATGAAAAGGCAGAAGACAAAAAAGACGCATTTCCGGTACGTAACTGAATTTGCAAAACCAGAAGATACAGAATGATGTTGGAGTGCTCTAAAGAAATTTATCACAGAGATTGTATGAAATAAAATACAATTCATCCATTGACGAATTAACAATTTAGCGTTATAGTATAGTGCAGTGACAGCAATTACGAGGTGAAGTTTGCAGGAAAGAGACATTTTGTCCGCCGAAGGAGTAAAACTCTCAGGTACCCGTATTTCGGGCAGAAACTGTAAATGGATCGTTTCTCTGGAGACACCTGTTGAAACAGGGGCCGAAGGTGCAAGCGGCGCAGGATGCGTCTTGAATCTCTCAGGCAAAAGGACAGAGTATGCTTCAGGAATGATCTGATTTAATCCCCATGCTGTAAAACTTTATAAAAAAGGAGATTTTTTACAATGTGGAGCATGATTAATCAATTCTTAGTAGCCGTGGATGACTTTGTATGGGGAGTACCTCTCATGGTGCTCATTATGTCCGGCGGTATTCTTCTCACAGTACGTCTTGGTCTTCTCCAGATCCGGCGTCTTCCCCTTGCATTAAAATGGATGTTCAAAAATGAAAAAGGCGGAAAAGGCGAGATTTCCAGCTTTGCAGCCCTGTGTACAGCTTTAAGCGCGACCATTGGAACCGGAAATATCGTTGGTGTGGCAACCGCCGTATGCACCGGAGGGCCGGGAGCTCTGTTCTGGATGGTACTGGCAGCGTTCTTTGGTATGGCGACCAAATACGCAGAGGGACTTCTGGCAGTAAAATACCGTGTGGTAGCTCCGGATGGACACAGCCTTGGCGGACCATTTTATTACATTGAACGCGGAATGGGTGAAAAATGGAAATGGCTGGGAAAGGTATTTGCTTTCTTCGGCGTCTGTGTGGGCCTTTTTGGAATTGGTACCTTCAGTCAGGTTAATGGTATTTCCAGTGCAGTACAGAACTTTTTTGATCCGGAAAAGGCCAATTGTGTAAATATTCCGTTTCTTGGAGAATATTCATGGGCAGTGGTAATATCCTCCCTTATTCTGGCATTTTGTGTAGCGGCCATTCTGATCGGCGGTATCCAGAGAATCGCAACAGTAAGTCAGGTCATCGTGCCTTTTATGGCTGTGATCTATCTGATATTCAGTGTTAGTCTGATTCTTTTCAATATTAAAGCGGTACCGGGAGCAGTGGTTACAGTAGTAAAAGGAGCTTTCCAGCCTTCAGCTGTAACAGGAGGTGTGGTAGGAACTATGGTAGTGGCAATGCAGAAGGGTGTTGCCAGAGGTATCTTTTCCAATGAGGCAGGTCTTGGAAGCGCTCCTATCGCAGCAGCAGCAGCACAGACGAAGGAGCCAGTACGTCAAGGACTGGTAAGCATGACAGGTACTTTTGTTGATACCATTGTGATCTGTACACTTACAGGACTTTCCATTGTACTTACAGGCGCATGGCAGGTAGAAGGAATTGAGGGTGTGCAGGTAACCACCTACGCATTCCAGCATGGACTTCCGATCCCTCCGCAGATTTCTTCCTTTGTGCTTATGATCTGTCTGGTATTCTTTGCATTTACCACGATTCTTGGATGGGATTATTACAGTGAAAGATGTCTGGAATATCTGACAAAAGGAAATAAGAGGACGATTCTTACTTACCGCTGGATCTATATTCTTGCAGTGTTTATCGGACCATATATGACGGTCAGCGCAGTATGGACTATTGCAGATATTTTTAACGGACTGATGGCTCTTCCGAATATGATCGCAATGTTCGCACTGAGCGGTGTAGTAGTCAAAGAAACAAAAAGCTTTTTTAAAGCGGACAAACATAAACTGAATTAAAAAGAAAATACAAAAAACAGGTATGGAGGCAGGACAAGACCGTTTCTGCATTTATACCTGTTTTTTATGCAGCAGGAAATCTGTATATTTTGTACTTGAAATATGGTGATATGTTTCGGCAGGGGTATTGATTCTGCAGGAGAACATGGTAAAATAATGGTATTTCATAAAGAAAAAGGGAGAAAACGATGGGGAAACATATTATCGAAAGAATCAGAGAAGATCTTTTTGCTATGCAGGATTTTTCTTACAGAGATTTTCATTCCCGACTGATGCCGGATGTAGATAAGGCTGCTGTAATAGGAGTCCGGGTTCCGGAGCTCCGCAAATATGTAAAAGAACTGGCAAAGGATCCTGAGATTCAGGAATTTCTGGATGATCTTCCTCATCAGTATTATGAGGAGAACAACGTCCATGGATTCCTGATTCAGCAGATGAAGGAATATGAAAAATGCATGGAAGAACTGGAAAAATTTCTTCCATATATAAATAACTGGGCAACCTGCGACATGACGTCGCCAAAGGTGTTCAAAAAACATAAAGAAGAGCTTCTGGAAGCTGTCCGGCGATGGATCGCGTCAGATCATGTTTATACGGTTCGGTATGGGATTGGGATGTTGATGCAGCATTATCTAGATGAGGATTTCCGGGAGGAATATCCGCAAATGGTATCAGAGATACAGTCAGAAGAGTATTATGTGAATATGATGATTGCCTGGTATTTTGCCACCGCTCTTGCAAAACAATATGAAACAATTCTTCCCTATATAGAAAAACAGAAACTTGATGTATGGACTCATAACAAGACAATCCAGAAGGCCTGTGAAAGCTATCGGATCACACCGGAGCAGAAGGCTTATCTGCGTACGCTGAAAATTAAAAAGAAAAAGCAATAAGTCAGGAGTAAACATGAACAACTGGATAGAAATTACAGATTTTGATGCCCCGGAGCTGGATGCTTATGCAAGAGTTTCAGAACTGCAGCTTCTGAGATATTATGAACCAAAGCCGGGATTATTTATAGGAGAAAGTCCAAAAGTTATAGAAAGAGCCTTGAATGCGGGCTATGAGCCGGTATCTTTTTTGGCAGAGCACAGAGATCTGGAGGGAGAGGCTTATGAGCTTTTGAGCAGATTTCCTGAGCTTCCGGTCTATACAGCGGAATATAAAGTGCTTACAAAGCTGACAGGATACGCTCTGACAAGAGGGCTTCTCTGTCTGATGAAGAGAAAGAGCCTTCCTTCTGTGAAAGAAGTCTGCAAAAATGCCAGACGGATCGCGATACTGGAAAATGTAGTCAATCCAACCAATATAGGAGCAATTTTCAGGTCAGCGGCAGCTCTTCATATGGATGCGGTACTGCTTACACCAGGCTGCAGTGATCCTTTATACAGAAGGGCTGCAAGAGTGAGTATGGGAACGGTTTTTCAGATTCCCTGGACTTTTTTTGATAAAAAAATATCCTGGCCGGAAAAAGGACTGGATATTCTTCGGGATCTGGGTTTTAAAACAGCCGCAATGGCTCTTTGTGATGATTCTGTGGGAATTGATGCACCGGAACTGCTGGAGGAAGAGAAGCTGGCAGTGATTCTTGGAACAGAAGGAGACGGACTTGCAGCACAGACTATTGCAGACTGCGATTATACAGTGAAGATTCCCATGTCTCATGGAGTTGATTCCCTGAATGTGGCAGCAGCAAGTGCAGTTGCGTTCTGGGAACTGGGAAAGGGGAATATCTGAATAAAACTGTAGAAGCACAGAAAATATTCAGAAACTAAGAAAGAACACGGAAAGGATGCTCGAAAAGAGAATCCCTCCAGTGTTCTTTTTGTGTGTTGACGGATTTTATTTCAGATCTTCACCTGTCAGCATTTTGTATGCCTGAAGATATTTATCAATGGTCTTGTCCACGATTTCCTGAGGAAGTGTCCAGTCATGTCCTTTATTTTCTTTCAGCCAGTCGCGGGCAAACTGTTTGTCAAAGGAAGGCTGTCCGTGTCCTGCCTCATAGCCGTCAGCAGGCCAGAAACGGGAGCTGTCCGGTGTCAGCATTTCATCGCCGATCACCATGTTTCCGTCCTCATCAAGACCAAATTCAAATTTTGTATCTGCAATGATGATTCCCTTGCTCAGTGCGTATTCTGCACATTTTTTGTACAGGGCAATGGTGTTGTCACGAAGTTTTTCAGCCAGTTCACGGCCTCTTCCCGGATAGAATTTCTCCAGGTGATCGATGCTCTGCTCAAAGGAGATATTTTCATCATGATCTCCGATCTCAGCCTTTGTGGATGGTGTGTAGATAGGCTCCGGAAGTTTATCAGATTCCTTCAGTCCCTCTGGAAGTCTGATACCGCAGACGGTTCCGTTCTCCTGATAGCTTGCCCATCCGCTTCCTGTAATATAGCCACGGACAATGCATTCGATAGGAAGCATGTTCAGTTTACGGCACATCATAGACTTTCCGTCGTATTTTTCCTGCTGGAAGAATTCCGGCATGTCTTTTACATCGACAGAGATCATATGATTTGGCAAAATATCCTCTGTCATGTCAAACCAGAATTTGGACATCTGTGTCAGTACAGTACCTTTTTTGGTAACCTCGTTGTTCAGGATCACATCGAAGCAGCTGATACGGTCAGTAGCAACCATGATCAGGCTGTCGCCGTTGTCGTAGATCTCACGTACCTTACCCTCTTTGATCGGTTTTAAATTCTGCATGTGTTCACACCTCATCATTTGATTTTTTCATTTCACTGTAAAAAGTACACTGTTTAGGGTGCTCTGTCAAGAGCTATTTGGAAACTTGCGGCCAGGTTTCTTTAAAAGTACAGAAATAGACAGACTGAAAGATTTGAAAGATGCAGGTCGTTAGAGTATACTGTATAGGAACTGCAGCTATGATACAGAGGAAATGCTCAGGAGTATACCTGTATGTGCAGAAACACGCACGAGGAGAAAATGAATATGGCAGTATATGAGGTTACATTCAGTCCTACAGGAGGTACGGATAAAGTTACAGACATCCTGATGGAGGGCTGTCAGGAGGAAAAGAAGGAAATCAGCCTTCTTTCTGCAGAAGACCATTACGGTAATTATGAATTTCAGAAAGATGACATTTGTTTTATCTCTATGCCTTCTTATGGAGGAAGGATTCCTCAGATTGCTGCAGAGCGTCTGATCCAGATGAAGGGAAACGGGGCAAAGGCTGTTTTGGTATGTGTATATGTATATGGAAACCGTGCTTATGAGGATACGCTTATAGAATTAAAGGATAAGGCAGAGGAAGCTGGTTTTGTCATTTATGGGGCAGTGGCGGCAGTGGCAGAGCACTCGATTATGAGAAAGTTTGCAGCAGGACGACCGGATGCCGGAGATGTGGAAGAACTCCGGGCATTTGGCAAAAAGCTCAGGGAAAAGCTGGAGCAGGAGGCAGACCTGGAAGATGTGAAGAAAGTAGATGAAAAGAAATGTATTGCCTGTATGCGCTGCATTGCGGTCTGTCCGAAAAATGTACGCAAATTAAATAAAGTGGTACTCCTGGCAGCTGAAACAAAAATGGCAAAGCTTTTTGAGGAAAGAAAAGAAAATGAACTGTTTCTGTAGGGGAGTATGAAAAGATGACAGAAAGAAAAATGAACCGGGATACAATCAAATATATTGCCATGGCCACGATGCTTTTGAACCATATTGCCATGGTCTTTATGAAACCAGGCACCCTTCCTGCAGAGATATTTCTGGATGCAGGCTATTTTACTGCTCCGGTCATGTGCTATTTTCTGGTGGAAGGCTATGGATATACCAGATCTGTAAAGAAATACGGAGAAAGGCTGCTTCTTTTTGCACTGATTTCTCAAATTCCATTTTGTCTGGCTTTTACTTCAGAGGGAATCCTTGACTTTGTGGGGATGAACATGCTGTTTACTTTGTTTCTGTGTCTTCTGATCATAAAGGCAATGAAAGAAATGACAGATCCTGTAATCAGGACTTTGTGCATTGCAGGGCTGGTATTTGTGTCTATGTTCAGTGACTGGGCGATCCTTGCGCCGGTATTTACCATTCTTTTTGTCCGTGCGGGAAATTCGGAGAATGCAAAGAAAAAAGCATTTATTACAGGAACGCTGATTTTTGGAGGATTTAATTTTCTGGGAGGAATGGGAAGATTTTCGCTTATGACAGATGTGGTCTATATGCTGGGAAGCATGGTGGGACCCGCGCTTGCAGGAATCTGCATTCTTTTTCTGTACAATGGAAAAAGAGCGGAGAAAAATCGAAAGTTTTCCAAATGGTTTTTCTACTGGTTTTATCCGGTACATCTGACAATTTTGGGACTGATTCGTATTTTTGGATAAAAAGGTCTTGACTTTGACGCTGCGTCAACTGCTATGATCTTAATAAGGACGGGAAATCCTTAGAATATTCGCCTGAAAAGGCAGACAGGAGCAAAAGATGGAATATTCAATCCAGGAGTTATCAAAGCTGTCCGGAGTGACCACCCGCACTCTGAGATGGTACGATCAGATTGGGCTGCTGAAGCCTTCCAGAGTAGCGGAGAGCGGATACCGCTATTATGGAAAGAGGGAAGTAGACCGTCTGCAGGACATTCTTTATTATCGGGCGCTGGGGGTGGAGCTTGCCCGGATCAGGGAATGCCTGGACAATCCCTCCTTTGACCGTCTGGCTGCGCTGAAAGGCCACCTGACCGCTCTGGAGGCAGAAAGGCAGAAGCTGGAAGGTCTGATCCACTCACTGAAGATTACGATCAGAGCAGAAGAAAGGAATGAGATCATGAACGATCAGGAAAAATTTGAAGCGTTTAAGAAACATGCAGTAGAGGAGCATGAAAAATATTATGGAAAAGAGTCCCGGGAAAAATATGGCGATGCTCAGGTAGATAAGATGCAGGACACGGTGATGAACCTCACAAAAGAACAATATCAGGAATGGACGGAGCTGGGACAGAGGATCCAGGGACTGCTGGAAACAGCTGTGACCAGTCAGGCAGATCCAAAAGAGGAAATTGGAAAGGAGATTACAACTCTTCATAAAAGATGGCTTACCCTGACCGGAAACAGCTATGATGTCAGAAAACATAAAGGGATTGTGGAGCTGTATGTGGCGGATGATCGTTTCACAGAATATTATGACAGAAGCATATCCGGATGCGCACAGTTTCTGCGGGATGCAGTTGTGTGCTGGGCAGAGTAAATAAGATTCAGATTTGAAGAGGGCGGTGTGACAGACCGCCCTCTTCATTATGGGTGTTTATTTCATGGAAATTGTATAAGAACGGGAAAACTCCTCTCCCGCTTCAACCTGATTGATTCCCGGTTTTTGTGACAGTTCTTCTGAAAAACCGGAGTTATCGCATCGTCCCATCCAGGGTTCCAGGCAGACAAAAGGCGCTCCGGGAGCTCTCCAGATACCAAAATTAGAAAAACCTTTGCAGGTCACTTCCACATATGGGGTACCGTCAGGGAAGGAAATGCCTGCTTTTTCAACCTGTCCGTTATCAAAGATCAAGGTATCATTATCAAAAAGATCAGGAGTGATATGGCAGACTCCATTTTTCAGAGAGAGCTTGTCTGTTTTTTCCGGGATCACAGTTCCAGTGGAAAGATCAAGTACACTTAAAGTCAGTTCTTTCTGACCGTCAAAGGTAAGAAAATACTCCTCTTGTGCAGTATCCGGAAGAACCGGTACACGGAATGCAGGATGACCTCCGATAGTGAAATAAATAGGTTCGCTGTCCGGATTTTCTACTTTCCAGGAAACCCTGATATCACGTCCGCAAAGCTCATGGGTAATGGAGAGACGGAAGAGGAAAGGATAGACTTCTTTGGTTTTTTCAGAAGCTTCCAGTACATGGGTGATCTTTGTATCGGAGCTTTCTGTACACAGAAATTCTGCGTCGCGGGCAAATCCGTGTTGACCGACAGAATAGGTTCTGCCGTTGATCAGATACTGGTTTGAATGACAGCGTCCTACATTTGGAAAAAGAATGGGCGCGTGGCGTTTCCAGTAGGCAGGATCTGCATCCCAGAGAACTTGACGGTCATTTGTTTTGTCATAAATCTCAGATAATTCTGCGCCCAGATCGTTGATCCGGATGCGGAGTTCTTCATTTTCTAATGTGTGGATCATAAGAAAACCTCCCGTATAAATTTTCTGGTATAGCAGAAAATTTGTATTCGTTATACCAGATTCAGTATACCAGAATCTTATAGAAATAACGATAGGAAATAAAGTTTTTCTTTACATTACATGACATGTAATGTTATATTATATGTAAAATACTGGAAAGGAAACGCATATGAGGAACGTGATTGTTTTAACAACAAAAAAAGAACTGGAGATTTATATGAATCCTTCCCGCCAGGAAATTATCAGGGAATTAGGACGGGCAGGAGAACCGGTGACACCTAAATATTTATCAGAACGTTTAAAAATTTCACCATCATCCATCCAGTTTCATTTGAAAAAACTGGAGGGATTGGGGATAGTACAGCTGGATCATACAGAACAGATACGTGGGATAACAGCACGTTTTTTTACACTTGCCGATGTAGACATCAGTATTGGCAGTCATTTGGGAGAATGCAGGCAGGAGAGGGAAGTTCTTCTTGAAAATATGGTGCAGAAAGTATTTCAGGGATGCTGCAGACAGATGAAAGCCTGTCCGGAAATGTCAGCAGAGGAAGTTATGGATAAAATACCTGCAGATATTGTTACCGGTATTGCTTTTCTTACGGAAGAAGAGTCTCGTGAACTTAGAAAAAACATTCTTGAATTTCTGGAAAAGCATAACAGAAAGCGTACAGATACCCATCCCTGGGAATATAGTATTCTTGCTTATAAAATGGAGGTGAATGAATGAATCTTACATTGCGCAGTATTTTTCTGCTGAAAAGTATTGCCACAGGAATACTGATGCCTGTCATGAGTCTGATGATCATTGCAAGGGGGGCAAGCTTAAGTGTCCTGCCTTTTGTGATAGGTACCTATTCTCTGGTGGTGGTTCTTTTGGAATTTCCAAGCGGGGTATTTTGCGATCTTTTGGGGCGAAAAAAGACATTTATCCTTTCTGTAGGACTGATGTTGTTTTCTTTTTGTTTCCTGCTGGCTGGAGGTCTTCATGTATGGGTGCTGTTTATAGCTTTTGCCATTCAGGGAGCCGGAAGAGCTTTTTCATCTGGAAGTCTGGACGCACTTGTGCTGCAGCAGAGCATCCAGCTCGGAGGTGACAAGGCGGCAGCCAGAACCAGTGGAGAGCTGGGGGTTCTGGAAAGTACTGGAATTGCATTGGGAAGTATCGGAGCAGGATTCCTGGGAAGTATTGGAGATACGTATTCTATAAATCTGACAGTGATCATTCTCTGTTATTCGGTGATTCTGTTTTTGACGATTTTTGGGGTAAGAGAAGATTCTGTCCCGGATATGGGGCAGTCAGAAGATAATCAGATTTTAAAAGAACGTCAGAAGGGATTTACAAAGAAAAGACATTTGAAAACGGGTATCAGACAGTTTGGAAAACAGATGAAATGCAGCCTTTCTTTTGCCGGTAGATCAAAAGAAGTAAGATTTCTGCTTATTCAGGGCTTTTTTACAGGAGTTGCACTTCTTGCAGTGGAGACATACTGGCAGCCCGGACTTTTGCGTCTGATGGAACAGAAGGTAATTTGGCTGTTTGGACTGGTTTCTTTTCTGGGATTTGGTTTTACGGCGATTTCCAGTCATCTTGCACCGAAACTGATGGCTGCGTTTTCTAAAAAAAGTAGTCAGATATGGTGGATCTGTCTGTTTGGAACGAAGATGCTTTTTTATTTGGGGATTATGCTTATGGGGTGTCTGGTACATCCGTTATTTTTTATTTGTGGATACTTTTTTATTTATTTTGTTCATGGCAGCGGAAGTATTATGGAAAATACACTTCTGACAAAAAGCACGCCGAAAGAAATGCTGGCCAGTGTGATGTCATTATTTTCTCTGATTTTTCAGTCAGGCGCTCTTGCGGCTTCCGGTCTTACCAGTATTATTCTTACAAAAGCAGATCTGCCAGTAGTCTGGTGGAGCCTTGGAGGTCTGGGGTTTATTGGTGTGTGTATATCCTTTATGATATTAAAAAGGAAAAGAGATTAAGTTACCGTCGGAGTCATTTATATAAAATTTGTACGTTACAAAATTAAAGTGCAAAACAATGTGGAAATAAACAGAAAAACATGATATAGTTAAAATATAGGATCACATGACGGTTTTAGAAGAGAAAATGGGGGTGTATGATGAAAAGATTAAGAAAAATTTTAGGCTGTATTTTAGCAGGAATGATGCTTGTTCTTGCGGTTCCGCCATTAATCCCGGAATTATCAGCGGTAACAGAAGTCCAGGCAGCGCCGAAGGTTGCCACACCACAGCTGGTATCGGCGGTTCCTTATGGAAAGACAAAGATCACTGTGAAATGGAAACCGGTAAAAGGGGTAAACGGATACCGTATTTACAGAAGGACAAATGGAAGTAAATGGCAGGCAATCCGTAATGTGTCCGGCAGATACACCTCTTACGCGGATACCAAGGTGAATTCCGGAAATGAATATACCTATACTGTACGTGCTTATAAGAGATCCGGCGGAAAGGTTTACTGGAGTAAATATGTGATAAAGGGCGTAAAGACGATTGCCGGACTGAAATATCTGAAGATCAATACTTTCCGTAAAACAATCTATACAGGCAGTACCTATGACCTGAAGATACTTGGTACAAAGCTGAAACCGGTATGGTCTACCGATAATTATCGGATTGCAGGAGTGTATCGAAACGGTCGCGTGCTGGCGAAGCGTCCGGGCAAGGCCCGTATCACAGGCCAACTTGGCGGAAGAAAGTTTACCTGTGATGTGGTGGTAAAAAATAAGCCGGACAGAATGGCATTAAATTATAATAAAGTGATCAATTATATAGAAAAACATGGAAAAAAAGATTCTCATGGAAACAGTGTGCTGAAGATACTGGATGATACCGGAAGCGGTCTTGTTATGCAGTATGTTCCAAAAGCAAAACTTCTGGATTTTGGAAGTGTTGTTTTTACAGATGAGGCTGGTGCAGGTCTGGATATCTTATTTAACTGCAGTAAAAGTGACAGAGTTTCCATTCAGTGGATGATCGCAGTTGACGAAGGTTATCTGGATACATATGCTTCCATGTATGCTTCGCGGTATGTTGGAAGAGGCCGTATTACCTTTAGGTATGCAGATGATAAAGAAATCGTAGAAGACGACTTAAAAGAAATCGCAAACATACAGCTGCATGAAACTTTTAAAGAATATAATGAGTTTCTGCAGAAAAAATTGAATCTTTCTTTAAAGGATCTTGGATTTAAGGCTTATAAATATTAAAAGGATATTTTATTTTTACAGAAAATATGCTATAGTTATTTCTATAGTACTATACCGGAGTAAAGTTTAGGCTGCTCGGAAATAGAGCTGACAGGAAGGGAATATGCCGGAAGTATGCGGTTTGCATGCCGGCAGGCCCTTCCTTTTTTATATGAGGTGACACGGAAAATGGAAGCAAGAGAAATTTTGACCAGATTTAAGCAGAATGAGATAACATTAGAAGAGGCGGAACGCTATTTCAGGAAAAAATCCTTTGAGGAAATGGAATATGCGAAACTGGATTCTTACCGGGAGATACGCAGTGGTTTTCCCGAGGTGATCTTCTGCAGCGGCAAGGCAGATGCTCATTTTAAGGAGATATTTAAAAAGTTATACGAGGAAAATGGAGAGGTGTTTGGAACCAGAGCATCACGGCATCAGTACCAGCTGATAAAAGAACTGTTTCCTCAGGCGGAATATGACGAGATATCACATATCATCAAGATTGAGAAAAAGAAGAAAGAGAGAGCAGGAAAGATTGCTGTCTGCACAGCTGGAACAGCAGATATCCCTGTAGCGGAAGAAGCTGCCCAGACAGCAGAGTTTTTTGGATCAAACGTAGAACGAATTTATGATGTAGGGGTCAGTGGGATTCACCGTCTTTTTTCACGTCTGGAAGTGATTCAGGAAGCAAATTGTGTGATTGCAGTGGCGGGAATGGAAGGTGCTCTTGCCAGCGTCCTTGGGGGACTTGTAGAAAAACCGGTAATCGCAGTGCCTACATCTGTAGGTTATGGGGCGAGTATGAATGGTCTTTCGGCTCTTTTGACAATGATCAATTCCTGCGCCAATGGGATTGCAGTAGTAAATATTGATAATGGCTATGGGGCAGGATATATTGCAACACAGATCAATCGACTGGGAATCAGAGGACAAGAAAGCAGGCAGGAGTAATTTATGGGAAGAACATTATATTTGGAATGCAGCTCAGGGATCAGCGGAGATATGACAGTAGCAGCGCTTTTGGATTTGGGAGTGGACAGAAAGATTTTGGAAAAGTCTCTTTCCAGTCTGCATATAGGAGGATTTCAGACTGAAATTACAAGAGTAAAAAAATCCGGATTGGATGCCTGTGATTTTCGAGTGATCCTTGACGAAGAACATGAAAACTATGATCATGATATGGAATATCTTCACAGGTATCATAAAATATCTGAAGACCACCACCATCATGGAAGCCATCATCACCATCAGCACAGAGGAATTCTGGAAATCCGAAAGATCATTCTGGAATCAGAAATGACAGATCGGGCAAAAGAGACTGCAATTACTGTTTTTGAGATTCTTGCAAGTGCAGAAGCAAAGGCTCATGGAGTGTCCAGAGAAGAGGTGCATTTTCATGAAGTAGGAGCTGTAGATTCCATAGTGGATATTGCAGCTGTTGCTGTCTGCCTGGATGAACTGGACATTACAGCTGTGATTGTTACAAAATTATATGAAGGAACAGGGACAGTGCGCTGCCAGCATGGAGTGATTCCTGTACCTGTTCCGGCAGTGGTAAATATTGTCCAGGAGAAGGGGCTTTCTCTTCAGATAACAGATGTGGAGGGAGAACTGGTCACACCTACAGGTGCTGCTATTGCAGCTGCGGTACAGACGTCTGATCATCTCCCGGAGGAATTTGTAATAGAAAAAATTGGTATAGGGGCAGGAAAAAGACAGTATGCCTGTCCGGGAATTCTGAGAGCTATGCTGATCCGGGAGAAAAGAAAGGAAAAAAAGATTCAGATCCTGGAACAGGACAGGATTTGGAAACTAGAAACCAATGTAGATGACTGTACCGGAGAGGAACTGGGAAATGTGATGAGACTGTTGTTTGAAGCAGGAGCCAGGGATGTTTATTATACACCAGTTTATATGAAAAAAAATCGTCCTGCTTATGAACTTTCAGTTATTTGTGCAGAAAACCAGATTCCTTTTATGGAAAATATTATTTTTGAAGAGACAACGACTATCGGAATCAGACGGAATTGTATGAACCGGACCATACTGAAAAGAGAAATCAGCAGTTTATGTATAGACGGATTTCAGGCAAGAATCAAGATTTGTACACTTCCAAATGGCCAGACACGTTGTTATCCGGAATATGACAGCGTAACAGCTTTTGCAGAAAAAAATCATATCAGCTACAGAGATGCATGGGAAAAAATCAGAGATTACTGGAAGAAAGAAAGGTGAGATATTCATGAAGACAGGACTTGTTTTGGAAGGCGGAGCAATGCGTGGAATTTATACAGCAGGTGTTCTGGATGTATTTATGGATCATCAGATACATTTTGATGGAGTGATCGGAGTTTCCGCAGGTGCGCTGCATGGCTGCTCTTTTGTTTCAGAACAGAAGGGAAGAAGTATACGATATTATAGGAATTACAGAAATGATAAACACTTTATGAGTTTCTGGAATCTAATCCATACAGGTGAAGTGGTAGGAAAAAAATTCTGCTATCATGATATCCCGGAAAGACTGGATCCGTATGATTATGAGGCTTTTGTGAAATCAGATACGGCTTTTTATGCAGTTTGCACCAATCTCGAAACAGGAAAGGCAGAATATATACAGATCACAGATATGCTGAACCAGGTGGATGTGATGCGTGCCTCCGCTTCTATGCCGTATGTATCCCATATAGTTCCGTGGAAGGGAATGAAACTTCTGGATGGAGGATGTGCAGACAGCATTCCGGTTCATCAATTTAAAAAAATGGGTTATGAGAAAAATGTGGTAGTGCTTACCCGGGAAGAGGGATTTATTAAAAAACCAGAGACTGTAAAGCTTGCAGAAATTTATTATCACAGATATCCGAAGTTTGTAGAGGCTTTAAAAACAAGATATGAGGTATATAACAGGACAATTGATGATATTTGTAAAATGGAACAGGAAGGTGAGGTTTTTGTGATCCGCCCCAGCGAGAAGCTTACCATTGGAAGGATGGAAAGTGACCTTGAAGAAATACAGAGGGTGTATGACCTGGGTAGAAAAGATGCAGAAAAGTCTGTCTGCAGAATGAAGGAATGGATGAGCGGATCAGGCAGATAACATGTCAAAGAGAGGACTGCAGAGAATCAGGCAAAAGGTGGAGTTTGGAGGAGAATACGTATGTATGACGGACATGGAAATGCGGAACTTAAGCTGATCGCAAAAATATGTAATGATTTTCCGGAAAAATTCGGGATACCCCATCAGAGCAACTGGCTGACAGAGCAGAAAGCAAAGATTATTTTTGAACCGGAATATCGGGTGGCGGAAGCGTTTCGTGGAATAGAAGAATATGATTATATATGGCTGATCTGGCAGTTCTCTGAGGCTGTAGGAAAAAAATGGTCCCCAACAGTAAGACCGCCGCGACTAGGTGGAAATATAAGGAAGGGAGTATTTGCTACCAGATCGCCTTTTCGTCCGAATAATCTGGGACTTTCTTCCGTTCGGCTGGAAAAAGTAGAATTTCACCCGGAATTAGGACCGGTACTTCATATTTGTGGTGCAGATCTTATGGACGGAACTCCTATATTTGATATTAAGCCGTATCTTCCCTATGTAGATGGACATCCTCAGGCATCGGGAGGATTTACAGACCGGATCAAAGTTCATCGGCTCAAGGTGGAATTTCCGGAAGAGTATTTAAAAGAAATTCCAAAAGAAAAAAGAAAAGCGTTGGAGGAGGTACTGGAAAATGATCCTCGTCCGGGATATCAGGAAGATCCTGAAAGAATTTACGGGCTTGCATATGGAAAGAAAAATATAAGATTTTATGTAAAAGACGGAGTACTGACCGTATGTGGTGTATCAGATTACAAAAAATATTAAACGGGGTAAAAGAAAAAGTCTGCTAAAAAAAAGAAATACTTGCAAAATACTATTTTTTTCAATAAAATAAGAAACATACTTTGATATGCTAAAGCTAAAAAGGGTGAGGAGGAAATTATAATGAAAAAAGTTGTAAAATTTGGAGGAAGTTCTCTGGCAAATGCAGAACAGTTCTGCAAGGTGGGAGAGATCATCCGCAGTGAGGAGAGCAGACGTTTTGTGGTGCCGTCTGCACCGGGAAAGAGATTTTCAGGAGATACGAAGGTTACGGATCTTCTTTATGCCTGCTATGATAAGGCTGTAAAAGGAAAAGAATTTAGTGGTATTTTTAAAGAAATCAAGGAAAGATATTATGAGATCATCAGAGGACTGAAACTGGAGCTTTCTCTTGAAGAGGAATTTGCCCAGATCGAAAAAGACTTCCAGGCACAGGCAGGAACTGAATATGCGGCGTCCAGGGGAGAGTTCCTGAATGGAAAAATCATGGCAGCGTATCTTGACTATGAGTTTATAGATGCAGCGGCAGTGATACGTTTTGACAAAAATGGAAATTTTGATTCTGAAAAAACGGATAGGCTTTTAAGTAAACGTCTTGGAAAATGTGCTAATGCAGTTATCCCGGGATTTTACGGAGCTATGGAGGATGGAACGGTAAAAACATTTTCCAGAGGAGGTTCTGATGTAACGGGTTCCCTTGTTGCAAAAGCTGTTCAGGCAGACGTTTATGAAAACTGGACAGATGTATCAGGATTTCTTGTGACAGATCCAAGAATCGTGGATGACCCGGCTGTGATAGAAACAATTACATACAGAGAACTGCGAGAACTGTCTTATATGGGCGCTACTGTTCTTCATGAGGAAGCTATTTTTCCTGTGAGAAAAGAAGGTATCCCTATCAATATCAGAAATACAAACCGTCCAGATGACAAAGGAACCTTTATTGTAGAAAGCACCTGTCGGAAACCTCGATATGTGATTACAGGAATTGCAGGAAAAAAAGGATTTTGCTCCATCAATATTGAGAAATCCATGATGAACAGTGAAGTTGGATTTGGAAGAAAAGTCCTCCAGGTATTTGAAGACCAGGGAATTAGTTTTGAACATGTTCCATCAGGAATCGATACAATGACTGTGTATGTTCATCAGGATGAGTTTGAGGAAAAGGAACAGCAGGTGATCGCAGGAATCCACAGAGCAGTCCAGCCGGATTTTGTAGAGATGGAATCAGACCTTGCTTTGATCGCAGTGGTAGGGAGAGGCATGAAATCTCAGAGAGGAACAGCAGGACGTGTGTTTGCTGCACTGGCACATGCACATGTAAATGTGAAAATGATCGATCAGGGATCCAGTGAGCTGAATATTATCATAGGTGTTGAGAACCGTGATTTTGAAACAGCAGTAAAAGCAATCTATGATATTTTTGTGATGACACAGATTTAATAAAAATGCAGAGAGAAAACTTCCGGTTGGAAAGTATCTCTCTGTTTTTTTGCAGAGACTTAAACCGTATTGCCCGGTTTTATTTTTTGTGACTTGACAGGAACGTTTGTTTGGTATAGAATAAAAACAAACAAATGTTCGGAGGTGCGCGTGATGATATACAAGGAATCAATGAGCCTAATGGAAAAACTGGAAATTCTGGCAGATGCAGCGAAATATGATGTTGCCTGTACTTCCAGCGGCACAGACAGGAAAGGTGATGGTTCCGGTATCGGCAACAGTATCACCCCGGGAATTTGCCATAGTTTTTCAGGGGATGGACGATGCATTAGTTTATTAAAAGTTCTTTATACCAACGAATGTGTCTTTGATTGTAAATACTGCGCAAATCGGGCATCTAATGATGTAGTTCGAACGAGTTTCACTCCGGAAGAAATCAGTCGTCTTACCATAGAATTTTACCGGAGAAATTATATTGAAGGATTATTTCTCAGTTCAGGAGTTAAGGATTCTCCGGATGCTACAATGGAAGAATTGATCCGATCAGCAGAAATTTTAAGAAATCAGTATCATTTTCAGGGCTATATCCATCTTAAGGCAATCCCTGGCGCGTCTCCGGAACTGATCTGCAGAGCGGGATATCTGGCTGACCGTATGAGTGTGAATCTGGAACTTCCTACTGCGGAAGGCTTGAAGAAACTTGCTCCCCACAAAAGCCGACAGACGATACTGCGTCCTATGAAACAGATTCAGACTGTTTGTGAAGAAAATAAGAGGGAGCTGACCGTTTATCGCCATGCTCCGGAGTTTGTGCCCGCAGGGCAAAGCACGCAGATGATTATCGGAGCAGTTGGAGAAAGCGATTTTCAGATTGTGTCCACAGCAGAAGCGCTATACAGAAAGTTTTCTTTAAAACGGGTTTTTTATTCTGCATTTGTAGCTGTCAATGAGGATAAAGCGCTTCCGGTGCTTCCGCAGGGACCGCCTCTTCTGCGTGAACACAGATTGTATCAGGCAGATTGGCTGCTTCGATTTTATGGATTCCGGGCAGAGGAGCTTTTGTCAGAAGAACATCCAAATTTTAATTTGTTTCTTGATCCCAAGTGTGATTGGGCAATAAGCCATCTGCAGTATTTTCCAGTGGAAATCAATAAAGCAGACTACAGGACTCTTCTTCGAGTGCCGGGCATAGGAGAAAAGTCAGCCAGAAGAATTGTTGGGGCCAGAAGGTATCATTCTCTGGATTTCCCGGAACTTAAGAAGATTGGAGTTGTTCTGAAGAGGGCCGTTTATTTTATTACCTGTAATGGCCGGCAGATGTATCCGATAAAGCTGGAGGAAGATTATATTGTAAGGAACATTATGGAATCAGGAAGGATGCCTTTTTCTTCTTCGGAAGTTACGTATAGACAGCTTTCCCTGTTTGACGATGATAAGATGATCGTGGACAGAAATGAGGTGTTGTAAGGTGGGATATGAGAAGAAAATCCTGGTTTGTGAAAATTCTATAGAAGGAATTTTTTCGGCAGTTTATGATGGGTGGCATTGGGAAAACAAAGGGATTTCAGTAAAAATTGCAGCGGAAGAGCCAGAATATCCGGAATTATTTGCAGATAGAGTGGATATTACGTCTGACAGCGAAAAGGCTGTAAAAGTAGCAAGAACTGTAAGACGAAAACTGGGGGAACAGGTATATGAAGCGGTTTGTTATGCGGCAGTCTCCATACATCCGGATAAGGGAACTGCTGTGTTTTATCTTTTGAGAAAGGCATTAGGAGGAAAACGTTGTGACAGGCATGTACTGGAAGCGCTGGCGGATCCAGCGGTAAGCCTGGTATCGTCTTTAAGGATCAAGGTCTGGCATGAAATTCATCGGTTTTATGGTTTTGTCCGCTTTCGACAGATGGCAGGGGGGATTTTGGCTTCAGTCATTCGTCCTGAAAATGATATTCTGGAATTTTTAGGCATTCATTTTTCCAATCGTTTTCCAAATGAAAACTGGATGATCTATGACGAAGGAAGAGAGAAGATTCTTGTGCATGAAAAAGAGGGGGAATGCTGTGTTTATGTGCAGAAGGTACTTAATAAGAACGCAGGGGGATTTCTGGAAGAACCGGACGAATATGAAGAAATGTGGAGAGCATTCTGTTCCTGTATTGCGATAAAAGAAAGAACAGATCTGAAACTGCAAAAACAGTTTGTACCGTTGAAGTTTCGTTCAAATATGCTGGAGTTTTATGAATAGAAATAACTGAAAAAATTGAAATCTTAAATAAAAAATTGTATAATAAGTCAAAAAATATAAAAAAAGATTTAAGTCTGTTGACAAAATCCGTTCATGGTGCCAAAATACGCCTGAACAGGAGGAATGGTAAATGAACGAACATCAGATTATGCTAAATGCAACGGAAGACGTACAGGAATTTGTAAATGCAGCAAGCAAATGTGATTTTGATATCGACATTTTTTATAACAGAATTATTATTGATGCAAAATCCCTTCTGGGTATTCTCAGCATGGATCTGACGAAACAGCTGACCGTCAGATGCTATGGAGAAAATCCTAATTTCAATAAGGTTATAAAGAAATTTGCTGTTGCATAAACAGACAAAGGAGCTGCTGCATAATTACAGCAGCTTTCTTTATTCAATGGGAAAGTAGTATATTCTATTATGAAAGAAACGCTCCGCGAGGATGCGAAAAATTTATCAGGAGCAGGGACATATGGAGAAGACAGAGATCCGTATTTCTGTCCGCAGTCTTGTAGAGTTTATTTTGCGGAGTGGAGATCTGGACAGCAGAAGAGGAACAATGGATAAGGAGGCTATGCAAAAGGGAAGCCGCCTGCACAGAAAGATCCAGCGACAAATGGGAAGCAATTACAGACCAGAGGTTCCTTTGAAATATGATATAGAGTATGAAGATGTGGTTCTGCGAATAGAAGGAAGAGCAGACGGGATTTTCACAGAGGACGGAAAGACCTGTATTGATGAGATCAAAGGTGTATACAGGAATGTAGAGGCTTTAGATTCACCAGTCCCGGTACACAGAGCTCAGGCCATGTGTTATGCCTTCATAATAGCTGTTCAGGAAAATCTGGAAGAAATTGATGTACAAATGACATATGCGAATCTGGATACCGAGGAGATCAGGAGGTTTAGAGAGACACTGTCCAGAACTTTTCTGAAAAACTGGTTTCAGGATCTTGCTGACAAATATCATAAATGGGTTTCTTATCGTCAGTCATGGAAAGAAAAAAGAGATGCATCCATGAAAAACTTGGAATTTCCATTTTCTTACAGAAAAGGCCAGAGAGAGATGGTGACAGGTGTCTATCATGCGGTTTCCAGCAAAAAGCAGATTTTTGTTCAGGCGCCTACCGGAGTAGGAAAAACGATGTCTTCTGTGTTTCCGGCTGTACGGGCAGTGGGAGAAGGAAAAGGCGAGATGATATTTTATCTTACTGCCAAGACGATCACAAGAACGGTTGCTCAGGATGCTTTTGAGATCCTGAGACAGCGGGGACTGCTTTTTCAAACTGTGACTATTACCGCTAAGGAAAAGCTATGCTGTTGCGAAAAGCCGGAATGCATGCCGGAAAAATGCCCTTATGCAAAGGGGCATTTTGACAGAGTTAATGAGGCCGTTTATGAATTGTGGACGTCGGAGCAGTTTTTTTCCAGGGAAAAGATCATAGCTCAGGCAGAAAAATTTAAAGTTTGCCCATTTGAAATGTGCCTGGATCTTTCTTTATGGGTAGATGGCGTAATCTGTGATTATAATTATGTGTTTGATCCTAATGTCCATTTAAAACGTTTTTTTGGAGAAAATGTTTCGGGAGAATATATTTTTCTTATTGACGAAGCACACAATCTGGTAGAGCGCGGAAGGGAAATGTACAGTGCTTCTCTGGCAAGAGAGGACATTGTGGAAGTCCGCAGATTTGTAAAAGCTTATAGTCCGAAACTGTACCGCGTTCTGGGCAGAGTGGCAAAGCAGATGCTGGAATTAAAAAAAGAAAGTGATCCCTGTCTGGTAATGGAAAATACGGGAACACTTCCCTTGACGCTTCTTCAAGCACAGGGAGAGATGGACAGACTTTTTGAAGAACCTCCTTCTCAGGAGGTAGTGGACGGCATTTTAGACCTTTATTTTGATATACGGGATTTCCTGAATATTTCAGAGCTAACGGATGAGAATTATGTGATCTACGGAGCAGCAGGAGAGGATGGAAAATACAAAGTCCATCTTTATTGTGTGAACCCGGCGGCCAATC
The DNA here is from genome assembly GCA_026169535.1 of Blautia sp. GTDB lineage: Bacteria > Bacillota > Clostridia > Lachnospirales > Lachnospiraceae > Blautia_A. The sequence continues at coordinate 30,602 of JAPFCU010000023.1, forward strand.
TGCAGGAATACCTGAGCAAAGGACGCAGCGCAGTGTTTTTTTCTGCAACGCTGATTCCCATGAAGTACTACAGAAGCCTTCTCAGTACAAGAGAAGATGATTATGGGATTTATGTGCGATCCCCTTTTGATCAGAAAAACAGATGCATTCTTATATGTGCGGATGTAAGCAGCCGCTATATCAGAAGGGGATACGAGGAATACAGGAAAATCGCGGAATATATTGCAAGAATGGCATGGCAGAAAAAAGGAAATTATATGGTATTCTTTCCCTCATATAGACTGATGGAAGATGTTTTTCAGGTATATGAAGAGGAATTTTCATCTGACTGGGTAAGATGCATCTGTCAGACTTCTTCTATGAATGAACGGGAAAGAGAAGAGTTTTTGGAAGAATTCAAAGATCAGAAAGAAGAAACCCTGTTAGGCTTTTGTATTATGGGAGGGATTTTTTCCGAGGGAATAGATCTTATGGGAGACCGCCTGATCGGAGCTGCGGTTATAGGAACAGGACTTCCGCAGGTAAGCTTGAAAAGAGAACTTCTGAAACAATATTATGATAAACGGGGAGAATGTGGGTTTGACCATGCTTATCGATATCCGGGAATGAATAAAGTCCTTCAGGCAGCCGGAAGAGTGATCCGGACACGGGAGGATACAGGAACAATCCTTCTTATGGACGAACGATTTCTGAATAATGATTATCGGATGCTGTTTCCGGCAGAATGGGAGGATGCAGCTGTGTGCAGACTGGGAAATGTAGAGCAGCACCTGAAACAGTTTTGGAATGGATTACCTGAGAGGCTTTCTTGACATCTTAGAAAATTCAGGTATACTGTAGTAAAGTTTCAGATAGAGAAAATCCAGCTGTCAGGTCCTGACAGGGACAAAGAAGCTGGCTGAAATAAAGGAGAGATTTATGAAAGCTGGAATCAGTATCCGTCTCGGAATATTTTTTGGGACTTTATTTCTGTGTCTGCTTCCTTCACCAGTACAGGCAGCAGCTGAAGAAAATTTGTTTTCCCATGTAGAAGAGGCACAGATCCGTCCGATAAAAGACGGGTCCGAAAAATATCTTTTAAAAAGTGACAGTTTCTATTGTCTTAAGAAAGATGGGACAAAACATGCAGAAGCCGATGTTCATTATTTTGATCATGTGGAAATTGACGGCACAGTTTTTAATGGCTTTTATTATCATGATGAAACAGGACATTTTATGGCGGGAACACCTCATATAGTCTCGATCAAAGGGATTTCCTGTGAGACAGAGGATTCGGAGAAAGTATTTGACGGGCTGTATATGGCAAACAATCTGGGAAAACTCTCGGCAGCTCCGCAAATCCGTTATATTTCAGGGCTGATGATCGATAAGACTTCATATGAAGGGTACTATTATTTTAATGAGGATGGCCGTATGGTTACAGAACCAGGGCTTCACACACTGGAAATGGCGTCTAATGGACAGATGTTTTCCGGAACCTATTATTTTGGCGGAAACAATGGTGTTCTGGTACAGGAACCCGGAGTGACACCGGAAGGATTTCCTGTAGATGAAACCGGAAAAGTTTCCGACATGGAGAATCTGGGGATGAAAACGCTGGAGCCTCAGTTAAAATCTATGATTGCAGGGTATGAAGGGATCTGGAGTATTTATGTGAAAAATCTGAATACAGAAGAGGAAATTATTCTGAATGATCAGAAGATATATCCGGCCAGTCTGATCAAGGCATTTGTTATGGCGGCTTCTTATGAAAATATGGACCAGATACTGGAGCATGAAGCGGCTCTTATGAAAAAAAAAGCGGATGATGCTGCGGTACAGACAAAAGTGAATGATCTGTTATGGAATATGATCACTGTCAGCGATAATGAATCCTGCAATGAGCTTGGAAGACTTCAGTCAGAAAAACATGATTTTCTGGACGGGGCAGAAAAGGTAAATGAGTTTATCCAGAAAGAGGGCTATTCCGATACAGTTTATCAAAGCACGCTTCATCCTTCTGCTTCTCCAAAGATCAGTATGGGTGAACACAACACATCTACAGTAAGTGACTGTGGTGCGCTGCTTGAGAGCATTTTCAGGGGTGATTGTGTAAGTGAAGAGGCTTCCGAAAAAATGCTGGAACTTCTGATGAACCAGAGAAATACTTCCAAGATTCCTTCAGGGATCAGCGCAGATATACCTATTGCCAATAAGACCGGAGAAACTGATCAGGATCAGCATGATATGGCAATTGTTTATGGACCAAAAACAACATATATCCTCTGTGTGATGTCTGAAGGTTTTAGGAGTACAGAGACAGCCGTTGAAAATATACGTACCATATCCGGAGTCGTATATAATTATTTGAATTTCTAAAACTAATAAATACAAAATCATTGCTTGACCCTTATTATTTTTTGATATAAAATGAAATTAAAACAACAGAAGGGAGAAATTAAAATGAATGTAGTACATACAGACAATGCTCCGGCAGCAATCGGACCATATTCACAGGCCATTATTTTAAATGGAGTATTATTTACCTCCGGACAGATTCCGGTAGATCCTGCTACAGGAGAAATTGCAGGAGAAACAATTGAAGCACAGGCAGAGCAGGTAATGAAAAACCTTGCAGCAGTTGCTGCGGAAGCTGGTACAGATCTTGCAAATGCAGTAAAGACCACTTGTTTTCTTGCTGATATGGCAGATTTTGTAGCATTTAATGAAATATATGCAAAGTATTTTGTAAATAAACCGGCACGATCCTGCGTAGCAGTAAAGACACTTCCGAAAAATGTTCTCTGCGAAGTAGAGATGATCGCAGCTATTGAGAAATAACAATCAAAAATGTAACAAACAGGGAGAAACCTTCAGAGAGAAAACTATCTGGGGGTTTCTTTTTATGCTGAAATCATGTATAATATCATTTTATAGTAATATTTGAAATCAGGAGGAAAAAAATACATGCGAGTCGATACGGATGACTTTGGCCGACCGTGCAGGTGCGGGAAGGAACATCACATAGAAGTAGAGGAAATTCTTATAGAAGCAGGTGCTGTGGAGAAGCTTGAAGAGGCCATGTCAGATGGCTTTCTGAAAAAATATATTTCGCCGCTGCTGATCTGTGATACCAATACAATGAAAGCAACCGAAGAGCTTATGGAGGATATTTATGACAGATGTCAGGTTCTGACTCTGGATGCAGAGGGACTCCATGCAGATGAACATGCGGTAGAGATCGTGGAAAACTATATGGAAGAAGACATTGATCTGATTCTGGCAGTTGGAAGCGGTACCATTCATGACATCAGCCGCTATCTGGCATTTCAGTATAAGGTTCCTTTTATTTCCGTTCCAACTGCAGCCAGTGTGGATGGATTCGTATCAAATGTTGCGGCAATGACCTGGAAAGGAATGAAAAAAACAGTCGAGGCAGTTGCACCAATGGCTGTCTTTGCAGATACAGATATATTTGCACATGCACCGCAAAGGCTGACTGCGTCAGGTGTGTCAGACCTTTTGGGAAAATATATCTGTCTTACTGACTGGAAAATCGCCAATCTTCTTACGGAAGAATATATCTGCAGTGAGATCATAGATCTGGAAGAACAGGCTTTAAGGACAGTTGTATCCAGCCTTAAGGAAATTGCTGCAGGAGAACCGGAAGAATGCGAGAAACTGATGTATGCATTGATACTTTCAGGTCTGGCTATGCAGATGATAGGAAATTCGCGTCCGGCATCCTGTGCAGAGCACCATCTTTCTCATCTGTGGGAGATGGAAGTGATCAATCACCACCTGGATGCACTTCATGGAGAAAAAGTTTCTGTAGGGACTATGCTTGTGTTGAAAGAATATAAACGTCTTGCCTGTGCTATAAGAGAGAACAGATGCCAGGTAAAGCCTTATGAAGAAGAAACAGAGCTTCTTGAAAAATATTTTGGAAGTAAGGGGATTCTGGAAGGTATCAGAAAAGAAAATGATCCGGATCCTCTATTGGATGTAAATCCATCCCGGCTGGCAGACTGTCTGGAAAAAATTGCAGATCTGATTGATGAGCTGCCCCGGGAAGAAACTCTTTTTCATGAAATGGAGGCTGCAGGCTGTAAAAAAAGTGTATATGATATCGGTCTGACAGATGATATCGTGCCGCTTAGTCTGGAGCTTGCACCTTATGTGCGGAGAAGGCTCAGTTTCCTGAGAATCAGTAAAATGCTGGATGTGAAAGGAGAATGATCATGAGAGTTGGTATGGGATATGATGTACATAAGCTGACAGAGGGCCGTGATCTGATCCTCGGCGGTGTGACAATACCGTGGGAGAAAGGACTTCTGGGACATTCTGATGCAGATGTGCTGATCCATGCAGTGATGGATGCACTTCTGGGAGCTGCAGCACTTGGAGATATCGGAAGACACTTTCCTGACACAGATCCTGCTTATAAGGGAATCTCCAGTTTGAATCTTTTGGAGCATGTAATGTGTCTTCTTAACAGAAATGGTTTTTCTGTAGGAAATGTAGATGCAGTGATCATTGCACAGAAACCGAAGATGGCTCCGCATATTCCTCAAATGCGTAAAAATCTGGCTGAGGCAATGGGAATCCCGGAAGACAGAGTCAATGTGAAGGCGACTACAGAAGAAGGTCTGGGCTTTACCGGAAGTGGAGAAGGCATTGCTTCTCAGGCAGTGTGCCTTTTGGAAGAAAAATAAAAGTACGAAAATGGATGTAATATAAAAATTGGAGGAGAAAAATTATGAAGCTTTTTAATACCATGACACGAAGAAAAGAAGAATTCGTGCCTCTGGAAGAGGGAAAAGTTCGGATGTATGTGTGCGGTCCGACGGTTTATAATCTGATTCATATCGGAAATGCCCGTCCTATGATTATTTTTGATACCGTCCGCCGCTATATGGAGTACAAGGGATATGAAGTTAATTTTGTATCTAATTTTACAGATGTAGATGACAAGATTATTAAAAAAGCCATAGAAGAAGGGGTCAGTGCAGATGAGATTTCCAGCCGCTATATCGAAGAGTGCAAAAAGGATATGGCGGGAATGAATGTAAAGCCGGCTACCACTCATCCTCAGGCTACCCAGGAAATTAATGGAATGATCAACATGATCCAGACGCTGATCAACAAAGGATATGCATATCCGGCAGCAGATGGGACTGTGTATTTCCGTGTGAAGGAATTTAAAGAATATGGAAAGCTTTCTCATAAGAATCTGGATGATCTCCAGTCAGGATTCCGTGCCCTGCAGGTTTCCGGTGAAGACCAGAAAGAAGATCCAATGGATTTTGTTCTCTGGAAACCAAAAAAAGAAGGAGAACCTTTCTGGACATCTCCATGGTGTGACGGACGTCCGGGCTGGCATATTGAATGCTCTGTAATGGCAAAAAAATATCTTGGAGAAGAAATTGATATCCATGCAGGCGGAGAAGACCTGATATTTCCTCATCATGAAAATGAGATTGCGCAGAGTGAATGCTGCAATGGTAAAATATTTGCAAAATATTGGATGCATAATGGCTTCCTGAATATTGACAACCGTAAGATGTCCAAATCTCTCGGCAATTTCCGCACAGTCAGAGAAATCAGCCAGCAGTATGATCTGCAGGTGCTGAGATTCTTTATGCTGAATGCACATTACAGAAGTCCGCTGAATTTCAGTGCGGATCTTATGGATGCTGCCAGAAATTCTCTTGAACGTATTGTAGAAGGTGCAGCGCGCTTAAAAGACCGTAAGGCAGCAAATGCAAACGTTATGACTGAGGAAGAAAAAGAACTTCTCCAGCAGGCAGATACATTCCGGGAAAAATTTGAAAGAGCTATGGATGACGATTTTAATACGGCAGATGCTCTGGCAGCAATTTTTGAACTCGTAAAATTTGCAAATACAAATGTGGATGAGGCAAGCAGCGGAGAATTTGCAGGAAATCTCCTTGACCTGCTTGTAAAGCTTGCTGATGTACTGGGACTGATCGTTTTGAAAAAAGAAGAAGTTCTTGATTCCAGTATTGAAGAATTGATTGAGGAACGTCAGACAGCCAGAAAAGCCAGGGACTTTGCAAAAGCCGATGAAATCCGTGATAAACTTCTTGAAATGGGAATCGAGCTGAAAGATACTCGTGAGGGAGTAAAATGGAAACGAATTTAAATGAGCTTAAGGAACTTTTTCATCTGAAAGATCAGGACATCAGAAGTTACTCGCCTTTGACACTGGCATATATTGGAGATGGAGTGTATGAACTGGTCATTCGGACGATCCTTGTAAAAAAAGGAAATTGTCCTGTGAACCGACTGCATAAAAAAGCCAGCAGTCTGGTAAAAGCTGCCGCGCAGTCGGGAATCATGGAAGTGATCGAGGAAAAGCTGACACCAGAAGAACTCAGCGTATATCGAAGAGGCAGGAATGCACATTCTCCTACCATGGCAAAACATGCTACTATGGCCGATTACCGCAGGGCAACAGGATTTGAGGCTTTGATAGGTTATTTGTATCTGAAAGAGGAATATACGCGAATGATTGCATTGATACGTATGGGAATCAGGGAGGAAGATATATGAGTGAACAGGTAGAAGGAAGAAATGCAGTTCTTGAGGCGTTTCGTTCCGGCAGATGTGTGGATAAGCTGTTTATACTGGATGGATGTCAGGATGGACCGATCCGTACTATTGCCAGAGAAGCGCGAAAAAAAGATACGATCATTAATTATGTTTCTAAGGAACGTCTGGATCAGCTCAGTGAGACAAAGGCTCATCAGGGTGTGATCGCACAGGTGGCAGCCTATGAATATGCTACAGTGGAGAAAATCCTTGCAAAAGCAGAAGAGAAAGGGGAACCGCCTTTTCTGGTGCTTTTGGATAATGTAGAGGATCCTCATAATCTGGGGGCAATCATCCGAACTGCCAATCTTGCAGGTGCCCACGGTGTTATTATTCCCAAGAGACGTTCAGTGGGTCTGACTTCTACAGTTGCAAAAACATCTGCAGGAGCCATTAACTATACTCCGGTGGCGAAGGTGACAAATCTGGTTCGTACCATTGAGGAACTTAAAGAAAAAGGAATCTGGTTTGTATGTGCAGATATGGGCGGAGAATCTATGTATCAGCTGAATCTTACCGGACCTATCGGTATGATTGTGGGAAATGAAGGAGAAGGAGTCAGCCGTCTGGTAAGGGAAGCATGTGATTTTACAGCCTCTATTCCCATGAAAGGAGATATTGATTCACTGAATGCATCTGTAGCAGCTGGAGTACTTGCATATGAGATTGTGCGTCAGAGACTGATGACAAAATAAATACAGTAAAAAGAAACGGAGGAAGCATGAGCCAATACGAGCAGTACAGTGACGAAGAGCTGATCGAGAGACTCAGAAAAGGAGAAAGCGGGATTTCAGATTATCTGATGGAAAAATACAAGGATTTTGTCAAAAAAAGGGCCAGAGCCATGTATTTGATCGGAGGAGAAACGGATGATCTGATCCAGGAGGGGATGATCGGGCTCTTTAAGGCGATTCAGGATTATCGTTCTGATCGTGAGGCTTCTTTTCATACTTTTGCAGGAATCTGTATAGACCGGCAGCTTTACAGTGCGGTTAAAAATTCTACCAGACAAAAGCATATACCGCTTAATTCTTACGTTTCTTTAAGCGAAGAAGAAGAGACAGGAACTCTTGAAGGATTATGGTCAGAGAATCCGGAAGCGCTTGTTATTGACAGAGAGAATACCGGACTTTTGGAAAAGGAAATAAGTAAAGCCTTAAGCCCTATGGAAAATAAAGTGCTTGATCTTTATCTCCGTGGTTATGGTTATGTTCAGATTGCAGAGATGATGGGGAAAAAGCCGAAATCTATTGATAATGCCCTTCAGAGAATACGAATGAAGATCAGAGATTATATTGAGAGTCTTCAAGTATAAGATTCCCCTTTCTTTTTCGTACAAAAAGTAGTACAATAATATAAGATTATTTGTTTAAAATATCATAATGACCATCCGGTCAGAGATGAAAGGAGCAGTATATTATGGCAAAGGTAAACAAATACTGGGGACTGGTAGCTGTGGGAGCGGCAGCTGCAGCAGCTGCAGGAGCAGTAGCAGCATTGGTGCTGAAGAAAAAAAGAATCAGTGAATTCGAAGATTTTGATGAAGATTTTGACGACTTTGAATTCCCGGAAGAGACTGCTGAGGACCTGAAAAAAGAAGAATCTGAGACTTTTGCATCCTGGGAAGAGGAGACAGAAGAAGCTACAGAAGAGACTGCTGAAAAAGCAGAGGAAACAGAAAAAGCTGTGGAAGAAACGGAAGTAGCTGTAGAGGAAGAAACAGAGACAATCGAGTAATCTCATAATAGAGAGAAGATCCCCCTGATGTATTTGAACATCAGGGGGATCTTTTTATGCTTTTGGAAGTTTAAAGGAACTCTTCAGGGATACAATACGGTTAAATACAGGCTGTCCTTCTTTAGAATCGTGGATATCTGCACAGAAGAATCCGTTTCTTACAAACTGATAGCTGTCATAGCCTTTTGCTTTCATAAGCTCAGGTTCTACATAAGCGGAAACAGTTGTCAGTGAGTTCGGATTCAGGTTCAGGGAACCGTCTTCTTTGTTATAGACACCTTTTTCCTCATCAACGATATTTTCATAAAGACGGACAGTAACTTTTCCTGCCTGGGAAGCTTCTACCCAGTGGATGGTACCCTTTACTTTACGTCCGTCAGGTGCGTTTCCGCCTTTGGTTGCCGGGTCATAAGTACAGTGAACAACTCTTACGGTTCCGTCGTCATCTGCCTCAAAACCAGTACAGGTAACAAAATATGCATTCATCAGACGAACTTCAGTACCAAGGAAAAGTCTCTTATATTTCTTTGGCGGGTCGATCATGAAGTCGTCTCTTTCAATATAAAGCTCTTTTCCGAATGGAATCTTACGGGAGCCCAGGGATTCATTTTCCATATTATTCGGAGCATCCAGGTATTCGATCTGTCCTTCCGGATAATTGTCGATCACCAGCTTGATCGGATCGAGAATTGCCATCATACGCGGACGTTTCAGTTTCAGGTCTTCACGGATACAATATTCCAGCATTGCATAGTCTACAGAACTGTTGGCTTTGGAAACACCGCAGAGATCTACAAACATTTTAATGGATTCCGGCGTAAAACCACGGCGGCGGAGAGCGGCGATAGATACTAGGCGCGGATCATCCCAGCCGTCTACGATTCCTTCTTCTACGAGTTTTTTGATATAGCGTTTACCTGTGACAACGTTTGTCAGATAAAGCTTGGCAAATTCAATCTGTTTAGGTGGATGAGGATAGTCCAGTTCCTTTACTACCCAGTCGTAAAGGGGTCTGTGATCTTCAAATTCCAGTGTACAGATAGAATGGGTGATGCCCTCGATGGCATCCTCGATAGGATGTGCAAAGTCATACATAGGATAAATGCACCATTTATCGCCTGTGTTGTGGTGAGTCATATGTGCCACACGGTAGATAACAGGATCTCTCATATTCATATTAGGAGATGCCATATCAATCTTGGCGCGGAGAACTTTTTCTCCATCAGCATATTTTCCATCTTTCATTTCTTCAAAAAGACGGAGGTTTTCCTCTACAGAACGATTGCGGTAAGGACTTTCTTTTCCTGGCTCGGTAAGAGTACCGCGGTATTCACGGATCTGGTCAGCGGTCAGGTCACAGACAAAGGCTTTGCCTTTTTTGATCAGTTTCACTGCTGCCTCATACATCTGATCGAAGTAATCAGATGCAAAGAAAAGACGATCTTCCCAGTCAGCGCCCAGCCAGTGGATGTCTTCTTTGATGGACTCTACAAATTCAATTTTTTCTTTTGTAGGATTGGTATCGTCAAAGCGCATATTAAACTTGCCGTTGTATTCCTGGGCAAGTCCGTAATTTAAAAGAATAGATTTGGCATGGCCAATATGAAGATAGCCGTTCGGTTCCGGTGGGAAACGTGTGTGTACAGTGTTATATACGCCTTCAGCTAAATCTTTATCAATGATATTTTCAATAAAATTTTTGGAAATGGTTTCGTTTTCCATCTCTTTCCCTCCTGAAATGTTCTTGATTATTTATCATATCATAAAAATATTCATTTTAAAAGTTTTTTTGGAAAAATAGAGAATTGATGATACAAAAAAAGGAATCAGAATATAATTTCTGATTCCTTAAGCTGATGACGGGAATTGAACCCGTGACCCCTTCCTTACCAAGGAAGTGCTCTACCTCTGAGCCACATCAGCACTTGTGTAACTGGCAGAATATCTGTCGCTCACAGTTGATAATATTAACAGATAAACAGAGAGTTGTCAACAATTTATTTTAACTTTTTTCAAAAGATTTTTTTGGGTTATTTGTGGATTTTTCCAGTTGCGGCAATTTTTATCACAGGTTATACTAAGATAATAGAACAACTACTATAAAGGAAAAGCAGTATTATGAAAAAAATAATTTTGGCTTCTGCATCGCCCAGGAGAAAGGAGCTTCTTCTGAATGCAGGAGTGCAGTTTGAAGTCCGTCCGGGGAATGGAGAGGAATATATTACCAGTCATAAGCCTGAGGAAATTGTGAAAGAACTTTCAGAGCAGAAGGCTCTGGCAGCCGTGTTTTCTGCGGAAGAGGGAGCGGTGATCATTGGCGCGGATACGATTGTGTCTTTTGAAGGGAAAGTTTTAGGAAAACCTTCTGATGAAGAAAATGCAGTACAAACGCTTTTAATGCTTCAGGGAAATACACATCAGGTCTACACGGGAGTAACTGTTCTGGAATATAAAGCCGGACGTTGGGAAAAGTATGTTTTTGCGGAATGTACGGATGTTACTTTTTATCCGGTAAGTGAAAAAGAAATCAGAGATTACGTAAAAACAGGCGAACCGATGGACAAGGCGGGAAGTTATGGCATCCAGGGACTGTTTGGGATTTATGTAAAAAGCATAACGGGAGAATATTCGAATGTAGTAGGTCTTCCGGTAGGCCGGCTTTTTTATGAAACAAAGAAACATGGGATTGAATTGAGGTGACAGAAGATGATTAAAGCATGTATTTTTGATCTTGACGGTACATTGGCGAACACTCTGGAATCAATGGCATCAGTGGCAAATGAACTGATGAAAGAACTGGGGTTAAAAGAAATGCCGGTAGATAATTTTAAATATTATTGCGGAGAAGGAGCAGATATGCTGGTTCGCCGATGTCTGAAAGATGCAGGTGATCCTGAACTGGCTTATTATGAAAAGGCCCGTCAGATATATAGAGAGAGATTTGATGCAGATCCTCTGTATAAAGTAAGGGTTTATCAGGGGATTCCGGAACTTCTGGCAGAATTGAGAAAAAAAGGTGTGCTTCTTGCCGTATGCTCCAACAAACCTCATGATGCGGCAATAAAAGTTGTAAAAGCTTTGTTTGGAGATGAATTTGATTTTGTGATCGGGCAAAGCGAGGCAATAAGGAGAAAGCCTGCACCAGATGCTCCGTTAAAGGCGGCTGAGGAGTTAAAGGTATTGCCGGAGGAATGTTTGTATATCGGAGATACAGGTACAGATATGGAAACAGGAAAGGCTGCAGCTATGCATACAGTTGGTGTTCTTTGGGGATTTCGTGACAGGGAAGAACTGGAAAAAAACGGCGCCGGATGGATTGTAGAAAAGCCGGAGGATATACGAAAAATTTACGAGGAGCTTTATCATGATTAAATTAGTTGCAAGTGATCTGGATGGAACGCTTCTTTTGAACGGAGCCCAGAACCTTCCGGAAAAAATATTTCCGTTGATCAGAGAACTGAAAAAATTGGGAATTCTTTTTGTGGCTGCCAGTGGAAGACAATATCCAAATATGAGAAGATTGTTTGATCCGGTGGCAGAAGATATGGCATTTATCTGTGAAAACGGAGCTCTTGCTGTGGACCATGAGAAGGTGCTTTATCAGGATAATTTTGAACCGGATCTGGCAAGAGAGATTGTGGAGGCGATAGATGCAAAAGAAGGGGCGGAATTTTCATGTGCTACAAGAGAATTTTATTATATCCGTCCAAAAACACAGCATTACCTTGATTTGATGACGAAAGTGGTCAAGACAACAAGTAAGGTGGTAAAAAGTCTCGATGAGATTACTGAGCCATGCATGAAACTTGCGGTATATGAACCGGGAGGCGTTCGGGAGGATTCTATTAAATATTGGAAAGAAAGATTTTCAGACAGGTGTACGGTAGTAACTTCCGGCATAGAGTGGGTGGATTTTATTCCTTTTGGAACGAATAAGGCCAGGGGGCTTTTAGAATATCAGAAACGTTTGGGGATCCGTCCTGAGGAATGTATGGCTTTTGGTGATGAATACAATGATATAGAAATGCTGAAAAGTGTACCCTGGGGATTTGCGATGGCACATTCCAAACAGGGAGTAAGAGATGCGGCAGCCTACACAGCAGAACGTGTAGAGCCGATTTTAGAGAACCTGATCCGTGCAAAAGGAAATATAGAGGAGGTATTATAAATATGTATACAAAAGAAAGTGTTGAAACATTTCTGAAAAATCAGGGAAGGCTGTACGATGAGCCGGTTGCAGATTCTTATGAGGAAGCGGAAGAGTTTCTGGAGGACTGCATGGCAGTAGAAGTAAAAACTCTGAAAGAAGTGCGCCGTTATCTGGATGAAGCCGGAGCTGATGTGGAAGGAATGTCAAATGAGGAGCTTTTGGAGGCTTGTGAGGTGTTTGCGCTTCCGTCAGGTGGATTTTTGATCGTAGAAGGATGATAAGATAAAAAAGGGAGAACTTTAAGAAAGAACGCTGGGAAAAGAGGCTGATCATGGTTAGGATCCGGAGTTTAAAGAATCAGCTGAAAATGACAGAGTTCTTTCTTTTTTTGAAATATTTTGTCTGATAGGTGAAATATATGGTATAATAGAGAAAACAGCAGAAGTTCTGCTTGTATGGAGGAACAGAAGATATGTTGGAATTAAAAAATATCAGTTTCCAGGTACCTGACGAAAAGGTCAGAAATGCAAAAGAAATTGGAATTTTAAATGATGTCAGTTTTACTTTGGAAGATAATAAGTTTGTTGTGATCACCGGCCCCAATGGAGGTGGAAAATCTACTCTTGCTAAAATTATTGCAGGAATAGAGAAGCCTACGTCAGGACAGATACTCTGGAACGGACAGGATATTACAGATATGGGAATCACAGACAGAGCTAAGCTTGGAATCAGTTATGCGTTTCAGCAGCCTGTAAGGTTTAAAGGGGTTACGGTTTTTGATCTTCTCCGTCTTGCTGCCGGAAAAGATATTTCAGTTGCCGGTGCCTGTGAATATCTTTCAAAAGTAGGGCTATGTGCCAAGGATTATATTAAGAGAGAAGTTAACAGCAGTCTGTCAGGAGGAGAGATCAAAAGAATTGAAATTGCTACAATCCTGGCGAGAAAAACAAAAGTTTCTGTGTTTGATGAGCCTGAGGCAGGAATTGATCTTTGGAGCTTTCAAAATCTGATCCAGGTATTTGAAGAAATGCATCAGCAGCTTCATGGTTCTATTCTTATCATTTCACATCAGGAAAGGATTTTAAACATTGCAGATGAGATTCTGCTTATTGCAGATGGAAAGCTTGTAAAAAAAGGGACAAAGGATGAGATCCTGCCGGAATTGCTGGGAACAGCCAATGCGGCAGTATCCTGTAATAAAGCGGTTAATCGTTAAGGAGGAGTGAAGAAATGGACGCAATACAGAGAGAACTGCTGGTGCAGGTGGCAGATCTTCATGAAATACCTGTAGGAGCTTATAATATCCGGGCAAATGGAAGCAGTGTCGACAGAAAAAGTACTGGAAATATAGAAATCCTTAATAAAGAGGATAAAAGCGGAATTGAGATCCATATCAAACCGGGAACAAAAAAAGAAAGTGTTCATATTCCTGTGATCATGAGTCAGTCTGGCTTAGAAGAAGTTGTTTATAATGATTTTTATATAGGAGAAAACGCAGATGTAACGATCATTGCAGGCTGTGGTATCCATAATGGAGGAGATGCATCCACCAGACATGACGGAATCCATCGCTTTTTTATAGAAAAAAATGCTCATGTAAAATATGTTGAAAAGCATTATGGAAGCGGTGACGGAAAAGGGGAACGTATCATGAATCCGGTAACAGAGATCCATATGGATGAGGACAGCTTTATGGAAATGGATACGGTCCAGATCAAGGGAGTAGACTCTACAAAAAGAGAAAATAAGGCCTGGCTGAAAACAGGTGCCAAACTTGTTGTTATGGAACGCCTTATGACTCACGGCAGACAAAGAGCAGAAAGCTATTTTGACGTTCGGCTGGATGGAGAAGACTCTTCTGCAAATATTATTTCAAGGTCTGTTGCCCGAAATGATTCATATCAGTTGTTCCAGGCAGATCTTTGTGGAAATAATCGCTGCAGCGGACATACAGAATGTGATGCCATCATCATGGAGAATGCCAGGATCAGTGCAGTCCCTGAGCTGACTGCCAATCATGTGGATGCAGCATTGATCCATGAAGCAGCCATAGGAAAGATTGCAGGTGAGCAGCTTATCAAACTTATGACACTTGGTCTCACTGAGGCAGAGGCTGAAGAGCAGATCATCAGCGGATTTTTGAAATAACCAGTTGAAAGGGCAGATTCTCTGATATTATGAGAATTTGCTTTTTTCATTCACCAGGAAAGCAATACACTCAGACTGCAGTTCTGTTGGAAAACATAGATTACACATCAGAAATAGCATATGGTATAATAAGCATACAGAAAAAGAAAACTAAAACTGTGCCGAAACGGATCACAGAAAATTTCTGTAAAATCTGCGTATTTTATATGTACAGACAGATAGAATAACATATAAAAAGGAGGATGACTTATGCGAGAAAAAAAGATCACGGCACTTATTATGTCCATATTTATGGTGCTTTCCCTTCTTCCATCTACAGTATTTGCAGCGGCTGCTGTGAAACTGGATGGTCAGCTTAAGATCAATGGTAAGGCAGTGGTTGGTACGACCCTCAGTGCAGAACTGAAGGATGTAAAGCCGGAAGGGCTGGCAGATGGCAGTATCAGCTATAAATGGTCCAGAAAGGCAGTGGATGATACGGAAAATGCACATTTGCAGGAAATTGGCAAAGAGAAAACCTATGTGGTAACAGAAGCAGATCTGGGCTGTAAAATTGTCCTTACTGTTACAGGTACAGAGGATAAGGGATATACCGGAAGTCTTAATGCGGAAACAGCCGATGTTGTTGCTCCTGCAGAATCTCAGGATCAGGCAGTACAGGATGCACAGGTGGTTCCGGAAACAGAAGAACAGGATGCATCTGTACCGGAGGTGCCAGCGGAAGAAGTACCTGAAACCAGTACCCAGACAGAAGAGGAATATGAGGAAATACCAGCAGAAGAGTCTGGAATGGAACAGACAGATGAACTTCCAGAAGAGGTTTTAGAACCGGAAGAACAGACAGGTGAGGCTGGAAGTGAATCTGTAGAGGGTATTCCTGCGGCACAGGAAGATGGTACAACAGAATTGTATCCTGCTGAAGGAGAAGATCAATTCTATGAAGATGATTCACTTACCCCTGTTGATCCTTCGGAAATGGAGGATGATGAAGCGGGTTCTGAAGAAGTAGACGGAATCCCTCCAGCACAGGAAGATAATCAGGATCAGTCCGGTGAAGAGAATCAGGAAGTGATAGATGATCCAGAGTCTGTATATCTTGCGGAGGCGCTTACACCAGACGGCACGGGAGTGCTTGATTTTGGAACGCTTCCGGCAGGTGAGACAGCAGATGGAACAAGCTTAAACGTGACAGTGAGAAATACAGGAACAGAAACTTTGCATTTTCTGGGGAACTCTCCGGAGCGTTTTGCAGTTCAGGATATTGTTGATCCACTGGAGCCAGGAGCAGAAGTTACTCTTTGGGTGGCACCGCGTCAGGGAACTGCGGCCGGAAACTATGAGGATGTTATTACTTATATTTCAGAAGAAGGCGCTCAGGCTTCCTTTACGGCAAGGATGATTCTGACAGAAGCAGAAAATCCGGAAGTTCCGGCTCTTGCAGCAGACCAGGAACTTCTGGAATTCACAGCAGATGAAGCCCAGATCCTCACATTGACAAATAATTCTTCTGAGGATATTTCACTTACAGCTTCAACAGCAGAAGGAACAGTAATTGTGGATCCGTCTACTGTTGTAATCCCGGCAGGGGAAAATTATCAATTCCAGATTGTTCCGGCAGATGGTCTGGAAGCGGAAAAAGAGTACCAGGATAATATTACATTTACAGATGAAGCAAATGCAGAAAATGCAGTGACTATCCCTGTGACAGTTGTTCTTCCGGCAGAAGTACCGGATCCGATAAGTGATGTGACATCTGACAAAGACAGCCTGGATTTTGGTACGGAAACAGAAGGATATCAGGAAGCACCTGCTGAGGACTATGCAGTTCTTACAAATAATGGAAAAGCGGATGCAGAACTGTCTGATCCTGTCAGCGAAAATGGCGAAGCAAAGTATTTCGATGTACTGCTTGCTGATTCTATCCTTCCGGCAGGAGGGGCTACACATCTGATCATTCGTCCAAAAACAGGGCTTGCCGCAGGAAATTATAAAGAAAGTTTTATGGTAACTGACCTTACAGCAGGCAAAGATATCACGATCACAGCAGTTTTTTCAGTGTCAGCGGCAAGTCACAGTCTGAGCGTGGCTCCGGCTTCTCTGGAATTTGCAGCGGCAAAGAAAGGTTATAGTCAGATAGAAGCGCAGCAGATTACAGTAACGAATAATGGAACAGCGGCTGAGACCTTGAGTCAGCCAGTGGGAAGTGCTTTTGAAATAAGTCAGGCGGATACAGCTGTTCTGACCATACAGCCAGGAGAATCTGTAAGTTTTACAGTAAGACCTAAGACAGGGCTTGATATCGGAACATATCAGGAAACCATCCAAATATCTTCCGGTGCAGCAAATGTTGGAGTTGATGCGGTATTCCAGGTGATCAAGGGGACTGCAACAGTTACAAAAATTCAGACACCGGAAAATATTACAGGACTTGCAAATGGAACTAAAAAAGATGCAAAATCTCTGAGACTGCCGTCTGTAGTAGTGATAGAGACAACTTCCGGTAATATGAAAGCAGCAGTTACATGGGATGTAAAGAGTTGTGCATATGACCCTTCCAATACGGAAAAACAGACGTTCAGTGTTAGTGGTACAGTCAAACTTCCGGAAGGTGTGGATAACAACAATAAACTTCCTCTTTCTGTAAAAGTGAAAGTCAGTGTAAAGGCATATGCTCCAAGAACGGTATCGGCAGCTGATAATAAGATTACAGGCATTGAGTATAACGGAAATTATACAACACAGTCTAAGATTTCCTTTACAGCAGTTGGCGCAGGTATGGATAATACATCTCCAAGAAAAGGTGATACCAGGTATCTTCCGTTAAATTGGACTGTGATCAATACAAATACCTGGAGCTCGGCACCATATACTGCCAGCTTTGGAATGGCACAGAGCGGAGATTATACCTTAAAAGTAACTTTCCAGCTGCAGAAATTTGATGGAACTGCATGGAAGAGCATAGAGGATTACGCTTCATGTAAGGTTCCGTTCCATGTTTCAAAAGCCAGTGTCACCGGACCGGGACAGAATCTGACACCAGCAGCAGACCGCAGGAATGCGGTAAGAACAGGAGACAGTACACCAGTTCTGCCATTTGTGATCATTCTTGTGGTAGCAGCAGTGGCTATCGGCGGCGTGATAATATATAAAAAGAAAAAATAAATCATATAAAAAATGAATTGCTAGCACTCATTTCAAATGAGTGCTAGTTTTTTCTTGACTTTTATGAAAAAGGGTATTACTATATATCACAGAAATGAAAAATTTAAAGGAGTGTGAGTTATATGGCTGCAAAGCATGGTAACTTATCGATCAACAGTGAAAACATTTTTCCTATTATAAAAAAATGGTTATATTCTGACCATGATATTTTTGTACGTGAGCTTGTGTCTAATGGGTGCGATGCGATTACAAAACTGAAGAAACTGGAAATTATGGGTGAGTATACTTTTCCGGATGATTATAAACCTTCTGTTCAGGTGGTTGTCGATTCAGAAAAGAAAACTTTGAAATTTATTGACAATGGTATCGGAATGACTGCAGATGAGATAGAGGAATATATTACACAGATTGCTTTTTCCGGTGCAACAGAATTTCTTGAGAAGTATAAAGACAAAACAACAGACGACCAGATGATTGGTCATTTTGGTCTTGGTTTTTATTCTGCATTTATGGTGGCAGATGAAGTACATATTGATACACTTTCATATAAAGAGGGTTCAGTTCCTGTTCACTGGACTTGCGATGGAGGTACCGAATATGATATTCAGGATGGGAATAAGGATACCATAGGTACAGAGATTACTCTTTTCCTTAATGAAGAAAGTCTGGAGTTCTGTAATGAATACCGTATGAGAGAAGTTCTTGAAAAGTACTGCTCTTTTATGCCGGTGAATATTTATCTTTCTAAAGAAAATGCAGAACAGGAATATGAAACTATTGACGAGGCAGATCTGAAAGATGATGATGTTGTTGTAGAGCATATTCATGAAGAGGCCAAAACAGAAGAAAAAGAAAACGACAATGGAGAGAAAGAAATTGTTGAAATTTCTCCTGCAAGAGATCGGGTAAAGATCAATAAGCGTCCTGTTTCTTTAAGTGATCCGCAGCCGCTTTGGATAAAACATCCAAATGAATGTACAGAAGAAGAATATAAAGATTTTTATCGCAAGGTATTTATGGATTATAAAGAACCGTTGTTCTGGATCCATCTGAATATGGACTATCCATTTAACCTGAAAGGAATCCTGTACTTCCCGAAGATTAACACAGAGTATGACTCTATAGAGGGAACTATCAAATTATATAATAATCAGGTATTTATTGCAGATAATATTAAAGAAGTCATTCCTGAATTTTTGCTTCTTCTGAAAGGTGTGATCGATTGTCCGGATCTTCCGCTTAATGTATCAAGAAGCGCCCTTCAGAATGATGGATTTGTACAGAAAATTTCAGAGTATATTGCAAAGAAAGTAGCGGATAAGCTTACAGGAATGTGTAAGACTGAACGTGAATCTTATGAAAAATACTGGGATGATATCAGCCCGTTTATAAAATTTGGATGCATTAAAGATGCAAAATTTGCAGATAAGCTTCATGATTTTATTCTGTTTAAGGATCTTGATAATAAATATCTGACTCTGAAAGACTGCATCGAGGCAAATAAAAAGGAAAACACAGAAGAGGAAGCTGCTCAGACAGAAAAGCAGGATGAAGAGAAAGAACCGGAGAAGACAACCTTATTCTATGTTACAGATCCGGTACAGCAGAGCCAGTACATTAACATGTTTAAGGAAGCTGGCAAAAATGCAGTCATTCTTTCCCATAATATTGACACAGCATTTATTTCACATCTGGAGCAGAGGGATCAGACAATTCAGTTCAAGAGGATAGATGCAGATCTGACGGAAGAATTAAAAGGTGAAGGAACTGCTGATGAGGAAACTGCAAAAACGCTTACAGAACTATTCCGTAAAAATCTGAACAAAGAAAAACTGGAAGTTAAAGTGGAAAATCTGAAAAATGAGTCTGTTTCTGCGATGATGATGCTTTCTGAGGAAAGCCGCCGTATGCAGGATATGATGAAAATGTATAATATGTATGGTATGGATCCGGGAATGTTTGGCGGACAGGAAACACTTGTGCTGAACGCAAATCATCCATTGGTGAAGTACCTGGCTGAAAATAAGGAGTCGGCTCATGCCGCTGTGATCTGTGAGCAGTTGTATGATCTGGCAATGATCAGTCATAAACAACTTTCTCCAGATGAAATGACAAAATTTGTTCAGAGAAGCAATGATATTTTAATGCTTTTGACAAAATAAAATTTTTTGATATAAGTTCTCCGGGTGTTTTATCTTATGATAAGATACTCGGAGTTTTTTAGTGAATAAAAATAATATCGAAAAATTATGAATTTTATAAAATTTATGTATTATAACAGAGAATAAAATCGATATTGACAAGAATTAGAGGGGTTTTTATGCTCTTTTATGTACGGACTGTCTTTCTAAATCTCGAAAAATGTATATATTATTCATTTTTTTACGAAAACGTGCGAGTTTTGTAGAAGAAAACGGATTAATGTAAAAATATTGTATAATATAAGGGAAGCAAAGGATATAGGAGAGAGATATGAGAAAAGTATATCATTTAATCAGGCAGATGGGAGTAACATCAAAATATAAAGGATATTATTTTCTAGCGGATGCAATAAAAATGTCTATGGAATCGCCGGAATATCCGCTGAGGATCACAAAGGATGTATATCCGCCTCTGGCGAGAAAATATAAATCTACCCCCAATAATATCGAACATGATATACGTACGGTTGTGAATGTGTGCTGGAGTTCAAACAAAGATCAGCTGGACCGCATTGCAGGGTATACGCTGAGTTATAAGCCTACAAATAGTGAATTTGTAGATATGCTTGCCTATTATTTAAGTGAAAATGAGTGGAAGTGATCCAATATCATAAAATTTCATAGCTGATATTTTGCTCATTGAAAAAATTTTGAACAGCAGCGTCCCATAGCTGTTCTGCGCGTTTATCAAGAGAAAAATACTTTTGAGATATTCCTGAAGTACAGAACAGCATTTTATTTTTGTATTGTATGTTCAGTGATAAAGAACTGGCATCAGAAAGTTCGGAAATATTATTTGTGTGAAAAACAGAAGAAAACTGTTCTGATGTTAATTGGAATACAATTTTAAACTGCAGAGGGGTGCGTTTTCCGCGAATGACAGAAAAACAAAAAGGTTTTAACTGTTTCCATTGGGAATAAAGGGATCCGTTTTGGGTTAGGATATCCTGTGTGTCAGTATCAAAAAAATCTTTGTTAATGCTTCCGTTTATAGTGAAGGTGTTAAAGGTTGTAATGGAAGCCTCTGCCATGGGGAAGAGGTCAAAAGTGTTTCCAATCAGAAGTTGATTCATAAATTCTTTGATCTCAATGATCTTTAATGCAATCATAAGATGTCTCCTTTAGGGTTTTTTCCATTATAAAACAGAAAAGAAAAAAAGAACAGAGTTTTTAGAAAAAGTCTTTTCAAAAGTCAGACGATATGATAATATAGATGTGGTATTTGATACTACATATAATGGAAAAGAGGACGATATAATTGAGCTATAAAATTATCATAGACAGTTGTGGAGAATTCATAGAAAAATGGAAAGAGGATCATAGATTTGAATCAGTTCCTCTTACTTTAAATGTTGGTGGAGAAACAATCATTGATGATGAGTCTTTCGATCAGATCTCCTTTATAAAAAAAGTAGCGGCATGTCCGGAATGTCCTAAATCTGCATGTCCATCACCGGAACGTTATATGAAAGCGTATGATTGCGAGGCGGATCATGTTTATGCGGTGACTTTATCTTCGGAGCTTAGTGGCTCTTACAACAGTGCGGTTCTTGGAAAGAACCTTCTGTTAGAAGAAAATCCGGAAAAGAAAGTACATGTTTTCAATTCCAGATCAGCATCGGTTGGAGAAACACTGATTGGTATGAAAATACAGGAATGTGAAGAAATGGGCTGTTCTTTTGAGGAAACAGTAGAAAAGGTAGAGGCGTATATAGAAGAACAGCATACGTTTTTCGTTTTGGATGATTTGGAGACACTTCGCAAAAATGGACGTCTCAGCAAGGTGAAATCTTTAGTAGCCAGTGCCCTTAAGATAAAACCTGTTATGGGATCTACTCCGGAAGGGACGATCTGTCAGCTGGATCAGGCAAGAGGAATCAACAAGGCACTGGTAAAGATGGTTCAGCATATTGTGGAAAAGGCGGAAAATAGCCAGGATAGGGTTCTTGCTATTTCTCACTGTAATTGTAAAGATCGTGCAGAACTTTTGAAAAACGCACTTCTTGAAAAGATAGATGTAAAAGAAGTGGTGATTTTAGATACAGCAGGAGTCAGTACCATGTATGCCAATAATGGAGGCGTGATTGCGGTTCTTTAAAAAGATTGCGTGAAATCAGTCATCGTGGTATAATATATTTACTTATTTACAGTAAAGGAGATTCTGCTATGAGCCAGAAAAAAGTGAATCAATATAAAGAAAGAAAAGCCAATCGTTCAAAAGAACAGAAAAAAGAACTGTTTTATGACTGGCTGGAAAAAATAGTAGGTGTCCTTGTCTGTGTGGCGCTTGTTGCATGGATTGGATATTCCGTTTATGAAAAAGTAGAACAGAAACAGGATGCAGTAGTAACCGAAACTACAATGGATACGTCAGCTTTAGATGAATATATGACAAGTGTAAATACTGTATCTGAAACAGCAGAGTAAAAACAAAAATGGAAAACCCCCGGCATTTGCCGGGGGTTTTTGTACGTGCGAAATAACTTATTATAATTTTGTAACATTAGAAGCCTGCATTCCGCGAGCGCCTTCTGTCAGATCATAAGTTACGGCCTGTCCTTCGTCGAGAGATTTGAATCCTTCGCCGTTGATTGCAGAAAAATGTACGAATACATCAGCGCCATCCTCACCTGTGATGAAGCCATAGCCTTTTTCTGCGTTGAACCATTTTACAGTCCCCTTGTTCATGATGTTACCTCCATAGAAATAAAAAGTTAAATGTCCATCTGACGAAAAAAATCACCAGATTTTACAGACTATATCATGTAATATATAATCTCTAAAAACTAGTGATTCTATATTAATAACGTAGATTGTGATTTGATTATATAGCCCAGACTTTAAATTGTCAAGGTTATTCTTAATGTTTATAAAAAAAGCGATCTGTTTGAAATTATAAAGAAATATTGTATGGGAAAAGAAAGAAATCCCATAAAAAGTCTTTATTAAATGTGCTATTTCGTGTATTATATGCTTAAGTATGTAAAAATCAGGAGGAAAGTTTCATGATCAATAAACTTGTGGAGAAAATCAAAAAAACAAATGCACCTATCGTTGTGGGACTGGATCCGATGCTCAATTATATTCCAAAGCATATCCAGGATCAGGCATTTGCAGAATTCGGCGAAACACTGGAAGGCGCTGCAGAAGCAATCTGGCAGTTCAACAAAGGTATTGTGGATGCGACCTGTGACCTTATTCCTGCAGTGAAGCCGCAGATCGCCATGTATGAGCAGTTTGGTATTCCGGGTCTTATGGCATATAAGAAAACTGTTGATTACTGCAAGTCTAAAGATCTTGTTGTGATCGGAGATATTAAGAGAGGGGATATTGGTTCTACTTCTGCAGCATATGCAGTGGGACATCTGGGACATGTTCAGGTAGGGTCTAAAAAGTACGCAGGCTTTGACGAGGATTTTGCTACGGTAAATCCTTATCTTGGAACAGATGGTGTGAAGCCTTTTATTGATGTATGTAAGGAAGAAAACAAGGGACTTTTCATCCTTGTAAAAACGTCTAATCCATCCAGCGGCGAGTTTCAGGATCGCATTATTGACGGACGTCCTCTTTATGAGTGGGTTGGTGAGAAAGTTGCACAGTGGGGTGAGGAGCATATGGGTGATTCCTACAGCTATGTAGGGGCAGTTGTAGGTGCTACTTATCCGGAAATGGGTAAAGTTCTCCGTAAACTGATGCCAAAAACCTTTATTCTTGTTCCGGGATATGGAGCTCAGGGTGGAAAGGGCAAGGATCTTGTTCACTTCTTTAACGAAGACGGACTTGGTGCTATTGTAAATTCCTCCAGAGGTATTATTGCAGCGTATAAACAGGAAGCCTATGCGGAATTCGGAGAAGAGAACTATGCGGATGCTTCCAGACAGGCAGTGAAAGATATGATCGAAGATATCAGCGGCGCTCTGTCCGGACAGAAATAAACAGCCAGGAGGAAACACATGAGTGAAAAAACAAAAAAAAGTTTAAAGATCGTAAGTCAGGAAGAAATTGGTAAGGATATTTTCAGCATGTGGCTTCAGGCTGATGAAATGGCAGAATCAGCCAGACCGGGACAGTTTCTGTCGCTTTATACACGAGATGGCAGTAAGCTGCTTCCGCGTCCTATCAGTATCTGTGAGATCGACAGGGAAAATAAAAGAATCCGTCTCGTTTATCGTGTGACTGGGAAAAATACAGGAACAGAGGCTTTTTCAAAACTTCATGCAGGGATAGCGGTTGAAGTTTTAGGACCTCTTGGAAATGGCTTTCCTCTTCACGAAGCCGAGGGAAAACGTGTATTTCTTATGGGAGGCGGTATAGGTATTCCCCCAATGCTTCAGACTGCAAAGGAATTGAATGCAGAAAAGACAGCTGTTCTCGGATACAGAGATGAACTGTTCCTGAATGAGGAATTTGAGAAATACGCGGATGTTTTTGTGGCAACAGAAGATGGAAGTGCAGGAACTAAGGGGAATGTTATGGATGCAATCAGGGAAAATGCTCTGGAGGCAGATGTGATCTTTGCATGTGGTCCAACTCCTATGCTCCGTGCTATCAAAAACTATGCAGAGGAAAACAATATCCCGTGCTGGATCTCTATGGAGGAACGTATGGCCTGTGGAGTAGGTGCCTGTCTTGCCTGTGTGTGCAAATCAAAAGAGGTTGACAGTCATTCCCATGTGCATAATAAGCGTATCTGTAAAGACGGACCGGTATTTTTGAGCACGGAGGTGGAATTATGATAAAAACAGCCGTTACTCTGGCAGGTGTGGAACTTAAAAATCCTGTAATGACAGCCTCTGGAACTTTTGGCTCAGGGGCAGAATACAGTGAATTTGTGGATCTGAATAAATTGGGTGCAGTAGTTACCAAGGGCGTAGCAAACGTACCATGGCCCGGGAATCCTACTCCCAGGATTGCAGAAACTCCCAGTGGAATGCTGAATGCTATTGGGCTTCAGAATCCGGGAATTGATGTTTTCTGTGAAAGAGATATCCCTTTTCTGAAAAAATTTAATACCAGGATTATTGTAAATGTTTGTGGAAAAACTACAGAAGATTATTGCGAAGTGGTAGAGCGTCTGGGAAATGAACCGGTAGACCTTCTGGAGATCAATGTATCCTGTCCGAATGTAAAAGAAGGCGGGATTGCTTTTGGTCAGGATCCAAAAGCACTGGAAGCGATTACGAAAGAAGTAAAGAAGTATGCAAAACAGCCCGTGATCATGAAGCTGAGTCCAAATGTGACTGATATCACAGAAATGGCAAAGGCAGCAGAAGCAGGCGGCGCAGACGTACTTTCGCTGATAAATACCCTTACAGGTATGAAGATTGATATTAATCGCAGAACATTTGCCCTGGCAAATAAAACAGGCGGAATGTCCGGACCGGCAGTAAAACCTGTAGCAGTGCGTATGGTATATCAGGTGGCTCAGGCGGTTAAGGTTCCCATCATCGGAATGGGCGGAATTGCTACGGCAGAGGATGCTCTTGAATTCCTGATGGCAGGAGCCACTGCTGTGTCAGTAGGAACAGCTAATTTCTTTAATCCGTATGCAACAGAAGAAGTTGTGGCCGGGATCGAGGATTTTATGCATCGTCAGAAAGTGGAAGATATCTCTGAATTGATCGGAGCGGTAAAATAATTTTTGAGTGACAGGGGCTGCTGTAAAGTATAACCGGACTGATTCGGGTATATAATTACAGCGGACCCTTTTTTCGGGGAGATAAATAAATGAAAAAAGACAGAACAAGTGATATGACTGTGGGGAATCCGGTGAAGCTGATCATCTGGTTTATGATCCCTATGTTTCTTGGAAATGTTTTTCAGCAGTTTTATAATATTGCGGATTCTATTGTGGCGGGGCAGTTCATTGGAGTAGATGCTCTGGCGGCAATTGGAAGTACAGGATCTTTGATGTTTTTTGTGACCGGATGGCTGAATGGACTCAGCAGTGGATTTGCGATTATTGTCTCGCAGATGTTCGGTGCAAAAAAATATGATGATATGCGCCATTATGTAGCAATGTCAATTTATCTGATGGTTGGATTTACAGTAGTGATGACGGCGGGGCTTCTGGCATTGAACGAGCCTATCCTGAGATTGATGAATTCTCCGGAAGACCTTATGGGAGATGTCATGGCGTATATGGGGATTATTTATGCAGGTCTCATTGTTACTGCAGCCTATAATTCTCTGGCGGCGTTCCTTCGTGCATTGGGTGATTCGAAATCTCCGTTGTATTTCCTGATCATTTCTGCTGTGATCAATGTAATACTGGATGTGGTTCTGATCAGATTTTTTGGAATGGGAGTGGAAGGCTGTGCCTACGCAACAGTGATCGCTCAGGCAATTTCGGCAATATGCTGTCTGATCTATATAGTGAAAAAATATCCGATTCTTCATCTGGAGAAAAAGAATTTTGAACTGAGAAAAGGAAGTTTCGGCAAATTGATGGCTCTGGGTATTCCTATGGCACTGCAGTTTTCCATTACAGCTATTGGAACAATTATTGTCCAGGGAGCAGTAAATGTTTATGGAGCAGTGCACATGGCGGGATTTTCTGCTGCCGGAAAAATCCAGAACATTATCACTATGGTGGCAGTTTCTTTGGGAGCGACCATAGCGACATATGTGGGACAGAACCGGGGAGCGGGACGTATGGATCGTGTACGCGAAGGCGTCCGATATTCCTGGATCATGCTTCTGGTATGGAGTGTGATAGAGATGGTACTGATGTATTTCTTTGGGAAGTATTTCACCTATCTTTTTATCAGCCCTTCGGAGACAGAAGTGGTGGCAGTGTCGGTCACATATTTCCGGACAGTATTTTGGGCCTATCCGTTCCTTTGCACTATTTTTCTTTTTCGAAATGCACTTCAGGGAATGGGATATGGTCTGGTTCCCATGCTGGGAGGGGTGTTTGAACTGGTGGCGAGAGCTGCAATTGTTTTTCTGGTGGCAGGAAAAACAAGCTTTACAGGAGTATGCCTTGCAGATCCTATGGCCTGGATCGCAGCATTGATTCCTCTTATTCCCTATTATTACTATGTAATGAAAAAGTATAAAAAGCAGAGCCTGATACAATAGGAATCCATTCATTGAAAAACAATAGTGAATGTGATAGAATGAAAACAGTAAGATCAAGAAAATGAAAAGGGCTTGCCCGTAAAACGGAGGTTAAAGAGATATGGAACAGTATAAACAGGAATTTATTCAATTTATGGTAGACAGCAAGGTTTTGAAATTTGGAGAGTTTACCTTGAAAAGCGGAAGAAAATCTCCGTTTTTTATGAATGCCGGCGGTTATGTAACAGGTTCTCAGCTGAAAAAACTGGGGGAATATTACGCAAAGGCAATCCATGATAAATATGGGGATGATTTTGATGTATTATTTGGACCTGCTTATAAGGGAATTCCGTTAAGTGTTGTAACTGCTATTGCGTACAGTGAACTTTACGGCAAGGAGGTACGTTACTGCTCTGACCGTAAAGAAGAAAAGGATCATGGCGCAGATAAAGGCAGCTTTTTGGGCAGTACTCTGAAAGATGGCGACCGTGTTATTATGATTGAAGATGTAACTACTTCCGGTAAATCTATGGAAGAAACCGTTCCTAAGGTAAAAGGAGCTGCAGATGTGACCATCGTGGGTCTTATGGTATCCCTGAACCGTATGGAAGTAGGCAAGGGAGGCAAAAAGTGTGCCCTTGATGAAGTTAGAGATCTGTATGGATTTGAAACTGCTGCAATCGTAGATATGGCAGAAGTGACAGAATATCTTTATAATAAAGAGATCAATGGACAGGTGATCATTGATGACGCTGTTAAAGCAGCTATTGATGATTATTATCGCCAGTATGGAGTGAAATAGGAGGTTTTTCCGTGAACGAAAAGATCTATAAAACCATAACAAGAACAGGAGCCTGCAATCTGGCAGTGGGCATTATCACCCTGGTGACAGGTATTGCAACCGGCGTTCTCTTGATCGTTGGCGGTGCGAGACTTCTTAAAAGAAGATCAGAAATTCTGATCTGACAGCAGAAATTGAGTAAGGAAACAAAGCGTAAGATCAGGCAGATGGGAGTTATATTATTCATTGTATATGTACTGCTTTTAAGCTATGTGCTGTTTTTTTCAGAAGGATATGGACGTATGCCAGGGGAAGAAAGTGTGTACAGATACAATTTAAAACCTTTTGCAGAGATCCGGAGATTCTGGGTCTACAGAGGACAGGTAGGTCTGTCTGCCTTTTTTTTGAATGTTTTCGGGAATGTAATAGGATTCATTCCTTTCGGGTTTATCCTGCCGGTCATCAGCCGGAGATGGCGCAGCGGATTCCTGATCGTTTTGTCCGGATTTTGCCTGAGTTTTTGTGTGGAGACCATCCAGCTTGTAACAAAGGTAGGATGTTTTGATGTGGACGATCTGATTTTAAATACGGCAGGGGCGGCAGCAGGTTATCTGCTGTTTGCCGTCTGTGATCACCTGAGGAGAAAACACTATGGCGAAAAGATATAGATATTCATTTACAAAAACAAAAGAAGCAGAGAAGGGAAAGCTGTCAGTGTGGCTGGCAGCTGCTTCTCTTTTTCTGTTTTTGACAGCTGTCTTTACAGCGTATGGACTGAATGGAAAGTATGGATTTATTGTGGGAGGCATCTGTCTTTTTGCCACAATGCTTTCTGTTTATGGATTTATTATGGGGCTTTCAAGTTTTTCGGAGGAAAAGCGTATGCATCATACCAGTATTGTGGGTTCTATTTTGAATGGAATCCTTATGGTGGGATGGCTGGGCTTTTTTTTGATGGGAGTGTAATTTATGGAACGATTAAAAAAACAAATGGAATTTATTGTCGAGGTGGATAAAGTAAAAAATATCATCCGTCAGACATACCTTGCAGATGGAAACAGAAAAGAAAATGATGCGGAACATTCCTGGCATCTTGCTTTGATGGCTGTGCTTCTTAAGGAGTATTCCAATGAGGAGGTGGATCTTGCAAAGGTTGTGCCAATGGTCCTGATCCATGACCTTGTGGAAATTGATGCAGGAGATACTTATGCCTATGATGAAGCAGGCGCAGCAACAAAAAGAGAAAGAGAAACGAAGGCGGCAGACCGTATTTTTTGCATGCTTCCTCAGGATCAGTGCAGCTGGTTCCGGGAACTGTGGGAGGAATTTGAAGCTTATGAGACCCCGGAAGCAAAATTTGCCCATGTATTGGATAACTGTCAGCCGCTCCTTTTGAACGATGCTTCAAATGGAAAAAGCTGGGCAGAGCACGGGGTGAGAAAAAGCCAGATTTATAAAAGAAATGAGAATACTTCGGAAGGTTCTGTGGAAATCTGGGAATATATGAAAGAATTGATAGACAAACATATCCGCCTGGGACATGTGATCGATGAATAAAGCTTCCGGCGGAAAGCAGATTGGAAAGGAGATAACAGATTGGACGAATTGCTGATGGAACGTTTTGTACTTGCAAAGGACAGAATTGCAGAAATTTGTACAGAACATGAGATAAAAGCACCTTTTGATGAGTTTTTCAGAACTGCTGCGAATTTTTTGAAAAAAACAGGGGAAATTCTGGAAAGACAGGAGACAGAATTCACACTGGAGGAATTGAAGGAAGAGAATCAGTTTCTTTACAGAGAACTGTTTCCGGAAAGCTATCTTTATTCTTATGGCAATCCTGCCTACGCAGAGAAATGTCTTGGAGAATATGGAAAGGCAATGAGTTTTCTGTATGCAGAGCTAAGAGGTTCTATTGTTTATGCCTATGAAAAAAAATGGTGGGATTATACCGTTGCTGCCGAACTTTTTCTGGAAGTACATTCCGCATTTTCTGAAGAGGAGCTTCCATCTGTTAAAACAACAGAGGACATTCTTCGTTCCTATGTTAATGATTATTGTCAGGATATGATGGAACAGAGGATTGCAGAAGGCGTGGATCCCTCTCTTGATTTTGCGGTAAGGATCATTATGGATTCAGATCTTACGGATCTTCGATATCTTTATAAATATGGAGAATATGTATCAGAAAATGAGACGGGTGTTGCGGAATTCCTGAACAGTCTTACCCAGGAACAGATTGATGATATGGCCCGTACTTATACAGAAGGATACAGAATTGGATTTATTAATACCAGAAAGGATATTGCAAAGAAAAAAACTGTGAATATCCGATATAACCTGGGATTTGAACGGATGGTCCGCGCAGCAATTCTGCAGTTCAGGGAAATGGGGCTGGAGCCAGTGATCTATCGTCATGCATCTCATATTGTAAATAAACGTGGAAGTGCCCGTGTAGGATTTACAGGCGGGGTGGCAAATCCTCAGTATGAATATGATCATCGACAGGACAGCGCGCTTTTTCTTGACAGCGATTTTGTAAAGAGAAAACTTCGTTCTATGCAGACGGCTTATGAGAAGTACAAAGACCTGGCGGGAGTTCATGGGGGACCGGCAGTGATCGAGACTTTTGGAGAGGAACCTTTTTCTCCCATAGTCAGGTCAGAGGCTTACTCTTTAAGCGATGCCCAGCAGAAACTTCAGGTAGAACTGGATAATGAGTCCGGACAGATCGTCAATCGCTATATCAAGGGCGAGGAAAGAAGTTTTACTATCATTGCCTATCCGGTGCCGGAAATCGGTGAAAAATTCCCGGAGATTTTTGGAGAGATTGTAAAGATAAATACGCTGGATTATAAGCTTTATCAGGAAATCCAGCAGACGATCATCGATGCATTGGATACCTGTGAGTGGGTGGAAATCAAGGGAAAAGACGGCAATGAAACGGATCTTATCATCCATCTGCATACGCTTGAGGATCCGGAAAAGCAGACCAATTTTGAAAATTGTGTGGCAGATGTGAATATTCCGGTAGGAGAGGTCTTTACGTCTCCGGTTCTTGCCGGAACAGGAGGTATTCTCCATGTGAAAAAGGTGTATCTGAATGGTCTTCAGTTCAAAGATCTGAAGCTGGTGTTTGACTGCGGGCAGGTGATTGATTACTCCTGTAGTAATTTTGAAAGCGAAGAAGAAAACCGCGCGTATATTGAGGATAATATCCTTCATCATCATGTAAAGCTTCCAATGGGAGAGTTTGCAATCGGAACCAACACCACTGCTTATGTGGCTGCGGAGAAATATGGCATTGCAGATAAGCTTCCGATTCTTATTGCGGAAAAAATGGGACCACATTTTGCAGTGGGCGATACCTGCTACAGCTGGGCGGAGGATACGGCGGTTTATAACCCTGACGGAAAAGAAATCATTGCCCGGGATAATGAGATCTCCAGTCTGAGAAAAGAAGATCTCAGCCTTGCCTATTATGGATGCCATACGGATATTACGATCCCTTACGATGAGTTGGGGAGTATATGTGTGATCGATGATGACGGGGAAAGTCATTCGATTATAGAAAAGGGACGTTTTGTGCTTCCGGGCACTGAAGAATTGAATAAGCCCTTTTCCTGAAATACAAAAACAGTTTGTACGCCAAAATATTTCTTTGCGGGAAACATGTTGACACAAAAATAGAATCTTAGTAGAATCAACCTGGGACAGAACGAAAAAGGAGGCCTACCAATGAAAAAAGTTGGAATTGTAATGGGAAGCGATTCAGATATGCCGGTTATGAGCAAGGCTGCGGCTATTCTTGACAAGCTTGGAGTAGAGTATGAAATGAAGATCATTTCTGCGCACAGAGAACCGGATGTATTTTTTGATTATGCAAAAAGCGCAGAAGAAAGAGGATTTAAAGTGATCATTGCAGGTGCCGGAATGGCAGCACATCTGCCTGGAATGTGTGCGGCAATCTTTCCGATGCCGGTAATCGGTATTCCAATGCACACCACATCTTTAGGTGGACGAGATTCTCTTTATTCCATCGTACAGATGCCATCAGGAATTCCGGTTGCAACAGTTGCTATTAACGGCGGAGCAAATGCAGGACTTCTTGCTGCGAAGATCCTGGCTACGTCAGATCCAGAGCTTCTTGAAAAACTGAAAGAATACAGCCAGGAACTGAAAGAACAGGTAGAAGCGAAAGATGCAAGACTGCAGGAAGTAGGCTATCAGAATTATTAAAAAATGGCAAAAATAAAAAATAACCATTATCATAAATAAATACTGGGAGGATATTATGGATTACAAGAACGCAGGTGTGGATATAGAGGCAGGATATAAGTCAGTTGAGCTTATGAAAAAGCATATCGCAAAGACTATGAGACCGGAGGTCCTTGGCGGGATCGGAGGATTTTCTGGCGCTTTTTCCCTGGATAGCTTTAAGGGGATGGAAGAGCCGACTCTTGTTTCAGGTACTGATGGATGCGGAACAAAGGTGAAGCTTGCCATGGTGATGGACAAACATGATACCATTGGTATTGATGCAGTTGCCATGTGTGTGAATGATATTGCATGTGCAGGGGCAGAGCCTCTGTTTTTCCTGGACTATATTGCGTGCGGCAAAAACTATCCGGAAAAGATTGCAGAGATCGTAGCTGGAGTAGCAGAGGGATGTGTTCAGTCCGGTGCTGCCCTGATCGGTGGAGAAACAGCAGAGCATCCAGGCCTTATGCAGGAGGATGAGTATGATCTTGCTGGTTTTGCAGTGGGTATCATCGATAAAAAAGATCTTCTTACAGGAGAAGAACTGGAAGCGGGAGATGTGCTGATCGGTATGGCTTCCACTGGTGTGCACAGCAATGGTTTCTCTCTTGTACGTAAAGTGTTTGATATGACCAGAGAGTCTCTGGATACTTATTATGATGAACTGGGCACTACTCTGGGAGAGGCGCTTCTTGCACCGACCAGAATCTATGTTAAGGCACTTAAGAGTATTAAAGAAGCCGGTGTCCGCATTCACGCATGCAGCCATATTACAGGCGGCGGTTTTTATGAAAATATTCCTCGTATGCTGAAAGAGGGAACAAGAGCGGTAGTTGAAAAGGACAGCTATCCGGTACTGCCAATCTTTAAACTCCTTGCAGAAAAAGGCAATGTTGAAGAGCAGATGATGTATAATACTTATAATATGGGACTGGGAATGATTCTTGCAGTTTGTCCTGCTGATGTGGATAAGACAATGGAGGCAATTCGTGCAGCAGGAGATACCCCTTATGTGGTAGGTCGTATTGAAGCTGGTGAAAAGGGTGTAGATTTATGCTAAAACTGGGAGTTCTTGTATCAGGAGGCGGAACGAATCTTCAGGCTATACTGGATGCAGTGAAAAGCGGACGTATAACAAATGCCGAGGTGAGCCTGGTAATCAGCAATAACGCTGGAGCATATGCGCTTGAGAGAGCGCATATGCATGGAATTCCGGCCATGTGTATTTCTCCGAAATCCTATGAAAGTCGTGACGAGTTTCATAAAGCTCTTCTTTTTGAGCTTCAGAGACATCAGATAGATCTGGTAGTACTGGCAGGATTTCTGGTGGCAATCCCTCCTATGATCGTTGAGGCGTATCCTAATAAGATGATTAATATACATCCATCTCTGATCCCGTCATTTTGCGGAACGGGATTTTATGGGCTTCGTGTTCATGAAGGTGTTCTTAACAGGGGCGTAAAAGTAACCGGTGCCACTGTGCACTTTGTAGATGCAGGAACGGATACCGGCCCCATTATCCTTCAGAAAGCAGTTGAGGTTCAGGAGGAGGATACTCCGGAGCTCCTTCAGCGCCGGGTAATGGAACAGGCAGAATGGAAAATTCTTCCGGAGGCTATTGATCTGATTGCAAATGGAAGGGTCAAGGTAGAGAACGGAAAGGTACGGATCAGCAGATAAGGAGGAGAAATACTTATGAATATATTGATTGTTGGAAGCGGCGGAAGAGAGCATGCCATTGCATGGAGTGTGGCCAAGAGCCCGAAAGCAGATAAAATTTACTGTGCACCGGGTAATGCAGGTATTTCTGAGTTTGCAGAATGCGTTCCTATTGGTGCGATGGAGTTTGAGAAGCTGGCAGATTTTGCCCAGGAGAAAGAAATTGATCTTACTATCATTGGAATGGACGATCCTCTGGTAGGCGGAGTTGTAGATGTATTTGAAGAAAGAGGCCTGAAAGTATTTGGACCTCGTAAAAATGCTGCGATTCTTGAAGGATCCAAGGCTTTTTCCAAAGATCTTATGAAAAAATATAATATTCCTACAGCAGGCTATGAAAACTTTGATAATGCGGAAAACGCTCTGGAATATCTCCGTACGCAGGCAAAATTCCCTATTGTCCTGAAAGCAGACGGACTTGCATTGGGAAAGGGTGTTTTGATCTGCAATGATCTTGCAGAAGCAGAAGCCGGTGTCAAAGAGATCATGGAGGATAAAAAATTCGGAAGTGCGGGAAATACAATGGTTGTTGAAGAATTTATGACAGGCCGTGAAGTTTCTGTGCTCTCCTTTGTTGATGGAAAGACAATCAGAACTATGACTTCTGCTCAGGATCACAAGCGTGCTATGGACGGAGACAAAGGACTTAACACCGGTGGAATGGGTACATTTTCGCCAAGTCCTTTTTATACAAAAGAGGTAGATGATTTTTGTAAGAAATACATCTACCAGCCTACGGTGGATGCTATGGCAGCTGAGGGCCGCCCTTTTGTGGGAATCATCTTCTTTGGTCTGATGCTTACTGCAGACGGTCCAAAGGTTCTTGAGTATAATGCCCGCTTTGGTGATCCGGAGGCCCAGGTAGTGCTTCCAAGAATGAAAACAGATATTCTGGATGTGATGGAAGCCTGTGTGAACGGCACCCTGGATCAGATGGAATTGGAGTTTGAGGATAATGCAGCAGTGTGTGTGGTTCTTGCAAGCGAAGGATATCCTGTAAAATATGAAAAAGGAATTCCTATGTACGGCTTTGAGAACTTCAAAGAAAAAGAAGGATATTATTGCTTTCATGCGGGAACCAAGTTTCAGGATGGGCAGATCGTTACAAACGGAGGCCGTGTTGTTGGCGTTACTGCAAAAGGAAGTGACCTCAAGGAAGCCAGAAAGAACGCATATGAAGCAGCAGAGTGGATCAGTTTTGCTACGAAATATATGCGCCATGATATTGGAAAAGCAATTGATGAGGCATAAGGAGGAAGCAACGTGTACTGTGTAAAAAAGATAACAGAGGATATGTACTGGATCGGAGCAAGTGACAGAAGACTGGAACTGTTTGAAAATGTATATCCTATTCCAAAAGGAGTTTCCTATAATTCCTATGTGATTCTGGATGAAAAAACAGTTCTTCTTGATACGGTGGATCATTCTGTATGTGAGCAGTTTCTTGAAAATTTAGAATATGTTTTGAACGGCAGAAGTCTGGATTATATTGTTGTAAATCATATGGAGCCGGATCACTGTGCCTCTCTTGCTGAGGTAGTGATTCGCCATCCTGATGTAAAACTGGTTGGAAATGCAAAAACATTTACCATGATGAAACAGTTTTTTGATTTTGAAGTAGACAGCCGTGCCGTAGTGATCAAAGAGGGAGATACACTTCAGACAGGAAAGCATACCCTGGCTTTTGCAATGATACCGATGGTGCACTGGCCGGAGGCTATGGTTACCTATGATGTTTGTGATAAGGTGCTTTATAGCGCAGATGCTTTTGGAACTTTTGGAGCTCTGAACGGAAATATATTTGCTGATGAAGTGAATTTTGAAAATGAATGGCTGGAAGAGGCAAGAAGATATCTGACAAATATCGTAGGAAAATATGGTGCACAGGTTCAGGCAGCCCTTAAAAAAGCAGCTGCTTTGGATATTGAGATCATCTGCCCGCTTCACGGACCGGTATGGAGAGAAAATCTGGGATGGTTTATTGATAAATATCAGAAATGGAGTACCTATACACCGGAAGACCATGCGGTTCTGATTCTTTACGCTTCTATTTATGGAAATACGGAAAGTGCAGTAAATGTACTGGCCGGAAGAATATCAGACGCAGGGGAAAAGAATATTGCAATGTATGATGTGTCAAAAACAGACCCGTCTTATCTTCTTGCAGAGGCATTCCGCTGTGACAGGATTGTATTCGCCTGCCCGACATATAATGCAGGCCTTTTCCCCAAAATGGAAACTCTTCTTGCAGAGCTGAAAGCTCATAATTTCCAAAACAGAAAAGTAGCTGTTATGGAGAATGGAACATGGGCAATTTCTGCAGGAAAACAGATGAAAGAAATACTTGCTTCCATGAAAAACATGGAGATATATGACAATACTCTTACAGTAAAATCTTCTTTGAAGAAAGAGCAGCTGGAGGAACTGGATGGAATTGTAGAATTCCTGATGAAATAAAAAGGAGCATCCGGACATCAGGGAGATGACGGAATATGGAAAGGATATAAAATGGGAATGAGTGTAGTTGACGCAGTAAAGGAAATTCAGGCCAGAGAAAATGTATATGTAGCATATTCCCAGGTCACAAAGCTTCCTTATGTAACCTGTGCAGAAGAAACGTATAATGACCAGGTATGGTTTTTTGCCGAAGAAGAAACTCTGAAGGAGTTTGGAAAGAAAAAGATAGAAGATAAAATCCTTCTCATGGGCATGAAATATGAGAAAAAGGATTTTCCAAGACTGTATGGACTCTTATATGCGGTAGGTGTAAACTCCCTGGTATGGAATAACGGAACAGAGGAAATTGAGGTGGACCTGGATAAGATTGTCCGCCGTCCGGATCTTAGTAAGCTGGAACCGGAGAAGCGCCCGCTTATAAACGCTACACTTCAGCTTTCCGGTATTTACTTTATGCAGGAGCTGCGCCGTCCGGTTGCAAAGGAAGAGCGCAAAAATATTCGCGAACTAGAGGAAGAGCTGATTGCAAATCTGAAAAAATCAGAGTTTCTGGTGGCTATGGAACAAAATGCAGAAGATCCTGCAAAGGTGAATATCCCATACCTGAAAAATAAGGAAGGAAAAATCCTCCAGCCAGTATTTTCAGATGTTCTGGAATACGAGAAATTTGCCAAAGGAAAAAAACTCAGGATTGCCAAGATACCATTTGCAAAGCTTGCTGATGTTATGATACCTCAGGCGGAATTTCTTGTTATCAATCCGTTAGGATTTAATCTGCTTCTGAATAAGGAACAGTTAAAAAAGATCATGGGATAATATTTGTATATTAAACAGACAGCTGTTTTTTCATGTCATTGTAAATGATAGTGAAGAGGCAGCTGCTTTTTCTTTTGAAAAAATAATTGTTTCCAAAATATGCGAGATGTGCTAGTATATGTGTAACACAATAAGAGGAGGCATATATATGGTCATAGAAATAGATTTTAACAGTGATGAGGCCATTTATGTTCAGCTGATGAACCAGATTATCCTTGGAATCGCCACCTCACGGCTTCAGGAGGGAGATACGCTTCCTTCGGTCAGACAGATGGCAGATAACATTGGTATTAATATGCATACTGTAAACAAGGCCTATACTCTTTTAAAACAGGAGGGCTTTGTATCTATCGACAGGCGGAGAGGGGCTATTGTAGCTATTGATGTAGATAAGATCAAAGCATTGGAAGAAATGAAAGAGAATCTGGTGGTGGCTTTGGCAAAAGGATGCTGTAAAAAAGTGTCCCGATCAGAAGTACATCAGCTGATCGATGAAATTTTTGACGAGTATGATCTATAACAGAAACATATTTTGAATCATAGAAGATTTAGGAGGATTATATGCAGAAAAAGTTTACCAGACAGGCATCTGCAGCGTTGAAAATTGCAAAAAACACAGCAGAATCCTGTAAGCATACTTATATAGGCACAGAACACATTCTGGTGGGACTTTTGAAGGAGCAGGAGGGAACGGCAGGAAGACTCCTTGAAGAGTTTGGAGTAGAGTCGGAAAAACTTCAGGAATTGATAGACAGTCTGATTGCTCCTGCAGATGGTGGTCTCATGGAAAGAAAGGCAGAATACAGCCCCAGAGCCAAACGACTTCTTGGAAGTGCAGAGCAGGAGGCGGAAAATCAGAAGGAAGAAAAAACAGGTACAGAGCATATTCTGATCGCTATGCTGAAAGAGACAGATTCAGTTGCAACCCGTCTTCTGTATACAATGGGAGTGAATATTCAGAAATTGTATGCTGCAGTTCTTACTGCCATGGGATATGATGGAGAAGCGGCTGCAGAAGAGATACAGGCTTCCAGGGCTTTACAGGCAAAAAAAGGTTCTGGTACTCCGTTTCTTGATCAGTACAGCCGTGATCTTACAGCGATGGCAGCTGAGGGAAAGCTTGATCCTGTTGTTGGCAGAGAGGATGAAATTGCGCGCCTGATCCAGATATTGAGCAGAAGAACAAAAAATAATCCCTGCCTGGTGGGTGAGCCGGGAGTTGGAAAAACAGCAATTGTGGAAGGGCTTGCACAGAAGATTATTTCGGGGATGGTTCCTGAAACAGTAAAAGATAAAAGAGTGGTTGTCCTTGATCTTTCCGGTATGGTAGCTGGAAGCAAGTACAGAGGAGAATTTGAAGAGCGTATTAAAAATGTTGTAAATGAAGTAAAAGAAGATCAGGGTATTTTGCTGTTTATTGATGAACTTCATACAATCATTGGAGCAGGAGGAGCAGAAGGTGCACTTGATGCTTCTAATATCCTTAAGCCGTCGCTTTCCAGAGGAGAGATCCAGCTGATCGGCGCGACCACATTGGAGGAATATCGTAAATATATTGAAAAAGATGCAGCATTGGAAAGACGCTTTCAGCCGGTTACCGTAGAAGAGCCTTCGCTGGAATCTGCGAATGAGATCTTAAAAGGGCTTCGTCCATATTATGAAAAGCATCATGGTGTTGTTATTGAAGACCGGGCATTAGAGGCTGCTGTACAGATGTCTGTCCGCTATATTAATGATCGCTTCCTTCCGGATAAAGCTATTGATATTATTGATGAAGCTGCAGCCAAGGTACGCTTAGGGGAGTGCAGACGTATTCCAAGGGCAGAAGAACTGGAGACAGAAATTCGGAAAGTGCTGGAAGAAAAAGAACGCGCTATCAGGGTCGCTGACCTGGACAGGGCAAGAGAAATCCAGAAGCAGCAGGCCGGTCTGGAAAAAGAACTTTCAGATATCCTTGAAAAAGAGGAGAGAAGAACTAAAAGAAAAAAATCGGTGGTGACAGAAGCTTCTGTTGCGGACATTATTTCCGGATGGACGAAAATTCCGGTACAGCGTTTGACAGAAAATGAATCTAAAAGGCTTTCCCGCTTGGAAAATGTTCTCCATAAACGTGTGATCGGTCAGGAAGAGGCGGTAAAGGCGGTTGCACAGGCTGTAAAGAGAGGCAGGGTAGGTTTAAAGGATCCAAATCGTCCTATTGGTTCATTCCTGTTCCTTGGCCCTACTGGAGTAGGAAAAACAGAACTGTCAAAGGCTTTGGCGGAAGCTGTTTTTGGAAACGAGCAGTCAATGATCCGTGTAGATATGTCCGAGTATATGGAAAAGCATAGTGTTTCTAAGATGATAGGATCACCGCCTGGATATGTTGGCTATGAAGAAGCAGGTCAGCTTAGTGAAAAGGTACGCAGAAATCCATACAGTGTGATTTTATTTGACGAGATTGAAAAAGCGCATCCGGATGTATTTAATATTCTTCTTCAGGTATTGGATGACGGACATATTACAGATGCTCATGGCCGCAAAGTGGATTTTAAACAGACGATCATTATTATGACATCCAATGCAGGTGCCCAGGCAATTATAGAACCAAAAAAATTGGGATTTATGTCAGGAGACAGTGAAAAACAGGATTATGAGCGTATGAAATCCAATGTTATGGAGGAAGTACGACGTTTATTCAAACCTGAATTTCTGAATCGTATTGATGAGATCATGGTATTCCACACACTGAGAAAAGATCATATACGTAAAATAGTAGGTCTTCTTCTGAAGCAATTGGAGAAAAGGTGCGAAGAGCAGCTTGATATTCAGCTGAAAATCAGCGATTCGGTAAAAGATTATCTGGCTGAGACGGGATTTGACAGTAAATACGGAGCCCGTCCTCTCCGTCGGGCAATCCAGACAAAGCTGGAAGACAGACTTGCAAACGAAATCCTGGATGGAAATATAAAAAGAGGAAGCACAGTTAAGGTACAACTGCATCAGAAACAGCTTCGATTTTTACCGGATGCAGAAAATAAAAAAGATATTAAATCTTAAGCAGGAGACTGTTCAAAAAAAACTGAAAATGATATAATACAAAAGAATAAAAGGAAAGAATGCAGATCGTTTTTTCCATATCATTTTTTAATGACACAACAGATAGTTTTAGGGAGGACATAAGATCATGGCAGTAGTAAAAGAACTGATTCGTACAGAGGAAAACGGAAGCATCAGCTTTGGTAATTATGAGCTGGCGCAGAAATCAAAAGTATCCGATTTTCAGCATCAGGGGGATGTTTATAAAGTAAAAACTTTTAATGAAATCACCAAGCTGGAGAGGAATGGTATGTTTGTTTATGAATCTGTACCGGGAACAGCGGTTTATAACCTTACCCAGGACGGTTCTACCATGAGCTTTCAGGTAGAGGGGGCAGAGGATGCCCAGATCACGGTAGAGATGGAGGCGGATACAGAGTACGAAATCTCTATTAATGGTGCAGATGCAGGAACTATGAAGACCAATTTGGGCGGAAAGCTTTCTTTCAGTGTAGAGCTTGGTGATGTGGATGCAGCAGAAGTGAAAATTGTAAAATGTTAAAAAATAAAAAAGTTGTATATTTTTGTCAGGAATGTGGTTATGAATCTTCCAAATGGATGGGACAATGTCCTGGCTGCAGAGCCTGGAATACATTCGTGGAAGAAACTGTATCAACAAAAAAAACATCTTCAGCAGCTGTAAAAGCAGCAGCGGGACAAAGACCGGAACCTGTAAAACTAAAAGATATCAGGCTTTCGGAAGATGAGCGGAGATTGACAAATATTAAAGAACTTGACAGAGTGCTCGGGGGCGGTATCGTCCCCGGGTCTCTTGTTCTTGTGGGAGGTGATCCGGGAATCGGTAAATCGACTCTCTTGCTTCAGGTGTGCAGGAACCTGGCTTTAAGTGGAAACTCTGTGCTGTATATTTCAGGAGAGGAATCCTTGCGTCAGATCCGCCTTCGTGCAAATCGTATTGGAGAATTTAATGAAAATCTGCAGATTTTCTGCGAAACCAATCTGGAAACAATACGGGAAGTGATAGAAAGAAATAAACCGGATATGGTGGTGATCGATTCCATTCAGACAATGTTTCACGAGGATATCAGTTCTGCGCCGGGAAGTGTGTCCCAGGTACGGGAGTCTACGAATATCCTTATGCAGATTGCCAAGGGGATGGGAATCTCCATTTTTATTGTAGGGCATGTGACAAAAGAGGGAAACGTAGCAGGGCCGAGAGTATTGGAGCATATGGTAGATACGGTGCTGTATTTTGAAGGAGACCGTCATGCTTCCTATCGCATACTCCGTGCAGTGAAAAATCGATTTGGGTCAACCAATGAGATAGGAGTATTTGAGATGCGTAATACAGGATTGGAAGAAGTGAAAAATCCTTCGGAGTTCATGCTGAAT
Source organism: Blautia sp. (assembly GCA_026169535.1). Classification (GTDB taxonomy): domain Bacteria; phylum Bacillota; class Clostridia; order Lachnospirales; family Lachnospiraceae; genus Blautia_A. Next base: position 72,120 of record JAPFCU010000023.1, read on the forward strand.
GGAAAACCCAACGGGACATCGGGATCTATTGTGGCCTGTTCTATGGAAGGAACCAGACCGATTCTGGTAGAAATCCAGGCTCTTGTATGTCAGAGCAATTTTGGGATTCCAAGGAGAACTGCAGTAGGAACTGATTTTAACAGAGTTAATCTTCTTATGGCTGTTCTGGAGAAAAAGGTGGGAATCCATCTGGCTTCTTGCGATGCTTATGTTAATATTGCGGGTGGTATGAAAATGACAGAGCCGGCAATTGATCTGGGGATTTCTCTGGCTGTTGTATCAAGCTGCAAGGATATTGTGATACCGGATTCGGTATTGGCTTTTGGTGAGGTAGGATTGAGCGGAGAAGTCCGTGCAGTGAGTATGGCTGCTCAAAGAGTGGCAGAGGCAAGAAAACTTGGATTTACTACAGTGATTCTTCCAAAAGTATGTCAATCCTCTATGGGAAAAACAGAGGGAATGAATCTTGTATATGTAGAATGGATCCAGGATGCGATTAAATATATTATGAAAGCGTAAGAGGTTAGAAATGCTGGAAGCAGTGATATTTGATATGGATGGCGTGATCTTTGATTCAGAGGCTCTGGTGGTCAGCACCTGGAAACAAGTAGCGGATAAATATGGTATTGCAGGTATAGAAGATACTTGCATGGAGTGTCTTGGAACCAATAGTGAGGCGACTATCAGAATCTTTCAGAAGAATTATGGGAAAGATTTTCCTTATGCTGTATATAAAAAAGAAATGGCAGAGCTTTTTCACGAACAGGCGGCAGGCGGAAAACTGCCGAAAAAAAGGGGAGTCATAGAGCTTTTGGAATATCTTCATTATAGAGACATAAAGGTTGGACTTGCTACATCTACCCGGGAGGAAGTCGTAAAAAAAGAACTTTCTGAAGGTGGACTTTTCGAATATTTTGATGAAATTGTATGTGGTGATATGGTAAAAAGGAGTAAGCCGGAACCGGATATTTATCTGGAGGCCTGCAAAAGACTTCAGGTATCGCCGGAAAACTGTTATGGAATAGAAGACTCATATAATGGAATACGTGCCCTTAAAGGTGCCGGAATGCATGCGGTCATGGTTCCGGATCTTGCAAACCCCACAAAAGAAATGGAAGAACTTGCAGAGTGTATTCTGCCGTCGCTTCTTGAAGTGAAAAAATATCTGGAAGAGGTTGTTTAACCATTGTTTTGTCAGTAAAGGAGCGGGAGCAGATTAGAGAACAGCAGCTGCAGCAGGAAAAAATTCTGGAAGGAAGAATAAAAGAACTGCTGTGCTGCTGTTTTAATATAGATAAAATATAGTGAAAGACTGGAGGGACATGAAAATGAGATTAAAAAATGTTCTGGTTGTTGTAAAGGATATGGAAAAATCAAAAAGATTTTATCATGATTTATTTGGTCTTGATATGGTAGTGGATCATGGGGGGAACGTGATTTTAACGGAAGGGCTTGTACTTCAGGAAGAAAAAATATGGAGAAAATTTTTAAACAGAGATATCATTCCAAAAAATAATTCCTGTGAACTGTATTTTGAGGAGTCGGATATAGAAGCGTTTACTGAAAAACTGGAAACATTATATCCTTCGATAGAATATGTGAATAAAAAGACTACCCACAGCTGGGGACAAAGCGTTATTCGATTTTATGATCTGGATGGTAATTTGATTGAGGTGGGAACTCCAATGTGAGGTTCAAAAAAATAAATCATAAAAAATGAAAAAAGGTGTTGACATATGTTGAATAAAGTGATATTCTAATTGAGCTGTCGCAAGAAAATGTTTGTTTTGAAGAAACAATTTAAAAAACTTTGGAAAAAGATAAAAAAGTTGTTGACAAACATAAAGTAGTGTGATAA
>JAPFCU010000004.1 GCA_026169535.1 Blautia sp.
AGTACCGGTATGTTCCGGTAAGGCGTGCAGATATAGCGTCTCATTTTCTGAAACAGAGCCACAACCAGAACTGCTGTGCCAAGTAAAAACAGAAAAAGCTCTCCATCCATTTCGATTTTTCCGGTTGCCGTTACCCAAATGCCACGCAGAACCAGCACGACGCCAAAGCCCCACAGTCCGAAAATCAACAGCTTTTTCAGCGGATGAAAATGAATCCACTCAATAATCTGTACTTGTTGCTTGCCGCTCATCGGTTCATTTCGTAAAAGTCGGCGAGCGATCCACTGATTCAACAGTTGTGGAGTCCATGCAACGCCAAATAGAAAAACTGCAATACCGGCATAAAGGGCAATCCCGATCCAACCAATATCCAGATAAGACTCCAAAAGCAGTAAAAGGATAATGGGCAGAATCATGGTGAGAAAAAGTGGTAAAAATGATTTTTTGCGTCCCTTCTGGAGATTTAGGTCATTGAAAGCAGAAGTAATGCACAGGGCAAAAATCATCACAGCCGATATTCCGCCGGACACCCAGTTTTTAAGGTCACCGAAACGCATCACATGCTCGGCTTTGTGCATATTCGGAAATTTCCCGGTAATACCTGCATAGAGGCAAAATCCCAAATAAGCCAAAGCTAAAAGTGCCCCTACCAGCTTCAAAATTGTTTTTCCTGAAAGTTTTCGTTTCTCCATCTTCGTCGTTTTCCTATAAAATCACTGTTATTTCCGTTTTCCGGTATTCGTGTCGATAAAATATCTTCCGGTATTGTCAAAACAGAATTCCAAATCCGTACCTACCGGCATATCATATACAGCCAAAACTGCCGGTTCAATGTTTGCAAGGGTATTAAAGTCTACAACTATGGAATTTTCCGGGTTATCTAAGTATTCCTGTGTATCATTATCCCCGATTGCCCGCCAGCCATTATCAGAAGGATTTACACTTTCCTCTCTAAAAAACCATTTCAGCTTAGAAGTTCCCTCATAAATTGATTTCGTGATAATCATTCCGCCAGCATTTTCAATAAAAGTAATTTGTTTATTTTTCTTTTTGAAAAATCCCATTAGCGTTACCTCCTCCGTGTTTATAAGGCATTGGCTCTATTATCCGAGTTTGGAGACAATCTGGC
>JAPFCU010000048.1 GCA_026169535.1 Blautia sp.
AGAACAATACCATTGCAGGAAAGCATAACAGCAACTGCCTGATGCCCGTAATCCTGTTTTCCCTTTAAATGGGATTGGTGAAAATACGCATCTTCAATGGGATGTAAAGCCTGTGACGAAGGCTTTGTCTTTGAAGCGATCGTATCGTCCACAATACAGAAAACAGGCTTTCCGGTGCGTGCTGCTTCTGAATAAATAATCTCAATGACAGAGCATTTTAACGTATCTGAAAGTAATGAATCATCCCATTTTCCGGAATTGAGGAAATGGGCAATCGTAGTTCTGTGACAGGAACTGTTTTTAGCAAAGTCCGTGGTTTTTCCATGGTATCCTGAAATGAAAATACTGATTAGGATACTCATAAGATGGTTTATTACTCGGTACGAATAAAATTTGCATAAGTTTAATTTTTTAAACTGGTTGTATATGAATGAGGAATGATGTATAGTATTTGCGAGAGACACCTTCTTTCGTAAATGTTGCAAATGTTTGTTTAGGCACTTTCATTATACAACACACGGAATCGAGGTGTCTTTCTTTTATGCAAAATCACGAACTTGCTCATTTATAGTTATAATAAAAAAACATAACTGTGAGGATACTGAACAGTTACAAAAAGACAAAATATCTAATACATTTATCGGAAAGAGGTTTGTATGAAGCAAAAAACAACTCACCCTGTCAGCATTCGGGTTAAATACACGCGTTATGTGATTCCTATCTTACTGATCACATTTCTTTCCATCGGAGCAATCGATACCATATTTTATTTTCACTCAGTAAAAGAATCCTCTGAGAATGAAAAAACAGCCTACGCTAGTACGGCTCTCACATCCCTGGAATCCTATTTTACTCAGTTTACCTCAGATTCCAGTATCTTTTGCTATAAAAATACAACACAAAACAATCTTATAAACATAACACAGGATGATGGACAGGAATTCCAAAAGCTTTTATTAAATGACGCCCCCTATTATCCTTCTTTAAGTGTTAACTATTCAGATAATGTATTTTTTATCACTGACAGCGGAAAACTGATTTCAACAGCCAGCAACTCATCACAGCCAGTATCTGGTTTTTCCCCGTCTTACATTTCAGAAATTCTGAAAAAAGGTGATGATTACCACGGATTACCTTATATCTTTGAGATCAGTGATGCTTCAGACAAATTATACATGTGTCGAACTATTTATCAATGGACTGGAAAAACTGAGACTACAGGAAAAAAACGTCTTGGCACACTGGTTGTGGAGTCCAAGGCTGCTGTTTTTGATAAAATCTTTTCCCTGAACAGTAACGCGTACCAATTTGTTTTAATTGACAATAATCATCATATTTTCAGGAATACTACTGAACTTTCAGAACAGAATATTATTGAACTCATAAAAACTGAACGTTTAAATACACAGATATATAAATATACAGCAGATTCCTTTTCCACCAGCATAAGTAATCTGCAATTATTGCTGATAACCAATCAGTCTCTGGTTTATAAAGGAACCCGCACGTTCGTGATCCTGCTGCTTTTTCCATCTATTCTTGCTCTAATCGCAATTATCGGAGCAACACGTTTTATCTCCCGAAGTATAGCGGATGAATTTGACTATTTCATGGAAAAACTAAATAAAACAAAAGCAATTGATAATGATGCATTTATCCATATGAATAGTTCCATTGAATTTTCCCAGTTATCCAATGTTTACAATCAGACTCTTTCGCGTATCCGTGCATTATCTGAAAAGATCCATGACCAGGAAATTCTTACAAAGAATATTGAAATTGAAAGTCTCCAGGCACAGATCAATCCACACTTTCTTTACAATACTTTGAATTGTATTTCCGGCCTGATAGATATGGACAGAAAAGAAGAATGTCACCATGCACTGAATTCACTTGCTGATATTGAGCGCATGTCCCTGAAAGGCAAACCATTCAACACACTGGAAGAGACCTTGTATTATGTAAAAGAATATACCTATATACAAAAACTTCGTTTTGGAAATAATCTGACTATTTTAATTGATATTCCCAAAGCTTTATACCATTGCTATATTCCCAAGCTGATTCTCCAGCCTCTGATTGAAAACGCAGTGATCCACGGAACCTCCAAAATTTCTGGCAAAGGCATCATTGCAATCCTTGGAAGTACAGATGGTGCCGATCTGCAGATTTGTGTAAAGGACAACGGTCCAGGTTTTTCCCAGGAATTCATGGAAAATTTTTCCAAAAGTTCTCAGCAAAAGCCCTCCACCGCTTACGGAATTTACAATATCGACAAACGACTGAAGCTCTATTATGGCGAAAATCATGGACTGATCCTGCAGAATAACGAAAACAATGGAGCATGTATCACGGTTCGTCTTCCTTTGAAACTAGTAGAAAAACCAATTGAGAAAGCAGGACATCTGAAATGAAAATATTACTTGTTGACGACGAAGCAATTGCACTTCAGACAATGGAAAATATAATCCGGCAGTCTGACTTTAAATCTCACACCATCCTGACAGCCACTAATGCAGCTGATGCCTGGACCATCATTCAGACAAAGCATCCTGATATTCTGTTCTCGGACATTCAAATGCCCTGTGAAAATGGAATCCATCTTCTTCAGAAAATATCTGAATCACAATTAAACCTGCCGGTCATCTTTGTCTCCGGATACTCCGAGTTTTCTTATGCACAGGCGGCTTTGAGATATGATGCCTTTGATTACCTTCTTAAACCATTGAACAGTGACATATTCCTTGCCTGCTTAAAGAAAGCCATAAATGCAGTTCAGGAGCAGGGAAATATAGAGAAACAAAAAGAAATGCTTTCCAGATTTTTTAAAGAAAATCAGAGTCTTTTGAAAAAACAGTTTATGGAAACTTTGCTGATCAATCCTGTCACCAGTTTTTCTCCTGAACAGCTCCGGCAATGTCTTTCACTTGGTCTGAATCCAGATTTGTTCTATTTGATTGGTATTAAGTGTAATACCACGAACAGTATGAACATCCTGCAGAATCAGGAATACTATATTTCTTATTCTCTGTCGAAAAAGATTAATAAAGATTATGACGGTATTGCATCATGCTATATTGGAAACATTGTATATATTCTTATGCCTGTTACATCTGCTGACCCTGTTGCAGAAGTTAAAAGCCTGGCATATTCACTGATCTGTTATACCAGGGAAAAACTTTTTTCTTCTATCACAATTGGAATCAGTGAACTCGGAAACTCTATTCAACAGTTTCCTAAGCTCAATAAACAGATACAATATTGTTTTTCTTATAAAGCTTCCAACATCGTTTCACCGGAAGACAGTATCTTATTTTTTGCAGAAATAAATGATTACAATTCCAGTATTATTGAGATTAACGAAATCATTTCCAATCTGATCAATGCCATTCAGACACGTAATCTCAATGATGCACTGGAAATCGGAGATGCTTTTTTTTCACTGATACAGAATGAAAATCTGCTCACTCAACAGGATGCTATCAAGCTAGTCGAATTAAACCTTCATATTCAACTGAAAAATTTTCTGGATGATTCCAGGGACAGCAGCTATCTTACTGCTCCGATGACACGCTACTGCATGGAACAACCCTGCAGCGAACACAGCAGAACTATTTTTTCCAACTGCATCAAAAACATTATCCAGGAACTGTCCTGTGTCACTACACGAAACACAGGAATAATCGTTAATACCGTTATAGAATACATAAATAAAAACTATGAAAAACAAATAGGATTAAATGATGCCGCAGAATTTATAAATCGCAATAGCTCATATATTTCCCGGTTGCTAAAGAAAGAACTCTCTATGGGTTTTTCACAGCTTCTCACAGAACGTCGAATGGAAGCCGCTAAGGAGCTTCTTGCCCATACTACTATGAAAGTATCTGACATTTCAGAAAAAGTAGGCTATACTTCTACCAAGTATTTTAACCAGGTTTTTTATACTAATTTTCAAATGGCACCTACTGATTATCGTTTTATCATGAAACAGTTATAGAATGTTAAAACAAGGTCATCCGAAAAAATATCGGAAGACCTTGTACTGTCTCTGAGATTTCATACGTAAACGCTCCATAGTGGGTACCCCCACTTATGGAGCGTTTACTATTGTTTACTGTCATTCCTTACTATTTCTTCAGTGTATTTTACACTAATACTGGATTTGGAGCATAATTACCCAAGCCCTTTCGGAATCCAAAGAGCTTTCGGAAATTTAATGCAGCTATTTTGCTTCCAAAGAAAAATTTACCACGCTGTTTACCTCTTGGAAGTTTATCAAGATGATAATTCTTTCGGATGTTAGCAGGAATAGTTTCTACACCATTTCTCAACCTTGCTAAGTTACTGAATTCTTCACTCTGCATGTATCTTTGGCTTTTCGCTCTGTTAGATGCATTTTTTGAAGCAATAAAAGTGGCAACTTTTTTATATATCTTTGGACGGCGCTGATCTTGATATGGGCAACCAGCACAATGATTACGGTCAAATGATACTCTGCATTGTCTTGTTGATTTTGTAAAACTCTGGCTTATAGGCTCATGACCTGCGGCACATTTTAACAGACGGGTTCCATCCTCATTAAATTCAAAGTCAGCCAAAGCATCTGGAGCCTCTTTCCCTATCAGAGCTGTTGTTACCAGTTTGACATTTTTCTCCTTTGCAAGAGCAATGTTATCCTGTCCGTCATAACCACCATCTGTAATCAGAATGATTTCTTCTTCGGACTTTTCCATTGCTGAAAGCGTATCCTGAAGGAAATGACTATCGGTATGTGTATTTTTATCAAACTGATAATCTGTGATTACAGAGCCATTCTTACCAACTGTTTCTTCAAGATTAGCTGTATAACCTCGGTACAGTTTACCGGATTTTTTTCTATAAGTAGCTGTAGTGGTAAACTAAATTTGTAACACCTTGTTCGGATAGTATATAATATTTATTATCCAAAGAAGGGACCAATCATGGCCACACGTTACAATGAAAATTTTAAAATTGAAGTAGTCAAAGCCTATATGGCAGGTGATCGCTCAATAAGTGAGATAGCAGCTGACTACAATGTTGCAAAAAGCACCCTCACCGGGTGGGTAAAAA
>JAPFCU010000075.1 GCA_026169535.1 Blautia sp.
TGATATCGAGATTCCCGAGGGATATGAACTTGTGGATGAGGTAAAAACACAAATTGAGGTTTCCAGGATTTCCAAGGCAGAAGAAAACAGTTAAACAGGAGAAGGGAATATGGTCAGTCAGAAAATTACAATCAATAATCCTTCCGGGCTTCATTTGCGGCCTGCAGGGAATTTGTGTAATGAGGCGATCAAGTATCAGTCATTGATTACCTTTACGTACGAGGGGGGAACAGCCAATGCAAAGAGTGTGCTCAGCGTATTGGGGGCCTGCGTAAAATGCGGGGATGAAATTGAGCTTGTCTGCAAAGGGGCAGACGAGGAGGAGGCAATGAAAGCTATGGTCAAAGCTATCAGCAGCGGCCTTGGTGAATAAATAATAACATGAGGAATGAAGAAGAATAAACAAGGAGGAAGTACGTTGAAAAAACGAGTGGTGGCAATTCTTTTGAGCCTGACAATGTGTTCGTCTATGGTAACAGAGGCCGGTGCGGCGGCAATGCTGGATTCGGCAGTGGAATCATATTCTGAAAACAGTTTTTCAGATTCTGAATCAGATGTTACTGTGGAAGAAGAGCCAATGGTGGACGGTGAAACAGAGACGCCGGAAGATACTGATGGTGGTAATATTTCAATTGAAGATCCTGAGGGAGAGGTGCAGCAGCCCTCTGACGAACCTTCTGACAATACAGACAGCAATGATGTGACAGACAATACAGAACCGGAAGTGGGATTTGCAGATGATCTTTTCAGTTCAGGTGACAATATGACTGAGCCGGAACAGAAACCTCAGACTGTACCGGAAATGGAAAATACAACTGCAGAGCCTGCAGCAGCTTTTGAGACAGAGGATGCAGAAAAGCATACAGCCACTCTGCTTTATACACGTTGGAAGCTGGAAGAGGGAAATAAGTGGATGCTTCAGAAGCTTCCAAAGACAAGGGATACTGTAGTTGGTAACGAAAACGCAGAAGTTTTAGACGGAACAGCTGCAGATGAAGGTACTGTATCGGAGATGCTTCCGGATATACAGACAGAAAGTCAGTCTGCTTCTGCTGAAACTGATGATGAACCGGTGACTACATCAGAAGAAGTTACAGACACAACAGAAGCAGTAAACCTTGAAGGTGATATGCAGGGAGATACAGAACAGCTGGAAACAATTCCGGAAGTTATCCCTGATGTTAATACTGTTCCGGAAACAGAAGATAATATATCGCAAGAGAATGTATCTGTTGATGTACAGGATGCAAAAGAATCAGTGGAGTATTACAGGAACACACTGGTTGAAATTACAACAGTAGACAGCCGGGGACAGGTCCTTCAAAAAGGAACATACTATTTTAACGAAAATGGGTGTATGCTTACAGGAAAAAGAGTTGTAAATCCTGGCACAGAGGGATTTCCTTACGATTCCCCGGCTGAGTACTTCTTTCAGTACAGCTCCAGCGCCAAGGTGACAAATCCTGATACAGAGGCAGGAGATACACCGACTCCTTTTAATTCCAACATGGGACAGATGCAGAAGAATACTGGATACATGTGGGATGCAGGTGCTTTTCATAAATACGGAGAGGATGGAAGAGCAGAAGAAATTGCACCTAATATGATATACAAGATTGGTGGTCAGTTTTATTATCTTTTGGAAGATGGCAAACCATATATTGGTGTAGTAGAAGCTTCCTATAATGGAAGAAAAGGACTGTATGCATTCAGAAAGAGTGAGCCAGGCGAAAAGGTTCCTGGAAAAATGGTATTCAATCGTTGGGCAAGTATGAAAACCAGCAAGGGAGACAAATGGCTTTTCTTTGGATCCAACGGTCTTAATCAAAAAAAAGGAGCAGGTGTATATAAATTGTTTGCGCCTTCCAAGAATACAGAATATCTGATTGATTCTTACGGATATCTTGCCAAAGACAAAGTGATTAAAGCTGCTAATGGTTCCTACTATATGGCAAATAAATATGGCTGGGTATACAAAGACAGCGTTGTTAAATGGAATAATGCCAGATATTATTTTGGTAAAGACGGAAAACGTGTAGAATGGACTAAACGGTGGATTCGTGTACACGGAAACAAGAAAGGACGTTATTATTATATCGGAAGTCTTCCCGGTCGTATTCAGGAAATGAAGGGAATCCAGAATGTTACCATGAATGGTAAACATGTTGGATGGTTTTTGTTTGACTCAAATGGTGAAAATGTTCAGAGCCAATGGTCAGGTGACAGATATTTTCTTGGTGATGGACGTATGGCAAGCGGACCCGTGACGGTAGGTGATTATAAGTACTTTTTTGAACGCAGTTCATCAACGCAGTGTCGTGGAAAAAAATATAAGAGCCAATGGATCAAGTATAATAATAAGTTTTATTATGCAACAAAAGAGGGCAGATTATATGGAGCCGGATGGAAAACAATCAATGGTAATAGATACTATTTTGAAGCCTGGACAGCAGTTACCAATGTTGTAAAGAAAGATCCGGATACAAAGCTGTATGGATATTTGGATAGTCGCGGAAAGTTTACAACAGAGTGGATTGCACATAATAACTCAAAAAATAATGCAAGATATGTGAATCCACAGACTGGTGCAGTATATAAAAATATGACCAAAACTATTGACGGGGTGAACTATCGTTTTGACAAGTATGGAAACCGTGTCAATGACAGAACAAGTGAATTCAAACGCAGTAACTATTATCTGGAGTGTGATCGTGTAAATGGAGTTATGACTATTTATACAGACAGCAGTAAAAAAACTCCGATTAAAACAATCCGTGTATCCGTTGGTCTTCCGGAAACTCCTACAAAGGTTGGAACATTTAAGATTACCAGAGCGGATCGCTGGCAGCTGCTTATGGGACCGTCCTGGGGACAGTATGGATCTCATGTAGTAAATGGAATTTATATTCATTCAGTAGCAAGCGGTCAGCCGAACGGAAATAACCTTCCGGCAGGAGAATATCTGAAACTTGGAAACCCGGCTTCTCACGGATGCATCCGCTGCTGTGTGGCAGATGCCAAATGGATTTGGGAAAACTGTAATGGTTCTACAATTCGTGTATTTGACGGGAAGTATAAATCAGATGAATGCTTTAAGGGACCTCTGGGAAGAAATCCGCTGACACCATTAAGAGGAAGCGGAACCTTTGATCCTACAGATCCAAACTATAACTAATCAATAAAAAGGGGGCTGTTGCAAATCCTGTGGAAAATAAGGTTCTGCAATGGCCTCTTATCAGGAGGAGAAAATATATGAGAACATATCTGGTAACAGGAGGAGCAGGTTTTATAGGTTCCAACTACATTCACTATATGTTTGAGAAGTATGACAATGAAATCCGCATTATTAACGTAGATAAACTGACTTATGCGGGAAATCTTGAAAATCTCAAGGACATTGAAAACAGAGACAACTATACTTTTGTGAAAGCGGATATCTGTGACAGCGAAGCGATCATGAAGATCTTTGAGGAAAATGATATTGACCGTGTTGTTCATTTTGCAGCAGAAAGCCATGTAGACAGAAGCATCCGCAATCCGGAAGTTTTTGTAAAAACGAATGTACTTGGAACTCTTGTTATGCTGAATGCTGCAAAGGCTGCATGGGAGCTTCCGGACGGAACCTTTAAGCCGGACAAAAAATTTCTTCATGTGTCTACCGATGAGGTTTATGGCTCTCTGGAAGAAGACGGCGGATATTTTTATGAGACAACACCGTATGCGCCTCACAGCCCGTATTCTGCCAGCAAGGCATCTTCAGATATGCTGGTAAAATCTTATATGGACACCTATAAGTTCCCTGCCAATATTACAAACTGCAGCAACAACTATGGTCCGTACCAGTTTCCGGAAAAACTGATTCCTCTGATCATCAACAATGCGCTCCAGGGCAAAAAGCTTCCGGTGTACGGCGACGGAAAGAATGTAAGAGACTGGCTTTATGTTATGGATCATGCAAAGGGGATCGATATGGTTCAGGAAAAAGGCCGCCTTTTTGAAACCTACAATATCGGCGGACATAATGAAAAACAGAATATCCAGATCATTCACATTATTCTGGATACTCTGAAAGAGATGCTTCCGGAAGGAGATTCCAGAAGAGAGCTTGTCAGCGAAAACCTGATCACTTATGTAGAGGACCGCAAGGGCCATGACCGTCGTTATGCGATCGCTCCTGACAAGATCAAGGAAGAGGTTGGCTGGTATCCGGAAACCTGTTTTGAGGATGGAATCCGCCTCACGATCAAATGGTTTTTTGAGAATGAGGACTGGATGAAAAATGTCACAAGCGGTGATTATCAGAAATATTACAACGATATGTATCAGACAAAATAATGTTTTTCTGAAAAAGGAAAATACTATGTCTGACTAACGAAGAATGCTGCAGTAATCTGGCAAGAGCGTCAGAACTGCAGCGTTTTTTATTTGGACCACCGAAGATGATTTGGAATTCCGTGGAAATTGTCCGGTATCAAAATAAGGTGGAAAGCTCAGGAATAAAATGATAGAATACCCTATAGATGAA
>JAPFCU010000059.1 GCA_026169535.1 Blautia sp.
GCTCCACATGAGCAACAAAACGATTGGGCCTGTCCAGAAATCTGGCTTTTACCGTATGGCTGTAATTCATCTCTGTAACCTCGTTGCTGTTATCAAGTGGCTCTATTGTATCACATGTTTTTCCCTTTTTCCATTAAAATTAACATTCCACATAACATCTGAAAAATGTTCTTTTACTTGCTAACAGGTTGATTTTTTTGTTTTCCCTGTGTATAATCCAAAATGTTAAAGATAAACTCGGAATATCATATAATTATAATAGGAAGGAATTTTATGGACAGTATTATTTTTGATGTAGATGGAACACTGTGGGATTCCACAGAAATTGTTGCAAGATCCTGGGATTCTTATCTGCATGACAAGGAGCACATGAATATATCTATCACTGCCAAAAGACTGATGGAACTTTTCGGACAGCCGCTTCCGGCTATTGCAGCACAGCTTTTTCCAGACATTCCGGAGGATGAACAGCTTCGTATCATTGACGGCTGCTGTCAGGCTGAACATGAAGCTCTTCTTGAAACCTGTGCACCTCTCTATGAAAATCTGGAAGAGACTCTCAAATATCTTTCTGCAAAATACCCGCTTTATATCGTGAGCAACTGCCAGGCCGGATATATTGAAGTATTTCTGAAATCCTCAGGTCTTGGTAAATATTTCAAAGGACATCTGTGCTTCGGAGATACTGGTCTGGAAAAAAATGATACGATTCTCCAACTGATGGAAATTCATAATCTGAAATCACCTGTTTATGTAGGAGATACCATGGGCGATTTTCTCTCCTGTCAAAAGGCCAACATTCCCTTTGTATTCGCTTCCTATGGATTCGGAGATGTTCCGGAACCAGATTTCCAGATTTCCCGGCTCCTGGATCTTACCACATTATTTTAAACGGCATACAATGAAAACAGCATGGAAACGGATTTTCCGAATTCCATGCTGTTTCTCATTTAGATACGAAACTCTCTTGTTATTTTGTACATTTCTTTTTGATATACCATACCAGTCCGCCTAAAATCACAGCCAGAACTACTATATACCCAATTTTTGCAGCAACCGTTGTAGTATAAGAATCAATAAATGTTGCGATACCGATCAAAACAAGTGCAAGTCCTGAGCCTTTCTCCATTTTTTTCTCATCATATTTTTTTTTGCGAAGCTGTGCATTTCCACCTTTCATAAAAAATGCTCCATTCCCGGTGAGAAGCATAATTCCCACGATCAGGGATGCTCCTGCAAGTATAAAGTCAAAAGATCTGCTCATTTTTCTTATTCCTCCAATTTCTTTAGTAGAAACATATGATCGGGACATTATAGTCGATCATACTGTACAGTACAGCCGCATTGTCCGGCGGAAGATTAATACATCCATGGGATCCGCTGGTCAGATAAATATCTCCGCCAAATTCCCCTCTCCAGGGCGCATCATGGAAACCAATGCCTCCGTCAAAAGGCATCCAATAGGATACCGGTTCCTCATATTCATAAGTACCATCCGGCTTCTTGGCACCACGAAGTACATCCGGACTTTTCTTGTAATACAGAGTAAAAATACCGGAATGCGTCTGCCTGTCTGCATAGCTCATATTTCCAGATACAAAATCCGAATCAAAAACAAGCGCACCTGACTGATAATAATACATATGCTGATTACTTAAATCTACTTCTATATAGGTGTTTCCAAGGTCATTCACACCATGGGAATTAGCTCTCTGGCTATATACCGGTTCTCTGGATGTCTGCGTTCCGGACTGGATCTCCTGAGAAAGCTGCGCCGCCTCAGCGGCCTGGTCAATAGCCCATCCGTAAACAGAACTGGATACATAAACTGTTCGTCCGCTGGTTGTATAAAACTCCCGCTCTGTGCCTACTGTATTATAAGTAGCTGCCAGCTGTGCAACATAATCTGCTATGTGCTGCTGAAAAGTATTGTCGTCCAGCAGAAGCTGTCCCTTTTCATCAAACTGCAGCCAGTCTTTAATGGTATTTCCATCAAGCGTTGTTGTCTGCTCTCCAAAGGTATAGGTAATACTTGCTTTTGTATAATTGTTGCATGCTTCCAGAGCTGACTGAAGCTCCGGATCATTCTGCGTTACAGATGCAGATACATAAGCTTCCGGAGTTGTTCCAAAATCCACAGATTCCTGTGTTTCTGCCACTGCTTCGTCCAAGATCCTGTATGCCTGTTTTACATTCAGCTGAGTTCCCTGTGTTTCCGGAACAATCTGAAACTGATTGTCCTTAAAAGCCACATACGCATTTTCAGGTGCTGTCTGATTTTCTGCTTTTGCACAGTTTAAAGCTATCACCTGCTGCTGAAGAAGCGTTTTGTCATAGAAGACTTTTTCGGATACTGTATAGCTTTTCTGCTCATAATATCCTCTTATCCACTCATATGGCTTCTGTTCCTTCAAAAGCTGGAGAGTTTCTCCTGTAGAAAGATACTGATAAGAAATCTGATCTCCTGTAATGACCTGCGGTTCCTGTTCTCTTGAGGCAACCTGTATTGAATAATCCTGTACTTTTTCTGCCAAAGCCTGTTCCGCCTCATATGCAGTCATTCCAGAACAATTAATCCCATTGATCCAAGTCCCCTGAAAAAAACGGTCTGCATAATAATAAGAAGCTGCCCCATATGCACATCCGGCAGCAACAATAACCATTGCCGCCGCAATACCGGCGATTTTCAAACCTTTATGCTTTTTTTTCTTCCCAAAAGGAATTGCAAGCTTTTCATCTATATCATCAATAGGAACATATTTTACAGGCTGAGGTCTTGCAGATTTTGATCTTCTTGGTACAGACACTGGTTCTGTTTCTTCCTCATACCCCTCTTCCTCATATTCGTAATCCTCTTCTAAGTCATACCCATCATCAGGCTGATCGTCGTCTTCCTGTGTATATTCTTCCTGATCATACACCTCATCAGTAAGCGATACCGTTATTTTATCCATTGCCGCATTAATCTTATCTTCCATATCGGACTGTCTTTTCGTCTCATTTCCGGGCCCTGAAGGAATATCTTTTCTTTTCTCCTTATTGCTCATCTATTTTCTCCTTGATCGTAACATCAAAAACTAACATACACCAAGCCATCCTATTATAACATACTTTCTACATTTTGTGCCATATCTCATCTATGTTTTTTCGAGTTATAGCATTATTCGAGTTACTGTTCCACAAGGCGTTATGTGCTATGAATTTATCCCCGAAAACATATATTCCTGGCAGTATGATTCTTTTTTATCATAACAAAGTCTGTTTTTGTTATTGTATCCTGCAATATACTTTTTATCCTATCAAAATCAGAGTCCGGCACTTTCATTTCTTCTGTAAGAAAAAGCAGATCCCGAACTCTTATCTGGGATCTGCTTCTGTAAATTATTTTTATTTTTCGATAAGAAGAGATTCTCCTGTCATCTCTGCCGGTTTTTCCATTCCCATCAGTTCGATCAGGGTTGGAATAATATCTGCAAGGCAGCCGCCCTCTTTCAGAGTATATTTCGGATCTGCATTTACAAGAATAAATGGAACCGGATTTGTAGTATGAGCAGTAAATGGTTCTCCAGTCTCATAATCTACAAGCTGCTCTGCATTTCCATGATCCGCACAGATAAACATCTGACCGTTTACTTCTTTCACAGCCTCGACTGCTCTTCCCACACACTCGTCAACAGTTTCCACTGCTTTGACTGCAGCTGCTTCCACACCGGTATGACCAACCATATCCGGGTTAGCAAAATTAATGATCACAACGTCATATTTGTCGGACTTGATAGCCTCCACAAGCTTATCACATACCTGCGGTGCACTCATTTCCGGCTGAAGATCATAAGTAGCAACCTTCGGGGATTTTACAAGAATTCTGTCCTCTCCCTTATTCGGCTCTTCCACACCACCGTTAAAGAAGAAGGTAACATGTGCATATTTTTCAGTTTCTGCAATACGAACCTGTGTCATATCATGTGCTGCCAGATACTCTCCAAAGGTATTGTGAAGCTGTACTTTATTAAATGCCACCTGCTTATTCTGAATAGTATCATCATAATTGGTGAAACATACGAAAGTTACATCCAATTTCTTTTCACGCGCAAATCCCTTAAAATCATCATCACAAAATGCTCTGGTGATCTCACGGGCACGGTCCGGACGGAAGTTGAAAAATACCACGGAATCCTTATCCTGAACAGAAGCTACTGGTCTGCCATCTTTCTCGATCACAGTCGGAAGAACAAATTCATCAGTCTTTTCGTTGTCATAGGATGCCTGAACCGCCTCTGCCGCATCTGTACCTTTCACACCTTCGCCTTTTGTCAGGGCATTGTATGCCAGTTCCACACGATCCCAGCGATTATCTCTGTCCATTGCATAGTAACGGCCGGAAACCACACCGATCTCGCCTACACCGATTTCCTGCATCTTAGCCTGAAGCTGTTCGATATATCCCTTTCCGGAAGCCGGAGGTGTATCACGTCCGTCCAGGAAACAGTGTACATAAACTTTTTTCAGACCTTCTCTCTTAGCCATTTCAAGTAATCCGTAAAGATGAGTGATATGGCTGTGAACGCCGCCGTCAGAAAGAAGTCCCATAAAATGAATAGCGGAATCATTGTCTTTTGCATTCTTCATTGCTGCAAGAAGAGCCTCATTTTTAAAGAAATCACCATCATTGATCTCCTTGGTGATTCTAGTCAGCTCCTGATATACAATGCGGCCTGCACCCATATTCATATGTCCAACCTCAGAGTTTCCCATCTGACCATCCGGAAGACCTACTGCCAGCCCGCTTGCATTTCCCTCTACAAATGGACACTCAGCCATCAATTTGTCCATGACTGGAGTCTTTGCCTCATATACAGCATTCCCGTCATGTCTCTCATTCAGTCCATAACCATCAAGAATCATTAAAACAGTTGGTTTTTTGCTCATAATGTTCTCCTTTTTGTATGATTTCCCCGCAAAAACTGCGGAGTATTTTCTAAGTATATGCTCACATATTATATACTACCAAAAATCAGGAATTTTTCAAGGATTTTCCCCGAAAAATTCCTGATCTTTCCTTACAGTTTTCTTTTATCGACGATCTTATTCTCCATATACCCGAAGCATACTGGAAATCTTATGTAAAGAATTTCGTCCGGACAGTTCTTCCATCGCAGTGCGGAAGTCTCCTTCCCGAACTTTTCCTGTGATCACAACCACTTCTGCACTGTCTCCTGCCTTTGTCTCTTTCTGGATAATCTGTGCAACGCTTACATGATATTTGGCAAAAACTGCTGTCATTTCTGCCAGAACACCGCAGCGGTCCTCCACATGAAGGCGAAGAAAATATCGATTATGAGTATCTGCCATTTTTTTCACCGGAATATTCTTATAGCATGTACAGCCTATTCTTGCACAGCAGTCTGCATGGATATTACGGGCAATATCAAATACATCTCCCACCACTGCACTGGCTGTAGGAAGCTCACCGGCTCCTCTTCCAAAAAACATGGCGTTTTCTACTGCGTCTCCATTTACAAAAACTGCATTATACGAATCATTCACAGATGCCAGCGGATGAGTGCTTGGTATCAGCATTGGACATACATATGCCTCAATTCCGTCCCGGGTATTCCTTGCAACACCAAGCAGCTTAATATCACATCCCATTTCTTTTGCATAGCGAATATCCTTGGCAGATATTTTTGTAATTCCCTCAATATACACATCATCAAAAACAACTCTGGAATTGAATGCAACAGAAGCCAGAATCGCAACCTTACGTCCGGCATCCAGACCTTCTATATCTGCCGTAGGATCTGCTTCTGCATATCCAAGCTCTGTTGCAAGAGCAAGAGCTTCTTTAAATTCCATTCCATCCTGTGTCATTTTTGTCAGTATAAAATTCGTAGTACCGTTTACAATACCCATGACCTCTCTCATATGATTTCCTGCCAGGCACTGCTTCAGCGGACGGATAATCGGAATGCCTCCGGCAACAGCTGCTTCAAAAAGAAAGTCCACCTGATGCGCTTCTGCCATGTCCAGGAGTTCCTTTCCATGAACAGCAATCAGATCCTTATTTGCAGATACCACATGCTTACCGGCTTCCAGCGCAGCCAGGATACAGGTTCTTGCCGGTTCGATACCTCCCATCAGCTCGATCACGATATCAATCTCCGGATCGTTCAGGATCTCATCCCAGTCGTTGGTAAGTACAGAGGGATCATCCACTCTGGAAGCTGCTTTTTCCAGATTACGGACCATAATCTTTTTGATCCTGATCTCACTGCCGATCTTGGCCTCCATTTCCTCTTTCTGTCCTTTTAGTACTTTATAGACACCAGTACCTACTGTGCCAAGCCCCAGAAGGGCGGCATAAATGATCTTCTTCTCCATTACGGATTCTCCTTTCTGACGGAATGTAAGTGTTGTTCTTATAGTAGATGAGAAGGAGATATTTGTCAAGTAAAGTGGTAAAGTTTTATATAAGAAAAGAAGGCTCTTTTAAGAGCCTTCTTAATTGTTGATCTTATTTGTAGTTTACGATCTTTCCGAAATCTTCTTTCAGGGAAGCGCCGCCTACCAGACCGCCGTCGATATCGTTCTGTGCAAACAGTTCCGGAGCAGTTGCAGCATTTACAGATCCGCCGTACTGGATACGGATCGCTTCTGCAGTTGCCTCATCATAGATTTCAGCGATGCATGCACGGATATCTGCACAAACTTCCTGAGCCTGCTCAGTAGTAGCTGTTTTGCCTGTTCCGATAGCCCAGATCGGCTCATAAGCGATTACCGCTGTTTTAGCCTGATCTGCTGTTACGCCCTGGAATCCAACCTTAACCTGCTGACGGATGAAGTCCATAGTCACGCCCTGCTCTCTCTGAGTAAGAGTCTCGCCGCAGCACATGATCGGAGTAATGCCATGCTCGAAAGCTTTGAGCATTTTTTTGTTTACATCCTCATTTGTCTCGCCAAAGTAATCTCTTCTCTCAGAATGTCCGAGAACTACGTATTTTACGCCTGCATCTGTAAGCATAGCCGGGGAGATTTCGCCTGTGTAAGCGCCTTTCTCCTCAAAGTACATGTTCTCTGCACCAACCTGAATATTGGTATCCTTGCATGCCTCAACAACCGGAACGATGTCGATAGCCGGTACACAGAATACTACGTCAACTTCGTCGTTCTTTACAAGTGGTTTCAGAGTTTCTACTAATTTAACTGCTTCGCTTGGAGTCATGTTCATTTTCCAGTTTCCAGCGATGATTTTCTTTCTTGCCATGATGATAATCTCCTATCTTATTTAATAATTGCTTTCAGCTTATTTATCGTTAGCTGCTGCTACACCCGGAAGTTCCTTTCCTTCAAGGAATTCCAGAGATGCTCCGCCGCCAGTAGAAATATGGCTCATTTTATCGCCAAATCCAAGCTGGTTTACAGCTGCTGCAGAGTCACCACCGCCGATAATAGTAGTAGCATCTGTTTCTGCAAGAGCTTTTGCTACAGCGATTGTTCCTTTTGCAAGAACTGGATTCTCAAATACACCCATCGGTCCGTTCCATACTACAGTCTTAGCTGTTTTTGCAGCTTCAGCGTAGATTTCTGCTGTTTTCGGTCCGATATCAAGTCCAAGTACGTCTGCCGGAATTGCATCACAGTCAACATAATCCACATCGATCTCAGCATCGATCGGGTTCGGGAAAGATTTAGCAATCGCTGTATCTACCGGAAGAAGAAGCTGTTTTCCAAGAGACTCTGCCTTTGCAAGCATTTCCTTACAATAATCAAGCTTTGTATCGTCAACCAGAGAAGCACCTACTTCCAGCCCCTTTGCTTTCAGGAAAGTGTATGCCATTCCACCGCCGATGATCAGTGTATCGCATTTTTCAAGAAGGTTGGAAATAACATTCAGTTTATCAGCAACCTTTGCACCACCAAGAATTGCAACAAACGGTCTTACCGGAGTTTCTACTGCATTTCCAAGGAAGTCGATTTCTTTCTGCATCAGGTATCCAACAGCACAGGTGTCGATAAACTCTGTAACACCAACGTTGGAGCAGTGTGCTCTGTGAGCGGTTCCGAATGCATCGTTTACAAATACATCAGCAAGGGAAGCAAGATCTTTGCTGAATGCTTCGCCGTTCTTTGTCTCTTCTGCACGATAACGTGTATTCTCAAGAAGAACGATCTCGCCGTCGTTCATAGCTTCAACTGCTGCTTTGACAGAGTCATCAACAACAACCGGGCTTGCAACAAATTTCACTTCCTGACCCAGAAGCTCAGAAAGACGAACTGCTACAGGAGCAAGAGAAAGCTCAGGTTTCGGCTCTCCCTTCGGTTTGCCAAGATGAGAGCAAAGGATAACCTTTCCGCCGTCAGCAACAAGTTTCTTAATTGTAGGAAGAGCAGCAACCAGACGGTTCTCATCTGTGATCTTACCCTCTTTCAGCGGAACGTTAAAGTCGCATCTTACCAGAACTTTCTGGCCTTTTACGTTGATATCATCAACTGATTTTTTGTTTAATCCCATGATTGTATAACCTCCGAATCATAATAACTAAAAAAGGGCCCGGTCCTTATCAGACCGGACCCCTTGCTGAGTCTATTTCACTCTTTCGTATTAAACGAATCAAGCTCCAAGAAGTTTGCCAAAGTGTTTGATTGTACGAACCATCTGGCTTGTGTAGGAGTTCTCGTTGTCATACCAGGATACAACCTGAACCTGTGTTGTTCCGTTGTCAAGCGGAAGAACCATAGTCTGAGTAGCATCGAACAGAGAACCATAGGTCATTCCTACGATATCGCTGGATACGATCTCATCCTCATTGTAACCAAAGGACTCGTTGGAAGCTGCTTTCATAGCTTCGTTGATCTGCTCTTTTGTTACAGTTCCTTCAACAACTGCTGTAAGGATTGTAGTAGAACCTGTTGGGGTCGGAACACGCTGAGCAGCACCGATAAGTTTGCCGTTCAGTTCCGGAATAACAAGACCGATTGCTTTTGCAGCACCTGTGCTGTTTGGAACGATATTAACTGCTGCTGCACGGGATCTTCTCAGATCGCCTTTTCTCTGCGGTCCGTCAAGTGTCATCTGATCGCCTGTGTAAGCGTGGATTGTGCACATGATACCTGTCTTGATAGCTGCAAGATCGTTAAGAGCTTTTGCC
>JAPFCU010000049.1 GCA_026169535.1 Blautia sp.
ATCTGTTTTCTGCATGTACACGTCATTGTAGTAGTACAGCGGAATGATTGCCCATGTGTTCATAAGCTCATCCTCTGCCTCATGCATCAGAGCTTCACGTTTAACCAGGTCTGTCTCTGTTCTGATTTCTGCGATACGTGCATTATAATCCTCCCATGCCGGAGCTGCTTCGCTGGATGGTCCGTGCTCTTCAGAAGCGTAAACAGTTGCCCCTCCTACGGTGGTCACTGCCATAGCTGATGCCAGAGCCAGTGCTGCAAGTTTCTTCTTCATAAAAAATTCCTCCTATCTGGATTTTTTTTACAGTTTTCACTGTATTATATACAAACACCACACAAATGCTGCACGGTAATTGTATTCTCTTTGTTATGGTTTTATGCCTTGCTTTTATTTATTGAAGCAGGCCACCATATGTCCATTGCCTCTGTCTGTCAGTGTCGGACATTCCTGTGCACAGCGTTCAGTAGCATATTTACATCTTGTACGGAATGCACATCCCTTCGGCATATTAAGAGGACTTGGAACATCTCCCTCCAGAATAATACGCTGACGTTCTTTTGCCATTTTCGGATCCGGATACGGAACCGCACTTAACAGAGACTGTGTATACGGATGAATCGGAGAGGCATTCAGATCATCTGCATCTGCGATTTCCACAATACGTCCCAGGTACATAACCGCAATACGGTCAGAAATATGATGAACTACCAGAAGGTCATGAGCAATAAAGAGGTATGCCACGCCAAGCTTCTCCTGGAGCTCTTCAAACATATTGATAACCTGCGCCTGAATGGAAACGTCCAGAGCACTGACTGCCTCGTCGCAAACGATAAAACGCGGATTCGTTGCCAGAGCTCTGGCAATACCGATACGCTGACGCTGACCGCCACTGAACTCATGTGCATAACGAGTCGCATGCTCTGCATTCAGACCTACCAGTTCCATCAGCTCAAGGATACGGTCACGGCGTTCCCCTTTTCCGGAGTACAGCTTGTGTACATCCAGAGGCTCTCCGATGATGTCCTCTACAGTCATACGGGGATTCAGTGAAGAATAAGGATCCTGGAATACCATCTGCATCTGCTTACGCATATGGCCTATGCTGTTTTTGTCTACTCTTTCTCCATCAAAGAACACGTCTCCGGAGGTAGGAGTATATAATCTAAGAAGAGAACGTCCTACTGTTGTTTTTCCGCAGCCGGACTCTCCTACAAGACCAAGTGTCTCTCCGGCTTTAATATTGAAAGATACACCATCCACAGCTTTCAGTGGAGTTGTCTTCATAAAACCGGTCTTTATGGGGAAATACTGCTTAAGGTTATTGACCTCAACCAGATATTCACTTTTTTTCTTCATTTCACTCATTACTCTGTGCCTCCATCTGTTTCTTCACATTCATCCAGCAGGAAGCGAAATGACCGTCCGGCATCTGCATTTCCGGCGGAATCTCCTCAATACAGATCTTCATGGCATTTTCGCAGCGCGGGCAGAATGCACAGCCCTTAGGCATATTCAAAAGGTTAATAGGCGTTCCCGGGATCGGAACAAGCTTTTCACCCATACGATCTACACTTGGGACGGATTTCAGAAGTCCCTTTGTGTATTCATGGGATGGACGATAGAAAATGTCCTCTGCAGTTCCCCTCTCACAGACACGGCCACCATACATAACAATGATTTCATCGCACATATCTGCAATAACACCCAGATCATGGGTAACCATGATGATCGCCATTCCCAGTTTTTTCTGGAGGCTCTGCATCAGCTCCAGAATCTGTGCCTGGATTGTAACATCAAGCGCAGTGGTCGGTTCGTCTGCAATCAGGATATCCGGTTCACATGCCAGAGCCATAGCGATCATCACACGCTGGCGCATACCTCCGGACAGCTCATATGGATACTGTTTTACACGTTTTTCCGGCTCATTTACACCTACAAGAGTCAGCATCTCCACAGCACGGTCCATAGCTTCTTTGCCTTTACGCGGTGTGTGAAGCTCAATGGCTTCTTTTAACTGATTTCCGATGGTGAATACCGGGTTCAGACTGGTCATCGGATCCTGGAAAATAATGGAACAGCATTTTCCACGGAACTCCCGCATCTGTTTTTCCGTAAATTTTGTAATATCCTCACCTTTATAAAGAACCTGGCCTTTTTTGATGCCTCCGTTCTTTTCAAGAATCTGCATAATTGAATAAGCGGTAACACTTTTTCCGGAGCCGGATTCTCCTACAATCCCCAGGATCTTACCCCTGTCAAGATTAAAGGAAACACCATTTACCGCCATGACCTCTCCTCTGTCTGTATGGAAAGAGGTGTTTAAATCTACGACTGAAAGTATATTCTCACTCATCTTAGTCCCTCCTCAGTTTCGGGTCAAAGGCATCGCGGAGACCGTCGCCCAGTAAGTTAAATGCAAGTGTGATCAGACAGATCATAACAGCAGGGAAAATCAGCTTATAAGGATAAGCAGTCAGACCTGCACGACCTGCATTTGCCAGAGAACCAAGAGAAGGCATTGGTGCCTGCACACCAAGACCGATAAAGCTTAAGAAACTCTCAGTAAAGATGGCTGACGGAATCTGAAGTGCGCCTGCCACGATAATAACGCTGACACAGTTCGGAAGAATATGTTTCCGGATGATACGTCCTGATTTAGCACCGCTGATCTTGGCAGCCAGAACATATTCATTCTGCTTGATGGTCAGGATCTGTCCACGTACCATACGGGCCATACCGGTCCAGTACAGAAGGCCGAATACAATAAACATGGAAATCATGTTTGGTCCAAGTTTCTGAAGAAAG
This sequence comes from Blautia sp., assembly GCA_026169535.1. Taxonomy (GTDB): domain Bacteria; phylum Bacillota; class Clostridia; order Lachnospirales; family Lachnospiraceae; genus Blautia_A. The sequence goes on from JAPFCU010000049.1 coordinate 2,806, forward strand.
GCAATATTGTCTACCTTCAGTGTCTCACGGAGCACCACAGAAAGCAGGATTACCATCAGCATATCCGGGAGAGAATAAATAATATCCACGATACGCATCATTACAAGGTCAACTTTTCCGCCGAAGTATCCGGAGATACTTCCATAAAGAACACCGATGAGCAGTACGATGATGCTGGCAAAAAGACCAACTGCCAGGGATACTCTTGTTCCGTAAATAACACGGACAAAGTAGTCACGTCCCATCTCATCTGTTCCCATAATATGAGGGAAGACCTTTCCGCCCTCTTCGATATATTTCTGCTCCAGCTGAGAATACTCAAAGGGAGCCATATTGGAAGCTGTCTTATCTCTTCTTCCGTTTACGGTAATGATCTGAGAATAAGAATATGGTACAATGTGCGGTACGATAAAGATCATAGCCATGATCAGAACCAATACCACGATACTTCCCATAGCCAGCGGGTTTTTTCTGAGTTTTCGCATACCATCTTTAAAGAAAGAGGTGGACTCGCTCATAACGTCCTGCTGTTTTTTCTCATCATCCGTTGCTTTTTCAAATTTTTTCAAATCAATCTGGAAGCTCAATGGCGATTTTTTCGGCATTTCATCCAGATTCTTACTGGTGTTATCCACGTAGTTACCTCCTTAATCCAGTTTAATTCTCGGGTCGATCATCTTATAGACGATATCCGTGATCAGGTTCATTGTTACCATCAGAACTGCCAGGAAAATAGTAGTTCCCATGATCAGAGGATAATCTCTGTTAGTGATGGCCTCTACAAATTTTGCACCAAGTCCGCCGATGGTAAAGATTTTTTCCACAACAAGACTTCCTGTAAGGATAGATGCTGTCATAGGACCTACATAGGTGACAACCGGGATCAAAGCATTTCTCAGTGTGTGCTTGAAGATAGTCTTCAGCTGAGAAACACCCTTGGCTCTTGCAGTACGGACATAATCCTGTCCAAGTACATCCAGCATACTGCTCTTGGTGAGACGTGTGATGTATGCCATCGGATAAGCGGACAGAGCAATTACCGGAAGCAGATAATTCTGATTATCCGGGCTCCATACAGGTACCCATTTCAAAGTAACGCAGAATACCAAAAGCAAAAGCGAGGCAAACACAAAGCTTGGAAGCGACGTGAATAAGGTCGAAAAGAAAATGATCAGCCTGTCCGGCAGATGATTTCTTGTAAGAGCTGCAATACTTCCGAAGATCAGTCCCAGCACCAGTGCAGTCAGAATAGCCATTCCGCCCAGTTTTGCTGATACCTTAAAGGACTCAAAGATCGTTGTCTTAATGTCACGTCCGGTTTTGGCAGAAACACCAAAATCTCCATGTGCAAGGTTCTTCATGTAAAGAACAAACTGCTCAGAAACCGGTTTGTCCAGATTGAATCTCTTCTCCAATGCTTCTTTTACTTCCGGAGAAAGTGCTTTTTCACCGTCAAAAGGACCGCCTGGAATAGCGTTCATGGCAAAAAATGTAATGCCGCATACAATAAAAACGGTGACGATCGCAAGGAGAACTCGCTTTGTAACGTATTTTCCCACGTAAATACACTCCTTTTTCTTTTTTCTGACAATATCAGGGATATTTTTATTTATTTTTTCGTTTTTCGGAATCCAAATGGAAAAGTATGTCTATTTCTCTCTTTTATCACTTTAGTGTAAACATCTGTCCATCATCAGCGGACATCTGCGGTAAAAAAAATAGGACTTTTTCCGATTCCATTTCAGCCCTTTATTGCATTTACACATTATATCTGATTTCACAAAATTATTCAATTGTTTTTTTGCTTTTCCCATATTTTTTTACAAAAAACCTTTTGTTTCTGTTGCTTCCAAATGTTTTTTTGTCAAAAAACAACCTGAACAGAAATATGATGCTTCATACTCTATCAGGCTGCCTTTATATCTCAAGCTGTCTTTTCAAATATCGTCCTACGATTTTTGAGAAATTTCGTATATCACGAATGTATGCAAAATCCTTACCAAAAATTTTCTTTTCCGTAGAAAGATCTTTTTCTTCTCCTGCAAATACTCCCAGCACACTGACATCCAGATTTCGGAGCCGCCGTACCTCTGTACCCGTATCAGAAATCGCCATACTTCCCTGATACGGCTTGGGATTTCTGGCATTCGGACGATTGACGATCACATCATAAGGTCTTCCGTCACTGAGTACGATCAGGATTTTTTTCTCTTCCTCCCGCTGAAGCAGTCCATATCCCGCTGTTTTCAGCGCAAGTCCGTCCCGGTTATTGGAAGAGGTCACATAATTGAATATATTCTCATTTTCGGTACGGGGATCATCATATTCCCGAAACCTGTGAAGTATCGTATAATCCCAGAAAGTACAGAAGCTCATTACCCTGTGAGGGATTTCTACATTGCTGAGAGCCTCGCTGATGATATATGCCTGAAGAGCCACTTCACCCTGGCGGCTCATCTGAGAGCCGCTGGCATCAATCAGAACATCTACCACAAAATCTGCCGCATCCGCTTTCAGTTCTCTCTGAAACACAGTTGCCTCACTGCTTCTGCCTATACGCCATAAACGAGACGGAACAATAGTTCCTCTATCTGAAAGAACAATCTGCTCTTCACTTCGCAAAACCAGTGATTTCCGCAGCATATCTGTCAATGCCGCAATATTATGCTTCACGATCCTGTGCTTATCATGATACAGCCAGATATTTTTGTTCCGCAGACGTACGGCATATTCATACTGATAATTTCGTTTTACAGGATTTTTCAGGATGCCCTCTGTAAAATACAGACTGCAGTCTCCATGAACGCCTTTGCACATCAGCTGGTTTATCTTTTTTTCTTCCAGTTCTGTAAAATATGTTTTTCCATAGTTCAGTTCCACGTAAGTATGTGCCTTTTCCAATGCTTCCTGCGACACCACTGTTATCTTATGTTTTGTACGGCGTTTTTCTTCCATAGCTTCTGTAACCGAAGCATCCTCAATCCCGGTGATCTGTCCTGCCAGCTGTTCCACATAGCTTTCCAGGGCATCTTCATAAAGCTCCTCTGTAAGAAAATCCTCCCAGGAATATTCTGTCAGTTCCTTTAAAGTAACTGACAACACCTGTTCCAGATCTCCGTGAAGTTTTTCAAATGAAGGATCCGCCAGTTTATTGTACAGCTCATCTACGATTCGGATCAGCCCCATGGTATCCTCTGCTTTTCCGGCAAGGAGAATCAGTTCCATATACGGCTGAAGACGTTTTTCTACCCGAAAACGCTCTCCTTCCAGTCTTCTGCGCAGCACTGCGATTTTCAGCCTTGCCAGTAAATCTCCCGGAGCAGGCATTTCCTCAAATTCCTGATCCAGAATATCTTCAAAGGCCTGCTTCTGCATAGACCGTACTCCCGGACGCTCCCGACAGATTTTTTCTCCTACCGCTTCTTCGATACAAAGCTGAGCGATCAGTGTAAGTTCGCTTTCCTTCGCCTGAAGGAAAACTTTTTTTACAAGATACATTCCCATGGTATCCCTGTCATAATATCTGGCAAACGCACCTTGTTTGATCCCGTCATAAAGAGCAATGTCTCTGGATCTTAAAAAAAGAGAAACATCCGGTTTTACTGAAAGTCCATAATCACCGCTGACCGTCCACAGAAGATTCCGGATCCTGTTTTCCAGCTCAAAACGGCTGTCGTCAATTTCCAGAACATCTTCTTTATTCATAGACATCCTCTCTTGTCCAGTCTTCCGGGATTCTGGTACGGACTACATCCTCCACGATCTCTTTTTCAAAAACATCAAAAGTTTTATTTATCACACCCATCTGGACCGCCTTCCAGGGAGTCAGCCCTGTGTCTACAATCTTCATAGCAGCCAGAAGCCCCCTCAGGTCCAATGGCTTGGTGGATATCTCACTGTTAAGGGCTTTCAGCTGGAGATCCAGAAACACACCAATAAACTGTTCCACCGCTTTCCTGCGAGCATTCGGGAACATCCTTTCAAAAATAAAGTTCAGGGATTCTTCTGTCTGAGCCGGCATATCAATAACCATAAAACGGGATACCAGAGCTTCGTTCAATTCCTTTGTTCCCGCATATCCATAATTCATGGTACCAATAAATCTCGCTGCCGGATGCAGGTCTATTCTGTCATATCCCGGTACATCAATAGACCGTCGGTAATCCAGAGTTGCATGAAGCACAGACACTGCATCGTTTTTTGCCATATTAATCTCGTCCAGGATTCCAAAGCCACCGTATTCCGCACACTGATAAATACTTCCTTTACGGAGCTTTACCTGATTATCTGCAAAAGTATCGGTACCGATCAGGTCACCGCTGTTTGTATTTACATGAAAAGAAACATTATAGGAAGGTCTTCCAAAAATATAAGCAAGATTTTCTGCCAGGATATTTTTTCCTGTAGCCTTAGGTCCTGTAAGAAGAAGATTTTCTCCCTGGAGAAGGCCTGCAATAGCCATCTCCAGGATATCTTTTCCATAAAAAGGAATTGAAGGCTTTATGATCCTGTATACTGCTTTCTCCGATGTTCCATATGTATTACGAAATGTCTCGACCTGACGGATCAGCGCCGGGGAGACTTTCTGTTCCTCCAGAAATTTTAATTCTTCCATTCTTTTCTCCTGATTTTATCAGACTTCAAAGATCAGATCTCCATAAGAAGGCATTGGCCACATTTCTTTGTCCACCAGCATTTCCAGCTCATCTACCGGTTTACGGAGTTCTTCCATTGCTTTTACCACTTTTTCCCTGCAGTATACAGCACGTTCTCTTCCTTCCGGATGATCGCCGATATGAGCAACCGCATCGGCCAAAACACCCATTGCCTTATCTGTCTCAGACAAGCGGTTAGAACATTTCTCAAGAAGAGAGGTCTGAACACCTACATCTACTGCCGCTGCTGCACGCACTGCATTAATAGACTGTGCAAGTACCGTTGTATATTTGATCACTGCCGGAATAATCTGTTTTGTAGTGATATCCAGCATGGTCTTCGCCTCAATATTAATGGCTTTTGCATAAATTTCATACTGGATCTCTGCACGGGATTCCAGTTCTGTTCTTGTAAATACATGGAATTCCTCAAACAGACTCACGGCCTTCTCTGTAGTAAGCGCCGGAATGGCATCTACCATAGAAGGAAGATTCGGAAGACCTCTGCGTTCTGCCTCCTCTGCCCACTCCGGAGCATAGCCATTTCCATTGAATACAATCCTCTGATGATCGGTAGCATATTCCTTGATCAGATCATGGACAGCCAGGGCAAAATCCGGAGCTGCTTCCAGCCGGTCACATGCCTCCTTGAATGCCTGAGCCGCAATGGTGTTCAGTACAACATTACACTCAGAAATCGAATCTCTGGATCCAACCATACGGAACTCAAACTTGTTTCCGGTAAAAGCAAAGGGTGAGGTTCTGTTACGGTCTGTTGCATCCTTCATAAAATCCGGAAGTGTTTTTACACCCGTCTGAAGTTTGCTGCCCTTTTTGCTGTGTGTTGCCACACCGGTGCTGATCAGCTGTTCCAGAACGTCTTCCAGCTGTTCTCCGAGAAATACAGATATAACAGAAGGCGGAGCCTCATTTCCTCCCAGACGATAGTCATTTCCAACATCTGCCGCAGATTCTCTGAGAAGATCCGCATGGGTATCAACAGCTTTCAGAATACAGGTTAGAACCAGAAGGAACTGGATATTTTCGTGCGGTGTCTTCCCTGGTTCCAGAAGGTTGATCCCATCGTCTGTTGTCAGAGACCAGTTATTATGTTTACCGGAGCCGTTAACACCTGCAAAAGGCTTTTCGTGGAGCAGACAGCGCATTCCATGACGGCTTGCTACTTTTTTCAGAATCCTCATCATCATCTGGTTATGATCTGCCGCAATATTTGCCGGTGCGTAAATAGGTGCAAGCTCGTGCTGCGCCGGAGCAACCTCATTGTGCTGAGTCTTTGCAGTGATCCCCAGCTTCCAGCACTCTTCGTTTACTTCTTTCATATATGCAGAAATCCGCTGACGTATAGTTCCAAGATAATGGTCGTCCATTTCCTGTCCCTTCGGAGGCATTGCCCCAAACAAAGTCCTTCCCGTGTAAGTAAGGTCTTTTCTCTGCAGCCATTTCTCTTTATCGATCAGAAAATATTCCTGCTCGGCTCCAACAGAAGGAGTAACTTTTTTGGAAGTTGTGTTTCCAAAAAGACGGATCAGGCGAAGTGCCTGTTTGTTTACCGCCTCCATAGAACGAAGAAGAGGAGTTTTCTGATCCAGAGCCTCCCCTGTATAGGAACAAAAGGCAGTAGGGATGCAGAGAATACCGCCGGCTGCATCATGGCGCACAAAGGCCGGTGAAGTACAGTCCCATGTAGTGTAGCCTCTGGCCTCAAAAGTGGCGCGAAGACCTCCGGAAGGAAAAGAGGACGCATCCGGCTCGCCTTTGATCAGTTCTTTTCCGGAAAAACTTAAAAGAACCTTTCCGTTTTCCATTGGAGCAGTAATGAATGCATCATGTTTCTCTGCTGTCACACCTGTCAGCGGCTGGAACCAGTGGCTGTAATGGGTCGCTCCTTTTTCAATTGCCCATTCTTTCATTTCATGAGCAACCACATCTGCAATTTCCATGGAAAGCTCTTTTCCCTCTTCTATGGTCTTTTTTAATTCCTTATATACTTTTTTGGGAAGTCTCTCCTGCATAACAGAATCATTGAATACATCACATCCAAAGAGTTCTTTTACGTTTGTATAGTCTGACATTGCCTTTCTCCTTTATGTTTTGTGTTTTACTTAATTTTTCTTTGTACTTTTCAGATACAGGTTCAGTGCCTTGTGGAGATTTTCGATTTCCACTCTTGTCTGGTTTCCTCCAAATTCTCCATCCAGAGTCCAGGGTACCTGTTCTTCTGTTTCTATTGTGATCTTTCCTGTTTTAAAAGAATACACCAGATCTGTATTATCCTCTGCCATTACCAGTGCAGTCATGATTTCCTGCAGTTCCAGCGGATTTTTGGGTTTTACAATAAGGGTAACCTCAAATAGGCCATCATTCATATCTACATTTTTTCCTGTAAGATTTTTAAACCCTCCTACAGACCGTGAATTTGTGACCATCCCCACCATAAAATCATTTTCTACCTGAATTTCATCTGAAGTTACTTTCATATGGTAGGATTTAATATCAAACAGTCGTTTTACACCTTCCAGAACATAGGCCACATGACCGAGGATATTCTTCAGATCCTGATCCGTCTCGTAAGATACATCTGTAAAAAGACCAAAAGCTGCCACATAAGCAAAGGTCTGGCTGTTAAATCTTCCGATATCACAGTGATACAATTCTTCTTCCATGATCATGGATGCAGCCTCTGTCATATTTTTCGGCATAAAAAGGCTGTTAGCAAAATCATTGGTGCTTCCTGCTGGAATATATCCGATCGGAACATCACTTTTTATTTCCATGATCCCGGTCACTACTTCGTCCAAAGTACCGTCTCCGCCGCTGCATACAATCAGGTCAACCTGATCTGCATACTCTTTTGATTTTTCATAAGCATCTTTTGGTCCCTGGGTGGAATGAATCAGCACCTCATAGTCATTTTTGTTAAAAATATCAATAATATCAAGCAGGTGTGCCTTGATTTTTCCTTTTCCTGCCTTAGGGTTAAAAACAAAGAGCATTCTCTTTCTCACAGTCCCATCCCCTTTCGATCATTGTACTGCCTGCAAAAGCACAGGCATATTCGTTTATTATGATACAACAAAAAAGAAAAAATGCCTAGAGTTAAAATTGCCGGAGCTCATCCTTTTCTATGTGACTTAAAATAATCTTCCAGAACTTCCAGACTCTCTTGTCTCAGAATTCCCGACGTCACCTGCGGTTTCCAGGGTGATCTTTCAAATATAAAATCTGTACATAAATTTCCTTTTTCTCCCAGAATCTTGCAAAGATCCTCGTCAGAAGCTCCATACACCAGTCTTCCCAGCTTCACCCATACCATAGCGCCGCAGCACATAAAGCAAGGTTCACAGCTGGAATACATAGTGTATTCACTTAAATCCGTAATCCCTGTCTCTTTACAGAATCTCCTGATCAGCCCTGCTTCTGCATGAAATGTAGGATCCGTGGCAGTATATATCTGATTCTCATTGGTATATACGATTTCTCCATTTTTTACAAGAACTGCACCAAAAGGTTCATTCCCATGCTCCACAGCAAGCGCAGCAAGTTCAATGGCTTTCTTCATAAATCTTTCATCTGCTGTCATAACGCACCCCTCTGATTCTCTCAAAATAATAAACACATGTATTTTACCATAGGTAGAAACAACTTACTAACTAAATACTTTTTAGCCATTCTAAAACCCTTTGTATATGCTGTAAATTCCAGAAAAAAATAAAAATAAATTTTTTTTAAAAAAAGTGTTGACAATTGGAACTATATATTATATACTAACGAAGTCGGTTGAGGGAAACACAAAAAACTCCTGAGACAGACAAAAGATATGGGGTCTTAGCTCAGCTGGGAGAGCATCTGCCTTACAAGCAGAGGGTCATAGGTTCGAGCCCTATAGGCCCCATAGATAACCAAATATCAGACATGGCGAGATAGCTCAGTTGGCTAGAGCATACGGTTCATACCCGTAGTGTCGAGGGTTCGAATCCCCCTCTCGCTACTAAACCCGAAAACATAGGTTTTCGGGTTTTTGTTTTTTCATATCAGAACTTCTTCTTTTTGGCATATTTCACAATTTTAAAAAAGTTTTTTCGTATATATTAGAATATTTCAGATTTATATAAATTATGATAAAATAATAGTAGATTTTACTTCATGTACCAAATGAAAAAGAAGCACCAAAGATATTTTATATAATTTCCGCGGAACATGCAAAATTCTATGTATTTCGGTTTCCGCATACCGGGAACACTTCTTTTTCCCATTGCCAAAGATAAAGTAAAATCTTCCAAAAAGGACATTGCAGAACACATTTCCTGAAAAATGTGTTCTGCAATGTCCTTTTTTGATATTATTTCAGTCTGATCTTATCTTTTTTTCTGTTAGCCTCGCGAAAGGCTTTTGGTGTCATATGATAACGTTCCCTAAAAACTCTGTGAAAATAACTTCCATTTTCATAACCCACCGCTGCAATAACATCACTGACCGGAAGATCTGTTTCACACATCAGCTCTACTGCCTTATTCAGACGTTTCCTCTGCAGCAGTTCCTTAAAATTGAATCCTGTATTTTTTTTGATCATCTTGCTGAGTACATGCATAGGAAGATGCAGATGTTCACAGAGCTCTGTCAGAGACGCGTTTCTGTACCTCTGCTCAATATAGTCAAGAGTCGTCATCGCGATCATATTTTCGTACTGATTAGGCACTCTCATTTCCACATATTGTACAGAATCCAGAAGATAAAGAAAAACAAGCCCCATGGTTGTCTGATTGATACGGTTCTGATCTCCCTTTCCTGTCACAAGCGAATAGATCATGTTTTCCAGAAGATTTTGTATCTGCAGCACCTCCGCCACACGAAAATGCAGATATTCGCCTCTCTCCTGATCCTGACGCAGGACGTTTACCAGAAAATCAGCCAGAACATTATTGTTCCCCGTCATCGTATATGCCACGTCAAAAAACTCCGGCAGCACCATAAAGTTGATCACAATATCATCTTTTCCCGCCGGAAGTATCTCGTGTCTGGTAAACTGATTAAGAAAAAGCAGCTCTCCTTTCCTGATCACAACTTTTTTATCTCCGATAATATTTGTCACAGCACCTTCACAGACATACAAAACCTCGATAAAATTATGTCTGTGAGAAGGAAAATGTACAAATCGTGTATGAGTACGCACAGCAATCAGCTTTCCCTCCTGAAGCATTTTGGCACTGTCCACAATAAAATCCTGTCCGGAAGTGTAAATCCCTTTGTCCACCTCTGCCATTCCATCCAGTATACGCTGTTCTTCTTCTGTAATAATTTTCAGATGATCCAAAAGTGCCTGCTGCATATGCGTCCCTCCTTTTGCCTCCATCTTACCACAATCCCTTTTCTTATGCAAAGAAAAGAGGACACCGAAGCGCCCTCTTCTCCCACATTATATTAAAGGATTCAAATGAAGAAATTGATTATTGATAAATTTGATTAATACAGTTCTGCGTATTCTTCAATATTCTCTGGTGTAAACTGAAGCGGCTCGCCAAGAACGATCTCTGTACCGCCATCGTCAGCTTCTGTAATAGTAAAGTCACCAAGATCACCTGCTGTAAAGGACTCATCAAGAGCACCTGTGATCTCTTCTTTTACAAGAGACATCGTTGTATAAGCGCTGAGTTTTCCAAGACCCTGCATATCCCACAGATAGAAATACGGGCAGGAATGTGCATCATCAGCACCTGTGTACTCAAGCATCTCTGACGGAAGTCCAAGACCTGTCAGTTTACATGCAGACTCATTGTCCTGAAGATATTTTGCTGCTGCTGCGATACCTACTGTTGTAGGAGCACAGATCACTTTCAGATCCGGATAGTTCTGAAGAAGAGCGGCTGTCTGGTCGGTAGATTTCTGCGGTTCGTCATCACCATACGCAACCTCTACCAGTTCCAGTTTGCTATATTTGTCATCTTCTTCCATGATCTTTTTCATAGCATCGATCCATGCATTCTGGTTCGCTGCCTGAGAAGTAGCAGAAAGGATTGCAAACTGTCCTTCGCCTCCTGCAATGTCAAGAACAGCATCCATAAGCGCCTGCCCAACAGCTACTGTACCAGCCTGATTTACAAATACCTGACGGCTGTCTTTGTTTGGAGCAGAGTCGAAGGAAGATACCTTAATGCCTTCATCCATAGCCTCTGTCAGTTTTGCCTGAAGAGCATTTACATCATTTGCAGCAATACAGATAGCATCGAAATCCTGAGAAATCAGGTTGTCCAGAACCTTGATCTGTGCGTCAGCTGTTGCTGTTTCCGGATATACAACTTCAACCTTGCCGCCTTCTGCTTCTACAGTCTCTTTAAAGGAAGCTGCTGCGATCTCAAAGAATGCGTTGCCTGCTGATTTTCCAACAAGTGCAATCTTCTGTCCTTCTCCTGCACCTTCAGCAAGGACCGGAGTTGCTGCACCAAGAACCATTGCTCCACAAAGAAGCGCGCTGATAACTTTTTTGTTCATTTTGTTTTCCTCCCTTGGAATAATATAGTTTTTATCTGGAACTGTCTCCCTCTCAGGGAAACAGCATCCTTCCTGTTCATGTTATTTTGTTTTTACTGCTCTTCTTACCTGTCCGATGATATTCGGAAGAGCAACTGCAGCAATCAGAAGTACACCAATAATCAGCAGGATCACCTGTGCATGTACGTTCTGCTGTCCCAGGCCAACCCGGAGACATACAATGATAAATGCCGCAAGTACGCCGCCGGCGATATTTCCCTTACCGCCTGTAGAGGAAATTCCTCCAAATACTGCCATGGCGATGGCATCCATCTCAAAGCCGTTTCCTGTTGTCGTATTTGCTCCAAATGAAGAAGACAGAAGGAAAATAGCACAAAGACCGGAAACTGTTCCCATTACAGTATAAATAATCATACGGATCTTCTGTACATGAACACCAGAGTAATATGCGGTAAGACGGTTGGTACCAATGGCATAGACTCTCCGTCCGAATGTACTTTTGCCCAGAACAAGAGCAAAGATCACTGCAAGGATCAAAACCAGGAACAGGATATACGGCACCTTTCCAACTTTTCCTCCGATGGCATTAAAGCCATCAAGATTTGACATTGTGATACTTCCGCCGCTTCCCAGAATGATTTCTGCAATCCCTCGGAAAATAATCTGAGTTGCCAGTGTAACGATCATCGGTGGAAGCTCCGTAAATTTTGTAAGGATAAATCCGTTAATGGCACCGCAGACAGTTCCTACAGCAAGACCTGTAAATACCACAACGATAAACGGCGCATTCATATTGCATACAATACAGCTCATGGTCGCGGACAAACACACGATAGATCCAACAGAAATATCGATCTCCCCAAGAACAAGTATATACGCCATAGGAAGCATCAGGAATACCTCTGCAAGGTAAACCGGCATCTGACGGAGCAGACTGCTTACATTATAAAATTCCGAAAACACTGCACAGAAAATATTTACTGCAATAAAGATCAGGACCAGGATTCCCTCCCAGGAGAAGATCATCCGCTTTATTGAACTTTCTGGCACGTTATTAATACTTCTTCCAGATTTTCCAGCCATGATTACATCTCCCTTCCTCTCAGTGCATTTTTGTCAGCAACACGCTGAAGAACTACGTTCATAACAACTACTACAAGAATGATCACGCCCTTGATGGTATTCAGCCACAGCTGATCAAAGAACGGGATCAGAGGAAGTGCCTTGGCGATAGTAGCAAGGATCAGGGATCCCAAAAGAGCTCCCAGAACACTTCCCCGTCCGCCGCTCATGCTGACACCGCCGATTACACAGGCAGCAATAACATCCATCTCACCGCCGTACTGCATATCCGGCATGGCAGATGCGTATACAGATACCTGAAGAGCCCCGCCCAAACCGGAAAGAAGACCCATGATCACATAAACCAGAAGTTTAATATTTTTTACATTGATGCCGGAAACCTGTGCCGCGCTTGGATTGCTTCCTACCGCATAGATCATTCGTCCGGTTCTTGTCCATTTCATAAACCAGAAGAAAAATGCATAACAAAGGATCACAACCCAGATCACACAATTAATTCCAAGAAATTTTGTAGTTGCAAAATTTTTAAAATTACCAAGAGCTGCCGCACCTGCCCACTGTCCTCCGTTAGAAACCAGATAGCCCATGGCACGGAACACATACATAAATCCCATGGTAGCAATGATAGGCGGTACATCTGCTCTGGATATTACAAGACCAACTGCCAGTCCGCAGACAATACCAATAGCAACTGCGATCAAAAAAGCCAGAGGAGTGCTTGCGATCACATCATTTTTCAGCAGCATTCCAATGGACATACCCGATAATGCCAGAGTAGACATAATAGAAATATCAATTCCGCCTACCAGCATAACGCATAACATTCCCAGAGCCATAACCATTGTCACTGCATTATTTTTCAGCATATCCATCAATGACTTAGGTGTCAGGAAAGCCGGATTAACAATCGTAACAAGGACAAAAAGCACAAGAAGAACCACTGCAAGCAGCGCCTCACGGGAGCCTGTCAGCCTCTTTATCAATGATTTCTTTTCCATTATTTAGAAGCCCCCTTTCCACTGCTTTTTTCCATCGCCAGCTCAAGAATTCTCTCCTGAGTAGCCTCTTCTCTTCCAAGCTCACCAGTTTTTCTTCCGTTGCACATAACGACAATACGGTCTGCCATACCAAGGATCTCCGGCATTTCAGATGATATCAGAATGATAGCGTAGCCTTTCTTTGCAAGATCTCCCATAATCGCATAGATCTCTGCCTTTGCTCCTACGTCAACACCTTTTGTAGGCTCGTCCATAATAACTACCTTCATTTCCTGACTCAAAGCCTTGGCAACAACAACCTTCTGCTGGTTTCCGCCTGACAGAGAACTTGCCGGCTGAAAAATATCAACTGCCTTGGTATCCACTTCTTCAAGAAGCTTCTTCGCAAGGTCTCTTTCTGTTTTTTCATCATTCAGCCCGTTTTTTGCATATTTGCTGATTGTTGGAAGCGTCACATTTCTTCCAAGGCCCCAGCTCATGATCAGACCCTCTTTCTGACGATCCTCCGGAAGGAGAATAATTCCTTTTTCCATTGCATCAGACGGCTGTTTGATGTGAGCTTCCTTTCCTTCCAGATAAACCTTTCCGGAATCCGGACGGGTAATTCCGCACACAGCTTCTACCACTTCTGTACGGCCTGCTCCTACCAGACCGGTAAGTCCAAGAATCTCTCCTGCTCTTACACCAAAGGATACATCTTTAAAGTATCCAACTCTGGACAGTTTTTCTACCCGGAGCATTTCTTCTCCCAGTTTTACTTCCGGTTTCGGGAAAAGATCTGTAATCTCACGTCCTACCATAGCCTTGATAAGATCCGCATTAGTGATCCCATTTACATCATAAGTGCCAATATACTGAGAATCACGGAACACGGTCACCCGGGATGCCAGACGGTACATATCCTCAAAACGATGAGATATGAAGATGATAGAAACGCCTTCTTCTTTTAATTTATCTACAAGTGTATACAGCTTTTCAGATTCCGATCTGGTCAGTGCCGCAGTAGGCTCATCCAAAATAATGATCTTTGCATTTGTGGACATAGCCTTGGCAATCTCTACCATCTGCTGCTGTGCTACACTTAAAGTTCCCATTTCTGCTGTAGCGTCAAAGTCTGCATCCAGCTGTGCAAGAAGCTTATTTGCCTCTGTATTCATAGCCTTCCACTGGATCATCCTGTTTTTGATGATCTCATGACCCATAAAAATATTTTCCGCCACAGTTAAATGGGGATATGATGTAGGATGCTGGTATACAGCTGCAATACCAGCTGCCTGTGCATCTTTTGGTCCCTTGAAGTCCACTTTCTGTCCATTTAAGAACATTTCGCCTTCTTCTGCTTTATGTACACCCGTGATAACCTTGATAAATGTTGATTTTCCGGCACCATTTTCGCCCATAAGCGCATGAACTTCACCGGGCTTCAACTGAAACTGTACATTATTTAATGCCTTTACACCCGGAAAAATCTTAGTAATGCCTTTTAATTCAAGAACATATTCAGACACGGCTCTTTCTCCTCCCTTTTTCTTTGAACTGCATTTATTGTATCATTGACGTCTCTATAAAAAAACCGCAATATATTTGGAATCAGGGTAAAATATTTTCCATTTTTCTGCACAAAAACGATTTTATTTATTCTCGTATTCCTGTGAAAATTGTGATAAACTATAATTACTTTATTTTAACATGGTCAACACAAAGGAGACTTCCATGAAATTACTAATCGTAGATGACGAGGAACTGACAAGAACCGGACTGATGACCTCGATAAACTGGGCTTCTCTGGGAATTGAAGAGATTTTCCAGGCAGATGACGGAGTAAACGGACTAGAGCAGGCCCGGATCCACAAACCGGAAATTATACTCTGTGATGTCCGTATGCCCCGTATGGACGGAATCACTATGCTGGAACGCCTGGAAAAAATACTTCCTGATTCTGTTCCTATTTTTATGAGCGGATATTCTGACAAAGAATATCTGAAGGCCGCCATCCGCTTAAAAGCAGTCAATTATATCGAAAAACCACTGAATCCTTCAGAGGTTTCAGAAGCAGTCCGTGAGGCCGGAAATCTTTATATTCAAAAACTCCACTCTAAAAGAGGCGAAACTTTAAGATCCATGGAAACCGCCTCCCAGCTGGCTCTGCTCCTGACACTTCCTGCACTTCCGGATCAGGAAACTGTACGGACATTTTCCCGGGAATTAGGTCTTTCCATCAGAAACACCTCCTGTATTCTTTCCTTTATAATAAAGATGCAGGTTTTCCCAGAACTTCCGGTATTGGAAGAATTTCACAGAGATCTTTCCGATTTTTTGAAAAAAAGAAAAATTTCTTTTATACATACAGATAAAAAACATCAGAATCTGATCTGCTTTTTATTCTCCGAAAGAAAGCCCTCTGCCCACACCTTGCAGGAGCTTCAGGATTTTCTCACCTGCAGGCTTTCTTATCACGGAAAGTATTCCATTGCTTTTGGCGATATGGTCACAGGAATTTCCAAAGCTTACCAGTCCTATGCCTCCGCTGTGATCCTTTTACAGAACAGCTTCTTCTTTCCGGAAAATACTGTACTGACTCAGGATTCCATAAAAGATCACGGAGAATCTTCCGGTTTTTCTTTTGATTTTCCTGAACAGGAATTTAAAGAAGCTCTGGAAAGCAGAGAGCAGGAAACAGCCTTAAAGCTTCTGGAGCAATTAAAAAATAACTTTTTCAAAAGCACCGGCTATTTCCAGAATTCTGTCAAAGACTTATATTACAAACTTTTTCTTTCTCTGGAAACCACAAGAAAACGCAGCAGTATTCCCGAATCCCCGGATGATGAAAGTATCGCCGATACCATACATCAATGTTTTACATTCCCGGAGCTTCATGAAGCCTTGGTCAGACAGACCACTGTTTTTTTTGAAGAAGCCACTGAAAACACTCAGGAACATCCTACCATTCATTTGATCAAAAATTATATCAGTCAGAATTATATGGATGACACGCTTTCTGTAAAAGATATCAGTGATCATGTTTTCCTTTCCACTTCCTATGTATGTACTTTTTTCAAAAATGAAACTGGTCAGACATTAAATCAGTATCTTACAGAATATCGTATGGAAAAAGCAAAGCAGCTTCTTAAAGATGCACGCTATCGGATAGCAGATATTTCTTCCAGAGTTGGTTACAGTGACGGCAACTACTTTGGGAAAAGCTTCAAAAAACACTGCGGTGTCTCTCCGTCTGAATATCGGGAGCAAAATCTGCAATGATCGCTTTTTTTAAGAGACTCCGTCAGGCATATGGTGATCTGAAGCTTCAGACTAAGATCACAATTGTACTGATGATTGCCGTCACTGTTCCGGTTCTGCTGGTTGGCATTCTTTTTTATGGTCGTTTTTATAATATGGTCATTTCTGATACCATACGCCAGGAGCAGGATGCCTCTGCACAGACAGCCCCTCTGATTGAGAATAATATCCAGAATATCCTGGATGCTTATCATCAGATCACTGAACTGGATTTTTATAAAACTTTGTTCCACCAACCTGTAAATGCCCCTTCCCAGCTTCTTCTGGCTCCTGCTGAAGCAAGGGAATTCTGCCATAAAGCTGACTCTCTCATCGACGGAAAAAAAATTACCGGAATTCAAATTTACATGGATTTTCCTTATGATTCTGTCAGTCTTTTCCAGGATGAGCAGACTAACGACTACTTTGTTCCCATGAGCCTTGCTCAGGGAACCTACTGGTATGGTATTTTTCAGGGAACCGGTAAAGCAGAGCTTTACTGCCCTCCTTTTTATCTGGGAGAACGCGAAAAAAACACCTTTGGCGATATGGCTTATATTGCCTCTACAACCTTTTATTATCAGGGTTATGCCTACCCTGCATATATCGCGCTTTATTCTTCCACAGAACAGCTTACAGAAATCCTGAAAGACAACCTCACCTTAAAAGGAAGTATTTCCTACATCATCAATGATAGAGAATCCATCGTCGCTTCCTCTGACAGTTCCGGTGCAGGTGTCTACTATCTGGATTATGCAGTAATCCAGGATTCATTTATGGCATCCAACGGATTTATTGAAAGAGAAATTCTTGGTCAGAAATTTTATGCAGGTTTTTATAACATCCGTCATCCCGGCTGGTTTATGGTAACGGTACTTCCGGCCAATGCACTGATTCATCAGGGAAATCTCCTGATGTTCCAGTATATTCTGGTCTATCTTGGAATGTTGATCCTCACTTCCATTATGGCCCATTCCCTGGCACATTCCGTAACCAATCGTTTATCTTCTATTATAAGTCAGATGAACCAGATCCGCCATGGAACTCCGGTTCCTATGGACAGTCCCATTTATCATGACGAGGTGGGTGATCTGATTGATACCTACAATTACATGACCCGGAAAATGGAACAGCTGATGGAAGATCAGAGGAAATCTGCAGAGGAACTGCGGATTGCTGAGTTTAACTCACTTCAGGCACAGATTAATCCTCACTTTCTCTACAACACCATGGATATGATCAACTGGATGGCTCTGCAGGGGCAAACTTCCGAAATATCCAATGCCGTACAGAGGCTGTCGCGCTTTTACAAACTGACCTTAAGTCGAAAAAACAGTATCAGCACCATCGGAGATGAAGAAGAACATGTTTCTATTTACCTTCAGATACAAAATATGCGTTATCATAACAGTATTTCCTTTATTTCAGATATTCCCGATGAGCTGACAGAATACCAGCTTCCCAAGCTGACACTGCAGCCTGTAATTGAAAATTCTGTTCTTCACGGTATTCTTGAAAAAAGCAGTAAATCCGGCACCATTGTGCTTACCGGCTGGATGGAAGATCCGGATATTGTTCTTTTGATCTCTGATGACGGAGTGGGGATACCTCCGGAAAAACTTACTGACATTATTTCCGGAACAGAAACTGTTTCCGGCAAAGGAACCAATATAGCAGTCTATAATACTCACCGCAGACTTCAAATCCTCTATGGCAGCAGTTATGGACTTTCTTATACCAGCCAGCCAGGGCAGGGCACAGAAGTACAGATTCGTATCCCGGCAATAAAGTAAACTGCAGAGGATCGGATGTCTCTGAAACAAAATTTGATAAAGAACAGGAGGAATTATTTTGGATACTATAAATTCTTTGAATTTAGAAACTTTTATTCCCGGAGGATATCAGCCAGCTCCCCAGATTCTTCTTTATAACTTCCAGGAAGACGAGCGCAGCCGTCTGATCCGAAGATATCTGGCAAAAGATGGCATCGAAATTCGCGAAGTACAGCCAGGAGAATTTCTGCATTCACTGGGATATCTGTTTAAAATCCCAGGATTTGAACCATGTCCTCAATTTAATATGGGAAAAAGTTTTACTGACAAAATGATGGTGATGAAAGATTTTTCCAAGCAGCAGCTGAATGACTTTTTACAGTTTTTCCGTGATAATCAATTGGAGGCCGTATCTTTAAAAGCAATGCTGACGCCAATCACTGTCCACTGGAATTCCCTGCAGCTTCACAGCGAGCTGGAAGCAGAACATCAAGCCATGAAAAAAGGGTAAACCGCCCTTTTCCCAAAAAGACACTCCGAGACAAAATGTCTTCGGGGTGTCTTTTTTGAATATGTATAAATTTATAAACTGACTGTTGGATTCCTTTTATCTTGTAACAATATCAACTGGCACGTTAAAGATTTTTGCAACCTTCAGAATCGTATCAATATGTCTGCCTGTAGCAGCAGCCATGTGATGTGTAGGACCGGCTTCGCTCCAGCGGTTTACAAACTCTCTTGCTCCGCAGGTAAAACGTGTCCTCATATTCGTATCTCCAAAGGAAAGGATCGGTCCCTCTTCATTTACACCTTCGGCAGCCACAAACTTAAAGTGTCCATCTCTGTCCTGTGTAATTGCAAGATAAGTCACAGGTCCTGTGTACGGATAAAACTGAGTCAGATATCCGCCGCCTGTCTTTCCATGGAATACTTTTACGATCTTCATGGTAGGCTTTTTATCAGAGATATCTGCGTCTCCGCTTCCTGAATGGCCAATAATGCAGATATCATCATTAAAATCAATAGAATACATCTCTGACAGCTGGCCTGTTCCGGAAATTGTCTTAAGGATGCTCATCGCCATAGCAACCTTCATATCTCCTTCTACCGCACATGCAGTTCCCTGCTTGATCAGCATGGAAAAGGCCGGAATCAGCATACTGTCAAGAACTCCTGCCTTGCCCTGAGCAAATCCATCATAGTGAGAAGCAATCATTCCAAGCTTCTCATCTTTAACCCACTGCTCAAAAGCAACTACATATTTTGCCATATCCCATACTTTTTCAATGGTTCCGCCGCCTTCAATCTCAAATGTATCCAGGATATCCTGCGCTTTTGCACGGATTGCCTCCTCATCTGTGATGTCATCTGCGATAGCCCACATTTTTTCCCAGTCAAACTGTTTGGTATAAAGGAACATTCTGTTGTAGAGGTTTGTCTCATCAATGTACAGATCCATCATACCCGGATATGGTCTTCCAATCTGTGCAATATTGGTATCACGGAATCTTCTTCTGACCTGAGCTGCTTTGCACCAGTCTTCAATTTCTGACTGTACAGCCGGATCACCGCCTTCTACTACACCGGTGATCACTGCATGTCTTTTTCCAGCTCTCTCAAGATCTGCTACTGCCTCGCCTACGGCTCCGCATGCATATCCTTCTCCCAGCCAGGAGGCAATGTCGGTATGTTCATAATCAAGAGCTTTCAGTTTCTGGACATTTACCAGTACCACCGGAACATCCAGATCACGGATAGCCGGCAGCATATTGTAAGATGTCGCATAAGTCAGCATCTGAAGAAATACAAGATCTACATCTGCTGAACGGAATTTATCTCCTGCTTCCATTGCCTGTTCTTTTGTTGTCACCATTCCGCCGTCAATGATCTCTACTGTATCCGGGATTGTTTTCTTAAACGCATCGTACTGCGCTTCAAACTCCGGTACAAGAGACGGAAACTGCGGAAGATATGCTCCCAGTGCAATTGAAAATACGCCAACTTTTGCCTTCGTGTTTACTAACATGATAAAACCTCCAATTAATATAAATTATGCGTGATAAATTTTAATATTGAAGGACTCGTGAATTACAGTTCTCGCTTCTTCGATTGTTTTAAATTCCTCTGCCTTCAACATCTGGGCAGTGATATTACCGATTGCAGTAGCCTCTCCCGGACCTGCATGAACTTCTTTGCCTGTAGCTTTTGCTGTAAGTTCATTGAGGTATCCTGCATTAGAACCTCCGCCTACAACATGGATACGGCTGTAAGTTCTTCCTGTGATTTCCTCAAGCTCTTTTGCAGTTTTTGCATAGCATTCTGCAAGGCTGGTATAAATCACAGTTGCAACTTCACCGAGAGTCTCCGGAACCTTCTGTCCGGTTCTGCGGCAGTAATCTTTCACTTCCTCTGTCATATTTGCCGGTGCCAGGAAGCACTCGTCGTTTGCGTCTACCCTTGACGGGAAATCTTTTGCTTCTTCTGCCATTGCACAGATTTCAGCAAATCCATATTTATCATTGATCTCATGACGTACAGACTGAATCATCCACAGACCCATGATATTTTTCAGATAGCGGAAACGTCCTGCATATCCGCCTTCGTTTGTAAGATTCAATGCACAGCTCTCTTTTGAACAGTCTGCAGTTTCTCTTTCCAGACCCATAAGAGACCATGTTCCGGAGCTGATATAGATAAAGTCATCATCATTTGCCGGAACTGCAAGAACAGCAGAACCTGTGTCATGAGTTGCCGGAGCAACTACTTCAAGGTCAAATCCCACTTCATTTTTTACAGCTTCTGAAAAATGTCCAATACTTGTTCCAGGCATGATCAGCTTCTGGAAGATTTTTCTTGGATATCCCAGTTTGTCGATCAGTTCAAAATCCCAGTCCTTTGTAGCCGGACTTACCAGCTGGCTTGTAGTAGCCTCTGTGTATTCACAGGATTTTACACCTGTGAGAAGATAATGGAAGTAATCCGGTACATGAAGAAGTGTCTCTGCCTGCTCCAGATATTCCGGATGTTTTGTCTTAACAGACATCAGCTGATAAATTGTATTGTAGATTGCTTTCTGAATACCGGTTCTTGCATAAAGCTCTTCCTGAGAGATTACTTTATAAACCTCATCATCCATACCCTCAGTACGGCTGTCACGATATCCTACTGTGTTTCCAAGAACATTGCCGTCTTTGTCAAGAAGAACAAAGTCAACACCCCAGGTATCCACACCCATACTTACCGGAATCTTGCCAATCTCCTTACATTTTTTCAGTCCATTGATTACCTCTTTAAACAGGCGGTCAAATTCCCAGCAAAGCTCATCACCTTTTTTTACCATTCCATTTTCGAAACGATAAACTTCCTCCAGTACCATCTTTCCATTTTCCATATGTCCCAGAATGTGACGTCCGCTGGATGCTCCGATATCTACTGCCAGATAATATGTTGCCATTGTTAAAACCTCCTAAATATGTAAGATTTTTCACAGCAGTCTTTTTACATAATTGCTGTATTTTATTAGTTCTTCCATATTTGATAATATCATATTACATGAAATATGCGCAAGACGGAAGAACCTTGTTTGTCTAAAAAAGTGTCTTTATTTGCAGTTAGATGTTACTGCTAATTTAAAATATCCCCAGAGTGTTCCTCTGGGGATATAATGAATATGTTGTAAAACTAAATGGCTAAAAAATTAGTCGTAAAGGTTTGGAGCGATGGACTCGTCTTCCATGTTTGTTGCATCATACCAGTAACCAGCTGTCGGAACGTCTTCTACTTCGTCGCCGTTAGCTGCTGCTGTCAGAGCGTAGATTGCATAATATCCCATCATAAGAGGAGACTGTGTAACAGCACCAAGGAATGTGCCATCCTGTACAGCTGCTTTGATGATAGAACCAGCATCGAAACCAACACCGATAACATCGCCTGCTGCTGCGTCAGAACCAAGAACGTTCAGGTTAGCATTAGCTGCAAGAACACCCTCAGCTGCAACCTGGTTGGAACCGAAGATAGCGATGCAGTTTTCTTTAGAAAGGATAGCCTGAGCCTCTGTGGAGCAAAGCTCTACAGTTGTCTGAGCCGGAACTGCAACCTGGATAACAACGTCTGCATCTGCTTCTTTAGCGTCTGCACCTTCTGCTGCGTTTACATAGAACTCATTACCAGCAACTGCAACAGTTTTTCCATCAGCCTGGATAAGCTCGATCATCTTGTTGATGAATCCAGCGCCACGCATCTGAATGTTCTGAGCTGTAGCATCCTGGTTAACCTCACCGATGATAACCTGACCTTCAGCATTTGCAATAACGTCTTTGATTGCGCCATACATGTTCTCAGCTGCTACTGCACCAGCCTGAGTATTGTCTGTAACGACCTCTGCTACTACAGATCCTTCCGGAGCATCTGCAACACCTGTATCAAATGTTACAACCGGGATTCCGTCTGCTGCACATTTCTCAAGAGCTTCTGTTACAGAAGAAGTATCGCATGCTGCAAGACCCAAACCAACTGGTTTAGCCGCGATAGCTGTATTGATCATGTTAACCTGGTCAGCGATATCAGACTCACTGTTCGGTCCCTGTGGTGTGAAAGTAACACCCAGCTCATCTGCTGCTTTCTGCATACCTTCTACTGCTGCCTGCCAGTATGTAGACTGGAAGGATTTAACCATCATCGGGAACTCATAAGCTTCATTTGCTTTCAGACCCTCAAACTGAGCTGCCGGATCTGCAGCTTCTTCTGTGGTTTCTTCCTCTGCTGCTGCCTCTTCTGTTTCAGCAGCTTCCTCTGTTGCTTCTTCCTCTGCTGCAAATACCGGAGCAACTGTCATGCTGGATACCATTGCTGCACAAAGGCCTAATGCGATGAGTTTTTTAATTTTCATTGTTCTACATCCTCCTTAAAATTATATAGTTTTTATGATGATCCGTCAGACATAACCGCCTGACGGTTCACATACATACACAAAAGCTGTAAATTATAATGCTGCAGCTTTCTTTTCTTTGATGATATCAATCAATACTGCAACGATCAGAACAAGACCTGTGATGATCTGCTGCCAGTTTGCCTGAAGTCCCACATATGGAAGACCGGTTTTCAGAAGCATGATAACAAAGATACCAACAAAAGTTCCCAGTACGGATCCATAGCCACCTGTAGCTGCCACACCACCAACGAATACACCACCAATAGCATCCATCTCAAGTCCGGCACCTGTACCAGGCTGTACAGTAGGTGTTACAGCTGCGTATGCGATAGCTGCAAGACCAGTGAAAAGACCACATACTACATATACCATTACATGGTAGAATTTAACATTGATTCCGGAAAGAGCTGCCGCTTCTTTGTTAGAACCAATAGCGATGGTATAACGTCCGAATTTTGTATGATTCAGAACGAATTCCATCAGGAGAACCAAAATTACCATCCACAGGAAACCGATCGGATAACGGTCAGCACTTCTTCCTGTACCGATTGTAAGTTTAAAGATGGAGTGGAACCATCCGCCTTCCTGTGTAAGACCCGGCCATGGTGTAGCAGTACAAAGAGATCCTGCACCACGGGTGATCATACAGGTACAAAGAGTTGCAAGGAACGGCGGCAGATTCATCACACCGATAAGAACACCATTCAGTATTCCGATCAGAACTCCGAGAAGCACACAAACCAGCATAGCAACAACAACAGGTACGCCATGGCTTCTTATCAGAGTTCCGCCGATCAGTGCGTAGCATACCATACCAGTACCGATGGAAAGGTCTACACCTCCGGTAATAAGCGGGAATGTAACACCGATTGCCATCAGAAGATCATAGTATGAAAAATCCAGCAAACTCAGCAATGTGTTGTACTGTCTGAACTCCTTACTCATAAAGGAGAATACAGCTGTCAGAGCAATAACAACAATTAAAACAATAAATCTCTGATCACTTAATATACTTTTTTTCTTCTTAGTCATGACTATCCTCCTTAATCAATACTACGTGTAGCCTTATCCATGATGTTTTCCTGGGTTGCTTCAGAAATATCAATATTTCCAGTTACTTTACCCTCGCACATGATGATGATACGGTCACTCATACGGAGAACTTCTGTCATTTCAGAAGAAATCATGATAATAGATTTTCCTTCTGCTGCCAGTCTGTTCATCAGTTTATAAATTTCATTCTTGGCACCAACGTCGATACCTCTTGTCGGCTCGTCGAAGATCAGGATTTCACTGTCTCTTGTAAGCCATTTTGCGATAACAACTTTCTGCTGGTTACCACCGGAAAGATTTACAACAAGCTGGTCTGCAGTAGGAGTTTTAGTTGCAAGTTCTTTGATATATTTCTCAGTTACTTCTTTTTCTTTCGCTGAGTCAATCAGGAATCCCTTTGTAAACTGCTCCATAGTTGCCAGAGTTGTATTTTCAATACAGGATTTCTGAACCACACATCCGTATCTTCTTCTGTCCTCTGACAGATATCCAATACCGTATTTAACAGCATCCTGAGGACTGTTGATAGTAACTTCACGAAGCTGACCGCTCTTATCCATAATGGAAATTTTACCACTCTGTTTCGGGTCTGCACCAAACAACGCTCTTGCTGTTTCTGTACGTCCTGCACCCATCAGTCCGGAGAATCCAAGAATCTCGCCTTTACGAAGTTCAAAGCTTACATCCTGAACCATCTTGCCGGCATTCAGATGTTCTACCTTAAGTACTACCGGAGCATCCGGTGCAACCATGCTGTGCTGCTTCGGATCTTCATAAATAACACGACCAACCATCATGTTAATGATATCTTCTTTTGTACTGTCTTTTGTAATAAGAGTTCCTACATAACCACCGTCACGCATAACAGTTACACGGTCTGTGATTACTTTAATCTCATCCATACGATGGGAGATATAAACAATTCCCAGACCCTTCTCACGAAGATCACGAATGATAACAAACAGGTCAGCAATTTCTTTTTCTGTCAGAGCTGCAGACGGCTCATCGAAAATGATAACCTCTGCTTTGTGAGAGATTGCTTTAGCGATCTCACACATCTGCTGTTTGCCGACTGTAAGATTGTGCATTTTTTCTCTAGGATCGATTTCAATATTCAGCTCCTGGAAAAGTTTTTTGGAATCCTCGATCATTTTTTTATCATCGATACGGAATCCTTTTTTTGGCTCACGGCCAATAAAAATATTCTGGGCAACTGTAAGGTCGCCTACCATGTTCAGCTCCTGATGCACGATTACAACACCTGCATCCTGTGCTTCTTTTGTATTATGGAATTCTGTTTCTTTGCCTTTATAAACAATAGATCCGGAATCCTTCTGATAAATACCGGTAAGAACTTTCATAAGTGTAGACTTTCCGGCACCATTTTCTCCCATAAGCGCATGTACTTCGCCGCGTTTCACTTCAAAATTAACGTGATCCAGAGCATGAACTCCAGGAAAGGACTTATCAATGTCCTTCATAGTTAAAATAACTTCACCCATTGTTACATCCTCCCTTCCGATC
>JAPFCU010000030.1 GCA_026169535.1 Blautia sp.
AGAAGGCACCCGTCCCTGGGAACCGGACGATCCAGTGGTAAAACCTCTGAATGTTTATGGACAGACAAAGTATGAAGGGGAGCTGGCAGTAGAAAAATATACGGATAAATATTATATTGTCCGTATTGCCTGGGTATTTGGTGTAAACGGCAAAAACTTTATCAAGACCATGCTGAATCTTGGAAAGACCCATGATACCCTGACTGTGGTAGACGATCAGATCGGAACTCCTACGTATACTTACGATTTGGCAAAGCTTCTTGTGGATATGCTGGAAAAAGAAGAGTACGGCAAATATCATGTAACCAATGAAGGCGGTTATATCTCCTGGTGTGATTTTGCAAAAGAGATTTTCCGTCAGGCCGGTATGGACGTAAAAGTAACTCCTGTAAGCTCAGATCAGTATCCGGCAAAGGCGAAACGCCCTTCTAACAGCCGTATGGAAAAAAATAAGCTGACTCAGCATGGATTTGAGCGCCTGCCTTCCTGGCAGGATGCCCTTTCCCGTTACCTGAAGGAGATCATGTAAGAGAAAATGAATACACAAAAAGAAAAAAAAGCGGTGGATAAACCCACCGCTTTTCGTAAATGGTGTGGAAAAGAGAACGAAAATGTCAGATTTGTCGCATACTTATTGGGATTGATGCTCCTCAGCGCCTGCTTTATGTTCGATGATTATCTTTTTGGCGATCAGCTGATGATCTTTCAGGATATTGGAAGCGACACCTGGCAGCAGTATATTATGAATTATTCAGCGATAGTCAATGACATTCGTGACGGAAGCTTCAGCCTGTGGGATTTTTCCAACGGATTTGGGGTTAATCTGTTTAATTTTAACCTGTTTGATCCCTTTCTGATGCTTCTGTATGGTTTGGGAGTGCTGCTGGGACCTGCACATATGCTTCTGTATATCAATGTGATCCAGATTCTGAAAATGCTGGCAGCGGGAGTGGCGTTTTATTTGTTTTTATCCCAGTTTTCGCTCAGCAGCCAGGCAAAGCTGGCTGCTTCCTATGTGTATGGATTCAGTGGGTTTCTTCTGGTGTGGGGACAGCACTATCAATTTGGTACGGCGGTGGTCTATCTTCCCCTGCTTCTGCTTTTTTGTGAAAAACATGTACAGAAGAAAAAGGGACGGGGATTTTTCCCGGTGATGGTTTTTCTGTGCGGAATCTACAGCGTGTATTTTACCTATATGTGCCTTGCGGCAACAGGACTTTACCTTTTGTTCCGTATCCTGATGCTGGACGGGCTTACATCTGCCCAGAGGATCAGGCGTTTTTTTGCAGGCTGCGGTGAAATGCTTCTTGGAATAGGAATGAGCATGGCGGTTTTTCTTCCTATGGCAGAGGTGATTCTGAACGTGTCCTCCAGACTGGACAGCAGCGGGGTGGGATTTATGGACTGGCTGCAGCAGTGCTTCACACCCTATAGCGGGAAGTTTTATAATTCCCTGCTGAAGCATCTGTTTTCCAATAATCTGCAGAATGGATTCGGTATGGCAAAAGGACCTCAGCAGTATGCGATGAACTATTATGAGGATCCTGTTCTGTTTTGCTCCGGGCTGGCAGTTTTTCTGGATATCCAGTTCCTTCTGGTTCTGAGAAAAGCGGAGATGACCCGAAGGGCAAAGACAGTCCTGTACAGTGCTGCTGCGCTGATTCTTACGGGAATGCTCCTTCCCATTGGAGGAACGGTCTTTAATTATTTTACAAAGCCAACTCAGAGATATACCTTTGTACTGGTACCGGTTTTTCTTCTCCTTATGGCATGGATGTGGGATTATCTGAAAAAAGGCGGGCACCTCAGCCTTCTTCTGGTCATTGCGGTGACTGTCTTTATGGGACGGGCATATCTGGAGGGCTGGCAGCAGGCAGGATTTCCGGAATATAAAAGGAATATACTGATTCTGACGGCAACCGGGATTCTCACAGTCATCTGTCTGATAGCGCTGAATTTTGTAAAAAAACAGCAGATTCGCAATCTGGTAATGGGAATCCTTGCTGTGACTCTGGTTGTGCAGGTTATGTCAGAAGGCAGTACAAATTTCCGGGCCAGAGTTACCCTGAAAAAAACAGACACACCTGCAGAGCTTATGGCGCAGGAAATGGAGCAGTATGAGGCTGACAGACATTCCAAAGAGAAAGAGATCAGATACCGGGCAGAAATGAATAAGCCACAGGACTTTTTCCGGGAAATGTACCGGGCGGATATTCCTCAGGTGCTGGATTATCTGGAAGAAAAGGACGGAAGTTTTTTCCGGGTGGAAAAGGATTATATTTCCGGAACAGTAGCCATGGATGCCTCTGCCCAGGGATATAACGGGATATCCTCCTATAATTCTGTTATGAACGGTCATATAAAGGAATTTGTGGAAACCTGCTGTCCGGAGCTGTTTTTTGCGGATCAAAATCACTATACTTTCTGGAACAATGTAGAGGATGAACAGCTGGCAGCTTTTCTGGGAATCCGTTATCTGATCTCCGGTCAGAAGGTACCTGAGGAAGGATGGAAGGTACTGGATCAGGTAGGTGGGCTTTATGTCTATGAAAATCAGCTGGAAACCGGAACGGCTCACTTTTATACGGATGCCGTCAGCGAAGACAGTCTGAAAGAACTGTGTACAGAGGAGACAAGAGACGAGTTTCTTCAGAATGTGATTGCTCTGCCGGAAGAAGAGGATTCTGAAACAGAAGTGAAGATTTCCCGGGAAACATCTCCGAAAGAACTTCAGACAGCCTCAGAGATTTCGGAGCTTCTCAGCCAGGAAGATAAAAATGCCATGGAAGATTCAGAGATCATCCTGAATCGACCGGAAAAAGATTCTCATATTACCGGAGTCATCCATGCGGAAACAGACGGATACGGAATGTTTATGATCCCATACGAAAAAGGCTGGAGCCTGACCATTGATGGAAAAGAAACAGAACTCCTTCGCGGAGACATTGGATTTCTGGCATGTGAGATTCCGGAAGGCGATCACACACTGGAGCTGACCTTCCAGGCACCGGGCTTAAAGGCAGGAATGCTGGCCAGCTGTTTGTTCTGGATTTTGTTCGGAGTGTCCAGAGGGGTGGAGAAATATGGGAGAAGAAAGCAGAAATAATGTTATTCTGTCAGGAGTGAAACGACGGAACAGAACTATCTAAAGTGTTTGAAAAGCACATCAGGGAGAGAATGATTGAAAAACGGTCATTCTCTTTTTGTCTGTAATTTAGTATATAAAATCAAATGTATTTTTTATGATATATTATTGACATTGAATATACTGTGTAGTACACTGTATATAAAGGAGGCATAGTAGATGAATATTGACGACTGGAAATCACAGGTAAAAAGAGGAACACTTGAATTTTGTATTTTGCTTTTGATAAAAAAACAACCGTCGTATGGTTACGAGATTATCAGCACATTGGATCAGTATCCGATCATTGCCGCAAAAGAAAATACAATTTATCCGCTGTTGCGCCGATTGTTGAAAGAAGAATTTATTTCTTCCTGCTGGCAGGAGGGAACAGAGGGGCTGCCGCCGAGAAAGTATTATTCACTTACAGCCAAAGGAGAAGAATACATTTCTGCAATGTCTGTGGAGTGGGACAATTTACTGAATGCGATCAACGAAATAAAAGGAGAAAAGGCATGAAAAAAATATTAGATAATTATCTTGAAAAAATGGAAAAATGTCTGAGACCTGTTCCTGTTTCAGAACGGATTGATATTATCAATGAGATAAAAAGTGAAATGCAGGAATTGCAGAATAATGGGGTTTCGGATGAAATGATCATTGAAAGACTGGGAAATCCCAAAGACCTGGCAAAAGCGTATCTTGGAGATCTCATAACCAAAGAAAAAGGATTCAGCTGGAACAGAGTCCTGATCATTTGCGCTTTTTTCAGTCTGGTAGGATTTTCAGGAATGGTTGTGATTCCCTGTCTGGGAGTGATTGCACCTACATTTATAGTTTGCGGCGCCATCTGCCCGTGCTTGGGACTGATCAAGCTGATCGATCAGATTTTCCATCTTGGACTGCCCTTTGCAGATAACATTGGTATATTTGTAAGTGAATCCTTTATACTGAATCCTCTGGTGGAATTTATACTTATCCTGCTCATCGGAGTTCTGATGTTTTTTGCAGGAATTGCTGCGTGGAAGCTTCTTGTTTTTTATTGTAAGAAGGTGAGCGGAACAGCAAAGAGGCTTTTCGTATAAAAACAGCAGGTTTGTGAGGCGGAATATAAATTTACTGTCTGGAAAATATAATGCAGGAGTGGATTCTTCTGGTTCAGAAGAATCCACTCCTGCATGTCATTTGCAAACACAAAATCATATTCTGCTTTCTGCCACAAACAGATATCTATTTCAGAAATTTGTTAATCAGGTACACCAGAAGAGTCAGGATAACGATAACAGTAAAGATACTCAGCATCCCTTTCCACATAACTTCAAATGCCTGCATGATAAGCTCTGTATTCATACTGATTTCTCCTTTCCATTAGAGAATGCTTGCAACAACGTTCAGGATAACGCCGCCGGCAACAACAGAAGCGATCTGGCCGGAAACGTTGGTTCCTGTTGCCTGCATGATGAGAACATTGCTTGGATCTTCTTTAAGCGCCATTTTCTGTACGACACGGGCAGCCATAGGGAATGCGGAGATTCCGGCAGCGCCGATCATAGGATTGATCTTTTCTTTGGAGAAAAGATTCATAAGCTTTGCAAAAAGCACACCTGCAGCAGTATCGAAGATAAATGCGCTGAGACCGATGAGCATTATCAGAAGAGTTTCCTTATTTACAAAGGTATCGGCTTTCATACTGAATGCAATGGTGATTCCCAGAAGAAGGGAAACCAGGTTAGACAGAACATTCTGTGCGGTATCAGACAGATTATTCAGAACACCGCATTCACGAAGCAGGTTACCGAACATCAGGAAGCCTACCAGGGATACAGACATTGGTGCAACCAGTCCGGCGATGAAAGTAACCACGATCGGGAAGATGATCTTTGCTTTTTTGGAAACAGTTGCCGGTTTATATTCCATATGGATGCAGCGCTCTTTTTTTGTTGTGAGCAGCTTAATGACCATAGGCTGGATGATTGGCACCAGAGCCATGTACGAATAGGCGACTACCGCGATAGGTCCGATATAATTGGAGCCAAGGACCTGAGATACCAGAATGGAAGTCGGGCCGTCGGCAGCTCCGATGATACCGATAGAAGCAGCATCCTTTAAGTCGAAACCAAGGCAGCATGCAACAACGATAGCTGCGAAGATACCAAACTGAGCGGCAGCTCCGAACAGGAACAGCTTCGGATTGGAAAGCAGAGGACCAAAGTCGATCATTGCGCCGATTCCGATGAACAGAAGAAGCGGCATTGCCTCAGAAGCTTCGATTCCTACATTGAAGAGCCATTCGATGATACCGTTTGTTTCTCCGATTCCTTCAAGTGTCTGGTTCAGTACACCGGAAGCAGGAAGGTTTACAAGAATCGCTCCGAATCCCAGCGGCAGGAGCAGTACCGGTTCCAGATCTTTATTGATAGCAAGCCAGATAAGAATGGCTCCGATCACATACATGACGATCTGCTGGGGGGTGATAGATGTGATGCCGGAAATTAAAAAGTCCATACAGATTCCTCCTAATTATTTTCACGGGACTGTCTGTCTGACTGTCAACAGATTTCCAGTAAAAAAGACCTGTGTCCCGGAAAAAAAGGAACACAGGTCTTGTCGTATACCAGAATTAAAAAGGTATAGATTAAGCCAGAGCCAGAGGCTCATGCTGTTGACTTAATCGCACCGGACAGTGCTGACTACTCCCCTATATCAAGTGTATTGTACAGTATGAGCAGTTTGTTTTCAAGATTTATTTTTAAAAGATTTACAGAAAATTTATGATTTTTATGACTTTGCAATTTTTACGATCATAAAGATCAGAAATAAAATAACCAGAAGTCCGCCTCCGGCAATCAGATAATACGGCATTTCTGTATTATTTTCGGAAAAGTCCTGTGCAGCCTTAAGATTCTTCTGGCTTTCATCAATCAGTGTTGTATCCTGTTCCTGGACTGCTGCCATAACAGCGGTTCCAACCGGAGCCTCGCCAAAGAAATACTGGCGTGTATACTGACCGTTTTCCACAGTGCCGTCTTTGGTGACCAGACTGTCTGTGGCTGCTCCGACGGGAACATATACATTTCCACCGGAGATCATGTTAAAATCAGTGTCCCCCAGAGAAATCATCTGAAAGTTGTCAAAGCCATAATTGAGAAGTGCTCCTGCTTCAGAAGCGGTAGTGCCTGAAGCTCCCTGCAGGACAACTGCAATCAGTGTCACTCCGTTTTTTTCTGCACCGCAGACCAGTGTACTTCCGGATGCTTCGGTATATCCTTCACGTCCTCCCACACAAAACTGATAATACGCAGGATCAGCGGCATTGATCATAGCAAATTTGTTGGTCAGTACACGGTCGCCGCCGGAAACATTGGTGGCAGTGATGGTATAGGAAAGTGTACTGGCAATGGTGCGGAAGGTTTCATTTTCCATGGCTGCCTGCATGATCAGTGCCATATCGTGGGCGGTAGTATGCTGGTTTTCGTCAGGAAGCCCGGTAGGATTGGTAAAGATTGTATTGGTACAGCCAAGTTCTGCCGCTTTTGCGTTCATCATCTGGACAAATCCTTCAACAGAGCCGCCAAGATGTTCGGCAACCTGAAGAGCAATGTCATTGGCAGAGGCCAGCATAATAGCATGAAGGCATTGCTCCATGGTGAACACCTCATCCAGCTGTGCAGAAATATTGGCGCCGCCGTCTGTGACACCGGAAACTCCAGTAGCTGTCATAGTCACCTGGTCAGTGAGCTGACTGTTTTCCAGGGCAAGAAGGGTAGTCATTACTTTTACTGTACTCCCAGGGAAAAGCTGCTGATCCATGTTTTTGGCATAGATAACAGTATCTGTGGATTCCTCCATTACTACCGCGGCAGCAGAGGTGATGTCATTTCCCTGGGGCCAGCCGGAGATGGAGTTGGTAGTGATTCCGGAGGCTGCTTCTGCTGCCTGGACAGGTGTCTGAAAAATCAGAGAAAAAACTGTGCCAAGAGTCAGAAGACCAATGAATAAGTTCTTTATTTTCATAAATTCTACTCCTGTAAAGAATATGGATTTAAAGTTTTACAAAACTTATCATATCCCATTTTACACGGTAATTCAATACTTTTGTAAGGGGTGGTTTACTGATACACACGTTCAGCCTTGCAAAACTCGGGACAGAATGATAAAATAAACCCGGATTCTATGGAAAAACACGCAAAAACAGGCGATAAACTGAGGTTTGACAATGAATAAAAAAGAGAAAGCAGGACGGATCCAATGGAACCGGATGCTGAAAAAATTGAACCCATACACAATAAAGAAAGGATTTCGTTATCTCAAGCACTATGGACCGAAAGAATTCTGGATCCGCCTTCATGAAAGATTTGAACCGGAAGAGGTTCCCTATGGACCATGGTACGAAGCCTATGTTCCGGATGAATCGGAACTGGAAAAACAGCGAAAACATCGTTTTACTTATGAACCTCTGATCAGTGTGGCAGTTCCGGCTTTTTGTACTCCGGAGACATTTCTGATACAGATGGTGGAATCTCTTCTGGCGCAGACCTATTCGAACTGGGAGCTTTGTATTGCAAACGGAAGTCCGGAGGATACGGTTATGAAAGGTGTCCTGGAACAATACATGAAAAAAGATTCCCGTATCCGTGTCAGTGAGCTGACTGAAAATAAAGGAATTGCCGGAAATACAAATGCGGCGCTTGAAATGGCGGAAGGGGAATTTGTGGGTCTGTTGGATCATGATGATCTTCTCGCTCCGAATGCTCTTTATGAGGTGGTAAGGGCGCTGGAAGCTGATCGGGAATTAGACGCTGTATATACAGATGAAGACAAAGTGACAACAGAACTGGATGAGCATTTTCAGCCTCACCTGAAACCCGACTTTAATCTGGATCTTTTGAGATCGAATAATTATATCTGTCATTTTTTTGTAGTAAGGCGTTCGGTTGTGAAAAAAGCAGGTGGGTTCCGGCAGGAATTTGATGGAGCTCAGGATCATGATTTTATTTTCCGATGTGTTGAAATAGCACGAAAAGTAGGACATATTCCGGAAATTCTTTATCACTGGCGTACCCATAAGGCTTCTACAGCGGATAATCCTGCCAGCAAGATGTATGCCTTTGATGCCGGAAAAAGAGCAATAGAAGCCCATCTGGAACGGACTGGTACAGAAGGTGTGGTTACACATACACCGGATCTGGGCTTTTTCCGGGTAAAATATCCGGTTCAGGGAAATCCTCTTGTTTCAATCATTATCCCTAACAAGGATGAAAAAGAAACATTAAAGGACTGCATTGAATCTATCCGGAAAAAAACAGAATATGAAAATTATGAGATCATCATAGTGGAAAATAACAGTACCACAGAAGAAATCTTTCAATATTATAAGGAACTGTCCCAGGATCCCCGGATCCGTCTGTTACGCTGGAAAAAGGAATTTAACTATTCGGCTATCAACAATTATGGAGTCAGTCATGCCCGGGGAGAATATCTTCTTTTTCTGAATAATGATGTAAAGATCATTACACCAGGATGGATAAAAGAAATGCTTGGTGTCTGCCAGCGTCCGGAAGTTGGTGCGGTAGGTGTGAAGCTGATCTACCCGGATAATACGATCCAGCATGCAGGCTGTGTTATTGGTATCGGCGGAATAGCCGGGCATATGTTTGTGGATATGCCTGCAAACAGAACAGGCTATCTTCACAAAGCATCTATTCTTCAGGATATGAGCGCCGTGACAGCGGCATGCATGATGATGAAAAGAACAGCCTTCGAGGAAGCAGGCGGTTTTACTGAAAAACTTTCTGTAGCCTTTAACGATGTAGATCTCTGTCTGAAAGTAAGAAAAAATAAAAAGTTAATTGTTTATGATCCTTATGTGGAACTGTATCATATGGAGTCTAAAACAAGAGGGGCGGAGGACAGTACAGAAAAGGTAAGAAGGTTTCAGGAAGAGATTGAATATATGCGTTGCGAGTGGATCGACATTCTGAAAAACGGAGATCCTTATTATAATAAGAATCTGTCTTTGACAAAATGGAATTATTCGCTTCGGCCTCTTCAGGGAATGGGCAGGAAGCAATAAGGAGGATATATGGAAGTATCGGTGGTAATACCGAATTTTAATGGGATTGCTTTTCTTGACAGTGTGCTGGGAAGTCTGGAGGGGCAGACCGCAAGAAATTTTGAGGTTATTTTTGTGGACAATGGGTCTACAGATGGAAGCTGTTCTTTTGTGGCGGGAAATTATCCATGGGTCCACATTATAGAACTTACAGAAAACTTTGGCTTCTGCAGAGCAGTCAATGAGGGAATCCGTGCAGCAAAGGCTCCATATGTTCTTCTTCTGAATAATGATACAGAGGTGGCAGAGGATTTTGTGGAGAAGATGCTTGCAGCCATCCGGCGGCATAAGAATGCTTTTTCCTGTGCGGCTCGAATGGTACAGTATCATGACAGAGATAAGATTGATGATGCTGGAAATTACTATTGTGCTCTTGGATGGTCTTTTGCAAGAGGAAAAGGCAAAGATATCCATACCTATGAAAAGGAAGAACAGATATTTGCTGCCTGCGGCGGGGCTGCTATTTACAGAAAAAAGATTTTTGAAAAGATTGGATATTTTGATGAGGAGCATTTTGCATATCTGGAGGATACAGATATTGGATATCGGGCACGGATATGCGGATATGAAAACTGGTATGCTCCGGAAGCAGTTGTTTATCATGTAGGAAGCGGTACAAGCGGATCACGATATAATCAGTTCAAGACCAGATACTCTTCCAGAAACAATGTTTATCTGATCTACAAGAATATGCCGCTGCTTCAGATCATACTGAATCTTCCGTTTTTGATCATTGGATTCGGAATCAAATTCCTTTTTTTCACTGTTAAGGGAATGGGAAAAGAATATCTTGCAGGAATCAAAAACGGATTTTCTATCAGTTTCAAAGGAAAAAAAGTGCCGTTTTCTTTTAAAAACATGCCGAATTATTGTAAAATTCAGTGGGAATTATGGATAAATATGTTTCGCAGACTGGCGGCGTAAAGTCGTTTTTACAGGGATTCAGGCTGTTATTATAAAATAATCTGTAAGAAATGATTGATTTTAAAAACCAAGTATTATAATATAGACGTAACTATTCAGCAGTTACAGAAAGACACAATGAAACGGATTGAGGTGTCATAGATTCATGCAGGATAATCATAAGACTTTTAGCCGGCGCATGATGCTGATGGATATATTCATCCTGATAGTTTCCTATATAATCGCATGGTATCTGCGTTTTATGGGACCATTTGCGTATTCCGCAGAAAAAGGATTGAGTTTTTCCCAGTATATGCTTGCGTTGGTATTTATTGTTCCGGGATATATGCTTCTTTATCAGGCATTTACTTTATATGAACCGCTGCATATGCAGGGGCGTCGGCTTATGCTGGCTAATATCATTAAAGCAAATGTGCTGGGAATGCTTGCCTTTGTATTCCTTTTATACATGATGAAAGAGGGACATTATTCCCGATTGACAGTATATATCTTTTGCGGAGTTAATATTGTTCTGGAATGGTGTGCCAGAATGGCAGTTTTCCTTTTTCTCCAGAATATGCGAAAAAGAGGGCTGAACCAGAAACAGATTATACTGGTGGGATACAGCCGGGCGGCAGAAGAATATATAGACAGAATCGAAGCAAATCCACAGTGGGGATATGTTGTCAGAGGAATTCTTGACGATAATGTTCCGGCAGGAACCTTATATAAAGGTGTTAAGGTTATAGGCAGGATTGCCAATCTGACTGTGATCCTTCCCGCGAACAGACTGGATGAGATAGCGATCACTCTTGGGTTAAGCGAATACTATCGTCTGGAAGAAATCGTTGCCATGTGTGAGAAATCAGGGGTGCATACGAAATTTATTCCGGATTATAATAAGATCATTCCTACAAAACCATATACGGAAGATATTCTTGGACTTCCGGTTATCAATATCCGATATGTACCTTTAAGTAATACCTTCAATGCTATGGTAAAGCGAGTGATGGATATTTTTGGCTCTATTGCAGCGATTATTGTATCCTCTCCGGTAATGGCGCTGATGTGTATACTGATAAAGGCAACTTCACCGGGACCACTGATCTACAAACAGGAACGGGTAGGACTCCATAACAAAACTTTCTGGATGTATAAGTTCCGTTCCATGGAGATCCAGCCGGAGGCAGAAGAAAAGAAAGCATGGACAGTAAAAAATGATCCCCGTGTAACAGGAATCGGAAAGTTTATGCGAAGGACAAGCATTGATGAGCTTCCTCAGCTGTTCAACATACTCAAAGGAGATATGAGCCTGGTAGGTCCAAGACCGGAACGGCCATTCTTTGTAGAAAAATTCCGGGAAGAGATTCCAAGATATATGGTAAAGCACCAGGTACGTCCGGGACTGACCGGATGGGCTCAGGTAAATGGATATCGTGGAGATACCTCCATCAGAAAACGTATTGACTGTGACCTTTATTATATTGAAAACTGGAGTATCGGATTTGATATTAAGATCCTGTTCCTGACGATTTTTAAAGGTTTCATAAATAAAAATGCATATTAAAGAATAAGGGGAAAGAAGATGGCAAAACCAAGATCAAAAACAAAGAAGATACTGTTTGCAGTAGAGATTATCGTACTCCTTCTGTTTATTGGCGGTCTTTATGTTTACGGACAGCTGAATTCCAAAATGGATAAGATACAGCAGCCGGCGGCAGATACCAGCCAGATCCAGGTGAATCAGGAAGTACAGGAATCTATTGAGGCGGAAACATCCAAGCTGACAGGTTTCACTACTTATGCTCTGTTTGGTATTGACCACAGAGATAAAAGTGCAGTGGGCGGTATGAACAGTGATACTATGATCATTGCAAGTGTGAATAATGATACCAAGGATGTAAAGCTTGCATCTGTATACAGAGACACACTTTTGAATGTTTATGGTGAAACCTATTCTAAAGCCAATGCAGCTTATGCCAAAAGTCCGGCAGAAGCAGTGAGCATGCTGAACAGGAATATGGACCTGAACATTACAGATTATGCAACAGTAAACTTCAACGCGCTGGCTTCTATTGTTGATGCTCTTGGAGGTCTGGATATTGATATGTCCTATGCAGAGATTGAACATATGAACAATTACTGTGTAGAAACCTCGACAGATATCGGCAAGGATTACACTCCTATTGAACTGCCGGAGAGACCGGAGGATATCGAAAAGATCGACTACCGTTATCATCTGAATGGCGTACAGGTAACTGCTTACTGTCGTATCCGTTATACGGCAAGTCTGGATATGGGACGTACAGAGAGACAGCGAAAAGTGATTCAGCTGATTGTTCAGAAGGCGAAGAAAGCAGGGCTTCCTACAATCTTTAAGATCATGGATGAAGTATTCCCTATGGTAGAGACTTCTGTAGATAAAACAGAGATTCTTCAGCTGCTTCCTATTATGATCGGATACAGTATGAATGAAACAGTAGGCTTTCCTACAGCATTTAAGTTTTCTAACGTGAAAGGCAGTGTGATCGTTCCTACAGCTGAAGGAACCTCAGATGTGGATCTGGTTTCCAATGTTGTAGCACTTCATAAATTCCTTTATGGCGATGAAGCATATGTACCATCCAGCACAGTTCAGGATATCAGCGCAAAGATTGCTGAGATCGTCAGTGGACTTGGTGCTCTGGAGGATACACAGGTTATTACACCGGAAACAGAAAATACTACAAATGATACCATTATCTTCGAAAACAATGGTAATGGGTGGTCTGATAATAGCGGAGATTATGTGGATCCGGGAACAGGAGACGGCTCTGGAGGCGGAGACTGGACAGATCCGGGAACCGGCGATGGATCTGGAGACTGGGAGGATCCGGGAACAGGAGACGGCTCTGGAGACTGGGAAGATCCGGGAACCGGTGACGGAAGTGGAGACGGTTCCGGCGGTGGAGACTGGACAGATCCGGGAACCGGCGATGGAAGTGGAGATGGCTCCGGGGGCGGAGACTGGACAGACCCGGGAATCGGTGAAGGCGGCGGTTCCGTAGACGGCGGCGACGGCAGTACAGATGCAGGCGGTTCTGTAGAAGGCGGAGACGGAAGTTCGGAAAGTGTCGGCGGCGACAGCGGAGAAGTTGTACCGGGAGAAGCAGCATAATAAAGAGTTATTTTAAGGGAATTTCTTCAAAAGAGAAATTCCCTTTTTAAAAGAAAGGGATAAAATGGATATAAAAAAAATTGACGTGATCATTCCTGTATATCGCCCCGGAAGAGAGTTTTCGAAACTTCTGGAACAACTGGAAGTCCAGGATTATCCGATCAGCAGAATTATTATCATGCATACGGAAGATGGATTGTGGGAGGAAAAATGGGAAAAAGAGCATCCAATACTGGAAGTCCATCATTTAAAGAAAACAGAGTTTGATCACGGCGGTACCAGAAAAAAAGCCTCTGAACTATCAGACGGAGAAATCATGATTTTTATGACTCAGGATGCATTTCCGGCAGATACACATTTGATCAGTCATCTTGTAAAGGCCCTGACTGCACAGGATGATATTGCAGCTGCATATGCCCGTCAGCTACCTGCGCCATCCTGCAGCTTTGTTGAGTCTTATACAAGAACATTTAATTATCCGGAAGAATCTTCTGTAAAAACAGAGAAGGATCTGTCTGTATATGGAATCAAAACATTTTTCTGTTCAAATGTATGCGCGGCATATAAAAAAGACATCTATGAAAAAATGGGAGGATTCGTGGAAAAAACCATATTTAATGAAGATATGATTTATGCAGGCGGTCTGATACAAAAAGGATTTGGGATTGCCTATGCAGCTGACGCTCAGGTGGTTCATTCACATAATTATACCTGCAGTCAGCAGTTTCACAGAAATTTTGACCTGGGCGTATCTCAGGCGGAGTATCATGAGATTTTTGATTCTGTACCTTCAGAAGGAGAAGGCATCCGTCTGGTGAAAAAAACAGTTATCCATCTTCTGAAATCCGGGAAATGGTATCTGATACCAGGATTTGTTTTACAGAGCGGATGTAAATATGCAGGATATCTGGCAGGAAAACGATACAGAAAATTACCTCGAAAAGTGCTTCTCTGGTGTACGATGAACAAGTCTTATTGGAAGTGACAATGCTTTAATGCGTTCTTCCTGTGAACACGTTTTTTTAAAGGAGTTGTCACATTTTGAACACAATTCCCTGTTACACTTGAGTCATAAATAAAAAAATGACAACGGAGAGGAGCAAAACCATGGATAATGATAATAATTGGGGACAGGATGCTCCGCAGAATGAGAATAGATGGAACGAAAGAGAAAGTCATCCAGAACCGATTCCGCATTATGATCATTATCAGATGCATCGAAACAGTGTGGAACCGGAGCATACACCCCCGAAGAAAAACAAAACAAGAAAACCTACTGCTGGCAAAAAGCTTGCAGGAACTATTGCACTGGCAGTTGTTTTTGGAGTGACAGCCAGCGCTGTGTTCCAGGCTTCTAATTTTGCAGCAGAAAGATATTTGGGAACAGGAACGCGCACGGAAACAGTTCAGCCTATATCCAGGACAGATGCGTCAGCCTCAGTAGAATCGACTTTGTCAGCTGAAAACAGTTCCGGAAATGCTGGTTCAGTGGCAGAGGTTGCCGCGGCAGCCATGCCGTCAGTTGTTGCGATTACTTCTGTGAGTATTCAGGAGATTCCAAGCTTTTTCGGTATGTATACCTTTGGTTCCTATGGGACTCAGCAGTTTTCCAGTGAAAGCAGCGGATCCGGTATCATTGTAGGAGAAAATGACGATGAACTTCTGATCGCTACCAATAATCATGTTGTAGAGAATGCGACTACATTAAGTGTATGTTTTATTGGCGATGATGTTGCTGATGCAGAAAAAGAGCTTCAAAATATCATCCACGATGATATTAATGTAGAAGATGCGGTAAGCGCCAAGATCAAAGGAACAGATGCACCAAATGATCTGGCAGTAGTGGCAGTACAAAAATCTGATATTCCGGAGGATACGCTTTCTGAGATCAAGATTGCACAAATAGGGGATTCGGACGGACTGCAGGTAGGAGAACAGGTGGTTGCCATAGGAAATGCATTGGGCTATGGACAGTCTGTCACTTCCGGATGGGTCAGTGCTCTGGACCGGAGCATTGCAGCAGAGGATGTGACCACTTCAGGGCTGATACAGACGGATGCAGCTATTAATCCAGGAAACAGCGGCGGTGCGCTTTTGAATATGAATGGAGAGCTGATCGGCATTAACTCTGCAAAATATGCAGATAATGCAGTAGAAGGAATGGGTTATGCCATTCCGGTCGCTACTGCTCAGCCTATTTTGGAAAAGCTTATGAACCGTCAGACCAGAGATAAGGTGCAGGAGTCAGAAGCCGGATATCTGGGGCTTGAGGCCGGAGATATGACGGCTGAGGCACTGGAAATGTATGATATGCCGGCAGGCGCTTTTGTTATTGAAGCAGCAGAAGGAGATCCGGCTGCTAATGCAGGAATCCGCAGAGGTGATGTGATCGTGGAAATGGACGGGCAGACAGTAACAGGAGGATCGGATCTGATTGAAAAGCTTTCTTATTATGCGGCAGGAGAGACTGTGGAGATGATTATTTCACGTCCGGTTAACGGGGAATATACCGAGCAGAGTGTAGAAGTGACACTGGGATCCAGGTAAGCTGAAAGGATTTCCGGAATCTATATTTAAGTGTTCTGCCACCTGGGGCAATTTATAAAAACTTTAGTTTACAGGTGCATAGGTTATGATATAATAGACGCATAGGCTGGGGGATTTCTGAGAAAATAACATCAGCCTGTGCGTTTTATATTGTCATGAAATCACAGGAATGTGACAGATATAGAAATATATGGCATGACAGAACGGAAAGGAGTTTATATGAGCGATAAATACGAAGATGAAGTGACTTTAGAGGAAGATCGTGAGGAGCAGGAAGATCATAAACACGAACCAGAGAAATTCTGCACCCTTTGCCGGAGATCCGAACGTCAGGCAGGAAGAATGATCGATCTTCCCAATAATATACATATCTGCTCTGACTGTATGCAGAAGAGCTTTGATACGATGAATACTCAGATGAGCAATGGAAACTTTAACTACAGTGATCTTTTAAATATGCCGGGAGTAAGTATGATCGATCTGGGAAGTTTCCAAAATCAGATGAACCAGCCGAAAAAAGCGCCTAAGAAGAAAAAAGAAGCGAAACCTGTTCTGGATCTGAAAAAGATCCCGGCTCCCCATAAAATCAAGGCTACCCTTGACGAGTATGTGATAGGTCAGGAACATGCCAAAAAAGTGATGTCTGTTGCGGTTTATAACCACTATAAAAGAGTTGCCACAGACACTATGGATGAGATTGATATTGAGAAGTCAAACATGTTGATGATCGGACCTACTGGAAGCGGAAAGACGTATCTGGTAAAGACTCTTGCCAAACTTCTGGATGTGCCTCTTGCTATTGCAGATGCCACTTCACTGACGGAGGCAGGCTATATCGGAGATGATATTGAAAGCGTAGTATCCAAGCTTCTGGCAGCTGCAGACAATGATGTGGAAAAGGCAGAACATGGAATCATTTTTATTGACGAGATCGATAAGATTGCAAAGAAGAAAAATACAAATCAGAGAGATGTCAGCGGAGAGGCTGTACAGCAGGGAATGCTGAAACTGCTGGAGGGAAGCGATGTGGAGGTTCCGGTGGGAGCCAACAGTAAAAATGCGATGGTTCCTCTGACAACTGTCAATACAAGGAATATTCTTTTTATCTGCGGCGGAGCGTTCCCGGATCTGGAGAGCATCATAAAAGAGAGGCTTAATAAACAGGCATCTATTGGCTTTTATGCAGATCTGAAGGATAAGTATGATGATGATCCGCATCTTCTTGAAAAGGTAACGGTAGATGATATCCGCAATTTTGGAATGATACCGGAGTTTATCGGACGTCTGCCTATTATTTTCACTTTGGAGGGACTTTCTGAGGATATGCTGGTAAAAATCCTTAAAGAGCCAAAGAATGCTATTTTGAAGCAGTATCAGAAGCTTCTGGCACTGGATGAGGTGAAACTGGAGTTTGATGAAGGTGCGCTTCATGCCATTGCGGCCAAAGCTATGGAGAAAAAGACAGGTGCAAGAGCTTTGAGGGCTATTTTGGAAGAATACATGCTGGATATTATGTATGAAATTCCTAAGGATGACAGCATCGGTCAGGTGGTGATCACCAGAGAATATATTGAGGGAAACGGAGGTCCTATGATCCTTTTAAGGGGACAGGAGGTTCCGCTTCTGGAAACTGCACAGTAGATCAGAAAGAAGGTTATCTGTTATGGCAAAAGAATTTTTTCAGGAATTTGGTGAAGCGTTTACAAAAACAATGCGTGATATTGGGGAACGGGCAGAATCTTTTTACAGTGAACAAAAACTGAGAAATAAGATTTCCGGTGAGGAAAAGCAGATCTGTAAAATCATGGAAGAACTGGGAAAGATCATTTACAGACGCTATAAAGACGGCGTCCCGCTGGAAGATATGCAGAGACGTCTCTGTGAGCAGATTGAACAGCGTATGGACAGGATCGGTCAGTATAAAGAGGCTATTGCCGGTGTAAAAGAAAAGAAAGTATGCCCTTCCTGTGGAATTACAGTAGAAGCAGGGATGGCTTTCTGTCCTCACTGTGGAGCTGCCTGTACCACGAAAGAACAGGAAGAACAGGCAGGAACAGTAGTTGCAGAGGTATCCGCAGAAGAGCCGGAAACAGTGGAAGAAGAAACCCTGTCAGAGGAGTCTGAGACGGAGGAGGACGGATCTGCAGCAGAAAGAAAAGAAACAGAGTAAAACAGGGGGAAGAGGGAAATGAGAGAGAAAAAATATGACAGAAAAAACAGAAGGGGCAGGCTTATAAGGAGCTTGCTCCTTATAATTCTGGCATTTGCACTGACAGCAGGGACAGTTACAGTTATGCCTTCGGCAATAGAAGTATCTGCAGCGTCAAAAAAGAAGACAAAGATTCGTTTGGAAGGAAGAAGCGGTCGTTATATTATTGATACAGGATATAACTGGTGGCTGAAAGACAAGAACGGAAAAAGAGTTACAGGATTTCAATATATTAAGGTTCCAAAAGGGAAAAGACTGAAATCCGGATATTATATGTTTGACAGTAAAGGCTGTCTGTGCAAGAAAAAACAGTTTCATAAGCTGGACAAAACAATTGCAGGAAGAACTTTTAAAGGAACATATTATTTTGGAGATACAAATGGGCGCCTGTACAGAAAGGCCGGATGGAAAGTAATAAACGGCCAGAAATATCTACTGTCTTCTTTTGGAAGACGATATGAAAACTGCTGGAGATCAGGATACTATCTTTTGTCCAATGGAACTATAGCAAGAAGCAGAAAGCTTCCGGATGGGACCTGGGTGGATTGTAACGGACGGAGATGTACAGAGGCAGATATGACGCTGAATGGGCTGAAAAAGAAGCTTGGCAGTATGGTGAAGGGGT
The DNA here is from genome assembly GCA_026169535.1 of Blautia sp. Lineage (GTDB taxonomy): Bacteria > Bacillota > Clostridia > Lachnospirales > Lachnospiraceae > Blautia_A. Next base: position 18,678 of record JAPFCU010000030.1, read on the forward strand.
ACAGCGGTTCCTGGTCTGTGTATGTGAAGAATCTGGAGAATGGGGCAATGATCAATATAAACGACACAGCCATGTATCCGGCAAGTACCATAAAAGCCTTTGTTATGGCGTCTACTTTTGATCAGATTAAACGGGGAAAACTCAGGTATAATTCCACTATAAAAAGTCTTCTTAACAGTATGATCACGGTAAGTGATAATGAGGCTTATAATCAGCTGGTAAGATATAACAGCAGATCAAGAAGTTTTGTCAGCGGCACAAAGACAGTAAACCAGTATCTTAAGAAAAATGGTTATACAAAGACCGGCTGTCACAGCAGTCTTCATCCATCTGCTTCGGCATTTACAAGTGACGGACAAAGAAATATCGCTTCCGCAAAAGACTGCGGAGTGCTTTTGGAACGTATTTACAAAGGAACCTGTGTTTCATCGAAATATTCCAGAGAAATGAAGAATCTTTTGCTGAGACAGACTCGCAGATGGAAGATACCGGCAGGAGTTCCGGCAGGAGTCCGTGTTGCAAATAAAACAGGGGAGACTTCCAGTGTACAGCATGATATGGCAATTGTTTACGGTAAAAAGACAGATTACATTATCTGTGTATTTTCTTCTACTGGAAATGAAGGTTATGCGGTTCCGAGAATACGGAATATTTCCAGGACCGTTTATAATTATCTGAATAAGTAAGAACAGGGGATAAGTCAATGCACCTTTCAGCAGGATTTAAAAACAGAAGAGAGAAAACAGCTGCCGCTATTGGTTTAAATGTACTGGCTATGGCGGTGCTTGTTCTGATTATGCGTCCGTCCTTTGAGACAAATGATGATATTGTCTTTGCAGAGTTTGGAAGTGGACTGAGAGGTGTGAAAACTCCTCACCTTATCTTCCAGAATTATTTTCTTGGAATCATCTATCGGATTTTATATGAGATTACAGGAAGACTGCCATGGTATACGATAGTTCAGTATGCTGTATTGCTGGCGGCTTTCAGTGCAGTGACCTATGTGCTTATAAACAGGCTGGAAGGATATTCCGGCCTGTATCTGTCTGTAGCTCTGCTCTGTGTATTTGGATATGAGGGTTATATTCATATCCAGTTTACCAAGACTGCCGGAATTGCAGCAGCGGCAGCGGTCTTTCTTTTATTTCATGTGATCACTTCTGAGAAATTCTGTATCTGGGAATTTCTTGTGGGGATCCTGCTGGGGATTTTTGGTTTTATGTATCGGGAAGACCAGTTTTTTGCAAGTTCGGCGTTGATGGCAGGGATTGGTGTTTATTTTCTTCTGACTCTGAAAAAGTATTTTCCCGAAAAAACAGGAAAAAGATTAGGAATATGCGTGGGAACGTTTGGATGTCTGCTTCTGGCTGTTTTTGCAGCAGACAGAGCGGATGCCTTTATGTACAGGAGTCCTCAGTGGCAGGAGTATCAGGAGTTTAATCGTATGAGATCCAGACTTCTGGATTACGGATTTCCGGACTATGATACAAACAGGACACTTTATAAGGAACTGGGAATCAGTGAAGAAGCATTACAGTTGTATAAAACCTGGAACTTTAATGATCCGGAAAAATTTACTGCAGAAGTTATGGAAAAGCTGGTGGAGCAAAAACCGGAAAGAAATGTTTCCGGATCTCAGATGCTGCATTTTATAAAAAGATTTCCGGGAGATGCTGGGAAACTGACAGCCGCTTATGTGGCACTGCTGATCTTTATATTATGGCTGATCTTTGGGAAAAAGAATGCAGCAGGTATTGTTTCACTTTTGACAGAAATATTTATTTTGGCAGGAGTTTATTTTTATTTATATTTCCAGGGCAGATATATGGTGAACCGGGTGGATGTGGGACTGTGGTTCAGTGTATGTCTCACAATGCTGTGGATTTTTGGGGAATCCCTGAGAAGCAGAAGAGGAATTGCTGATTCTGCCGGGGTTATTTTATGTATCATTGGAATTCTTGCCAGTCAGAGTTTCTGGCATACAGATTATAGAATTGCTACGACAGAAATCCCTAAAGCCCGGATAAGTCAGAGAGCGGTCCTGGAAACTATCGGAACAGATAAAGATCATGTATATCTGGCAAAAAGCGGTACAGTGTCAGAAATTGTCTGCTATGGACCGTTTGACCGAATGCCGGAGAATCTCCTGGATAATCTTTACTGGTTTGGAGGATGGGAGTGCTGTACTCCGGGATTTATAAAAGAAATGAAAGAGCACGGAATTGTAAATCCATACAAGGATATGATAGGAAATGAAAACGTATATCTGATCGATGACAACATAGATCTGACGGTTGAATATATCCGTGAGAATTATGATGCACATGCAGAAGCCGTATTTGTCAGGACTCTGGGAAATGTGGATCTGTATCAGATTAAATAAATGTTACTGTTCACTTTGTTTATAGTAACAAATAAATCTCAATGATTTCATTGCATTTCTCTGTGGGATGAGGTATGCTAGAAAAGCATATATTTTCAGGAGAGAGGAAAGACAATGGAAAAAAAGAGAGGAAGTTTTACTGACAAGCTGGGCTTTGTCCTGGCAGCTGCAGGCTCGGCAGTGGGTCTGGGTAACTTATGGAGGTTTCCGTATCTTGCGGCAAAACACGGAGGCGGAATTTTCCTGCTGATCTACTTGATACTTGCAGTTACCTTTGGATTTGCCCTGATGGTTACAGAAATTGCACTTGGACGAAAGACAAGACTAAGCGCAGTAGGTGCATATCCGGCGCTTGATAAAAGATTTAAGTTTTTGGGATATCTGTCCAGTGTGATTCCGTTTTTGATCACACCTTATTACTGCGTGATCGGCGGATGGGTACTGAAATATCTGGTAGTATTTCTTACCGGCCAGGTATCCAGTGCAGCTACAGATGAATTTTTTACAGGCTACATTGCACAGCCGGCGGCTCCGGTTATTTTCTTTGTTATTTACGTAACAGTTGGAATGGTAGCAGTGCTCCTTGGAGTGGAAGGCGGAATTGAGAAGGCAAGTAAGTTCATGATGCCGGTTCTTGTAGTGATGACTATTTTTATTTCTGTATTCAGTCTGATGCAGCCGGGAGCAATGGAAGGCCTTCGTTATTACCTGCTTCCTGATTTTTCAAGATTCAGTGCGACTACTGTTATGGCAGCTATGGGACAGCTGTTTTATTCTATGTCTCTTGCCATGGGAATTATGATCACTTATGGTTCCTATATGAAAAAAGAGACAAATCTGGAGAAATCTGTTCGTCAGATTGAGATTTTTGACACAGGAATTGCTTTTATGGCAGGTCTTATGATTATTCCGGCTGTATTTGCTTTTTCCGGCGGAAGTGAAGAAGCCCTTGGAAAAGGTCCAAGTCTGATGTTTATCACATTACCAAAAGTATTTGACAACATGAAGTTTGGTACACTGGTAGGTGCAGCTTTCTTCCTGCTGGTATTGTTTGCGGCACTGACTTCTTCTATTTCACTGACAGAGACTCTGGTTTCTATCGTAGTAGATAAGTTTAAATTCAGCAGAAAAAAAGCCTGCGGAGTTGTCTATGCATGGCTTCTTGCACTGGGAATCCCGGTTTCTCTGGGATTTGGAATCTGGAGCTTTATCAAGCCTCTTGGAATGAGTCTTCTGGATTTCTTTGATTTTACCAGCAACAGTGTGCTGATGCCGATCGCTGCTATCGGTACCTGTATCTTTGTAGGTTTTGTGATCAAGCCAAAGACACTTATTGAAGAGGTAGAGGTAAACGGCAAGTTTAAGATGAAAAAGTTTTATTCCATTATGATCAAATATATTGCTCCGGTATGTCTGGTGGCAATCCTGATCTTTGCCGTAATGGAGGCCCTGGGAATGATCACCGTATAGGGGATTCGGAGCCAAAAATAACGAAAAATAAAAAAATTGAAATTTTTTGAAAAAAATTTAAAAATCCTATTGACTTTTACTGTAACATGAGTTATTATAATCAAGCAGTCGCGAGAGAGCGGCTGGTCAATAGGAAATGCAGGAGTGGCGGAATTGGCAGACGCGCAGGCTTCAGGTGCCTGTGGTCGCAAGATCGTGTGGGTTCAAGTCCCATCTCCTGCATTATTTTTTTATATCGGGAAGCCCCTAGTTCAGCTGGGTTTCCCGATTTTTTACTATTCTTATTTTCTGAAAATTCCACAAGAATTATTTTAAGCAAAACTTAATTTTTTTTAGTGTCAGTTTGTGTTGAAAAACAAAATCGCTTGTGATACAATCTTGAAGATTTAGGATAAAACAAGAGAAAGGGAGATTGTATGAAAGCATTTCTGATATTAGAAGATGGCCATGTATTTACAGGAACAAGTATTGGCTCTACAAGGGAAGTTATCAGTGAGATCGTTTTTAACACTTCCATGGCAGGTTACCTGGAAGTCATGTCAGACCCAACTTATCTGGGACAGGCAGTTTGTATGACATATCCGTTAATTGGAAACTACGGAATCTGTTATGAAGACCAGGAATCCAGAAGCACATGGGTTGACGGAGTGATCGTCCGTGAATTATCTCGTATCCCAAGCAACTTCAGATGCGTGGACACAATCCAGCATTTCTTAACAAAACATGATATTCCAGGTATTGCCGGAATTGATACCAGAGCCCTGACCAGAATTTTACGTGAAAAAGGTACCATGAACGGTATGATTACTGTTGAGGAAAATTATGATCTGAACACAATCATCCCACGTTTAAAAGCATATAAAAAAGAAAATGCTGTAGAAACAGTCAGCTGTCGCGAAAAGAAGCTTGTAAAAGGCAATGGAGCAAAGGTTGCACTGATGGACTTTGGAGTAAGAAAAAGTCTTGTGGAGGCTCTTACACAGAGAGGATGCCAGGTAACAGTATATCCAGCACAGACTTCCGTAGAAACAATTCTGAAAGATGCTCCGGATGGAGTCCTTCTCAGCAATGGTCCTGGGGATCCGAAAGCAAATCCTTCTATTATAGAAGAAATAAAGAAACTTTATGAATCTGAAATTCCTGTTATGGGAATTGGTCTTGGACATCAGCTTATGGCTCTTGCTGCAGGCGGAGATACCCGTAAAATGAAATGCGGACACAGGGGAAGCAATTATCCGGTAAAAGGACTGGAGACAGGAATGACTTATATTTCTTCTCAGAGTCATGGATATGAAGTAGATGCGACTGTACTGGAAGAGAAGAATATTGCGAAAGCTTCTTTTGTAAATGTAAACGATGGCACAAATGAAGGTCTGGATTATATCGGAAAGAAAATCTTTACTGTTCAGTTCCAGCCGGCAGCCAGCGAAGGTGTACAGTATACAAGTTTCTTATACAATAAATTTGTGGAAATGATGGGAGGGAATAAATAATGCCAAAGATAAAAGACATTAAAAAAGTACTTGTTATTGGTTCCGGTCCGATCATTATTGGTCAGGCTGCAGAGTTTGACTATGCGGGAACACAGGCATGCCGTGCTCTCAAGGAAGAGGGAATCGAAGTTGTACTTCTGAACTCCAATCCAGCTACCATCATGACTGATAAAGATATGGCTGACAGAGTATATATTGAGCCTCTGACAGTTGAAGTTGTGGAACAGCTGATCATCAAGGAAAAACCGGACAGCGTTCTTCCTACGCTTGGCGGACAGGCAGGTCTGAATCTTGCCATGGAGCTTGCCGAAAGCGGATTTTTGAAGGAACATAATGTTCGCCTGATCGGTACAACTCCAGATACTATTAAGAGAGCTGAGGATCGTCAGGCATTTAAAGATACCATGGAAAAGATCAACGAGCCGATTGCAGCGTCTAAAGTGGTAACAACTGTTGAAGACGGCGTGGCGTTTACTAATACCATTGGCTATCCGGTTGTTCTTCGTCCGGCATATACACTTGGCGGCAGCGGCGGCGGTATTGCATACAGCGAGCCAGAACTGAGAGAAATCCTTGAAAATGGTCTTCGTCTTTCCCGTGTAGGAGAGGTTCTTGTTGAGAGATGTATTTCCGGATGGAAAGAGATTGAATATGAAGTGATCCGTGACCGTGCAGGAAACTGTATTACAGTCTGCAACATGGAAAATGTTGACCCGGTTGGCGTGCACACAGGAGACTCCATCGTAGTAGCTCCTACTCAGACTCTTGGTGCAAAAGAATGCGATATGCTTCGTACTTCTGCCCTGAACATTATTACAGAGCTGGGTATTACCGGAGGATGTAACGTACAGTTTGCTCTTCATCCGGAAAGCTTTGAATATTGTGTTATTGAGGTAAACCCGCGTCTGAGCCGTTCCTCCGCACTTGCAAGTAAGGCGACAGGATATCCGATCGCAAAGGTTGCATCCAAGATCGCGATGGGTTATAATCTGGATGAAATTCCAAATGCTGTCACAGGAAGTACGTTTGCAAGTTTTGAGCCAACGATCGACTACTGTGTCGTAAAGGTTCCGAGACTTCCATTTGATAAATTTATCACAGCAAAAAGAACTCTGACCACTCAGATGAAAGCAACCGGTGAGGTTATGAGTATCTGTACCAGCTTTGAGGGTGCTTTAATGAAAGCGCTCCGTTCTCTGGAACAGCATGTGGACTGTCTGCAGTCCTACGACTTCAGCGCCCTGACAGAAGAGGAGCTTCTGGAAGAACTGAAGGTTGTGGATGACCGCCGAATCTGGAAGATCGCAGAGGCAATCCGCAAGGGCATCCCGCAGGATTCTATTTATGAAATCACAAAGATCGACCGCTGGTTTATTGACAAGATCGCGGTGATCGTTGAGATGGAAGATGCTTTACAGCATCAGGAACTGAATGAAGAGCTTCTTCTGGAAGCAAAACGTATGGAGTTCCCGGATAATGTGATCGCGCGTATGACTGGAAAATCAGAGGATGAGATCAAAGCTATGCGCCAGGAATATGGCATCAAAGCAGCATATAAGCTGGTAGATACCTGTGCCGGCGAGTTTGAGGCAGCGACCCCATATTATTATTCCGTATATGGCGATAAAGAAACAGAAAATGAAGCAGTAGCTACACCAGATAAGAAAAAAGTCCTGGTACTTGGTTCCGGTCCGATCCGTATCGGTCAGGGTATCGAGTTTGACTTCTGCTCTGTACACTGTACATGGGCATTTGCAAAAGAGGGCTATGAGACTATCATTATCAATAACAACCCGGAGACAGTCAGCACAGACTTTGATATTGCCGATAAGCTGTACTTTGAGCCACTGACTCCTGAGGATGTTGAAAATATTGTAAATATCGAAAAACCAGACGGAGCCGTTGTGCAGTTCGGCGGTCAGACAGCCATCAAGCTGACAGAGGCTCTTATAAAGATGGGAGTTAAGATTCTTGGTACTTCTGCAGAAGATGTAGATGCGGCAGAAGACCGTGAGCTTTTTGACGGAATCCTTGAGCAGTGCCAGATCCCGAGACCAAAGGGAGATACAGTATTTACTGCAGAAGAAGCAAAAGAAGTTGCCAACAGACTGGGTTATCCGGTGCTGGTACGTCCTTCCTATGTTCTTGGCGGACAGGGTATGAGAATTGCAGTCAGTGATGAGGATGTGGAGGAATATATCGGCATTATCAATCAGATTGCACAGGATCATCCGATCCTTGTAGATAAATACCTTATGGGTAAAGAGATTGAGGTAGATGCGGTATGTGATGGTGAAGATATCCTGATTCCTGGTATTATGGAGCATATTGAGCGTGCAGGTATTCATTCTGGTGACAGTATTTCTGTATATCCGGCACAGACTATCAGTGAAAAAGCAAAGGAGACTATTGCAGAATATACACGTCGTCTGGCAAAAGCACTTCATGTAGTAGGAATGATCAACATTCAGTTTATCGTCTGCGGTGAAGATGTATATGTGATCGAGGTAAATCCTCGTTCCAGCCGTACCGTTCCTTATATCAGCAAGGTGACAGGCATTCCGATCGTCCCGCTGGCTACAAAGGTTATTCTGGGCTACAAGCTGAAGGATATGGGATATGAGCCGGGACTTCAGGCAGAGGCCAAGCATATTGCTATCAAGATGCCTGTATTCTCCTTTGAGAAGATCCGTGGAGCAGATATCAGCCTTGGACCGGAAATGAAATCTACCGGTGAGTGTCTTGGTATTGCAGAAACATTTAACGAAGCTCTTTATAAAGCATTTATCGGAGCTGGCATCAAACTTCCGAAGCACCGCAATATGATCATCACTGTAAAAGAAGAGGATCATCAGGAAGTAGTTCCAATTGCAAAACGTTTTGAGGCTCTTGGATATCGTATCTATGCTACAAGAGGAACAGCCAAGGTTCTGAAAGAAAACGGAATTAAAGCAATCCGTACCAACAAGCTGGAACAGCCGGCGCCAAACCTTATGGACCTGATCCTCGGACATAAGATAGATGTGGTTATTGATACTCCGCCTCAGGGTGTTGAGCATCAGAAAGACGGTTTTGTGATCCGCAGAAACGCAATTGAGACAGGAGTCAATGTACTGACCAGTCTGGATACAGCGGAGGCATTGGTAACAAGCCTTGAAAATACTGATCTGAACAATCTGACACTGATTGATATTGCCACGATTGACAACAGATAATTAAGATACCGGGGGAATTGCTGAAAAAGCAGTTCCTCCGGTTTTTTTCTTTACGACAAAGTAAATCTGTAATATACTTATGGTAGTTTAAAGAAAGAAAGGAAATCAAAATGAATATCATCGAATTTTTTAAAGCGGTTTTCCTTGGTATTGTAGAGGGAATCACAGAATGGCTTCCCATCAGCAGTACCGGACACATGATACTTGTTGACGAATTTATCAAACTGGATGTTTCCCACGAATTTAAGGATTTTTTTCTGGTGGTGATCCAGCTGGGAGCCATACTTGCTGTGGTGGTGCTTTACTGGAATAAGCTGTGGCCATTTTATATCAGGCCTGTCTCAAAAAAAACGCAGATGGCTATTTCAAAGCAGCCGGCTGCAGTACGGGGACTTATGACCTTTATAGAAAAGTTCTGTGATAAGGATAAATGGATGCTCTGGTTTAAGATCCTGGTTGCCTGTCTTCCGACTATTGTGATCGCACTTCCCTTTAACGATGTGATAGAAGAAAAGTTTAATAATTATGTGGTTGTTGCCATTGCACTGATCGTTTATGGTGTAATCTTTATTTTTATTGAGAATTATAATAAAAAAAGACGTCCAACCTGCAGATCACTTCAGGACATGAGCTTTAAAACAGCCTTTTTGATTGGTGTATTTCAGGTCCTTTCCGTGATTCCGGGAACCTCCAGATCAGGTTCTACTATTATTGGAGGAATTCTGGTAGGAACCTCCAGAACAGTTGCTGCAGAATTTACCTTTTTCCTTGCAATTCCTGTTATGGTGGGAGCAAGTCTTCTGAAACTGGTGAAATTTGGTTTTGCATTTACAGCAAGTGAGGTAATGATTCTGATCACCGGTATGGTAGTGGCGTTTATTGTATCAATTCTTGCTATTAAATTTCTGATGGGCTATATCAAAAAACATGATTTCAAAGCGTTTGGATGGTACAGGATCGTGCTGGGTATTCTTGTGCTGGGATACTTTTTCGGAAAAAATCTTCTGGCATAAGAACAGATAATATTTTTTTGGGGGAAAAGCAGGCTGACTGAAAATAAGCAAACAGCAGCTGAAAATGGAGGTACATACTTATGGGAAAATACGTAATGGCAATGGATCAGGGAACGACCAGTTCCCGCTGTATTCTGTTTGATAAGGCAGGAAATATATGCAGTCTGGCGCAAAAGGAGTTTGCGCAGTATTATCCGAAACCAGGATGGGTAGAACATGATCCGCATGAAATCTGGTCTTCTCAGATGGCAGTAGCTATAGAGGCTATGGGACGTATTGGTGCAGATGCCGGAGATATTGCAGCGATCGGTATTACAAACCAAAGGGAAACTACAATTGTCTGGGACAAAAGAACAGGAAATCCTGTGTATCCGGCAATTGTCTGGCAGTGCCGTCGTACCGCAGATATGATAGAAGAACTGAAAAAAGATGGGTTTGCAGACAAAATCAGAGAAAAAACAGGATTGATCCCTGATGCATATTTTTCCGGTACCAAGATTAAATGGATTCTGGATTATGTAGATGGGGCAAGAGATGCAGCAGAAAGAGGGGAACTGCTTTTCGGAACAGTAGATACCTGGTTGATATGGAAACTTACCAAGGGTCAGGTTCATGTTACAGATTATACAAACGCTTCCCGTACAATGTTATTTGATATCTACAAAAGACAATGGGACGAAGAAATTCTGGAAAGACTTCAGATTCCGCGGTCCATGATGCCGGAGGTGAAACCCAGCAGCTGTATTTATGGATATACCAATGAAAATCTGATTGGCGGCAGGATCCCTATTTCCGGTGCAGCAGGCGATCAGCAGGCCGCTCTGTTTGGTCAGTGCTGTTTCCGGGCAGGAGATGTGAAAAATACATACGGAACAGGATGTTTTCTTCTGATGCATACAGGAGATAAGGCGGTAAGATCAGAAAACGGACTTTTGACTACGATTGCAGTAAATCCAGACGGAACTCCAGGGTATGCTCTGGAAGGAAGTGTGTTTGTAGCAGGTGCAGCAATCCAGTGGCTCAGAGACGAGGTGAAGATTCTGGACAGTGCCCCGGAATCTGAATTTTACTGCCTTTCAGTGCCTGATACAAATGGAGTTTATGTAGTTCCGGCTTTTACCGGATTAGGAGCACCTTACTGGGATCAATATGCCAGAGGTGCGATTCTGGGACTTACCAGAGGTGCTGGCAAGGCACATCTGATACGGGCTACCGTAGAGTCTCTCGCATATCAGGTGACAGATGTAATCCAGGCTATGGAAAGAGATTCCGACATGAAATTAAATTCTCTTCGGGTAGATGGAGGGGCAAGCGCCAATAACTTTTTGATGCAGTTTCAGTCAGATATTCTGGATGCACAGGTGGTACGTCCAAGCTGCATTGAGACAACAGCTCTGGGAGCAGCATATTTGGCAGGTCTTGCAGTAGGCTTTTGGAAAGATGCGGCTGAGATAGAGAAAAACTGGAAACAGGAAAAATTATTTTCTCCGTCAATTACAGAAGAAAACAGAAAGAAGCTTCTGAAGGGATGGAAAAAAGCGGTTGCCTGTACCTTCCTGTGGGAGAAGGACGAAATATGAGTTTAATGGATCCTTTGGTGATGGATCCGGAAAGGCAGGTTGAATCAACATGAAAAATTCTATGAAAATGTTATTGACAGTAAGTACAGCAGTAGCTCTGACTTTTTCGGGATGCGGTAAATCCTCTGAGCCAGAGGCGGAACCGACAGTACCAGCTGCGGCTCCTACAGCAGTTCCTACAGCAGTTCCGGCAACAGCGACACCGGCTCCTACATCTACCCCGGCCCCTCGTTCAATTGGAGAAAAGAATTCAAAATCAAAATATGTATATCTGACAAACAACCTTAGCACAAAGATCCGGGAATTTTATCTGATGGTATCAGGTGAGGATGAATGGGGAGAAAATCTGATTCCTTCTGAGACATCTATAAAAAAATCAGAACAGGTACAACTGTTTTATACACCTGAATCAGACAGTCATGAAGGGGAAACTGTTTCCGAAGATGAAACTGCAGACACCGAGAATCTTTATGATATGAAAATCGTAACTGCGGATGGAGATATTTATGAAATTTACAGCATAGAATTAGGCGATATGGAAAAAGCAGTCCTGACTTATGACCAGGATATGGGAGTCGCTTATCTTCGCTATATGAGCCTGACCGATAAAAAGGAAAAAGATACAAAAGAGAATTCTCAGCAGACAGAGGCATCTGACGATTATTCAGAGGAAGATGCTTCGGATGATGAAAGCTACGACAATGGAAGCAGTGATGAGGGAAGCGCTGATGACGGAAGCAGTGACGATGGAAGTTCCGGTAATGGAAGCAGTGACGATGGAAGCAGCGATGATGGAAGCGGCGATGATGAAAGCGGTGACGATGGAAGTTCTGATGATGGAAGCAGTGATGACGGAGGGTCTGATGATGGAAGCTCCGATGACGGAAATTACGACGACGGTAACGATGATGGTATGGTAGATGCCGGCGGCGGAAGTGATGATGGATATTATGATACGACAGAGTAACCACTGTAAATAAATCTGAATTTATGAAAAAAGTTCGTATGTTTATGTGATTGTAAAAATGACACATAGAGCATACGAACTTTTTTAGAAGAGACAGAATTATAGATACAACAATTCTCCTGTACGGTCGGAATTGCATCCTGATTGAAAATCCAGAACTGTCTTGAATTCTCTGGAGCGTACAATGTCGATCAGAGCAGAAAAACCTGGCTTGTTTATGGAATCTTTTTCCATTACAAGGAACATGGGAAGCTTTTTAACTGGAATAAAATCCATATTTTTTAATTGAAAAGCAACAGCCCCTGAACCAAATGCGGTATCTGCCTGTTGGCTGATTACTGCGTTTGCAGTAGACAGATCGGATACATGTTCTTTCTGATAACCATTGATTCTGTCTGCAGAAATATTTAATTCTTTTAGAAGGATGTCCAGATACATTCTCCCTGTACTTCCCTTTTCTCTGTTGGCAAAAATAATCTCCGGCTGAATCAGATCTTTGGCAGAAAAGATGTCCCGGGGATTCTCTTTTTGGACATAAAATCCCAGATCGTATTCATAGAGAAGAAGAGCAGCTGTGGAAATTCCGGGAAGAAGGGCGGGAATATGTTCTGGAAGGATTCCGGCGGTGGTGGCATGGACTTTTTTAAAGTAAAGAGAATAAAGTCCGTTGTAAGTATTCAGATGGGAGTGCAGTACCGGAAGTCCGGAAGGATGCACAGACATCTGTTCAATCAGATATTCCAGAGCTGGTGAGGTCTGTCCGCTGATGATGAGTCCGTTGGAATAAAGCAGATAATCCCTTTTTAAAAGAGAGCTTTCCGGCTGAAATCCAGGGAATGAGATGGACGACTCCTGCGGAGAAGCGCTTCCTTTCTGAAAATACCGGGAAAGCTGTTCCTCACTGATACGCAGCTGTTTACCGATTTTGGAGGACTCCAGTTCTCCTCGTTTAATCAGTTCATAGACGGTAGTTTTTTTTATTTTGAGACGCTCAGCCACTTCCTGTGCCGTGTATAATTTATTCATCAATTCCTACCATGACATTAGTAGCTTTGATCACTGCATAGGCATCAGAACCGACTTCGAGACCAAGTTCTTCTACTGCTGCGCAGGAAATGGTGGCAACAATGATATTTCCACCGCCTATATCAATGGAAACAATAGAATTTACAGCTCCGTTGTTGATGCTGACGACTTTTCCTTTTAACTGATTTCGTGCACTTAATTTCATGACTTTTCTCCTTGTTTTTGATAATTTTTAAAAAATTTAATTATTTCTTTCCTCACTATATCATAGATGAAATAAATTGACAAGAAGTGTAGTCTGATATAAAATGAATAAAACATAACAAAACAGAGCTAAAATAAACAAAGGAGAAGGCAAATGAAGAAAAAACTGGCGGTTATTGCACTTGCAGGGATGATGGCAGCAGGATTTACAACAGGAAATGTACAGGCAGCAGAGCCAGACGGAGAGCTTTATGTTTTTATTGCAGCCAGCCTTGCCAATGCAATGGAGGAAATTCAGAAGGATTTTAATCAAAAATATCCGGATGTGGAAATTTTTTATAATGCAGATAGTTCCGGTACGCTTCAGAAACAGATTGAGGAAGGCTCCAGATGTGATATCTTTTTCTCGGCAGCAACGAAACAGATGGATGCGCTTGTTGAAGAACAGCTGGCAAAGGAGGATTCTGTGGAAGACCTTCTGGAAAACAAGGTAGTGCTGATCAAGCTGAAGGATGCTGAAACTAAGGTGACAGGTTTTGAGAATATCACGGAAGCTGAAAATCTGGCTCTTGCAGGGGAAGATGTTCCTGTGGGACAGTATGCCAGAGAAATTTTTACCAATCTTGGAATCATGGATCAGGTAGAAAAAATGGAGATCAATGAGGGCAAAAATGTAACGGAGGTTCTGGCAGCAATTACACAGGGAAGCAATGAGGTCGGGGTCGTATATGCCACAGATGCCGCTTCTGTTGCCGATCAGGTGGATATCATTGCGGAGGCTCCGGCAGAAGCTCTTGAAACTCCGGTTCTATATCCGGTGGGACTGACAGAAGATCAGGAGGCGTCTTCGGCAGAACAGGAGGCGGCAGAAGTGTTTCTTGAGTATCTCCAGACAGAAGAGGCTATGAAAGTTTTTGAGGAGTATGGATTCAGTCCTTACACTGAGGAAAAGGAAGAGGCTGCCGCAGAGGAAAATACAGAAGAGAAAGCAGCGGAATAAACGGAGAAAGCTATGGGAGAGTTTATGCAGGAGATTAACTGGTCTCCTCTGTGGATTTCCCTGAAAACAGGCGCGGTGGCTACGGCCATCGCGTTCTTTCTGGGAATCTGGTGTGCCAGAAAAATCATGAAAATGAAACCGGTATCCAGGGCAGTGCTGGATGGTGTCTTAACGATGCCTCTGGTTCTTCCGCCTACAGTTGCCGGTTTTTTTCTGCTGATCATTTTCAGTCTCAGAAGACCTTTTGGAAAATTTCTTCTGGAGAATTTTGATTTTAAGATTGTGCAGACCTGGAAAGGCTGTGTGGTGGCAGCTGCAGTGATCGCCTTTCCTCTGATGTACCGAAATGCAAGGGCTGCCTTTGAACAGGTGGATGTAAATCTGATACATGCAGGTCAGACTCTTGGAATGAGTGACCGTAAGATATTCTGGAAAGTGATCATGCCCACAGCGGCTCCGGGGATCGCATCCGGCACAGTGCTGGCTTTTGCCAGAGCCATTGGGGAATACGGAGCTACATCTATGCTTGCAGGAAACATTCTGGGCAAGACCAGAACGGTTTCCGTTGCCATTGCCGCAGAGACCGCGGCAGGAAATTACGATGTGGCAGGCTTCTGGGTAGTGGTGATCGTTGCATTGTCTTTTGTGATCGTGGCGTTGATTAATATTGTATCCGGAAGAGGAATGAAGAGCAGAAGATGGATCTAATAAAAGTACAGAAGGAAAGAATATGTCCATTTATGTAAATATAGAAAAGAAATTCAAAGGCTTTTCCCTGCAGGTGAAGTTTAATACAGAAAGTGCATCGACAGGTATTCTTGGAGCTTCCGGAAGCGGAAAGAGCATGACGCTCCGCTGTATTGCCGGAATTGAGACTCCGGATCGAGGCGAAATCCTGGTCAATGGAAAAACACTTTTTGATTCAGAGAAAAATATCAATCTGAAGCCCCAGCAGCGTCATGTGGGATATCTGTTCCAGAATTATGCGCTTTTTCCGACCATGACGGTTTATGAAAATATAGGCTGCGGCTTTCGCGGCGAAAAAAAACTCCGGGATGAAAGAGTTCGGGATTTTATCAGCAGATACCATCTGAAAGGACTGGAAAAACACCTTCCTTCTCAGCTTTCCGGAGGACAGCAGCAGAGAGTGGCTCTGGCAAGAATGATGATCGGCGAACCGGAGGTAATCCTTTTGGACGAGCCATTTTCTGCCTTGGACGGGTTCCTGAAAGATGTACTCCAGAGAGATATGCAGGATTTTCTGCAGGAATATCAGGGAGACATGCTTATGGTGACTCACAGCCGCGATGAGGCTTTCCGCTTCTGCAGGGAGCTTATGCTTCTGAAAGAGGGAAAGACATTGACTTTCGGAAAGACCAGGGAGCTTTTTGAACAGCCGGGGCTTGTAGAGGCAGCCCGGCTTACGGGGTGCAAGAACTTTTCCAGAATTGAAAAACTGGGATCCCGGTATCTTTTTGCCCTGGACTGGGGGATCTCACTCAGGACGGAGAAGGAAATCCCTGAAGAAGCTTCTTATGTGGCAATCCGTGGACACTGGATTCAGGGAAGGGATTCAGATGGAGAAAACTGCATTCCGTTCCAGCCGGCAGAATATGTGGAAAATACATTTGAGCATCAGTATCTTGTTCAAACACCCGGAATGGATAAGGACACTGTTTTGTGGTGGATGCGCCCAAGAAACAGCTTCCGGGAGACAGAAGAGAGACAGCTGCCGGAGTATCTGTATCTGCCTCCGGAGCATCTGATGCTTCTGAAATAATGTACATTAAGAAGATTTGAAATGATCCGGCCGGAGCGTCAGCTCCGGTCATTCTTATTATAAGTCACATATCCGCTTACCAGCATGGCAAGTTTAAAGGTCAGGGCATCCTCGAAGGTGCGCAGATCCAGACCGAATTTTTTCTGGATCTTTTCAAAACGGTATACCAGAGTGTTTCTGTGGACATAAAGCTGTCTGGAGGTTTCAGAAAGATTCAGATTATTTTCAAAGAATGTGCGGATGATGGCCAGGGTTTCACTGTCCAGGGAATCCAGAGATTCGTTTCCAAAAACCTCCTGGATGAACATTTCGCACAGGGACACCGGAAGCTGGTAGATCAATCGTCCGATTCCTAATTTTCGATAGCTGAATACATTTCTCTCAGAATAGAAGATTTTGCCTATTTCCATGGCAGTCCGTGCTTCCTTGTAGGCGTTGGAAAGCTGGAGCAGGTCATCAGCAGTATTGCTGTAGGAAACCCATGCCTGAGTCATGGCTTCGGTGCCAAGCATATCTACCAGCATATAAGCGATATCCTCTAAATCTTCATCGGTTTCTGTAGAAGAAAGTTCCCGGATCACAATAATCCCTGAGTCATCTACAGAGGTAATGAAATCTTTGGTGCGGGCAGAAAAAATATTTCGTATGGTGGCAAGGGCGTGTTCGTCTCTCTGACGACGTGTTTCGACCAGAAAAACCGCTCTTCTGACTGTAGAAGAGATATGAAGTTTTTTGGCCCGGTTAAAGGCTTCCACTTCACCGTAGGTTCCAAGAAGGAGTTTTTGCATAAAGGAGTTTTTATCGTTTTTTTCTGCATAGACGTCCAGAAGACTCTGCACCTGACAGACGGCAAGCTGGCTGATGGTGGAGACACTTTCGCCACATCCCCATACAATCAGGACATAGGCAAGCTCTTCTTTGTGCATGATCTTGCAGAGACAGCGACTGGCATTTGCCATGATCAGAGCGTTTCCACTGCGAAATTCTTCCAATTTTGTTTCTGAAGGAAGAGCACGGGAACAGGTAGATATAAATATTTCATTTTCGCTGGTGAGAAGACAGAAATCAAGTCCGCTGATATTTTTCCAGTCATCCATATATTTTTGTAAAGTCCGTTGTAGTGACATGAGAGTATCCCCTTTCTATCTGTGGTTGGCTGATTTATTGTTCCGGTATCCGGGAGGCAACTGTTTTTTTCGGCGCTTCCGGAGCGGGACCTGTGGAATGACGCTCTATCAGCTGCGCGTGGATCAGGATTGATCCGATGGACACCTGGTTCAGGATGCTGTCCATGGCATAAAAGCCGCATTTGCCCAGTATGGTACGATCCTGGCGTACCGTAGTCAGCGGAGGTGAAGTATAAGCGCACAGAGGCAGGTCGTCAAATCCGATGATACTGATATCGCCGGGGACGCGGTATCCTAACTGCTGACACTGAACCATGGCGGCGTTGGCAATCTGATCATGACTGCAGATTACGGCAGTCATTCCCATGTTCAGGAACCGGGGAAGATGCTTTTCGATGCACTTTGTCACATAGTAGGAAGCACCTGCGGAGTCCGCTTCTGCCTTCAGGCCGTTTTGTTTCATTGCCTGAAAAAATGCCTTGTGCCGTACCTGCATGATATAGGATCCCAGAGCGCTGCTTAAATATCCGATCTTTTTGTGTCCGAGCTTTTTCAGATGGGACACAGCCAGAGCCATTCCTTCGCTGTTGTCGATTCCGATGGAAGCGATAAAGGGGTTGGCAGGAATATAGTTGTCGTAAAGGACGGTAGGGGTATGGCTGGTCCGGAAATCCTTCATCCAGGGATCGTTCAGGGAAAATCCAAGAACGAAAGCCCCTGTATAATCATTTTGCAGCATAAAAACATCATAAGGTGTTTTTTTCTGGAAGTTTTCTGTTACAGGGATCACATCTACCACATACCCGGCAGGTTCTGCCATCTGGCGAAAACCGATGATGAAATCATAGCCGAACTGGTGAGGTTCCTCGTATTCCATATTTTCTATGATGATGCAGAAACGCTTTGCATCATTTTTCTGTCTCCGCAGTCGGGTATAGCCCATTTCCACTGCGGTATCTAAAATTGTTTTTCGTAAAGTTTCGCTGATATCAGGGGCGTTATTGATGGCCTTGGACACGGTTCCCTTGGAAACTCCCAGTCTGTCAGCAATATCCTGTATAGTAGCCATATAAATGCCTTTCCCGGTACGGGCAGAAAGTGCGGTTTGTGCCGTACCTGTATACGTGGTATAGATACTGATTTTATTATATCGAAACATAGGAAAAAATGCAATTATTTTGCCTGCTTTTGTTTCGTAAAATTGTATTAAAAAGAAAATTGTGTGAAAAATATAAAAAAAATAAAAATGAAAAATGTGAAAAACAGAGAAAAAAATATGATATATTGACGTTTTTTAAGGCCTGATGTATATTACAGTTATCGAAACAATACGAAATAAATTAAGGAGAAAGAAACAACGGGAAAGAGAAGAGCAGCGCTTCTGATGTCAGGCGTTCTTGCTGTAACCGGGTTTGCCGGGTGCGGCGGGGCAGAAAGTCAGGATTCAGAAGCAAAGGAAAAGGTGCGTCTGATGGTATGGTCTTCTTCTGAGGATCGGACATCACGTTTGTGTATGGATTTCTGTAATCTCTGTGAAAGCTGGATCCGTGGCTATGACATTGACGGTATCCGCTTTGATGTTGGAAATGAGATTTCCCACAGCTTTCTCAAAAAAATGAGAGAGCGGGTGAAGAAACTGAAGCCGGATATTTATCTTCTTGGCGAGATCTGGCATGACGCAAGCCAGTGGCTTGTGGGAGACGAGTATGATTCTGTTATGAATTATCCTCTGATGAGCGGCATCCATGACTTTTTTATTGATCAGACAATGACAAAACATGACTTTGAATATATGGTCAATCACTGTTATACTATGTATATGCAGCAGTGCAACA
>JAPFCU010000012.1 GCA_026169535.1 Blautia sp.
AATTGTTACAGTAATCTGGCTGAGCGTGGCATTACTTAAACTGGCAGGCGAACTGCTGTCATATTATCTTTCCATGAGGAATCTGAAACGGATGAGTATTCAGGTCAGTGATCCGGTGAGTATTCAGATGTACAGAGAGGCATGTCGGAGGAAGCATGTACGAAAAATGCCGGAACTAAGGCGAAATGCAGGTCTTACCACACCGCTTCTTGCAGGACTTTTTCATACAAAGCTGTATCTTCCGGCAACCGGATATTCAGCAGAGGAAAGGAAACTTATTTTTTATCATGAACTTACCCATTATTGTCACCGGGATCTCTGGTATAAGATGCTTCTTCGAGTCTGCGCATCAATATACTGGTTCAATCCGTTCCTTCTTATTATGCTGAAAGAAGCGGATAAGGATATTGAGAATTTATGTGACACAGCAGTTGTGAACCGGGTAAACAAAAAAGATTACAGGCTTTACAGACAACTGCTTCTTCGGACAGTAGCCATGGAAAATCAGATTCCCTATGCGACGGCAAGCCTCAATGACAGTGGAATGGTGTTCAAGGACAGAATCCTGTATATGGTGAACCTGCGTAAGCTTCGCAGAGGAATCCTGCCGGGAATTCTTGTGACGGCGCTCCTTGCAGGCGGCAATCTGGTATTTAATGTTTCTGCCGGGACAACCGCAGTACCAGTGAATACAGAAAAAACTGCTCTGGAAAAGAATACAGATTCAGAAGAAAAGAACGCACCTGATTATGCGCCGTTTTCTCAACTGGTAAACATGCAGAAAACCACAGCGCCCCCGATTGAAGAGAACCCGGCAGAGAATGCCGCAGCAGAAAATGCAGAGACAGAAATAACTCCTGAATCCCTTATAGAAAATAGTGGACAGGTAAGCGAAACCACAGACTATGACAGTGATTCTGACAGTGACGGGTCTGTATCAAATTATGACACTCTTCCAGAAGGTGTGCCGTACACCAGTGGATTCAGTAATGCTTCCGGTGTAGCATCAATCGTAGCACCAGGTGCGGGCGATGACGAATCCAGAGTCCTTTATGATAACGGAGACGGAACCTATTCCGACGATTACGGAACTCAATACAGTTATCAGGGAGGGGGAACCTGGACAGATGCCAATGGAAATTCCTACCATACCTGGCAGGACGAAGATTACTATTTCGGAACCCAGCTGGGGCAGCATGAACTCCAGGGCAGCAACGGCACCGTCAATATAAAAGAGACCACAAACGGGGATTATTTTTATCGTGACGAAAATGGCGTAGGCTATACCGATAATGGAGATGGAACCTGGACAGATGAAAACGGAAATACCTATACGGAATAACATTTATCTCAAGTTCCCCAAAAAAGCCAAAGCCCTTTCAGACAGTCAATACACTGCCTTGAAAGGGCTTTTATTATTTTTAATATTCTCCTACGACTGTTGCCTTAATAAGATTTGTATTTCCGGAACGTCCAAGAGGAACACCTGCGGTAAGAACCACAACATCGCCTTTTTTCACATATCCGGCTCTCTCTGCCGCCTCTGTTGCATGAAGCAGAAGGATTTCCATGCTGTACTCCTCTTTAATATGAACCGGAGTGATACCCCAGGACATGTTCAGCTGTCTGCAGGTATGTTCTTCCGGAGAACAGCCTACGATCATGCAGCCCGGACGGTATTTGGAGATCATCCGCGCCGTATTTCCGGAACGGCTTACTGTAATGATCGCCTTTGCACCCAGATCAATGGCAGTCATACAGGTTGCATGAGAAATCGCGGTAGTCATATTGATAACAGATTCATGTTCCCTGGAAAGAATACTGAATTCTTTATTATATGCAATATCGCTTTCTGTACGCAGAGCGATCTTCACCATAGTACGAAGCGCCTCCACCGGATATTTGCCTGCGGCAGTCTCACCGGACAGCATAATAGCGCTGGTTCCCTGGTAGATGGCATTAGCAACATCCGTTGTCTCTGCACGGGTAGGACGTGGGTTTTTCATCATGGAATCCAGCATCTGAGTTGCTGTGATCACCTGTTTTCCAGCATTATAAACCTTGTTGATGATCTCTTTCTGGATCACCGGAACATCCTCCAGCGGAATCTCCACGCCCATGTCTCCACGGGCAATCATAATGCCGTCGGCAACCTCAATAATACTGTCGATATTGTCTACACCCTGCTGATTTTCAATCTTTGCGATAATGTTCAGATCACGGCCGCCATTTTCGTCAAGAATCTTACGAATCTCCAGAACATCATCTGCAGTTCTGGTAAAGGAAGCCGCAATAAAATCAAATTCCTCCTGGATACCAAACAGAATATCCTCTCTGTCCTTCTGACTGATAAACGGCATATTTACGTTGACGCCCGGAAGGTTAATGCCTTTTTTATTGGAGACGATACCGCCGTTAATGACCACACAGTGGATATCGGAGCCTTCAATCTCTTCTACTTCCAGACCGATCAGACCGTCGTCAATAAGGATACTGTCCCCTGGTTTCACATCCTTATAAAGCTCCTTATAAGTAATGGAAACTCTCTCTTCATCTCCCTGGATCTCATCTGCTGTCAAAGTAAACTTCTGACCTTCTGTCAGGGTTATTTTTCCTTTGGCAAACTCCCGGATACGGATTTCCGGTCCTTTTGTATCGAGCAGCGCAGCAATGGGTCTGTTGATCTTTGTACGGATGGCTTTCAGACGATCCAGACGACCTTTCTGTTCCTCATGATCCCCATGAGAAAAATTGAATCTGGCAACGTCCATTCCCTCTATAGCAAGCTGTTCAAGTATTCCCTCTTTATCTGTTGACGGACCCATAGTACAAATAATTTTTGTTTTGCGCATATACAACTCTCCTCCTCAAATTTTACGAAATATATATCTATTTTATAACAGGTGCATGGTATTGTACAAGCAGATTTCTGTAAAAAATTTTGAAGATTTTCCAAAAAATTTAATACAATTTGCAGATTCAGACACTTTTTCTATTTTGCCAGATCTTTAAGCACCTCTCCTGCAATAATCAGTCCTGCCACAGACGGCACAAAAGCCACTGAACCCGGAACAGAGCGTTTCTGCGGTGCAAAAGGAGATATTTCCTCACTGTAGGAACTGAGAAGTTCCGGATCAGGCATCACCGGAAGCTCCTGAGAATAAACTACCTTCAGCTTTTTTATCCCTCTTTTTTTCAGTTCACGGCGCATGACCTTCGCCAGAGGACACACGGATGTTTTATAAATATCCGCCACCTGAAAAGCCGCAGGATCCAGCTTGTTTCCGGCTCCCATACTGCTGATGACCGGCACTCCCGCCGCTTCCGCCTCTTCAACAATCTGCAGCTTTGCCGTCACTGTATCCACCGCATCCACCACATAATCATACTGAGAAAAATCAAACTGATCTTTCGTTTCCGGAAGATAAAAACATTTGTGTACATGGACTTTCACATCCGGATTGATATCCATGATCCTGTCCTGCATTACATCAACTTTATATTTTCCTATGGAGCTTTTTGTCGCTATGATCTGACGGTTCAGGTTGGTAAGGCTTACTGTATCACTGTCGATCAGATCGATCTCTCCAATGCCGCTCCGTACCAGAGCCTCCACAGTATATCCTCCTACTCCGCCGATGCCAAAAACTGCCACCCGCGCTCCGGCAATTTTCTCCATGGCCCTTGTTCCAAAAAGAAGTTCTGTTCTCGAAAACTGATTTTCCATTTTATTTTACTCCATTTCTATTACATGATCCATTTACCTATTATGGGTATCTTTTCAACGATCCATGCACCTGCCATACAGATTGCAAACAGGAATACTGAATACAACGGGACTGACAGCCATGGATCACATATCAGTGAATTAATATGGAACCAGATATTCAGATGTTCCATAACAAAAATATGGAACAGGTACACAAACAGGGTATATTTTGATAATTTTGCAACAATTCCGGCTGCTTTCGGATTATTCAGTTTCTTAGGAAGCCTTAAAAACATACTAAATATCAGTATTGCTTCCACGCACACCGGAAGCGCCAGATATCCAAAAAAGATACTCTTAGGCTTTCCTGCTGCAAGGGCTGCCAGCTCACCTGCTTTTGCTGCGATCATGATAATAACTGCCAGCGCTGCAGCCAGATAGCCCGTCTTTATTTTCACAAATCTGTCCTTATATTTATCCAGTGCATATCCCAGAAGAAAATATCCGCTCAAATCACCTAATGCATATGTAAAATCCTTAAAAATCCGCTTCAGATAAAGATTCTCAGAAAACAGCAGCATCAGGAATTCTTTTCCCACACCCCAGATTAAAAACAGGATACAGGCATAAGGCACATAACGTCCTCCTTGATATTTTATAAGCCCCATAAATAACGGAAGCAAAAGGTATATACTGATCAGCGTGGACAGATACCAGAGATGAAATTTAGATCCCACTACACAGGCGATCAGATTACGGTAATTTCCTTTCAGGATTTCCGCAATTCCTACTGTATCCACTGCATAAAGAAAAGCCCATACAAGATAGACGATAAGCAGCTTTTTGATATTTTTACTGAAGAATTTTTTCATGGAGAAATCATCTCCATGGGAAAGAAGAAGCTTACCGCTCAGCATCAGAAACAAAGGGACTGAGCTTCTTACCGCACTGTTATACAGATTGAAAACATGCCATTGTTTCCCTGTCACATCCACCGAAGACCAGTTCTGTGCAGCTACATGAAGAAATATGACCATAAAACAGGCAAAAATCCTCAGATAATCCATATTATATTCTCTTTCCCGCATTCACAGTCCCTCCCTGTCTCTCTCTACCGTACTTAACGTTCATTATTATATCAAAAACAAAAGAGCAAGGAAAGTCTTTTGGATTTTACTATATTTTGATTTTTTCATGATAATTCTAATAAATATGCGTGCTATACTTATAAAAATCTGATAAAATAAAAGCATGACCGGAAGCTGCAGATGACTTCCGAAAACACGGCTTTTCAAGGAGGATACTTATGAAATTTAAGCTAAACAGTATGGAAAAGAAATGGATCCTGTACGATGTGGGAAATTCTGCCTTTACACTTCTGGTTTCCACCATCATGCCCATTTATTTCAACTATCTTGCAGATCAGGCAGGGATTTCGGAGATAAATTACCTTGCCTACTGGGGCTACGCAGTCTCTGTGGCCACAATCATCGTTGCCGTTCTGGGTCCTATCGTAGGAACAGCCTCTGACACAAAAGGACGAAGAAAAAAGATTTTCCTTGCCGCGCTTCTGATAGGCGCAATCGGCTGTGTCTTTCTTGGATTCAGTCAGTCATGGCTCTGGTTCCTGCTACTTTTTGTCATCGCAAAATCCGCTTACTCTCTGAGCCTCGTAGTTTACGACTCCATGCTTCCGGATGTAACCTCCGAAGACCGTGCTGATGAAGTTTCCGCACAGGGCTATGCATGGGGATATATCGGAAGCTGCATCCCCTTTATCCTGAGCCTTGTTCTTGTCCTTTTTTATGACAAGATTGGTCTTTCCATGAAAACAGCCATGGGACTGGCTTTTCTTCTGGTAGCGATCTGGTGGATCATGATGAGTCTTCCGCTGCTCAGACATTATGAGCAGACTCACTACCAGACAACAAACTCAAAAAACAATCTTGCAGCAAGCTTTAAGCGTCTGGGCGGGATTTTTTCTGAACTGAAACAGAATAAAAAAATCCTGTTTTTCCTGATTGCATTTTTCTTTTATATTGACGGCGTCTATACCATCATAGACATGGCAACTGCCTATGGAACTGCTTTGGGACTTGATTCTACCGGTCTTCTGCTGGCTCTTCTGGTAACCCAGATCGTGGCCTTCCCGGCAGCTCTGATCTTCGGAAAATTATCCCGGAAGGTCAATTCCTCACAGCTGATCACTGTCTGTATCGGCGCCTATTTCCTGATCGCCATGTACGGGATCATCCTTAAGGAACAGTATCAGTTCTGGCTTTTGGCCATTGCTGTGGGCATCTTCCAGGGTGCGGTCCAATCTCTTTCACGGTCTTATTTTGTAAAGATCATCCCGGCAAATAAATCCGGCGAATACTTTGGGATTTACGATATCTGCGGCAAGGGCGCTTCCTTTGCGGGAACAATGGTTGTATCCATGATCAGCCAGATCACCGGCAGCGTAAATCTGGGTGTAGGGGCACTTTCCATTATGTTCCTTATCGGTATTTTCTTCTTCCGCAAAGCAGACAAAATCCCACTGGCATGATTTATGTAAAAAAGACAGAACCACAACGCTTTATCCTGCGCTGTGGTTCTGCCTTTTATTCATCAAAATTCACTTCAAAAACACCCTCCGGAAGCCGCATGGTCAGCACTCCCAGATTAAACTCATCATCCATGACTGTAATATGATATTCAAAGATCACGTCATCTTCGAACTTGGACAAAAGTACATAGGAACCGTTCTCTTTCCCATCAATCTGATCGCAGATATCCTCATAAACCGCCTCTCCGGAAATCGGTCTTGGATAGCCGGAGCTTTTGATCTTATCTTCAATTGCCTTATATAATTCTTCCATACTAATTATCTCTCCTGTTATAAAATTTCCTGATGCAGTACATCATAGGTTCTTGCCGGATCCGGTATTCCGTGTCTCATAAGGACAGCGGTATCTTGGCTTTCCAAGAGATTTTTTTCCATATTCTATGGCTTTTGCCGGACACTGAGTGATACATGCCATACAGTGGGTGCATTTCTTTCCCCATTCCGGCCTGCCCTTTACCAGACTGATATTATTCAGCGGACAGACTTTTACACATTTTCCGCAGCTGATACAGGTGTTATCCACATTAAATTTCCCTGCATGCACAAAAAGTGGATAAAAAATCTTATTGATCGGGCCGCTGCACACAGCGCCTGCTATATTTTCTTTTTCTGGATTCAGTTCTTTCCCTTCAGCAATTCGTTGCGCCGTATCCTGAAGTTTCTCCTGAGAATCCTGGATGATCCTGCAGGCTTCTTCTTCAGACGGAACCGGAAACATGGCAAGATAATTTTCCGGCATGATGATCCGGGCACAGCCCATATAAACAAAGTCCTTTTCCCTGCACAGCTTTCTTATATATTTTGGTGCATTTCCAATCCCGTCACCACAGGTCATTACAAAATATGCCTTTAATCCGGAAGGAAAAACCGATTTTCGTATCCACTGCTCCACCAGTCTTGGGATCCTCCATGCATAAGTAGGCACCACAAAAACAGCTGTTTCCAGTTCCTTTCCTGAATAAAATCTATGTGCTTTTATCCTTTCATTCATTGAACAGATCTGATCTCCTGTTTTCTCACCTATCTGACTGGCAGCATATGCACTGTTTCCTGTTCCGGAAAAATAAAAGATCACAGCAATTCCCCCTTTTCAGTTTCTCATAGTGAATCCCCGTTCACTTTCTTCCAACGGAAGAGCTTTTGTTTCCATATCATCAATGCGGATATACCGATCATTAAAAAGTGCCTGAAGGATCATATCTATCGAAACCTCATCACCCTGAACCTCCGATGTCACAGAACCATCAAATTCATTCTGTACCCATCCTGTAGCATTATATTTCTGTGCCAGATAATACATTTTATAGCGGAATCCCACACCCTGGACATGTCCCTTAAAGCAGAATCGTCTGCGTATTTTTTTATCTGTCACTTTCAGTTTCTCCCGCAGCATTTTTTATATTTTTTCCCGCTTCCACAAGGGCATGGATCATTGGGATAAACTTTTTTATTTCTGCTCACCGGCATATTATTCTGGAACATCCCCGGAAATACCGTCTCGTTTCTTCTGTTTCCCATACCTTCCTCATCGAGAGTATGTCCGCACAGTTCCACTTTTCTGGTTGTGTTATATGCCTCCATCAAAAGCTCTGCCATTTCTCTGGCCTGCTTCTGTGTCTCAAAAATAACACCGTTTTTGTTCAGCTGATCCATGGCCTCAGACATAAGTCCGCCTGTATAATAAACTCTGTAAATTTCACAGAGATAGACTTCTGCCAGCTCTGTATCCATCCCAAGTTCATCTGTCAGAAGACTAAAAATACTTCTGTATACCGGATCCTGAGAAGGATATCCATAATATGAACAGTCTGCGATCTCTTCCTCAGAAGGAATATAAAACTCTCTGTTTCCCTGACTATCCAGAAGCATATGGTAAATTTCTTTTTCTTCCAGTAATCCCCTCAGGCTGATCCTGTCCCCGTCAAGCACGCAGAGGTTTTCCTCTTCCGGAACAGACCGAAACAATTCTGTAAATTCATCGAAGCTTACTCTGCACTCTTTTCTCCTGCGGTACATTCTGTATACCACTCTTGCCGGCGCTGTACCGTAAAGACATTCCACCATAACCAGACATGCCGCCAGCCAGCTTCTTTTTTTCTGGAGCTCGCAAAATTCCGGTGTACAGATCTTATTAAAAACAGCGGAAACTTCTGCCGGAACCTCTGCATATCCGTCATCATAAACTGCAAGATATCCAATATCACTGGCCCATTCCAGATCTGTCCATTCATTTTCCTCCACATAAAAAAGGCCCTTTTTTGTCACTTTCTCAAAAGCCCGGAATTCCCTTTCATTCAGCCTCAGAATCTCTTTTTCCATAACCTCCGGTTTTAAAACTTCCTCTGCAAACCTGGCTGCAAGCTCCGGATTTTTCAGTTCTTCTGCATCGGCAATCCCTATTTCTCCGGCAAGAAAAGCCAGATCCTCTTCGTCGTATGCCTGAAGATACTCTGCAATTTTGGGGTTTCTGCTTCTGGATGCGGTTTTCTTTTCCAGGCTGAACAGCTCCGCCAGACGCTTGTTTTTCTTCTCTGTATCCGACCAGAAAGCATCCTCTGTACCTGTTTTTTCTTTAATAATGCAAGGGCAATGTACTACGTTCTCACCTGTCTCTACAGGAAGCTTTTTTTCCACCTCAGCTCTGTACTCCGGCAGCTCCTGTTCTTTTTCCTTTACCCGGAAGGTAAACCAGGTCATATTATCCAGAAGACTATTTACACATGTGTCAGAGGCACTTGCAAAATCGTACTGAGAAGAAGTCACCTGGAGTTCACCTTCTTTATATTCTCTGACCTGAATCTTTTCCTGATAAAATTCAAACTCATATCTGTCTGTACATGTATACTCAAGGATTTCTTCCAAAATCACTGCCATCTGTGCAAAAGTAATGTCGGAAGGAACAAGACATCTCCTCCAAACCGGCGGCTTTGTTCCTTTTCTTATAATTTTAAGCTGATAAAATTCCATGTTTTCTCTCCTGTATCTGTCTTTCTGTTTATCTTTCTCCTTTTCATTTCTTCTATTCTACTTCATATTTCTCAAACACACAACAGTGTTTTGCAGGATAGAAATAAATACAAAAAACAGGAGAGTCAGAATTCTAGCACCATTCGACTCTCCTACATTTTTATTTTGCTGTTCTAATTTTTAACATGCATTTCATTCAACCGGGTCGCATTCTTCCTTCTTCTCCTTAAACGGTTTCAAAAAGATCACCCATCCAAAAATCAGAAGATTCATTACCAGTGCCACAGGAATATCTCCCCAGTGGATCTGCTGGTTCTGAAGCACCTCTGCAGAGTATGTTCCTGAAAAAACCACCGCCATATTATTATTCAGAAAATGAATAATTACCGGAACCCAGATATTCTGGGTTTTCATATAAGCATATGCCATAAAAAGCCCAAGCGTAATACAGGTAACAAACTGGCTTGCCAGAGCCGCCAGTCCCATATCCGGC
>JAPFCU010000026.1 GCA_026169535.1 Blautia sp.
TATCCATCGTAAAATCATTTTTCAGTTCCTCTGATATTTTCTTCCCTGTATCTTCTGTCATAATTCTGCCACCCCATGTAAAAACCGTTCATTTTTCTTTTTATTTTATCATCTGAGAACCGACAAAACAAGCCGGAAGCATGCATTCCTATGCTCCTTTTAACCACTGACACCTTGCTCCTTTCCCGGAAATATGCTAATCTGAGCATATATAATTTCCGGAGAAAGGAGCCTTTTTTATGAGTATTATGAACACCTGTACCGGCAGGAAATTTGATCCCATGCATATAAAGCCAGAAAATATCTGTCTGGAAGATATTGCTCATGCCCTGAGCTTTCTTTGCCGGGGCGGAGGACAGACTCTGATCTTTTACTCTGTAGCCCAGCACTGCCTCAACTGCGCAAGAGAAGCCCGGTCCAGAGGATGGTCTGAACGCATGGTTCTTGCCTGTCTCCTTCACGATGCCAGCGAAGCCTATATCTCAGACATCATCCGCCCGGTAAAGGCGCATCTGTCTAATTATCTTGAAATTGAAGAAATGATCATGAATGTGATCTGGGAAAAATTTAATCTGAATGACCTGTCTTCTGAAGAACATATGATGTGGAAACAGATTGACAACGATATTCTTTCTGCGGAGCTTCCGATTCTGTTCCCGGGTGAAAAAAATCATCCCACCGTACCCCTTCAGTCTGTGCCTGATCTGGAAGAGCATCCCTTCCGGGATATGGAAAAACAGTTCCTGGCTTTCGCACATCAGCTGGGGATACAGTAAAAACAGCTCAGATATATTCTCTTCTTTTACTAACCAAACAGAAAAGGACTGCCCGAACCTGATATTTTCAAGTTCAGACAGTCCTACTTGTATTTCAAAGCATATTCAAATACCCAATGATTCCCTCTGCTACGAATTCTGCTTCTTCCGGTTTTAAATTGTATGCATTCACAAACATAACATTTTCCGGCATTTGAAATTCACTGCTGTAAACTCCTACGTCAATGGGCTGCGGTAAGCTTCTGGTGTAAGTATTACAGTCCTGTGCTGTTTTCCCAGCAGGCAAAGTAATCAGCAGCAATGGCTGATAAGTTCCCAGCCGCCCCTGAGCAAGCATTTCTGTTTGTACAT
Organism: Blautia sp.; assembly: GCA_026169535.1. GTDB lineage: Bacteria > Bacillota > Clostridia > Lachnospirales > Lachnospiraceae > Blautia_A. The sequence goes on from JAPFCU010000026.1 coordinate 1,128, forward strand.
CCGCTCCAGCAATCAACAAACTCTCTATTTTTCTGAGAATAGCCTCCTGCCGTTTAAAACCAGTCTCCGGCTCTTCATTAACAAATATCTCAAGAGCTGTAATAAATCCTGCCAGTTCTTCTTTTCCCGTTTTAAAAGCTCGTCCAATACGAGCATTTGGGCTGGCCGCCATCCGGCAGGCCTCAATCAGATCCGGGCGTCCAACAATCAACCCCGTACTCTGCGGTCCCTTGATATGTTTTCCGCCGCTGAATATGCACAAATCCGCTCCCAGTTCTTTTGTATAATACCAGAGATTTGATTTTGGCGGAAGCTGTGCCGCCGCGTCTACTACCACCGTCACCCCTTTACTCTTTAAAACCGGAATAATTTCTTCACAGGAAGGAATCCCTTCCTCATACAAAGTAGAGGGAAAAAGAAATACTGCTGCAGTACGTTCGTTTACCGCTTTATCCATAGCCTCTGCCGTAGGTTCCACTGCAATTATCTTTGCGCCTGTTAACCCGATCAATTTCCAATAAGGAATCTGCTGCCTGAACTTTCCATCAAATAGCAAGATCTCATTTTTTGTTATATCCTCTACATGCGGAATCCTGTCCAATTTTTCGCCTTCATTTCCGCAGATGCAGGCTGCAGCTGAAAGAATCACACCTCCAGCAGCACCAGTCGTAATAAAAGCCGCGTCATTATTTGTAAGCTTTGCAGCCCGTTCACAAACCACATCCAGCAGGTGCAGATAATCTACAAATCCACTTCCCGCTTCCTGCATTGCCTGAAATGTTCTCGGATCCATTAAAGACCCGCCCAGATTGGTATACGTTTCGCTGGCATTAATAAGCGGAGTAATGCCCATTCTTTCATAGAAACTCATACTGTTCTCCTATATCATTTCATTTCCAAAATATTATCACTCAGTTTTTCACTCATCTTTTCCCCTGCGCAGAGCATGGCCTGCAAGAATCCCCGTAATTGTTCCTTCCTCCATGGCCGGCAGTCCGTTTACATACAGTGAACGGATTCCCTCCGGTTTTCTCCTTGAAGAAGAAAAATCTGCGCAGTCTCTTACATTTTTATAATCCATAATGCATATGTCAGCTTTCATACCAGGCTTCAGCTCTCCCCGGCCTTCCAGATGATACATTTTTGCAGGCATGGAGGTAAGTTTCTTTATTATATATTCCACCGGCACTCCACGTTCCCGCATCATACAGATTATTTTTGAAAAAGCCCCAAATCCTCTTGGATGGCACAGAATACCTGCAGGAATCGTATCGCTTCCAATGGTATACCGGTCATCCAGAAAAAGATGATACTGATCCTCATATAATTTTTCCCGCATTGCCTCTGTGTGATTGTCCACTCCGGCAAACCCAACCTCCAGCTCATTTTCTACCAATAAGCGGATCACGGTCTCTGAAAAACTTTCATTATTTTCTCGAGCAATTTCATCAAAAGTTTTTCCAAGCCTTTCACTGTACGGATCTTTTGTTAATATAACTCTTGCAGTCTGCCCTTTTCCAAAAAAGTAAGAGTGGCGCTTATCCATTGCTTTTAACAGGTCTGGCCGTAATTTCTCAGAAATGAGCCTGTCCATAATCTGTTCATAGCCATCTGCCTGTGCCCATCCCGGCAGCAGTGCCAGAACCAGTCCTGCTCCTACCAGATAAGGATAATATTCATAATATACCGTATTTCCTGCTGCTTCTATCTCTTTAAACGGTTCGAACACAGAATGATAATCTTCTTCCCCTCCGGTTCTGTAATGAAGCATATTCAGACGGACTCCTGTTATCTTTGCCACTTCTGCTGCCTCAGCTCTGGGATTCAGCGGAATTTGTCCGTCATCCAGCCGCTGATGGACACAAAACAGACCGTCATATTCCTTTACAACCTTGCACAATTCTATTAATTCTCTGGTATCACTGTAGCCGCCAGGATAGTAAGAAAGACCTACTGAAAATCCCACAGCGCCTTCTTCCATCGCCTGTCGCATAATCCGCCTGGCTTTGGACAGTTCTTTTTCGTCCATAGCAGTTTCTTCAAATCCACATACCATTTGACGCACTGCATTATGCGAAACATTTGCAGCTACATTCACAGCCGATCCGTCCAACTGATCCAAAAATTCCCCGAAGGAACGCCACTCTTTAAAGTAATGGCGGTAATCTCCAAAAATACCTGAATTAATACGAATAGAATCAAAAAGCTGTTCCGGCATCATCGGGGCAAATCCCAACCCACACTGACCTGTCACTACCGTTGAAATTCCCTGATAAACCGCATTGGGATGCTGGCGATTTTTTAAAATACTCAGTTCAGAATGTGTATGTCCATCTATAAGTCCCGGTGTTACATATAACCCTGAAGCATCTACTACTTTCCGAGCTCCAGACGTATCCAGATTCTGTCCTATTTGTGATATTCTATCCCGGACTACAGCGATATCTCCATAACACGGTTTTCCGCCGGTACCATCTACAATCAGTCCACCTTTAATTAACAGATCCATAAAATCGCCTCTTTTCTCTATCTGTTATGGCTCTATTTCCACAATTCCTTCAATTTCAACCGGTGTATTTCCTGGAAGGGCATTTGTGCCAATAGCAGAACGGGAGGGCGCGCCAATCTTCTCTCCGAAAAGTTCCACTAAAAATCCGGTTGCTCCGTCAGCCACTTTGGGCTGTTCATAAAAATCTGGTTCGCTCTGTACAAAGATCAAAACCTTTACAAATGATTTAATCCTATCCAAACTTCCTATATGTGCTTTAATTACAGACAAATAATTTAGAATTGTCCGACAGGCTGCTTCCTGTCCCTGTTCTACGGTCAGATCTTTCCCCAGCTTTCCCTGTGGGCCGTCTCCATTTATGTACGCGCCGCAGCCTGAAATATAATAAAGATTCTTTCCTAACGGTTTAACACTGGAATAAATGCCCCCTTTTCCTGGTGCAGGCGGAAGTTCACACCCCATTGCTTTGATTTTATCCTCTATTGTCATATTGTTTTCCTCATCTTTCTTTTATGGCCGCACAGCAGTACCATCCTCCAGACGGCTGAAAAGCCAGCTGAAGTCCATCTCCACCGGCGGATATTTTGCGGCTGCCTTTTCATCAAAATCAACGCCAATGCCAGGCGCATCATCTAAATATGCATAACCTTTTCGTACCTGCGGACATCCAGGGAACACTTCCTCTTCTGCCTCATTAAAGCCTGCAAACTCCTGAATACCGAAGTTAGGAGACGCAAGATCCAAGTGCATCTGAGTTGCCATTCCAACAGGACTCAGATCATTCGGTCCATGCCATGCAGTCCGCACATGATATTGTTCACAAAAAGCAGCCAGCTTTCTCGCAGGTGTCAAACCACCAATATCACTTAAGTGGCACCGAATAAAATCAATCCACTGGTTCTGTACAAGAGTTTTCCACTCAACCGGATGGGTAAATAATTCACCCATCGCCAGAGGAACCACCGTTTGCTTTCTTAAATATTCAAAATAATGAACCTCTTCCGGCGGCAAAGCATCCTCAATAAAAAACGGCTTAAATTGTTCCAATTCCTTTACAAAGCTCAGTGTATCTGCCAGAGATAAGCGTTCATGAATATCATGCATAATCTCCAGATCCCATCCAATATCTGAACGGATTCGATCAAAAAGCCGTATCACACTCTGCATATAAGTTCTGGAAGAATAGTAAGCACCTGCGGGAGCATTTTCCGGGTGAGACATTTTCTGGATCGTACCGTCAAAATTGCCTCCGTACGTTCCCATATGACAGCGGATATACCGATATCCCTCCTCCATATACTGATGGATTTTCTCCTCTACTTCTTCCGGACTGTTTCCGTCCGCATGGCGGTAAACCGCGATTCCTTCTCTGCATTTTCCACCAAACAAGCTGTAAATCGGCATATTTGCCAGTTTTCCCTTAATATCCCAAAGAGCTTCATCCACACCGGAAATCGCATTATTTAATACCGGACCATTTCTCCAATAGGAGCTTCCCATCATAGACTGCCATAAATCTTCAATATCATGTACAGACCTGCCAATAAACATGGGACGCAGATACTCTTCAATAGCAGTAACGACTGCTTTATAGCGCCATGTAAACGTAGCGCAGCCCAAACCGTACAGCCCCGGTTCTGAAGTTTCTACTTTTACAACCACTAAATTAATTTCATGTGGAGCTGTTACAAATACTTTAATATCACGAATTGTAATTGGTTTCATAAAATCCTCCTTCCGGTGTCAGCTCTTCACTGCGCCGCTTGTCATTCCTGCAATAAAATATTTCTGGAAACACATAAACAATATGATCAGCGGAATACAGGACATGGTAGACGCTGCCATCATATCGTTCCAGTGCACCTGGTTCTGTGTATTCAGGGAAACGATTCCCACTGTCAGGGTTTTTAATGAGTCCTTGGAAATTAAAACGGAAGAATACATGTACTCATTCCAGCCGTTAATCAGAACAAAGATTGCTACGGCTGCAATACCCGGAATAACCAGAGGCAATATTATTTTGCGGAAAATCGTAAAACTGCTTGCCCCGTCTACCCGGGCAGCCTCATCCAGCTCCACTGGTATTGTCTTAAAGTAAGAAGTCATCATCCATGTACTGAACGCAATATTCGTGGCCGCATATACAATAATCAGACCTAACAAAGAATTTGTCAGATGATATTTTGTCAGCACTGAATAAAAAGGCACTACCAGCATAACGCTGGGGAACATCTGGGTTACTAACAAAAATCCCATAAATGTCTTTTTTCCACGGAATTTAAAACGTGTTACACCATAGCCTGCCAGACAGGAAAAGGCTGTACAGATTAGCACAGAACCAATACATGTAATCAAACTGTTCCAGGTCATTGTCCCAAAATTATACAGGCCAAAAAACTTTTTAAAGGATTCCAGGGAAATTGTGCTTGGAATCCAGATAGGATTCGGCGAATAGGTCTCGGCCTCTGTTTTAAACGCTGTAGAAACCATCCAGAGAACAGGAACAAGAATAAACAGGGACAGGGTAATTAAAAATACATATCGGAGGATTCCTCCCGCAACTTTTTTCTTAGTCATCTTTCAACACCATCCTATAAAGTTTGCTGATCAGATAGCAAATAGCAAATACAACAATACCCCATGCGGCAGCCTTACCAAACCGCAGATCATTAAACGCAGTTCCGTAAATATTCAAACTGATAAGATTTGTCGCTGTACCTGGTCCGCCTCCTGTCATGGTATAAACCAGGGTATACTGTTTAAACCACCATACACTGTCCAAAATAATCGTTGTTGTCATTACTGGTTTCAATCCCGGCACAGTCACATGAAGAAATTGCTGCCATTTATTAGCTCCGTCGATCATAGCCGCCTCGTAAAGATCACTTGAAATACTCTGCAAGCCTGAAAGGATCATTGTCATTACCAACGGATATCCTTTCCAGATACATACCGCCACTACTGCCGGAAAAGCCAAACTTGCTGATCCTAACCAGGATATATTAGAAGAGATAATTCCCAGCGATTTAAGGATACTATTCAAAATACCATACATTGGATTCATGATCCATGTAAATAATAAGGCAATGACTGTTTCAGGGAACAGCCATGGGAGCATAAAAATCACACGGAATATAGTTCGTCCGGAAAAGCTCTTGTTTAGCACTGACGCCAGAATAAATCCAATAAGAAAATGTCCTGCCACCACCAGGATCATAAATAAAAATGTAAGCAGAACAGAAGTATAAAATTCCGGTTTTGTAAATGCTTCGATGTAATATTTTAAGCCAACAAACTTCCATTTATTTACCAGATTTGTATTATAAAAGCTCAAATACACTCCATACAGCATAGGATAAACAATCAGCAATACCATTACCAGTAAGCTGGGAGATATGAATTTATATCCTGTATGCTGATATTTATCGAATTGTCCAGGGTGAGGCTGTTTTTTTCTGCTGGCTATTCTTCCCATTCCAATACACCTCTCTCTTTTCTTATAAATTAAGGTAAAAAAATGCCGAGGGGGGATTTTGTCCTCCCCTCAGCTATTAATTTTTTTAATTTCTTTTAGTTATAATCTTCCAAAAGAGTATCCAGCTCTTCCTCTAATGTTTCTACGGCCTCCTCATTAGTAGACTCTTCACTGAATACAGCGGCATATGCATCACCCAGAAGACTCTTCAAACCGCTGATTCCTGCAAAATTCACTGGAGGAATGCATCCTGCTTCAATAGTTTCCAGATATCCCTTATAATCCTCACCTGTAATATATTCTGCCTTTTGTCCCTCTACAGTTGCCGGAATCTTACCGCTGGACTGCCAGAACATTAACTCAGAATCATTATTAGTAAAGAATTTAAGAAAATCAACTGCCGCTTTCTTCTCTTCCTCCTCTGCATAACTGCAAAGCGCATATCCCTCTGCATTCAACATAGTTCCAGAGTGTTCTCCCGGTATTGGGAAGGAGCCAATCTTACCTTTTAATTCTGGATTGTTTGCATAAGCTACTCCAATGGCATTGCTGCCAGTAAGCATCATACTTGTATAGCCCATGGAAAAATAGTTTGCTGCTGTGGCGTAATCCACTTCTGTAATTCCTGTAGGAACTACGCCATACTCGTTATTCATATCTGTCCAGAAAGAAACCAAATCCAGGATATTATCACCCAGGTCTGCTTTCCAGGTTTCGCTGTCTTCATCATAACTTACACAGTTACAACCATTGCTCCAGAGATATGACATAAACCGGCTCTGGCCAGAGCTGTTATTGGAACCTACCATAGAGAATCCCCACTGGTCGATCTCACCGTCACCGTCAGAATCTTTTGTCAACGCCTTTGCGCATTCCAAAAACTCATCCCAGGTAGTGGGAGCATCCAGTCCAGCTTCCTCAAACCGATCCGTACGGTACAACATTGCCAACGGCTGTACATCGATGGGATAAAATGCAAGTGTGTCATCTAATGTACACGCTTCTGTTACACCATTTGCAAATGTACCCAAAGTCTCTTCATCCAGATAATTATTCAAATCGTCCATCAGACCCAGATCATAAAGAGTAGGCGCCTGATCTGCACTGGTAAAAAACAGAGTAGGAAGATCGTCCGGAGAAGTTACCATTGCAGCCAGTTTTGTATAAATATCATTGGAGCTGATTGCCTGAATCTCAATATTCACATTGGGATTTTCTTCCATAAACTTATCTGCATACTCATATACGTACTGTCCATGTGGATCTTCGCTCGCATATGCACACATAATAGTAATATCTACTTTATCACCACTTTCTTCCGCAGATACTTGCAAAGGAAAAGCTGACACAGACATAAGACCCGCTAATGCAACAGCCATTGTTTTTTTTAACATAATATTTTTCCTCCTAACCTTACTATTTTGTTTACGTTTTCGACAAAATCAACCATATTTTTCCATTATTTCCAATCATTTCACTGCAGTTTTTTGATTTTCCGTTGTTTGTCTTTGTAGCTTTAGTATAACATCCACATTGAGATTATTCTCACCATTTTTCAATTTAAAATCACCATTTTTTGGATATATATTGTCAGGAGTTTTTTAATCTGCCCCCTTCATTCTCTCACCAGTACAGTTTTATATCCTCGCTTTACGAAAAAGATATTCCCTTTTTTCCTCTGAATCCTTCCACATGGTATACATAGTTCCAGAATCCGTTTTATACTGTTCCATCTGCTTTTTATATTGAAGAGGAGAAATCCCCATAATATCCCTGAACTGCCGCAGAAAGGTATTCATGCTCGAATAGCCTACAGCCCCCGAAAGTTCTGTGATACTAACATGGGATTCTTCCAGTATTCTCACCGCATTGGCAATACGCACCGAATTAATATAGTTGACAACGTTTTTCCCAAATATCTTTTTAAAATTTTTACTTATTGTATTGGGCTGAATATAAAAATTACGGCTCAAAACTGTCAAATTCAATTCCTCCGCATAATGCAAATCAATGTAATTCTTTATATCGCTCATAGCCTTGTATGTGCCACTGATATCCTTCTTTTCCAAATTCAAATAACGTTTTAAGATAATTGTCAGTTCCAGAAGCAAAGCATAAACCATGTCACCGCGTCCTTCTCCGTTTTCTCTTGTTTCCTCCCGAAGCAGCCTTATAATTTGAATAATTCTTTGAAAATCAGACAGTTCAAGATTCTGTAGTTTCTGGGCCTCTTTTACCGGGTGTGTCTGATAGACTTGCATATAGCTGTTTATGATAGGCAGATTCTGAAGAAAAGACGGCATCACCGTCAAACCGTAACGAATACATGGAGTACGAGTAAACTTCCGAAAATGAGGATCTGCACCCCCTATAATTAAAATACTGTTTTTCCCTACCTCATAATCCACATTCTTAATTTTATATAAGCCTTCCCCTTCTTCAAAGAATAAAAGCTCGCAGGAATTATGCACATGAAATATAGGATTTGCTTTGTAATCCCCACTGTAGCTTACATATACATTCTGATTATTCAACGCTACATTATGCGCATCCTCCTCATATGCATTCAAATAATGCTCTATCCGTCCCACCTCTTATTCCTCCTTCCTTTCTCCTTCTCGACGGCTGGCAAAAAATCACGGTTCTCTGTCAAACTCCTGTTTCTCTTTTTATACTGAAGAGGAGACACGTCCATTTTTTCCTTAAACTGCCTGAGAAAAGTATTTACATTGTCATATCCAACTCTCTCTGATAATTCTGTAATACTTATATTTTCTGTATCCAAAATCCTCACTGCATTAGTAATTCGTACAGAATTAATATAATAATTAATATTCTTCCCCCATATTTTTCGAAAATTCTTACTGATTGTATTGGGTTGAAGAAAGAATTGTTTACTTAATTTTGAAAGACTTAATTCTTCATGATAGTGCAGATCAATATATGCCTTGATCTCATTCATAGAATTATAAGTGCTGTTATTTTCCTGGCTTTCTACCTGGAGCAGGCGTTTTAGCAAAATAGTCATTTCCATCAAAAGTGCATAAACCATATTTCCACTGTCACCACTTTTATTTTCTGTTTCCTCTCTCAGCTCCCACAGAATTTTAATCATACGTTGGAATACCGCGGAATCTATACCGGATAATTTACAATGCTGCTCAGATGATTGTGTCTGAAAAATGCTCATATATCCATTGACAATAGGAAGCGATTGCAGAAATGACGGCATCAGCGTCAGTCCATAGCGCACATAGGGAACCTTGGTAAAATGAAAATGATGCCTGTCCGTAGCCCCAATGATCAATACTGTATTGGGCATTACAGAATACACCTTATCATTAATCTGATAATCCGCCCCACCTTCCTCCACAAATAATAATTCACAGGAATTATGCACCTGAGTCAAAGTTCCTTTCTGATAATCCCCACTGTAACTTACACATACATCCTGACTGTCAAAAGCAGCGAGAAGTTCTTCTTTTATATAATTATTCAGGTATGATTTTGGAGTTTTCATCATATTGTAGTCCTTTCCTAGGAAACACCCTTTTAGATTCCATATCATTGTACCATACAAAACTATTTATTGTCCTCTTATGGTTTAAATATCCATCAACTGTATATACAATATATTTCTGATTTTATTAATTCTTTTAAAATAACCGTTTTATTCATGTTAAGTATTATTTGAATACACAAAAAAAGTTCTTCTATGATTTTTGTATCATCACAGAAGAACTTTAATCTACTCAAAACTATTCTATTTATTACTAAATATTCCCTCTTAGGCACTAATCATTCCTTACTTATTATCTTCCCCTATCCGACCTTTACAATATAGGTTCCTGAACTTCCATCCTGGAACACAGTCTCTCCCAGGCTGCGAAGAAGCTCATGGTTCAGATTTTCTCCATATTTGTTTTTCTCACAGGAACCTACAAAAATATAGGAAACATCATATTTTTCCACAAGCTCCTTTACCTGTTTTTCATCCTGTGATGTGTAAATCAGCTCAATATCTCCGCTCTTTGTATTCAGATCCGCCACATCATTCCGCCACAGCCATTCATGGACATACCATCCAAGGACTGTGGGCAGTCCGGTCATTGCAGACACACGCTCGTACTCTGTATAGCTGTCCCCGTTGGCCTCCAGCACAACCGGAGAGCCTGTAACGTTCTTTTTCAGCCAGCGGATTGCCCCTGCATCCTCAGGAAAATCGGTTTCCAGAAAAGCAGTTGCATTCAGGCCCATGTACTGAGAAGGATCCTGCACGTTTCCAAACCATGAATTGACACTGTTTCCAAAATATCCCCATGTCCACACAAGAAGAACCAGGGCCACCCCTGCGGCTGCCTTTAATATCTTTTTGTAAGAAATCACCATCAGCCGGAAAATCACATAAGCCATTGTCATTCCAAACATAATGTATGCCTGATACGTGAGCTTGAACATGGTATTGGCACGGGCATTTCCGTTTTCGTAAATATCCCGCACATACACAAGCTCCGGGATCAGTACCAGTCCAATGGCACACAGCCCCATGATCATTGCAAAAAGATCCGGAAGCTTCAGAGATTCCATAAAATGAAAAATCGTCTTATGCTTTGCGCCGCTGAGCTTTTCCACCAGAAGAACGATCACAAAAATCACAGTCAGAATCGCCGGAAGCCCCCACAGGATCAAAAGCTGATGAGGAAGGGAATGATACTGAGCCACCGCCACACCCTGGACCATTGTCTCAAAATTCAGGGTAAAAGGAAGAATCACCACGGTTCCCACAGCCAGAACCTCTGCTGCCTGAGCCGCCGTAACTCCAAGGATCCATTTGGTCTGACCTTTCATCAGAACAATATTGGTAAAAAGTACAACTCCTCCTGTTACCACAAAGTAAATAACAAAATCCCAGAAATTCGTCCAGTGGAACATACCGAGAAGCACTGCCGCCAGAAGGATCTGAGGCATGAAAAGCTGTTTTCCCCAGAATTCCCCTGTCCCCGGCTGTCCCAGAACAAAATCTTTTTTCCGTACCATTTTTATCCAGGCATATAAAAGTCCCAATAACAGAAGGACGAACATAATATTGACCACGTGGGCATGAAGATCTCCCAGAACAAACGAATAGCAGGGAAATTCATGAATTGTCTTATCCGGAACATCCGGGTTAAAACCAATATATCTTGTCGCGTCAGGAAACCAGTAGCTGTCCGGCTCCTGTCCTGTCAGTTTCTGAAGAAAAGGAAGCACCTGTCCATAAACCACATAGTGCATATTTCCGGCAATGGAAACAGAAATTCCCGCCACCACGCCTGTGATCTGAGGAAAATATCTTCTCCATCCCACTGCGCCTGCAGCTCTTTTTCCCATTCTGTCCCTGGTCATCTGGTATATAAGAGAAAACGGAAGGGAAAAGGCAAGTCCTGCCACAAAGGTGCGCATCAGGTTATAGGTCAACTCCACGCTGGTTCCGGAAAGCTTTGTAAGGAATACTGCAAAATACTGGCCGCCATAATAATAGTTGATATTTCCCTCTGAATACCACAGGTCAACTGCCGGAAGAGTGGTGCTTCGCATCATGGCTTCCATAAACCCATAATCCATAAATTTTTCTGTTCCGTATGCCGCAGGATGAAATCCTGCCAGATAAGTCCACAGAAGGAAAAAAACAAAAAACAGGATTTCCTCCCAGTACACCAGATCCAGATGATTTACCGGAAGACACTCGATCCCTTTTTTATGCTGCACTTTTCCAAGCAAAAGACAGCCGGCCCCACAGGCCAAAGTCACCCCGATACAGGTCAGTGAAGTGAATTTCAAAAGTTTGACCGCAACGAGAAACCAGGTTCCGAATCCTGTGACAACCACTGCCAGAACCTTGGAAAACATCCAGCCCTTATCGTCAAATTCCCGGAAAAGCCTTCCTGTCAGAGGCATGGTCACAATTCCCAGAACCATTGCAAGAAGATACCAGGTCCAGAAAGTCCATACATCCCCTTTCAGAAGGTATGCAGACAGAGCCACAAGAATTGCTGCCGGAACTGCTCTTATTGTTACTTTTTTTATTGTATCAGGTTTCATAAATTCTGATTCTCCTATCTTCTGACTGATATACCAGCCTGTATACTGATTTAATCGTAGTCTCTATGCAGGTTTCTCCCTCAAAAGTCATGCCCTCTTCAAAAAGTATATAGGTGATTCCCTCCTGCCTAACAAGGCTCTTTACCCTCTCCGGCTCCTGGGAAGTATAAATTTCCTTTGCCTTTTCCGCCCGGTCATAGGTATCATATCCTGCCGACCATGCATAATAAGGCCAGCCCAGATACATCATTACTCCGGCCATTGTCACTTCACTGATGCTGTATTCCGGCGTCAGGATCAGATCCCGGCTGTCCAGATTTTGTGCCAGCCAGTCTGTAAGACTACTGTTGGTATTTACCGTTACTCTGTGTCCCGGCCCGTTATCTCTTACTATGATCACAAAATCATAAATTCCCGTGATCGTCAGACACACTGTAAGCACTGCTGCAAGAATACGGCCCTGCCATTTTTTCCGGAACAGAAGGCACACGGCTCCTGCCCAGAACATTGCCAGAAATGCGTAAGAAATCATAATATATTTATGATTTACAGTGATATCCGGCGTCAAAGAGAAGCAGAAGGCAAATACAAGAGGAAACAGGCAGCTTACAAGAACTGCCCTCTGAAGTCTTTTTTTATAGAAAAAGAATAAAATCAACGCTCCCGTAAAAAAGATGCCGCTCATCTGGATCAGATACCACAAGACACCCCCGGCGCTTTTATCCTCTGAAATGAATCCCCACTGGAAGGCAGCCTCCACAGAAGAACCATTCATAAAAAGTCTGGTCTGAAGAACCGAAAATCCAACCGCTGTTACAGCTGTGATCAGATAATCCAGTTTCCCGTCTGAGCACACAGCAAAGCCCATCAGAATAAGAAGGCCTCCAATAACAGCCGCTCCGTTCCAGAAGGACGTCATGCCTATGAGAAGGCCTGCTGCCAGTGCATTTTCCACATACCTGCATTTCCATGCATCCTTTGAAAAAATCCGGTTTCTGAACCACACAAGTCCTTTCTCCTTATGGCGGCATCCCTGTTCTGCCCAGTCCAGATACATCCACACA
>JAPFCU010000062.1 GCA_026169535.1 Blautia sp.
ATTTTTCCAGAACCAGCCAGTTTCCAAGATTTACACCTTTTATAAACATTTTATCTCTCCTCTTTTAACAGATAAATTCCCGGAATGCTTCTTCTACAGCTGCCTCATCCTCTGTATCTGCCATAAGCTCCAGAGGCAAATTCAGGTCAAGGCTGAAAATTCCCATAATGGATTTTGCATTCACATAATATTTTCCACTGGAAAGATCCATATCACAGTCAAACTTCGAACAGATTGCATTAAAGCTCTCCACATCGCTGATATTAACCAGTTTTACTTTTCTTTTTACCATAATTCCTGCCTCCCTTTATTCTACTGCCGCAGTTTCGTCTGCCTCGTAATCAAAAAAATCAAAGTCTGCTGTGTGACGGTGCATCATGCGGTCACCGCAGGTAATTCCCACAAAAGCCCCTGTAAATTCCCCAAACTGTGAATACTCATCAGAAAATTTACTGGTGTCAAAGCAGGGACCGATCTCTTTATAATGTTCCCCGTCCATAGACCACCGGAACTGAGATTTTCTGCCGTTGATCTGCAGACGCATATAAATTTCACAGCCATCCTCCACAAGGGTCCGGGCATCACTGAACTCCTTTTTTTCGCCGTTTTCCACCTGAAGTACGGAAACAGCCCCATGTCCCAGAGTATCGCTGAAATATTTATAAAGATAAATAAAATTCATATTGTCATAATAGAGAATCAGTCCTGCTGTATGCTGATAGGAAAGAGGCGTAAAATCAAGCTTTGTGGTAATGCACGCCTGTACGCTGGTAAGCTTTCTTGCAAGAAGGCTCACCTGGTTTAAGGAGCATCCGGATTCCTGTCCCCGAAGTCTCGCCCATCCCGGTCTTGAGGTAAGATCCACAAAGCCTGACGGATCAATTCGCGGCGCATAATAACCGATCTGAAGAGTTTTCCCGTCAAAATCATCATGAGCCGGAAGCTTACTTGCCGGGCTCTCAGGAAGAGTACTTTCCTGAACAAACTCCTGAGCCATATTGCCGCCCTTCTCCATACGAAGCCATCCATCCTCAGTCCACTTCATACGCTGAATGGCAGTTTCTCTTCCAAGAGTACAGCGAAGCTCAGGCACAAACGGACGCGCAGTCAGATGAACCATCCAGGTCTCTCCGTTCGACAGATCTACATAGCTGGCATGACCGGATTTTTGAAGCACACTGTCCGGATTGTAATACCTGGGTTTTAAATGATCCCAGTCTGACCGTTCATTAAAATCTCCGGGACTTGATGTAAGGATCGGATTGCAGGGATCCGGCTCATAGGGTCCCCAAATATTTTTTGACCTGCCCACAGTTACGCTGTGATAATAACCGGTGCCGCCCTCTGCGCACATAATATAGTAATAATCCCCACGCTTTGTTAGATGAGGCGCTTCTATACATCCTCTGTCCGTGCCTCCTCTCCAGAAAGCTTTTGGCATACCCACAATAGTTTTTTTCTCCGGATCATACTCTACGATATTGATAGGCCCGGGTTTTTCATAAGCTGTCCTTGTTTCCCAGTCAAGGGCCACGATATATTTTTTTCCGTCATCGTCATGGAACATAGAGGCGTCAAACCCGGTGGAATGAAGATAAACCGGCTCACTCCAGGGACCTTTGGGATCCTTTGCGGTAATAAGATAATTATCCACATCAAAATATCGTGCATTCATGGAATTCATAACACCGTATACCACATAAAAAAGCTCATCTGCCTCACAGTAGGTCAGGCACGGCGCCCAGATACCCTTTGCGCTTGGAAGCTTTCTGAGATCCGGCTCCCTGTCATTCTGAAGCGCATGGGAATAAAGCTCCCAGTTTTTCATATCTCTGGAATGGTAAATGGGAATTCCCGGAAACCATTCAAAAGAAGATACTGCAATATAAAAATCATTTCCTTTTCTGCAGATGCACGGATCTGCATGAAATCCCGGAAGAATCGGATTCTGAATCATTTTTTACCTCCTGTATACTTATCTGCCGGCAGCTCTCTCATGAAGATCACGGATAATGCCGTCAAATTCTTTATCCAGATTATAGAAACGTAAAATCACAAAGCAGGCAATAAACACAACAATGGGAATCCACACAAAACAGAGTCTGATAGAAAACAGTGCGGAAGATGACTGTACTGCCGCTTCTCCCACGTATCCGCCGATTTCAAGGATAATACCCAGAAGAGCAGATCCTATGCCGTTTCCGATTTTGTAGTCAAAGCTGCAGGCGCTGTTTACCAGTCCCTCTGTACGGTGTCCGGTTTTCCATTCACCATAATCAATAGTGTCAGAAACCATTGCCCAGATTGTCGCTCCTCCGCAGGCATTTCCAATTCCACGGATCACACTGGAAATTACGATCACCGGCATGGTGCTTCCGCCAAATTCCAGAACCAGCATTCCAACAGCTGACAGAATCAGACCCAGAGAGAATACATTTCTTTTTCCGAATTTCTTTACAAGTCCTGCAATAAAAAACATTGCCGCAATCTGAATGGCATTGTAAATTCCGTTGATTGTACTTACCAGATTTTTATCGCCAAGGATATCCTTTGCATAATAGACAGTTGTTCCTCCGTTTACTGCATAATACAGGAAAAATAATGCCAGAACACAGGTCATCATGATCCAGTATTTATTTGCGAACAGAGATTTGATTCCTTCCGCAAAGGAAACCGGCTCTGCTTCTCCGCTGATCTCTGCAACAGAATGCACTCTCTCCTTGGTTCCGATAAAAGTAAGAAGAAAAGCAATCACTGCCAGAATTCCCAGCACTGCAAAGGTTTTTGTCCAGGCAGCCGCATTATCGCCGAAAAACTCTACCAGAGGAAGTGTCACCATATTAATCGTCAAGGTTCCTGCTGTTGCCAGAAGATTTCTGAAAATACTTAGTACAGATCTCTCATAGGGGTTCTGTGTCATTAACGCATTCAGTGAAGAATATGGTACGTTAATTGCTGTGTAAACCACAGTAGAAACAAGGTTGTAGGTAATAAATACATAAACAAGTTTAGCTGTTGAGCCAAGAGAAGCAGGTACGGAAAACAGAAGAATTCCTGCCAGCGCAAACGGAATACACATTCTCAAGATCCACACCCTGGCTTTTCCGTGCTTTGATTTTGTACGGTCCACGATCATTCCCATGACAATATCGCTGATTCCGTCAAATACACGGGATATCAGCATGATCGTACCTACTGCCGCCGCATTTACTCCTGCGTAATCTGTATAGTAAAAAAGCAGGAACGCAGACATTGCCGTGTAAATAATATTGCAGCCGAAATCTCCGCAGCCGTAACAGAAGCGTTCAAAAAGAAGTGCCGGAGTCAGTTTTCTTTTTTCGTTCATTATTCTCCTCCTATTCAGAAATTTTACTTTAAATTTCTGTGTGATCATTTGTATTTTTCCTGGCTCTGCGCGCCCAGAACAGCCTTTAGATTACTTGTTGTAACCTATTTGATAAGCATATCATAAAACACTTGCTCCTCTGCTGCCAGATATGATAGTATCTTATCAACAGGTTAATAGTATCTTTTTATAAAAAGGAAAGGAGGTTACAGATTATGAAAAAAATACTGACGCCCACCAACTATGAGCTGATCCCATTAAATGATAAGACAAATGTACGCTTTTTTACCTCCATAGATCCGGGCAGCTATGTGGCTCCCCACTGGCATGATGCCGTGGAGATTGTATATCTTCTGGAAGGTGAGCTGAAAGTCATTGTGGGAAATGATTCCAGAAATCTGAAAGCCGGTCAGTGCGCCATGGTAACTCCAAATCAGATCCACTCTACTCTGTGTACCAGCCCCAACCGGGCAATTGTTTTTCAGATTCCGGAAGCCTTCATGGAAAAATTCATTCCCAATGCAAGAAATTTATGTTTCAGCCTTCAGGATCCGGCAGCCTCACCTGTTCTGCAGAGCAAAGTGGAGCTTTTTAAGGAGACACTGATAAAAATGCAGTTTCTCACAGACCTGCAGCCTGACGGAGCTGTTCTCCGGTTTAACAGTCTGCTTTTTGAGACTCTGTTCCAGCTTTATCATAATTTCTGCACAGAAGCGCCCAAAAAAGACACTGTCCAGCACAGCCGTAATCTGGAACGTCTGGAACCGGTACTGCAGTATATTGCATCCAATTACAACCGCCCGATCTCACTGGAAGAGATTTCCGGAGTTGCCATCCTGCAGCCCAAATACTTCTGTCGTTTTTTTAAAAAATGCATGGGAGTCACCTTTCTGGAATATCAGAACGAAATC
>JAPFCU010000045.1 GCA_026169535.1 Blautia sp.
ACGGATGGAAAAAGTAAAGGAGCTCCTTCGCAGCTCCGACAAAAAAATTGTTGAGATCTGTGACATGACAGGATATGATAATCCCCGATATTTCAGTAAAGTTTTTAAACAATATACCGGAATGACTCCCAGAGAATACCGGGAAACTGCAGAATGATAAACGAAAGATAACTTATAGATATAAGAAACCCCGGAAACTTTCATTTCCGGGGTATTGTCTTCTCTGATAATCTTAAAATTATCGTTTAGAGAACTGAGGTGCTCTACGAGCTGCTTTGAGACCGTATTTCTTACGCTCTTTCATACGTGGATCACGTGTAAGGAATCCAGCAGCTTTCAGAACAGGTCTGTACTCAGCATCTGCCTGAAGGAGTGCTCTTGCAACGCCGTGTCTGATAGCACCAGCCTGTCCTGTATATCCGCCGCCTTTTACGTTAACGAGAACGTCAAATTTGCCCTCTGTCTCTGTAGCAGTAAGCGGCTGACGAACGATTACTTTCAGTGTTTCAAGACCGAAGTACTCATCGATATCTCTTTTATTGATTGTGATTTTGCCTGTACCAGGTGTAAGGTAAACTCTTGCGATTGATTTCTTTCTTCTTCCTGTTCCGTAGAATTTTGCGCTAGCCAATGTTTCCTACCTCCTCATTAAAATGTTAAGACTTCCGGTTTCTGAGCCTCATGCTTGTGCTCCGGTCCGGCATAAACAAAAAGTTTCTTGTACATAGTTCTTCCCAGAGGTCCCTTTGGAAGCATGCCTTTAACTGCCAGCTCAACAACCTTCTCCGGTTTCTTAGCCATCATTTCTTTTAATGTGGTCTCTTTCATTCCGCCCACATAATCGGAGTGGTGATAATAGATCTTCTGATCCATTTTCTTTCCTGTAACTTTGATCTTGTCAGCGTTTACGATGATCACGTAGTCACCTGTGTCTACATGCGGTGTAAACTGAGGTTTGTTCTTTCCTCTTAATACACTTGCAACACCAGATGCCAGACGGCCCAGTGTACAGCCTTCTGCGTCAACTACATACCATTTTCTCTCGATTTTATCTGGATTAGCCATATAAGTCTGCATGGTTTTACCTCCTGTTATTTATCAACGATTAAATAATTTGTACAACCGCGGTGTTCCGCGATAATGAATAATTCCTGGTGATCAGTGCAAATAGATAATCGCGGAAATGTCCGAAACCGCTGATAAAAAACACCTTCGCCGGGGCTTTGGCTCAGGAGTCATCGCACTACGTCACATTGAGTAATTGTACTATACGTAATTCCTTCTGTCAACAGTTTTTTCCAGGTTTTTACGTTTTTCCAAAAAAATCTCCCGCCTCAATGCTACTGTTTTACACTCAGGCGCACCATTGCTCTGTGAAGCTTGGCTTTTGCGATCTTATAATCCTGCTCACTGAGACCTGTATGGCTCAGTTTTTCTTCAGCTTTTTTCTTAGCTGTTTCAGCTCTGGCCTCATCAATATCTTCCTTCCACTCCCAGGTGGTTGCCAGAAGATTGCATTTGCCATCCATGACCGAAAGCATTCCTCCAATGCAGGCCGCATCCCGTCTGGTACCATCCTCCAGGATCACATGAGCCTCGCCCATACCAAGCGCTGTACAGAAATTACAGTGACCGGCAAGAATTGCCAGGTCACCTGTAATACTTCTGCATACTACCCGAACTACTTCTCCTTCAAAGAGAAGACCATCCGGAGTTCCGATCTGTAATGGAAAGGTGCTCATAAAAAGCCTCCTTTACTGCTTCTTCGCTTTTTCAAATACTTCATCAATGGTACCGGAGAAAAGGAAACAGCTCTCCGGAACCTCATCACAGTCTCCGTCCAGGATCATGCGGAAGCCACGCAGAGTTTCCTTAAGAGGAACGTACTGTCCCGGCATACCGGTAAACTGTTCTGCCACAGAAAAACTCTGAGACAGGAATCTCTGAATCTTACGGGCGCGGTTTACAGAAAGCTTATCATCTTCAGAAAGCTCATCCATACCCATGATAGCAATGATATCCTGCAGTTCTTTATACCGCTGCAGAACCTGCTGTACCCGGCGTGCAATCTCATAATGCTCGGTTCCCACTACCTCCGGTGACAGGATACGGCTGGTAGATTCCAGTGGATCCACAGCCGGATAAATACCCTGGCTGGCAATATCACGGGAAAGTACCGTGGTTGCATCCAGATGTGAGAATGTAGTTGCCGGAGCCGGGTCTGTCAGGTCATCCGCAGGTACATAAACTGCCTGTACGGAAGTGATAGATCCCTTTCTTGTAGATGTGATGCGCTCCTGCAGAGCACCCATCTCTGTTGCAAGCGTAGGCTGATACCCTACCGCTGACGGCATACGTCCAAGCAGGGCGGAAACCTCAGAACCAGCCTGTGTAAAACGGAAAATATTATCAATAAACAGAAGCACGTCCTGATTTTTCACGTCACGGAAATACTCTGCCATGGTCAGACCGGAAAGGCCCACTCGCATACGCGCTCCAGGCGGCTCATTCATCTGTCCGTAAACCAGAGCAGTTTTATCAATAACTCCGCTTTCTTTCATTTCATTATAAAGGTCATTTCCCTCACGGGTACGCTCTCCAACTCCTGTAAATACGGAAAGTCCGCCGTGAGCAGTTGCTACATTATGGATCAGCTCCATAATAAGGACTGTTTTTCCTACACCTGCACCACCGAACAGACCAATCTTACCGCCTTTTGCATAAGGACAGATCAGGTCTACGACTTTAATACCTGTTTCCAGGATCTCTGTAGCCGGCGTCTGCTCCTCATAGGAAGGTGCCGGACGATGGATTGCCCAGTGTTCCTTTGTTTCCGGTACCGGAAGATTATCTACCGGTTCACCCAGAAGATTAAATACACGACCCAGGCACTCTTCACCTACCGGAACGGAAATCGGACCGCCGGTATCTAATGCTTTTGTGCCGCGTACCAGACCGTCTGTGGAACTCATAGCGATGCAGCGGACCGTATTATCACCGATCTGCTGAGCCACTTCCACGATCAGCTTTGCGCCTTTGTTGTCAATTTCAATGGCATTGAGAAGTGCCGGCAGTTCATCATGCGCAAAGCGGATGTCCAGAACCGGACCGATGACCTGCACAACTTCGCCAATGTGTTTCTCGCTCATCTATGAATCTCCTCTAATTTTTGTTATAGACCGTGGGTTATTTATACACCCTCGGCACCTGCAACAATCTCCGTAATCTCCTGCGTGATGCTTGCCTGACGGGCACGGTTATAATACAGATTTAACTGGTCGATCATCTCACCGGCATTTTTGGTTGCCGCATCCATGGCAGTACGTCTGGCAGCCAGCTCGCTTGCCTGGCTTTCACAGACTGCTCCATAAATAAGGCCTGCCAGATATTCCGGTACGATCGCATCGAAAACTTCTGTACTTCCCGGCTCGTAGAGAATCAGATTTCTTGATACGGAAGCTTTCTCTCTTTTTTCTGCCTCTTCCTTAATATCCGTAAGAGGAAGGATCGAGAAAACATCTGGTTTCTGGGAAAGCATGGACACAAACCCCGTATAACAAAGCTGGATATGTCCGAATGTCCCTTTGCGGAATTCCTTACAGAGCAAATGTGCGATCTCAAAGCAGTCGCCTACAGAAATATCTGCGACCTCTCCAAACTCTTCAGTGACCGCCTCCACCTCTTTACGGCTGTAATACTCTACTGCTTTTTTTCCAATAGGAAGGACCATATAATCCCGGCCTGCGCTGTCTGCTTCCATACATTTGAACAAGTTTGCATTATAGCCCCCTGCCAGACCACGGTCTCCGGCGATCACTACATAGCAGTATTTATTGCTTTTGGATTCCGCCGCATAAACAGAATTAAATTCCGTATTATTTACAGCAATTTCCTTCAGGGTTTCATACAGGGTGCGGAAATAAGGTCTGCAGACCTCTGCCCGCTCCTTTGCCTTACGCAGCTTGGAGGATGCCACAAGTTCCATTGCCTTGGTAATCTGCATAGTGCTCTGCACACTCTTGATACGCAGCTTTACCGCTTTCATGTTTGCAGCCATTCTGTTTCCTCCTAATCACTTTATTTTACAGGTCTTGCATCAAGGAAGTTCCGGGTAAATTCTTCCAGAGCTTTCTTTAACTTATTTTCTGTTTCTTCTTCCAGTTTTCCTGTGGTACGGATATCCTGCATAGCAGCCATTCCGTTCGCATCTGAATCCAGGAAAATAAACAGTTCTTTTTCGTACTGACGTACATCCTCTGTCTTTACCTCAGCCAGGATTCCTTTGGTAACTGCATACAGAATCGCAACCTGTTTCTCTACCGGAACCGGCTCATTCTGATTCTGCTTCAGAACCTCTACAATACGGGCACCCTGATCCAGACGTGACTTGGTATCTGCATCCAGATCAGAGCCAAACTGAGCAAAGCTCTGCAGCTCACGATACTGAGAGTAAATCAATTTCAGTGTACCGGCTACTTTTTTCATAGCCTTGATCTGCGCGCTTCCTCCAACTCGTGATACAGAGATACCCGGGTTTACCGCCGGCATTACGCCGGAGTGGAAAAGCTCTGTCTCCAGGAAAATCTGACCATCTGTAATGGAAATAACATTTGTAGGAATATAAGCGGATACGTCGCCTGCCTGTGTTTCAATAATAGGAAGCGCAGTCAGAGAACCGCCGCCGTGTTCGTCATCCAGTTTTGCCGCACGTTCCAGAAGTCTGGAATGCAGATAGAATACATCTCCCGGATAAGCCTCTCGTCCTGGCGGACGGCGGATCAGCAAGGAAAGTGCACGATATGCAACCGCATGCTTGCTCAGGTCATCATAGACGATCAGTACATGCTTGCCTTTGTTCATAAAATATTCACCCATTGCACATCCGGAATATGGTGCAATGTACTGTAAGGGGCTTGCTTCAGAGGCAGTGGCCGCCACTACCATGGTATAATCCATGGCTCCGTTTTTGGTAAGTGTCTCTACCAGAGAAGCAACCGTAGAACGTTTCTGTCCGATCGCCACATAGATACAGATCATATCCTTACCCTTCTGATTGATAATGGTATCTACAGCCAGAGCAGTCTTACCTGTCTGACGGTCACCAATGATAAGCTCTCGCTGGCCTCTTCCAATAGGGATCATGGAGTCAATGGCCTTGATTCCGGTCTGAAGAGGTTCATGTACAGAACGTCTTTCACAAATTCCCGGAGCCGGGCTTTCAATTGCCCGAAATTCTTCTGTTACAATAGGTCCCGCACCGTCAATAGGCTGTCCCAACGCATTTACAACACGGCCGATCATAGCGTCTCCTACCGGAACCGATACGACCTTTCCAGTACGTTTTACGGTCTGGCCTTCGCCGATATTTTCATCGGAACCAAATAATACGATAGAAACACTGTTTTCCTCAAGGTTCTGTGCCATGCCATAGCTTCCGTCCTCAAACTCAAGGAGCTCTCCGGCCATACAGTTTACAAGACCGCTTGCTCTGGCAATACCGTCACCAACCAGGAGGACAGTACCTGTCTCATCCTGTTTGATGGAATTTTCGTAATATTTGATCTGACTGCGGATGACCCTGGATATTTCTTCAGGTTTTAATTGCATGTTTCCATACCATCCTTTAAACAATTATTTCATCAAGTTTTCTGGAAAGAGAAGCCAGACGTCCCTGAATCGTTCCATCATAGGATCTGCCCTCCAGTTCTACACGAAGTCCCGCTACCACAGAAGCATCCTTCTTCTGTGTCAGAGATATCTGTTTGCCGCTGACCTTTTCCAGTTTCTGTTTCAATGTCTCCATCTGTGCATCACTAAGCGCCACTGCACTGGTGACAACTGCCTCAGCGATTCCGTTATCTGCATGATAACGGCGTCTGAACTCATCACAGCAGCCGCCATACTCTCTGAGAATGTTGCGCTCACACAGAAGTTTAATAAAATTCACCAAATATTTTTCCGCCTGTGTACCAAAGGACTGATCTACCAGAGAAGTTCTTTCCTCCCAGGGAATGGACGGTTCACAGAGAAGCTTCATATAATCCGGATTTTCCCAGAACAGCCTTCTGATTTCCTCCATCTGCTCTCCTATGGTTTCCACAAGATTTTCCTCGACAGCAAGCTCATACAGGCTGCCGCCGTAAACTCTGGCAGTCTGTGTCATGATGTCTCACCCACATTCGCAATAAAATCATCTATGAGTTTCGCGTGATCTTCCTCAGAAATCTCCCTTTCGATCACCTTGCCCGCAATCTCCATTGCCATTCCGCCAATTTCATCTTTGATCTCATTGACTGCTTTGCGCTTTTCCTGTTCAATATCTGCTTCTGCTTTATTCTTCATGGCAGCCGCCTGACGGGAAGCCTCACGAAGAAGCTCCTCACTCTGGGCGGAGGCAGTCTTCTGAGCAGAAACCACGATCTCATTTGCCTTATTTTTTGCCTGGATCATATCCTGCTCATACTGAGACTTCATAGCCTCAGCTTCCTCCCTGGCCTTTACCGCATCCTGAATCTGGGCATCTGCCATTTCTTTGCGTTTTGCCAGTATGTTATTGATCGGTTTAAACAAAAAGCGTTTGATCAGATAGACCTGCAGAAAAAGGTTGCATATCTGTGCAATGAAGGTCCAGGGCACAATACCAACTAATTCCTGTACCTGCATAAGTTTAACCTCCTGTTCTTATACCCGGCTGTTATAAATATGCCGCAATTATCCCAGGAACTTCATGAACATGCCAGGTGCAACAAAGATCAGAAGAAGGCCTGTTACAAAACCATAAATACCGGTTGTCTCTGCGATGGCACAGCCAAGAAGCATAGTAGAGGTTACGTCACCTTTGCACTCCGGCTGACGTCCGATTGCCTCAAGAGCCTTTGCAACTGCATTACCTTCACCGATACCAGGTCCGATACCTGCGATAAGTGCACATCCTGCTCCGATTGCACAGCCTGCAAGAGCGATACCTTTTGCTAAAATAGTAAAATCCATAATATGTTCCTCCTGTTTTCTTTTTAAATTCTTTATTCAGTTTTTCTTTTCAAACAGCTATTCTTCTGCAGCATTTGCAATATACATAACTGTCAGCATACAGAAGATAAAGGCCTGCATGAATCCTGAAAACCAGTCAAAATAGACGGACAGGATCGCAGGAACACCCACATCAAGGATGGGGATCTGTGAAAGGACATTTCCCAGTACACCGGGAAGCAGTCCCAGAAGTGCGGAGCTGGCCACTGCCAGAGCGCCATAGATCAAACCATTGATAACTACGCCGGAAAGAATGTTTCCAAAATGACGGCATGCCATACTGATCGGCGTTGCCAGTTCGGAAAGCACATTAAAGGGTGTCATAATGGCGATCGGGGTGGTAAAGCCTTTCAGATATCCGCCAAAGCCGCCTGTCTTGATTTTTTGTGCAGTGATCATGATAAATACCACAACTGCCCAGGCTGCCTCCGTGGAAAGATCTGCCGTAGGACTTCGAAGTCCGATAAGACTGATCAGATTGGACACCACACTTGTTACAAACAAAGCGGCTACAAACGGGATCATATGACGGAATTTTTCGCCCATATTTCCAACCACAAACTTATTTGCCTGCTCCACCAGCATTTCCGCAAGTGCCTGCCTTTTGGAGATATTCTCCACTTTCAGGTCATGGGTCAGCCAGATGCACAGACCTGTGATCAGAAGCATAACGATCCAGCTTACAACCATGGTCTCGCTGATCTGAAGGTCTCCCAGAATGGGGATGTCCGTTGGAATGGTAAAATAGACTTTTGCCCCGGATATATCCAGATCCATATACGTTTACACCTCCTGTCTTTTTAAAATAGAAAACCGCTGTTCATAGATTACAGTCAGTCTTTTATCTTATTGATTTTTCTTAAAAAGTGCATTCAGTTTGATTCCTGCTGATGGAAACAGCAAAGGGACAAGTCCCGCAGCAAACTGAAAACAGGGTGCCACCATTACCGCTACTGCCCACAGCATCTGAAGAAGCATCCTCTGGGAATAACTTGCTTTTAATCTGGCATGGGCTGCACTTTCCTCTTCACAGGCTGCAACTTTCTGCACAGTTAAGCCCATAAGAAAAAAATTCAAAATGGCAACTGCGCCGCCGCCAATCCCCCCAAGGATCACCGTATAATCAAAGGGTACATTTTCCGGCAGGATGCTGTGAAGAATTCCAAAAACTATCCACATCAGAATAACTCCTGCAATGGTATAAAGTGCCACATTTTTTGTTTCTTTTTTTACCGCCGGCTGGATATCAGCAAACATATTATTTCTCCCCTTCTGTAATAAAATACTGTGTTTTCTTCTTTTTCAGGCAGACTCCTCATGAATATTCTATATGTGTCTGTTAAAAGACACTTTTTTCTTTTCTCTTTTTTCATCCTTTTTCTGGCGGTCCGTAACGTGTAAATACAGCTTGTAGGCCACCATAAAAGAACCTCCCAGACCAAAGAAAAAGCCCGGGATATAAACCCATGCCCCGATTCCCACATGAATATTCAGCCACCAGCAAAGAGCAAGACACAAAAATATCGGTGTCACAAAAGACAGACCGAACTGTGTCAGCATAGTCATATTTTTTATAATATCAGTCCAGTTCTTCATTCAGGGTTCTCCTTTAAAATAGTCTGTCATTCTTTTTGATAGTTTCTGAAGTTTATGTGTATTTTATCATAATCATTTTAGAAATACAACTTTTTATTATGTAATATTACAATGTTTTTGTTATATCACCAAAAATATTATGTTATATATATAACAAAACCCGAAAGCTCTGGTAAACCAGCTCTTTCGGGTTTTGCAGATCACAGCTTCTTTTCTGAAGCGCAGATAATTTTTATTTCTCGTACTCTACAACCACTGTTTCTCCTGGAACTGCCGCTCCGGCATGAGGAGTAACTCCTTTAATGTCGTCCATATTTGTAATGATCATAGGAGTAACACAGCTGTAGCCTTTGCCTTTAATAAAGTCCATATCAAATTCCATCAGAAGATCGCCCTTTTTCACTGATGCACCCTGAGCAACTTTTTCTGTATAGCCTTCTCCTTTCAGTGCAACAGTATCCATTCCAACATGGATAAGAAGTTCCAGACCGTCTGCGGTAGTGATGCCGATGGCATGCTTGGTATCAGCGATCATAGACACTGTTCCGTCTGCCGGGCTGTATACCTTGCCCTCTGCAGGCTCGATGGCGATTCCGTCACCCAGGATCTTCTGAGCAAACATAGGATCTGCAATATTTTCCAGAAGGACTGCCTCTCCTTTCAGAGGAGCGTAAAGCTTATTGTTTTTTTCTTTTTTTCCAAATAACCCTTTAAACATAAAAAGACCTCTCTTTCCAAAAAGGAGGATGCCTGTGCACCCTCCTTTTTTATTATGTAAATTATTTACACAGTTTTTTGAATTCATCCGCTACAAACTGTACCTGTGTTCCAATAATAACCTGTACGTTTGTTTTGCTCGGACGGATAACACCTGCAACACCTGCAGCTTTGATCTTTTTCTCATCAACCTGTGTGTAGTCTTTGATCTCAAGACGAAGTCTTGTGATGCAGTTGTCAATTGTAGCTACGTTCTGTGCACCGCCAACGCCCTCAAGGATTGCTTTTGCAACTGCTGTGAAGTCATTGTTTGCAAGAACAACTTTTGTTTCATCTTCGTCGTCATCTTCACGTCCCGGAGTTTTCAGATCGAATTTAACGATCGCGAAACGGAATACTACGTAGAATACGATAAATGCTGCGATTCCAAGCGGAATGATCAACCATGTCTTAGCTGCTGCCGGCAGAGATGCGGAGAACAGAAGGTCTGTTGCACCAGCAGAGAAAGAGAATCCTGCACGGAAGCCAAGAGCTACTGTAATGAAAGCAAAGATACCATAAAGCAGAGCATAAATTACATACAGTACAGGAGCAAGGAACATGAAACCAAATTCGAACGGCTCAGTAACACCGCAGATAAATGCACAAACTGCAGCAGAAGCTACAAGACCGATAGCAACTTTTTTCTTGTTGCTCTTAGCTGTGTGGATCATTGCAAGTGCTGCACCCGGGATACCGAACATCATACATGGGAAGAATCCGGACATGTACATACCAAGGCTCCATGTAACATCTGCAGATGTTTCACCTGCCCAGAAGTGTGTAAGGTCACCAAGACCAATAGTATCAAACCAGAATACGTTGTTCAGAGCGTGATGAAGTCCTGTCGGAATCAGCAGACGGTTCAGGAATGCATAGATACCTGCACCAAGAGCGCCCATGTTGGCAATACCTTTACCAACTGCAACCAGTCCGCCGAAGATCAGCGGCCATACAAACAGCAGAACTGCGGAAACAACGATGGAAACAACACCTGCAACCATTGCAACGCTGCGTTTTCCACTGAAGAATGCCAGCCAGTTCGGAAGTCTTGTGTTTTTAAATTTGTTGTAGCATGTAGCACCGATCACACCGGCAAGAATACCGATGAACGGGTTAGCAATTTTCTGGAAAGCCAGAAGCTGTGTTGTGTTTTCTGCAACGCCAGGTCTGATAACAGTTACAACACCTTCGCTGAGAAGAGTTGTGATCATCAGCCAGGAAGCAAGTGCTGCAAGACCTGCAGTACCGTCGTGGTCATCAGACATGCCCACACCTACACCAATTGCAAACAGAAGTGCCATGTTGTCGATCAGGGCACCGCCTGCTTTAACCAGGAACAGACCGATGGTAGGAACGAGACCAGAGATCTCACCACCCTGCATGGTTGCCGGACACATCAGATATCCAATACCCATAAGGATACCACAGATTGGCAGACATGCAACTGGAAGCATAAGAGCTTTACCCAATTTTTGAAGCCATTTCATCATAGTATGAATCCTCCTTCTTACTTGTCGTTCGTGGATGCTGCATTTTATGCATATTCCACAAATCCCCTATTTCTCTTTTACTCTAACAGATAATATTCACTAAGTCCATATATTTTTTTATGATTTATTTATAATTTTTTTAGATTTATTATATTTTCTTTAGCTAACCATCTCTGATTTCATGCAATATCCATATATACAACCATTTACTCTCTTGATTTTAGTTTTTTCTGTAGATATAATGACGTTAGGTTTAATTTTTCTTACTGGTATTTTTTGCAGACTTTATAATAATGGAGGGGTTAGCTTTGCAGAACATGACAAAAAACGCACTAAAAGCATCTCTGGAAAAACTTCTGGCAAAAAAGCCGCTGGATAAGATCACCATCAACGATCTTACCTCCGACTGCGGAATCAGCCGAATGACCTTTTATTACCATTTTAAAGATATCTATGATCTGGTAGAATGGGTGTGCCTGGAAAAATCCCGAAAGGCTCTCCAGGGAAAAAAAACATATGAATCCTGGCAGGAAGGTCTTCTTCAGATATTTGAGGCTGTTTATGAAAACAAACCTCTGGTACAGAATGCCTATCGGTCTGTCAGTCGTGAACGAATCGAGAATTATCTTTTTACGCTTACTCACGGACTTATCATGGAAGTTGTTGAGGAACAGGCAAAAGATCTTCCTATTTCAGAAGAGCACAAGGCCTTTATTGCAGATTTTTACAAATACAGCTTTGTGGGAATCATGCTGGACTGGATCAGTCAGGGAATGAAAGCAGATTATCAGTCAATCGCGGAAAATATCTGTACAACACTTCACGGATGCATTGCCAAATCTATTAATAATTATACAACCTCTGAGAAATGATAAATTTTTTATCATTTCTCTTTTTTTGTAAATTGAAGCAAACAAAAAAGGGAAATACTATATTAGCAGAATAAAGATATCTCCAATGCACTAAAAAATGTCAGAATTTAAGAAAGGTGGTTCTTTTATATGGCAAAAAAAGGAATGAAAATAGGACTTGCACTGGCTGCAGGCGCAGGTGCCGCAGCCATTCTGGCAAAACAGGCTTCTAAAGAGACCGTCTCTAATAGCTCCATGTCATCAGTTGACAAAGATTACCGAAACACAGAACGTGGAAAATACGAAAAAAACAGTAAAGGTATTTACTACAGCAACGGAAACTACGAAGCCTTTGCCCGTCCGGAAAAACCCGAAGGTGTCGAAGAAAAAAATGCATATATTGTAGGAGGTGGACTGGCCTCTCTTGCCGCTGCATGCTTCCTGGTTCGCGACGGACAGATGCCCGGCGAAAACATCCATATCCTGGAAGCTATGGACGTTGCCGGCGGTGCCTGTGACGGAATTTTTGATCCCACTCGCGGATATGTAATGAGAGGCGGACGTGAAATGGAAAATCACTTTGAATGCCTGTGGGATCTTTTCCGCAGCATTCCATCTCTTGAGACACCCGGCGCATCTGTACTTGATGAATATTACTGGCTGAATAAACATGACCCCAACTACTCTCTGTGTCGTGCAACAGTAAATCGAGGTCATGACGCACATACAGACGGCAGATTCAATTTAAGCCAAAAAGGATGCATGGAGATCATGAAACTCTTTTTAACAAAAGATGAAGATCTCTATGACAAAAAAATAGAAGACGTTTTTGATGACGAAGTATTCAACTCCACTTTCTGGCTTTACTGGAGAACCATGTTTGCCTTCGAAAACTGGCACAGTGCTCTTGAGATGAAGCTGTATTTCCAGCGTTTTATCCATCATATCGCAGGTCTTCCGGATTTCAGTGCTTTGAAATTCACCAAATACAATCAGTATGAATCCCTGATCCTGCCAATGCAGAAATATCTGGAAAACGCAGGTGTTGATTTCCAGTTTAACACAGAAGTAACAAATGTTCTTTTTGACTTCAAAGGCGGTAAAAAAATCGCTTCTGCTATTGAATATAAAGTAAAAGGTGTGGAAAAAGGACTGGTGCTTACAGAAAATGATCTTGTCTTCGTCACAAATGGAAGCTGTACAGAAGGAACCATTTACGGAGATCAGAATCATGCGCCTAACGGAGATGCCGAGGTCCGTACCAGCGGCTGCTGGAGCCTGTGGAAAAATATTGCCAAACAGGATCTGTCTTTTGGTCATCCGGAAAAATTCTGTTCCGATATCAGCAAGACCAACTGGGAGTCTGCCACCATCACTACTTTGGATGAAAAAATCCTTCCATATATAACCGATATCTGCAAACGCGATCCCAGAAGCGGCAATGTAGTCACCGGAGGTATCGTAAGCTGTATGGATTCAAAATGGCTGCTCAGCTGGACCATCAACCGCCAGGGTCAGTTCAAGGAACAGGATAAAGACAAAGTTTGTGTCTGGGTCTATGGTCTTTTTACAGATGTTCCAGGAAATTATATCAAGAAGCCTATGAGAGAATGCACAGGTAAAGAAATCACCGAAGAATGGCTTTATCACCTGGGTGTTCCTACAGAAAAAATCTCTGAGCTGGCTGAAAACAGCGCTGTCTGTGTACCTACCATGATGCCTTACATCACCGCATTTTTCATGCCGCGTGCAAAAGGAGACCGCCCGGATGTTATTCCAGACGGCTGTGTGAATTTTGCATTCCTTGGTCAGTTTGCGGATACTCCAAGAGATACCGTATTTACCACTGAATATTCTGTAAGAACTGCAATGGAAGCTGTATATGGACTTCTCGGTGTAGACAGAGGCGTTCCCGAAGTATGGGGAAGTGTCTATGACGTTCGTGAACTTTTAAGCAGTTCAGTAAAACTTATGGACGGGAAATCTCCTCTGGAGATAGAACTTCCAGGACCATTAAACATGCTGAAAAAACCCGTTCTGCATTTTGTAAAAGGAACTGTTATTGAAAAAGTATTAAGAGATTACGGCGTATTAAAAGATAACATGTAAAAAAGAAGACTGCGCTCTGCGGGTTTGATACCCAAAGATACGCAGTCTTTTTTAATCATCCGGATATTCCACGCCCTCAGGCAGTGGATCCCATTCGTTTAATCCCAGGCTTTGTTTAAACTTTGCCTGTTCCAGAGTCAACGGCTCAAGATCATCCTGGAGATATTCCAGCAATTCACCAATTCCCTCTCTGGTAGCATTATCCACCAGAAAAATTCTTTCACATCCGGTTTCCTCCAGCCATTGCTTCACCATAGGGATGTTGGCATATGGTGAATGGATTTTCGTAATAATACCGATCATCGGACGCAGGATAAAATTCCTGCCGCTTGGCCCAAACAGCGTAAACGGTTCATCAGCAGCCTGCACGATTCCCACCACATCCGCTTCAAAAGAAAAGCATGCCAATCCCACACTGAAGCGTTTAGATTCAGCATACTCTCCCGGAGAGTCGATTGTATCATCTTCCGTATTGGTATATTGTGTTTTGTGATAATGAAGCTCCTCTCCTTTCAACGCCTGTGTCAGAGAGGTTTTTCCAGCTTCACTTCTTCCCATCAAAAATAATTTTTTCATTTTTACTCATATCCTGTATTTAACTTTTATGAACCTTGCAGGTTTGAAATCCGAGAACTTCATCAAAAAATCGGACCACTTCCTCCACTGCCGTCTGCACCTGTGAAAGTCCTCCGGTAAGAATCAGGGTTCCACAGAAACGATCCATAAAACCTATCTGCACATCCGCTGCTTTTACCGCCACATCTGCTGCAACTACAACAGCCTCCCAGGGGGTAAAGCGGATAAATCCAATAGACTCTCCTCTGTGATCTTCTCCATCATGAACCCCTATATGCAGTCCCAGATTCTCGTAAATACAGGCATCCGAAGGACTGATCACATGAGCCAGGCACACCTCTTTACCCGGTACACGCACTCTGGTCATTCGGAGTTTTTTCCCTTTGAGATCCTCATAATTATCATGAAACAGCTTTTCCAGCAGTTCTTCCTTTGTTATTCGAGTCATAAGCCCCGCTTCCTATCTCTTTGTGATGTCACAGACTACATATCCCAGAGTATCACGGAAATAGTCCACAACCTCTGTCATAGCTGACATAACATCTGAAATCTCTCCTGTAATGATCAGCGTACCCGTAAAACGGTCTGCAAATCCAAGATAAACATTTCCGCTTTTTACTGCAATATCAGATGCGATCACCGCAGATTCCGGAGGGGTCATATTCATGATCCCGATAGCAGAGGAACGATAGTCCACCTGGGGATTTAATCCCAGTTTCTGATATATAATCGGAGCCGGGCCGCCCATCACATGCGCAAAAGTGATTTCCTTTCCAGCCACAGTCTCCTGTACAATTCTGATCTGTTCTCCATGATCGTTTGCCATTTGTTGTTTCTCCTTTCAGAAAGCATTTGACATAGATTCTCTTAAAATCATACTATTATAAAAAACCTCTGTCAAGTTGATTTCCTACATTGAAAGGTAAAAAAGCTGCTGCCGGTTACAGAAAATAGTAACCGGCAGCAGCTTTTTGTATCATCTCTTATCTCTTCCGGATATTACAGCCCGGTCTTCTCTCTGATAAATCCTCTTGCCTTCAGTGCATATTCAAATGGATTGGCTTTTGCAGGATCCTGCTCTGCTTCAACAACCATATACCCTTCATATCCTGCTTTTTCCAGAACTTCAAAGATAGGATCAAAATCAATACATCCATCTCCCGGGATTGTAAACGCTCCCAGTCTAACGCCTTCAAGGAAACTTAATCCATTATCTTTTACCTTCTGCACAACTTCCGGACGGATATCCTTCAAATGTACATGACGTATTCTGTCTGCATAGGTTTTTACCATTTCTAACGGATCAGCTCCACAGTAAGCAAAATGTCCTGTATCAAAAAGAAGGCTTACATATTCCGGATTTGTATTATCCATCATACGTTTTACTTCATCAGGATTCTGTACTACTGTACCCATATGGTGATGGAAAGTAAGTGAAATACCATACTCTTCTTTCGCAATCTTTCCAAGGCGGTCCAGACCACTGCACAGAAGCTCCCATTCTTTATCATCCATCACATATTTCTGTCCGAATACAGGTGTTTCCTGCTGTCCCTGAACGCTGTAGCTCTGCTCGGAAGCACCTATGATCTTTGCTCCCATAGCTTTAAGAAAGCTGAGCTGTGCCCGAAATTCTTTTTCTACCTCTTCAAAAGGCTTTGAAATAAGAAAAGAAGAAAACCACTGGTTGCAAATTTCAACTCCACGAAGCTGAAGAGCTTTTTTCAGGATTTCCGGATCTTTTGGATACTTATTTCCCACCTCAGAACCTGTAAATCCTGCCAAAGCCATTTCGCTGACACACTGTTCAAACGTATTTTCTCCACCCAGATCAGGAAGATCATCATTGGTCCAGGCAATTGGAGCAATACCAAGCTTTACTTTATTTTTATCAAACATCAACATCTCTCCCATCTGATCTTTACATGATCTCAGAAATTTTAACCGGTCTGTGCTCTTCACTGGATTTCTTTGCTGCGAGTCCCATAAGTACTGGTTTTAATCCATCGTATACATTAAGTGGTGTTTCTTTATCATTTACAATGGCATCAATAAACGCACACACTTCTTTACCATAAGCATCCATATATCTTTCCAGGAAGAAAAACAGAGGTTTTTCTCCTGTAACGCCTTCTCCATTACTGAGCTGTACAGATGACTGACTGTCATTAGAAATCGCAGCCATACCCAGAGAGCCAAATACTTCCGCCCTTTGGTCATATCCATACGCAGCTCTTCTTGAGTTATCGATCACCGCAATAGAACCGTCCTCCATTTTCAGTGTGATCACTGCCGTATCTACATCTCCTGCTTCACCAATAGCCGGATCTACCAGATTCGCACTCTGCACGTAAACTTCTTCCGCATCGCAGCCAGCAAGGAAACGCACCATATCAAAATCATGAATGGTCATATCAAGAAACATACCGCCAGAAACCTTTACATAGTCCAGTGAAGGCGGTTCCGGATCTCTTGATGTGATCTTAATGATCTCTGTTTTTCCAATTTTTCCTTCTGCTACTGTTTTCTGAAGAGACTCAAAGTTATGATCAAATCTTCTGTTAAATCCAACCTGATATTTCAAGTCCGTTCCTTCCAGAGCATGTACTACTTCCATAATTTTGTCCACATCATGATCGATTGGTTTTTCACAAAATACATGTTTTCCGGCACGAATAGCATCCAGTGAAATTGGTGAATGTGTATCTGTAGAAGAACAGATCAAAACCGCAGAAATCTCCGGATCCTCCAGAATTTCATGATAATCCTTTGTTGTCTTTTCCACTCCCATCTGCTTAGCCCACTGAGCAGTTTCTTCTGTCAGGAACGGATCCGCAACTGTCTTGATCACTGCATCCGGTACTCTTGTAGCAATACTTGTAATATGTACCTGGCCGATTCTTCCGGCACCAATAACTCCAACTTTTATCATTATATAGCTTCCTCCTTGCTAACCTTTTTACTGTTTACCCTATACTGCTTTTGCATACCGCGGTTTGCATTTTCTTATTCCTGACCTGCCGCTTTAAAGCAAAGTGTATACATATCTTCGCTGTAATTTTTCAAATTAATTCTTGTTCCAGTAGCAGTTGTCTGATATTCTGCCTGAACTCTCTGATCAAGAGGGATAAGTTCTCCAAATACATTCGGGATTTCAACTGTATCCATACCTTTTTTCAGTCCATCCACAAACACATACAGATCGGATCCTTTTGCAGTAAAATGCACTGCTGTGCCATTATCTGATACAACTGACTCTCTCCTGCTGCACCTTGTTTCGTAAATCCCCTCTCCATTGGTCTCAAGCCAGCTGCCAAGAACAAGGAGCCTTCTCTCCTGCTCTGCCGGAATCGTTCCGTCTGCCTTAGGTCCGATATTGATAAGAAGGTTTCCATTGTTTGCAACTGTTCCAACCAGAAGAGAAATCAAACCCTGTTCAGAAATAATCTGGTCATCGCCTTCATTCTCATTATATCCAAATGACAATCCCATTCCACGACACATTTCCCATTTTTCGCTGCGGTCAACTTTTCCCTGCTTATACTCTTTTGTCAGGAAATCATGGTAACGATCATTAAATCTGTCATTTACCACGCCTTCTTCAACCTTGTTGTAATAATGTGCCAGGAAAAACGGCATCATTTCTTCACTCTGCTTCGGCCATCCGATATCATTCCATACCAGACTTGGTTCGTAGGTATCCACAAGCTCCATCATTTGCTTATAAGAATAATCTGCATATTCAAAAGTAGGACTTGCAGTCCCAAAAAGATCATCATTTTCAAAAATCGGATCATTTGCATACTGCCAGTCAATCAGTCCGGAATAGTAAAGACCCATGCGGATTCCTTCCGCCCGCACTGCATCTGTCAGCTCTCCTGTGATGTCTCTTTTCGGTCCCATTTTTACACAGTTAAAATCTGTATATTTACTTGGATATAAACAGAAACCATCATGATGTTTCGTTGTCAGCACTACATACTGTGCTCCGGCTTTTTTAAACAGCTCTGCCCATTTTGCCGGATCCCAGTTTTCAGCCTTCCACATCGGGATAAAATCTTCATATTTAAAATCTTTGCCGTATTTCTCCATATGATGCTCATAGGTAGGACCTTTTCCTATATTCAAAGAATTGTAATACCACTCTGCATAAGGATTATCTGCAAACCATTCCTTGGAATCCACTTCTCCCAGTTCCCATGTATGAGGTGCGTAAGCCGGAACTGAATAAATCCCCCAATGGATAAAAATGCCAAATTTGCAGTCATCATACCACTTCGGTACCTGATGCGTATTCACAGATTCCCATTTTCCTGTATATCTTTTTGTACTCATGTTGTTCTCCCTTCCGCCCGCCCGTGCGGGAAACCTATATATGCTTTTATTCAATTGTAATCTTCAGAACTACTGGCATATCACCCGGTTCAATAATCCTTCCACAGGAAATATCAAGTGCCTCATTACGGAAAAATCGCGGATGAAGATTTGTCCCTAAAAGCTCCACATCACAGATAGAAGATTTCAGGAGTTTCATATCATTTCCAAGTGATCTTATATGAATTTCTCCGTCCTCCGGCCAGTGAAGCACAATAGCATATATATGATTCCCTTTACTGGTAAAACGGATATCTTCTGATGTAAAATTCTTTTCATATGTATCGGTAAAATGTCCTTCAGGAATCACTGTCGGACCTTCTCCAAATACTTTCCAGTATCTTGTTCCATAAATTGCTTCTCCATTCACCTTCAGCCATTTACCGATCTCTCGAAGAATATGAGCATCTTCATCAGGAATCGTTCCGTCAGCTTTCGGTCCAACATTTAAAAGCAGAGCGCCATTCTTACTGACTACATCTACCAAATCCAAAACAATATCTGATGTTTTTTTGTAATCATTTCCGATGGTATAACCCCAGGAATTTCTGGCAACAGAAGTATCATTTTGCCAAAGATCCGGCGTAATATGATCCAGCTGTCCTCTTTCCAGATCTTTAACTGCGCTTCCATGCACATAAGCATCAAATTTTGCATCTATAGCCACTTCTATTCCCCACTGCTCTGCCCGATTATAATAATATGCAGCAAATTTTCTGAGGTACGGCTTCCACGCATACTGCTGAATCCACCAGTCAAAAAAAATGAGCTTTGGATGGTATTTATCTATCAGTTCGCAGGTATGAACAAGCCATTTTTCCATATGTTCCTGTGTGGGCGTATTATCATATATGTTACTGTGATCCCTGGTTGGTCCTGCCGCTGGCCCATATAGTTCTTTGTACTGAAAATCATTTACATCTGCTTCCGGAATCTCTCTGGCACCATTAAAAAACCAGTAATTTTCTGCACGATGAGAGGATGCTCCTAAAACCATTCCACGGTGTTCAATTTCCTCTTTCAACTGTCCAAGCACATCTCTCTCCGGTCCCATTTCAGCAGCATTCCACGGACTAAGTTCACTGGCATACATCTTAAATCCATCATGATGCTCCGCCACCGGTACTACAAATTTTGCTCCTGCTTCCTGAAACAGTTCTGCCCACTGTACCGGATCAAATTTTTCTCCACGGAACATAGGGATAAAATCCTTGTATCCAAATTTATCCAGAGTACCATATGTCTCTACATGATGGAGATTCTCTCTGGATCCTTTTCGGTACATATTTCTCGGATACCACTCATCTCCAAAAGCCGGAACACTATACACACCCCAATGGATAAAAATCCCGAACTTTCCTTTTTCATACCATACTGGCGTGGGATGTCCGCACAGGGAATCCCAGGTATCTGTATATGGCCCCTGTGCGATCACTTCGTCAATCTTACGAAGATATTCCTCTGTACTCATACTAATCACCCCTTGATTGATTCGAAAATCGGCTCCTCTTCTTCAAGTTCCAGACATACACAATAGTTTTTCTGGTTATGCAGTTCTTCCGGAATCTCCACCTCGATCATGCTGTCACCTTCACAGCTCTTCATAAAGCGATACTCCAGCTTTTGTCCGCTGCTTACCAGATATGCGCCTGTCAGTCTGTTTCCTACATTCATAAGTTCAATACGAATTCTTGGCGAAAGCACATGTACATAAAGTTTGTGTTCTCTTCCGGTAAATTCAATTCCCGGAATCTCATAAGCATAAACACCCAGAGGTCTTGTTCCGTAGATTGCCTCACCATTTTCAGTCACATATTTTCCTACTTCATTAAGAACCTCCACACATTTT
Source organism: Blautia sp. (assembly GCA_026169535.1). Taxonomy (GTDB): domain Bacteria; phylum Bacillota; class Clostridia; order Lachnospirales; family Lachnospiraceae; genus Blautia_A. The sequence continues at coordinate 20,634 of JAPFCU010000045.1, forward strand.
TCCGGAACGATTCCGTCTGCCGTAGGTCCTACATTGAGAAGGTAATTGCCTCCACGGCTTACGATTTTCAGAAGAAGGCTTAAAATATGGTCTGCACTCTTCCAGTTTGTATCAAATTTGTTGAATCCCCAGGTGTCGTTGACTGTTGCCGGAACCTCCCAGTCTCCTTCATACGGAAGTCTTGGAATATAGTTATCACCTGTTGTCATATAGTCTCCCATATGATTTCCGGTACGTCCGCTTAAAAGACAGTCTGGCTGAATGGATTTTACAAGATCGATCAGCTCCTGAGTCTGAGCAACTGTGATACCCATTGGAGTATCAAACCAGATCAGGCAGATATCTCCATAATTTTCCAGCAGTTCCTTTACCTGTGGTTTACATTTTTCATCAAAATATTTCTGGAAATCTCTCTGGGAATTATCTTTTCTGTGCATATATCCATTGGGATCATCCCAATCCTGTGCCTGTGAATAATAAAATCCCATTTTCACATCATATTTCTCACAGGCAAGCTGGAGTTCTTTCAGAATATCTCTTCCATAAGGGGTAGCCTTTACCACATTAAAATCACTCACTTTGGAATCATACATGGCAAATCCTTCGTGATGTTTTGCGGTAAGAACAATATACTTCATTCCCCACTGTTCTTTTGCACGCTTCACAAATGCATCTGCATCAAACCCTGTAGGATTAAACTGCTCTGCCAGCTTTTCATAATCCTCTACCGGAATATCAAAGTCGTTTTCGATCCACTCTGCGATCCTGTCAGTTTTTCGTCCCTTGTATTCACCTGCAAGAATACTGTAAAGTCCCCAGTGAATAAATAAACCGTATTTTGCATCTTTGAACCACTGCTGTTTTGTATCTTTCATAATGTAAAAACCTCCGTACCCATTCATTGTTTCTCTCTTTATTCTGCAATCATCCTTTAACTGCACCTGCAAGCATACCTGCCTCTACCTTCTCATGCAGTACCAGATAAATGATAAGCATTGGAATCATGGACATGATAACAAACGCAAACTGCGGACCATAATCCGTAGTAAAGTTTGCTGTAAAGTTCAGCATTGCTCTGGAAATCGTATATTTATTGCTGTCTGTGATCAGAATCAGGGAAAAGATCAGCTCGCTGTATCCATAAATAAATACCAGGATTGCCTCTGTAGCAATGATCGGCTTACAAATTGGAGTAAGGATAGTTGTAAGAAGCTTCAGATCGCCGCATCCGTCAATCTTTGCCGCTTCATCAAGACCTCTGTCCAGTCCCTGTATATATCCTGTAAACAAGAAGATTGCCTGAGACAGATTAAATGCCGTATAAATAAGGATCAGGAATGCATAACTGTTTTTTGTTCCTAATGCACTGGAAATTTTTGATACAGATACCAGTGTACAATGTACCGGAACCATAACACCTGCCATAAACAGGAAATATGCCGCTTTCAGATAACCAAAACTTTTTCTTGCGATCACATATGCAGCCGGCATAGCAATAATAACCGTTACAACCAGTGTAGCAATCGCTACAAAAAGAGAGTTTCCAATAGATTTCAATGCATTAGCAATACGGATCGCATCCGGATAGTTCTGGAAGTTCCACACCTTTGGTATAGAGAACATTCCCAGCAAAATCTCATCGTTTGTTTTAAGTGATGAAATCAAGGTAACGATCAGTGGAAAGAAAGTAACCACCGCCATAAAAATAGCAATAAAATACTGTCCAAAAGTTTTTAATTTTTTTAACGCTCTGTAATTTTTCATTCTGTTCTCCTTTCTTCAAGGATCCGCCATCCTGTCAGTTATCAATCTTTTTCTTTAAAAATAACATTATTCAACAGTACAGACAGTACAAGTCCCAGTACCAGAAGGATAATACTGATTGCTCCGCTTCGTCCCATAAGCTTGTACTGGAATCCCTGCGTATAAAGAAGAACAGCAGGAGTCGCACTGGAATCCATCGGTCCGCCGCCGGTCATTGCCCATACGATATCAAATGCCTTGAGACATCCGGTAACACAGATGACCGAGAATACCATGAACATGTTTTTACAGAGAGGAACGGTAATATGAATAATCTTTTTCAATCCGGTACAGCCATCCAGGAGGGCTGCGTCATGAATCTCATCCGGGATTGCCACAATACCCGCAGCAAAGATCAGCATGTTATATCCTGCGTACATCCACTCATTTACCAGGACAACGCACCATATATTTACCGTCGGCGTAGCCAGCCAGTTTATAATATACTCTTCAAGCCCGATGGCTCTCAAAAACTGCGCCAGAACACCAAAATTTGCATTCAGCATAAATGTCCACATAAGACCAACAGCTGTAGTACCCAGCATAACCGGCATAAGGTATGCTGTCTTAAAGAATTTAATTCCTTTCAGCTTGGAAGTAACAAGAAGTGCCATTCCAAAAGCAATCGGCATCAGAATACAGAAACCGCCGATCATGAAATAAAGAGCGTTCAGCATACTCTTCCAGAACTTTTCACTTGTAAGAACCTTAATATAGTTTTCAAGTCCTACCCAGGTAACAGGCGCACCGCCGATACCGTTCCACTTGTTCAGAGACAGCCATGCTGTGTTTATTACCGGATAAATAACAAACGCAACTGTAAGGATAATTCCCGGAAGAACAAAAAGCATGGACTTCAGGTAGGATTTTCTGTAGGTTTTTGACTTAAAGAACATAATCATACCTCCAATTTTAAAGAGCGGGCGTCACCGAACACTCCCGTTGGTGAGGCCCGCCCTGCATTATATATTCAATGCATTACCTGCTTCGTATCTTAATTATTCATACTCTGCAATCAGATCAACGATGGTCTTTCCTACTTCATCAACAGAATTACCCATTGCAATTCCCTGAAGTGCCTGACGAACAGTATTGATCATATGAGTTGCAATATCATAGTTCTCGATATCGCCGCGTACATCTTCTGTTTCTGCGATGATAGCACTTGCTTCTTTGCTCAGGTAGTTTCCTGCCTCTGTTGTGATATCCACACAAAGAGGAGACGGATAACCTTCTGCAAAAGTATTTACTACATCTTCACTTGTCATATATTTCAGGAAAAGTACAGAAGCTGCAACTTCATCAGGATTACCTGTATCAACTACATAATAAGCCTCGTTTCCGCCGCCCATATCCTGAAGTGCAAACTCTTCATTTACATATGGCATACGCATTGCATGAATCTTTTCGTTATCATAGAACTCGTTGCCGGTTTTGTCTTCTGCACAATACCATGTTCCCATAAACAGGAATGCAGCACCGCCAGTATTAAAGATAGATCTTTCCTGGCCATCATCAATACCAAGAAGGTTTGTTCCAAGATATCCCTTATCTGCTGCATCTTTGATCATCTGATAGATCTGTTTCTGCTCTTCTCCATCATAAGCAACTTCTCTTGTACCAAGCTTTTCAGCCATGTCAACACCGAATGTCTTGTAGTTCAGTGCTGAATGAAGGTGTCCGAAACGATAATCATCTTTCTCACCCATTTCAAAAGGCTGTACTCCGTTTGCTTTCAGTTTCTCGCAGGCTGCCATCAGGTCATCCCAGCTCTTAATAGAAGCAGGATCAATATCATTGGCTGCAAGTATCTCTTCATTATAGAAAAGCATTACCTGGTATGCAGTAAATGGAACACCATAGGAACCTTCATATCCATAAGTAGTAAAATCAGTCAGGTTCTCGCCCATTGCGTTGAATCTTTCTTTCCATTCCGGATACTGCTCATAATATGGAGTCATATCCACGATCAGATTCTGCTCAATATAGCCTGCTGTACGAGATCCGCCGTACTCCTGGATAATGTTCGGCATGGAACTCTCATCTGACATAAGAACAGATTCTGAATTCAGCCACTCGGACTCAGTCGGAATGTTGATGCACTCAACAGTTATCCCCGGATATTTCTCCATAAATCCATTTACGATGTCCTGATAGAGAGGTCCTGAAACATCAGCTTCATCCCATCTGGTGTGGAGTGTGATGGTAACATCCTTAAACTCATGGTTTTCCACATCATAATTCACTTCATCAGCGAATACCACGCTTCCTGTGGAAGCTACCATAGTAAGGGCTGTCATAGCAGCAATCAGTTTTTTCTTCATTTTGTTGTCTCCTTTCACCTTTGTTAAACGTTTCGTTTTTATTGTAATTAGACTTTATCATTCACCGTCATTTTTGTCAATAAATCTTTGTAAACTTTATTTATTTCAGCATTTTTACACAATTTTACCATCTTTTTTTAGTACTATCCACTATAAACGTTTCGTCTATATTTTCATTTAAACCAGAAAACAGCCTTTATGCATCACGGTCACAGAATTGTGTTTTCTGAAATCACATACTATGATATAATAAATACAAAAAATTCTTGTCATCCAAGTGATCTTGTCAGGAGGAAATATCATATGAAAGTTACGATTAAAGACATCGCAAAAGAAACAGGCCTTTCCACCGCTACCGTATCAAAATATCTAAATAATATAAAAATACAGGAAAACAATCGTATACTTATTGAGGCCGCCATAGAAAAATTAGGATATCGGCCGAATCGTTCTGCCCAGATCCTCCGCTCAAAAAAAACAAGAACTATCGGTATTCTTATTTCTGATCTTGGAAATTATTTCTGGGGATCTGTAATCGGAACTATATCCCATTATTTTGCCAGTCAACAATATACTGTTATCACCCGATCCTATTCTTTTGATATGGAACTGGAAAAAAACGTCATCCGCGACATTATTTCTCAGAATTTTGAAGGCCTGATCATGCTGCCCTTTAACAATTGTGATCATTACTATAAGCTTCTTCAAAATGCAGGTATTCCTGTTATCATACTGGATCAGCTTCCCACTATGATACAGGAATATCCTGTCGACTGCGTACTTTCTGATAATTATGACGGAAGCGCACTTCTGGCTGAACACCTTTATCAAAACGGACATACAAACATATGCATTTTGGATCAGGCCGTCAATTCTCATACTATAGAAGTCCGGATAAAAGCGGTTAAAGATGTCTACTCGCGCCACGGCATTAATCTGACAACCTGTTTTCCCTGTCCAGAGCCTTTTATTTTTAAAGAGACCAAAGATGTCATCCTGGAAAACAAACAACGGCTGTGCCAGATACTGGATTCACCTGATCCTCCTACTGCTGTGTTTTTCACAAATTATATTTCAGCCATGGGAGGACTGTCCGCTGTTAATTCATTAGGGCTGAATGTTCCGGATGATATTTCTCTGGTCTGCTTTGACAACGATCCTCTCTTTCGTGCCATGCATACCTCCATGACCTGTGTAGCCCAGGATCTGACTTCTATCGGAATCAGAGCCTCTGAACTTCTGATGCAGCGTATCTCAGGTGACTACAGTGATTTTCCGGTTACAGAAATCATAAATGTAGAATTCCATTCCGGCAAGTCTGTACGAAATCTTCACACCGGAAGATAAACAGCAAAAACAGTCTCCTGTACAAAATGGGATTGCCATTCAACAGAACAGCAATCCCATTTCTAAATCTTTATTCTTCTGGATTTTTTTCTTTTTTATTCAGATCACATACCGAATCACGATAAATGCAAAAAGGGTTCAGGCGAATCCTTCTCGGATAGTCACTGTAATCCCCATTTATCCTTCGTATCAGAAGCTGACAGGCAGCATCCGCTATCTCTACCAGAGGCTGACGAACAGAAGTCAGCTTCGGTCTTACCATCATAGATAATTCAAAATCATCAAAAACTGCTATCGACAATTCCTCTGGAATCTGTATGCCCAGATCATAAACAGCCTCCATCGCTCCCATACTCATATCATAATTTGTAGAAAATACAGCCGTGGGGCGGTCTTTCAGTTTCCACAATTCGTGAATTCCTCTATAGCCACCCTGGTACTTATACTCCCCTCGAACCACATACTCAGGGCGTACCGCAATACCATAATCCTCCATAGCTCTGTAATACCCTCTCATTCTCTCTTCTGCTGTAAGAGAGTTATTTCGCCCCTCAATAATAGCAATTTTCCGATGTCCATGATTAATCAGGTATTCTGTCATTTGATAAGCTCCTATAGTACAGCTTGTCTGCACACAGTCCCCATGAATCACGCCACTGTTTTCTTCTATGGTGACCACCGGTATCCCCAGATCTTCCGGAAGCTGCAGATTACCATTACAATTCCCCGGGATTGTAAGAAGCATTCCGTCCATACCATTTTCTATCATGTATCTTATATATCCCTTTGTTTTATCAAGATTTTCATCTATCAGATTTATATCAAAACTGAAAAACGAGACGGAATATCCCTGATTTCGAAGGTATTTCTCAATCTCATTCAGGATAGATGATGTATGCGGACTATTTGCAATACCTGATACAACTCCGATCCTATAAGATCTGCTGGTTCTAAGCCATCTCGCTGTATTATTGGGAAAATAATGCAGTTTCCGGACAGCGGCGTCAATAAGTTCCTGATTCTTCTTTCTTACTTTGCCTCCATTCATATATTTGGATATCGTTGATATAGCCAGATTTGTTTCCCTTGCAACATCTTTAATAGTAGCGCCTCCGCTTTCTTTTTTCATACTATGACCCTCGATTAATATTTTTACAATACATAGATTTTCTTAATCTCTCTTGGTTATAGTATAACAGCTTACTGTTTTTTATGCAATCTGAACTAATAATTATTTAAACATGTGTTTTTTTTAGCAATTTTTATATTTTTTTATGCCATAATCGTATGTTCTGCTAATATTTTGATCCCCATCAGAATCAGAACGATTCCACCTGCAAGCTCCGCTTTTGACTTATATTTACAACCAAAACGATTACCTATAAAAACTCCCGAACAAGACAGCAGGAAAGTCACAATCCCAATAAAACATACAGCTGGTATAATGTCCACCTTGAGAAAAGCAAATGTCACACCTACTGCCAGTGCATCAATGCTGGTTGCAACAGCCAGAGGAAGCATAGCCTTAAAGTCAAAACGGGCATCCAGATTTTCCGCTTCTCCTCTTGATTCACGAATCATATTAATACCGATCAGAGACAAAAGGATAAATGCAATCCAGTGATCGATACTCTGGATCGTCTCCTGAAATCCAGTTCCAAGAAGATATCCGATCAAAGGCATCACTCCCTGAAAAATACCAAAGTACATTCCAACTGTCACTACCTGTTTTTTCTTAATCTGACAGACAGAAAGACCTTTACAGACTGCCACGGAAAAGGCATCCATCGACAGACCAACTGCAATCAAAAACAATTCCCATAATCCCATTTCTTTTCCTCCTGTAGTATTTTTTTATAGAAGTATCAACATGCATCTGACCACATCTTCGCGAAATGTTTTATGCAATAGAAATTAGTACAAATATACCATATTTATTGCATTAAAAAACGAGACTCTCCGCATAGTGCAGATAAGTCTCGTCATTTCAGGCAAGGCCAGGATGTTACTCCAGAATGTTGACCTCACCATATCATCATGTATCCTGAGTTTCTTTCATGGATCTTTCAATGATACTGACTACTCCCTTATTTCTATTCAGTATAGCAGAATTCTATATAGTTCGCAACGTCCATTATTTTTCAGAAGCTTCTTCTGCCGCTGTCTGTTCCTCCAGCGCTTCTACTGTATCAACACCTGTGTCTCTCTTTGGCATAGGAATAAAATCAGCATGCTTCCCTACGTATTTATAAGCAGGACGGATAATTTTATTTGCGTTAAGGATTTCCTCCAGACGATGGGCGCTCCATCCAGGAATACGCGCAATGGCAAAAATCGGTGTAAATAATTCCTTGGGAATCCCAAGCATGGTATAAACAAATCCACTGTAGAAATCCACATTTGCACAGACATTTTTGAAAAGACGGCGCTGTTCCATTACAAGACGGCCGCCTAGTCTTTCTACCATCTCATAAAGAGCAAATTCTTCCATCATACCTTTTTCTTCCGCCAGCTTCCTGGCAAATTTTTTCAAAATCACTTCACGTGGGTCTGACAAAGTATAAACTGCATGGCCCATACCATAAATTAATCCGGAACGGTCAAAAGCCTCCTTGTTCAGAATCTTACGAAGATATGCCTCTACTTCTGCCTCATCTGCCCAATTCTTTACATGAGCTTTGATATCTTCAAACATATCCTGAACTTTCAAATTCGCGCCTCCATGCCGTGGTCCTTTTAAAGATCCAATAGAAGCCGCTACAGAAGAATATGTATCTGTTCCTGATGATGTTACCACATGTGTAGTAAATGTGGAGTTATTGCCTCCGCCATGCTCTGCATGAAGGATCAAGGCAATATCCAAAACCTTCGCCTCCAGTTCTGTATAAACACTGTCCGGACGGAGCATTAACAAAATATTTTCTGCCAGAGAAAGATCTTTCTGTGGATTTCGGATAAAAAGAGTCTCATCCTTCCGGAAATGACGATAGGAATGATAAGAATACACTGCGATCAAAGGCAGCTTTGCAATAAGCTCTATACACTGACGCAGAACATTTTCTGCCGAAGTATCCTCTGGTCTGGAATCATAAGTATATAAGGTAAGGATACATCTCTGCATCGAGTTCATAATATCTGCATTTGATGCTTTCATTACAACATCACGGACAAAACGTCCAGATAAGGATTCAAAGTTCGCCATCACGCCCTTAAACATTTCCATATCCTTCTCTGACGGCAGGCGCCCAAAAAGCAGCAGAAAAATTATTTCCTCAAAACCAAACTTACGTCCTTCCATCCCTGCTACCAGATCGTAGATATTATATCCCTGATAATACAGTCTTCCCTCTGCCGGAATTTTTCTTCCATTGATCAGATCATAGGCTGTCACATCAGAAATCTCTGTAAGACCGGTAAGCACACCTTTGCCGGCAGAATCTCTCAGACCTCGTTTTACATCATATTCAACATAAAGATTTGGATCAATACGATGGTTATTCAGAAGTTCTTCCTGAAGCACCTCCATGCTCATCTTCATACTTCCCATTTCATCCAGATTGATCATTTCATGATCTGACATATGTATCCCTCCGTTTCTCTTTCCTTCAAACATTTTACGATTGTCTTCTATAATACACAATCCTGCGGAAAAATACAATATTTCAGAAGTATTTTTTACGGTACAATATTAAAGCATTAAATTCAAAGAATATTTTCTTCCCATTCTTTCTCTTTGAAACCTGTCAAAACAAAATTCTCAGCCACAAGAACCGGACGTTTTACCAGCATTCCGTCTGTAGCAAGAAGTCTCAGCTGCTCCTCCTCAGACATATCCTTTAATTTATCTTTCAGATTCATCTGTTTATATAAATTTCCGCTGGTATTAAAAAAACGTTTTAAAGGCAATCCACTTTTTTCATACCATTCTTTCAGCTCTTCATATGTAGGATTCTCCTCTACAATCGCTCTTTCCTCAAAAACAACTTCACGAGCTGCCAGCCATTTCAAAGCCTTCTGACAGGTGCTGCATTTTCTGTAAACAAGAACTTTCATTAATTGTCCCCCTTTTCTATTTTGGAACCCTTTTATGTTCCAGATTATTTCTGCCATTGTAACACACTTTCTGCATAAAAGTCACGTATTTGGTATGTATGCCAAAAAATCCTTAAAAATATCATATATTTTGTTCTGCACAACATACCATGACGTTTTTTTCCATGATAAAATACAGATATCAATACGATTTTAATTCAGTGGGAGGTTTGTTTATGAAAGTTGTTGTAGCAGTAGATTCTTTCAAAGGAAGTTTAACTTCTATGGAAGCAGGAATGGCAGTAAAAGCCGGTATACTTGCAGCTCACCCTGAAGCCAGCATCATTGTAAAGCCGCTGGCAGATGGCGGAGAAGGAACCACCGACGCTCTGATCGAGGGAATGAACGGCAAACGGATCGATCTGACTGTCACAGGTCCTATGGGAAATCCCATCAAAGCATATTATGGGTATCTAGAAAATTCTAGTACAGCAATCATGGAAATGGCGTCTGCTGCCGGTATTACATTATCTGATCACGCCACCCCTCAGGAAGCCACAACTTACGGAGTAGGGGAAATGATTCTCCATGCCATTGATAATGGAGTCCGTAATTTTATCATCGGCATTGGCGGAAGCGCCACAAATGACGGAGGCATCGGAATGCTGAAGGCTCTTGGATTTTCTTTTCTGGATACATACGGAAAAGATGTCGGAGAAGGAGGAAAGGCTCTGGAAAAAATTGTTTCTGTAAAAATGTCAGATAAAATGGAACTTCTCTCTCAATGTCATTTCCAGATTGCCTGTGATGTAACCAATCCTCTCTGCGGTCCTAATGGCGCCACCTACATTTACGGTCCTCAGAAAGGAGTCACCCCGGAAATGGCTCCCTTACTTGACGCAGGTATGGCTAACTATGCTTCCGTCACCGCTGATGCCATCGGGGTGGATCACTCTCTTGCAGAAGGAGCCGGAGCAGCCGGCGGTCTTGGGTTCGCATTTTTAAGTTACCTGAATGGGATTCTCACACCCGGAGTACAGCTCCTTCTGGATGCTATACATCTCGAAGACGAAATTAGAGATGCTGATATTGTAGTAACCGGAGAAGGGCGTCTGGATCACCAAACCGCCATGGGAAAAGCTCCTGTAGGCGTTGCACGGCTTGGAAAAAAATACGGTACAAAAACCATTGCATTTGCAGGAAGCGTGACAAAAGAAGCTACTGCCTGCAATAAGGCCGGCATTGATGCGTTCTTCCCCATTATAAGAGGAATTTCCACTCTTGAGGAAGCCATGAATCCCCAGACAGCCAGATTGAATATGAAAGCCTGTGCGGAACAGGTTTTCCGGCTTCTCTGAACAGCCAAGGCCCCCCTCAAAGATTCACTTTGAGGGGGGCCTTATATCGTCAATTATTTTCTTTTCAGACTACACAAGACGTCTTACAGACAGAATCGTTCTGTATGTAGCATCGTTGCTGATCTTAATACCATCTCTGGAATTGGAAGCATGTACAATTTTTCCGCCACCCATATAGATAGCCACATGACCGCCGTAACAGATCAGGTCTCCCGGCTGTGCATCTGCATAAGATACCTCTGTACCTGCATTCTGCTGTTCATATGATGTTCTGGGCAGACTTACACCAAAGTTTGCATAGACACTCTGTACAAATCCAGAGCAATCCGCTCCATTTGTAAGGCTGGTTCCTCCCCATACATATGGATTACCTACAAACTGTGTTGCAAAATCTACAACAGAAGAACCTGCGCCGGATCCTGTAGAGCCCGAGCTCTCATACTCTTCCGGATCTACAGTATTTTCACTGTCGATCACATTGCCGTACTCATCGTATTCAACATCACCTTCAGAACTTCCATCATCTTCTGTCAGAATCTCATCAGGATCAATCTCATTTCCATTCTCATCATATACAACATCACCATTTTCTGCTGCATCTTCAGGATCGATCTCATTTCCCTCTTCATCATATACGGTTGTGTCTTCCTGCTGTTCTGCTTCCTGGCGTGCTGCCTCCTCTGCTGCTGCAAGTTCAGCCTGACGTCTGGCTTCCTCTTCTGCTGCGATTCTCTCAGCTTCCAGACGCTCGATCTCTGCCTGCTGCTGCTGGATTAATGCTGCATATTCATTAGCCATCTGCTGTGCATATGCAATCTCATTGTCATAGTTTGCAGAGGTTGCTTTTCTTTCATCAATCGCAACCTGGAGGTTTACGGATTCAGCCTCATATTCCTGCTTCATGCCTTCCAGTTCTGCTTTTTCCTGCTGATACTGATTTCCAAGCTTTGTTACCTGATCAATTGTATTTACATATTTTTCCAGACTCTGTCTGTCATAATCATACATTTTCTGAGTATACTCAGCCTTTGTAAGAAGCTCGGAAAGATTTTCTGCATTTACCATCATCTGGAACCATGCATCGTTTCCGCCTTTTTCATACAAATACTGGATACGCTGTTTCATTGCTGCATACTGTTTATCTTTTGCATTCTGAGCTTTCTGAAGATCTGACTGTGTCTGTTTGATATCAGCCTCTTTATTGCTGATATCTCCTTCCAGAGTCTGAATGGAGACCATGACATTTACAAGATTAGCGTCCAATGCTGCAATCTCATTCTGGAGCTGCTCTTTTGCTGCATAAAACTGATCGATCTGAGCATATGTAGCATCAAGCTGTGCACTTGTCCATGCCTGCTCCTCTCTCAGTTCTTCTTCTCTGGAAGCGCTTACAGTAGCAACCTGTGTACCCATCATCATAACTGCTAACATCAGACATACAATACGTTTTTTCATGTTTCTCACCTCTTATAATCAACAAGTTTTGTAACATTTGCGAAATATCTTTTTCAAGTTCTTTTACATATTAACACAGGATTACATAGATTGCAAGTATTAATTGATTAAAAGTTTAAAATTTTGTAATATTTATTAATGATTGTGCAATAGTAACGGGGAGCATTTCCTTTCGAAAATGTCTCCCCGTTATTTTTCCTATAATCAAATCTTTTCTGCTGAGTACTTAATTGAACAGATCTGCAAGAATCTGGTCTGCAGTTTTATATCGGTATCCGTTCGGATCACTTAATGTATCTGTGCTCCATCTGAAATAATTACCTCTTCGGATATATGCTCCGGAGGATGTATGATAGAAAGAAGCTCCCATCTTCTGGTATCCCGGATAGCGCGCCATATACTTCTGGGCAAGAGCGATTGCCTGGCTTGAATAATTTCCATTCGGTGTAGGAGTTCCTGATATCTGAACACCTGCATTTGGTGTAGAATGAAGAATTACTGCACTCTTATCACTGCACTGTCCCAGGATGATCCATGTATGATATGCATCATATCCGATATCTCCCGGATAAAGCTTATAGCCTGTATTGCTGAGATAATTCTGGTTATAGATATTACCCCATCCTTTTGATTTATAAAGACCTCCGATTTCACCGGAAACAACCGTATATCCGGAACCAACTCCAGATTTTGACTGCATCACCTGATATGTGGACCAGCCTACGTAACCGGAGCAATCCAGGCCTTTCGCACGATTCGCTTCACTGAGATCGTTATAATTCTTATAATTATAGCTGCTGTTCTGACTGTTATAGAAAGATGTCCACTTGGTACTGATACCTTTTCTTGTAGCATCGCTCCATCCATGTCCGCCACCCCACATATATAAAGTCCTACCTACCGGCTGAAGGGCGCCAAGAAGATAATTCTTAACGGTTCTCTGTGATGTTGGAGTTGAGATATCCGGCTGCTCATCATTATCCTGTGAAGAGATCAGATAGCCATCAGAGTCAAAAGTATAAGTAACATTTCCAATCGTTCTGGTTCCAGTGACCATTACAAAAGTCTTAGGATCATAATATCTCTTCTTTCCTGATTCGCTGACCCATCCGCCCTTGGCAATACCAGAGTTCTTGTCAAAATAGTACCACTTTCCATCAACACGCTTATGTCCTTTAAACATAATACCATTTGAGGGATAAAAATATCTTTTTTCACCCTTGGAATTAGACAGCCATCCTGTAGCCATACGATAAGTTCCACCGCGGAAATATCTGGTGTTTCCATTGGTTGCTGTCAGAAATCCCTGTTTTGCAGCTCCTGTATTTCCGTCAAAATAATAAGAATAGCTTCCGATTTTTTTCAGGCCCTTATACATGATTCCGTTGCTGGTGCTGAAATACCATTTTTGATTCTTGGCATTTTTCATCCAGCCTTTTGCCATCCGGTAAGTTCCAGGCTGAAAATATCTGGTATTTCCATTAGCAGCTTTCAGGAATCCTGTTTTTGCCCATCCTGTACTTCCATCAAAATAGTAGTAATAGCTTCCGACCTTTGTAAGGCCTCTTTTCATAACTCCGGAACGTGAATCAAAGTATCTGCATCTTCCGTTGCTGATCTTGTACCAGCCTTTATACATTACACCGGTTTTTGCATTAAGATAATACTTGTTTTTTCCCAGCGTCAGCCAGCCTTTTACTTTTTTTCCATTTTTATAATAATATGTTTTTCCGTTTACAGTCCGGAAGCCGTTTACTGCTGCCTGCGTTTCTACCGTTGTAGAGTGCACAGTAAAACCGGCTGCAAATAGCATAAGCCCCAGTAACAAGCCCCAGAATTTCCACCGTTTGCATGCCTTCTTCATAAACTTACCCTCTTCTTTATCTTTATAATCTTTACAATGTTGTTACAATATTGTGTATTTATTATATCGCATATTTTTCTACGCGTCAATATTTTTATTACATATTGTAAAAGAACCACAAAAAAAGAGCAAAACCTTAATGGCTTCACTCTTTTGTAATATTTTAAAGAAGATGTTTTCTGAGCTCCGCTCCATCCAGAGCACTTAAATATGCCGGAGCCACATCAAATACTGTCTTGCATCCCTTCTGACCTTCTTTATACATACGGTATGCCGCTCTTGCATAGGCAACAATCACAGACGATGTAAATTCCGGATTGGAATCCAGCTTCAGGCTGTATTCAATCACATGTTTATTCTCATCATTCCAGCCGGTACTGCCTGTACGGATCACAAAACCTCCATGAGGGATACCACTGTGATCACGCTTCAGCTCTTCCTCTGTGATAAAATGTACTGTAGTATCATAATCTGCAAAATAATTCGGCATGGTCTTGATCTCATTTTCGATACGAGCCAGATCTGCGCCCTCTTCTGCCACCACAAAGCATTCTCTTGTATGCTTTTCTCTTGTAGTAAGTTCTGGATTCTCCCCATTTCTCACTGCCTCAAGAGCAGCTTCTACAGGAATTGTATACTGTTTTCCATCTTTTACGCCTTCTATTCTGCGGATAGCATCAGAATGCCCCTGGCTTACACCTTTGCCCCAGAAAGTATAATCCTTTCCATTTGTAAGGATAGCGTTTGCATACATACGGTTCAATGAGAACATTCCCGGATCCCAGCCTACAGAAATAATACCTACATGACCGCTCTCCTTAGCTGTTTTATCCACATTTGCAAAATGTTCCGGAATTTTTGCATGAGTGTCAAAGCTGTCTACCACATTAAACCACTGGGCAAATTTCGGCGTCTGTACCGGAAGGTCTGTAGCGCTTCCGCCGCAGATGATCAGGACGTCGATCTCATCCTTCATACTTTCTGCTTCGTCTACATGACATACCTTTGCTGTTTCCGTAAGGATTTTTACAGTGTCAGGATCACGGCGTGTAAAAACTGTTGTAAGTTCAAGATCCGGATTGTGTTTCACAGCGCATTCTACGCCTCGTCCAAGATTACCGTATCCCATGATTCCAATTCGAATACTCATAATAATTTCCTCCTCATTTCACTTTGTTTTTATATTAATCTTCTGAAGAGCAAATGTCAATTTTTTTCTTTAGAAACATAACTGCTGTCAACAGCAGATCACACCGCTTCCCGGACAACAGCAGCTGCATGCCATATTTGCGATCAGACACTTCATGCACAAGTCATTTCCGCCAACCGGCATTCCGCCAAAAGGATTCTGCTGCTCCTGGTACCAGCTCCCGCCGCCTTCCATACGCTGCAGCATCATACGGTACTGCATATTATCCGGCTCCATACGAACTGCTTCCCGAATATGATTCAATGCATTCACATTATTTCCAAGTCCCATATTAGTCACAGCAGAAAGATAATACCACTGAGCATTTCTCTCTTTCAGAGACGACAGCACATTCATGGCTTCCTGATAATGGCCGCTCTGAACATAATTAGCTGCAGCCTGTCTCCGGATTGCTTCCTCATCCTGATATCCGGTATTTGTCTGTCCGCCAAAACCTCCAAATCCACCATAATTATTACCACCGTAAGCCCCGCCTGAAGAGCCATACTCTCTCTCTTTCATAATCTGATCATAGGCCTGTTGAATTTCTTTGAATTTTTCTTCTGCCTGGTCTTTATTTGGATTATTGATATTGGCATCCGGATGGTATTTTCGACTAAGCCGCCTGTATGCCTTTTTTATTTCTTCATCTGATGCATCTCTTGACACACCCAGAACACTGTATGGATCAAACATGTTTCTTCTCCTGTTTCTCCTTCCTTTTCTCCGATACCGTTTCAAACCGGCACCACACACCGGAGTATAAAATATTCCGAAGAATATCTGCATATTTTATAATAGGAAGTTTCTCAAATTCTCTGCAGGCTTCCGCCATCATCATGATCAGTATCTGACGTACCTTTTCTTCGAACCCTTCTATTATATAATCCTGTGCAAATGGATTGTAATTTCCTTTTTCCATATCTTCTTCCACATCATCAAAAGCATCCATCAGATATATAAATTTCCCCAGGTAAAAGCCCATACGTCTCAATGTAGGCTCCCACTGATCCTCTTTATACACCAGGATTTCCTCCATGATCTTTCCAAAGCATCCGGATATTCTGTCTATATCTGTTTCGCCGGCTTTTTCCATGGCAGAAATCTCATTCAGATGCCGTATGATCACAGAAGTCTTATTTTTCCACAAGGCTTCTGCCTTTTTATCTTTACGTTCAAGTAAACGACTATAAGCCAGACGTGAAAGTTTTTTTTCATCTTTCCAGTCATCTACACATTTATAATATGCCAGGAATACATTCATATCTGCCGCATATTCTGTGAACTCATTTTTTCGCACAGGCTGCCTGCGTACCGGATGGACAATGCAGCGGCTGGTACCTTTTTTTGTAGGAGGTTCATAAAGACCACTTAAAAGGAGAGTTACAAAAGTCAGATCATAAGTAAGCGTGATCTGACCGGAAATACCGTACCGGTCACGAAGTTCCCGACACAGTCCACAGTAGAAAAATCTGTAAAGATCATAATCTTTTATTTTCATTTCAGGTCTGTTCATTACCACATAACCAAACATAAAATCTCCTGCCTGTTTCTGTTATATTCAGATCTTTTTGATGAATTTAGTATGACACTTCGGACAATCAATCTCTACTTTCTTACCACTTCCTCTTGGAATACGGATCTTCTGTCCACATCCCGGGCAGGTATAAATATGATGTGTTTTTCTCTGCTGCATCATACTTTTTTCTCTGTTAAAACTCTGTCTCAGTTTTGAAGTCATAGAAAGATATTTCTGATTTTCCGCATAGCGTTTGGAAACATTCCTGGAAAGTATCCGAAAATAAGTATAGATGATTGCTGCCAGTCCTAAAGTGTTTAATAAAGCTCCTGCCGTACTCCCTTTTTGGAAAAAAACAGAAACAACAATACATACCAGCGCTACTCCCATAGTAAAACGTGCAAATCCGTCTACACCATAGCGCCCCTGCATAAACTTCATAAACTTTTCTTTCATGAAAAAACACCTCTTCTGTTATACTTAAACTCTCTACTTGTCACTGCATACCTGGAATATGTAAAATTTCAAATAATAAGATTCGTCAGAAGACCATAAAATCGGATGATCCGGTGACTGGGTTCTGTATTCCACCTGTCTCAGGCGTTTATGTGCACTCCGCGCTGCCTGACCGATTGTTTTTGTAAACAGCTCGTATGTCATAAAATGAGAACAGGAACAGGTGGCAAGGAAACCACCATCTTTCACCAGTCTCATGGCACGAAGATTGATCTCACGATACCCTTTGACTGCATTTTTCACCGAATTTCTGGATTTTGTAAATGCAGGCGGATCAAGAATCACCACATCATATTTTTCTCCTCTTTCTTCCAGCTCAGGAAGCAGTTCAAAGACATCCTCACAAATAAATTTCACTCTGTCGTCCAGCCCGTTCAGCTTTGCATTGGCAGCTGCCTGATCAACAGCCAGCTGTGAAGCATCCACACCTGTAACTTCACTGGCTCCTGCAATCCCCGCATTCAGAGCAAAAGAGCCTGTATGCGTAAAGCAGTCCAGAACTCTTGCATTCTTACATAATTTCTGAATAGCAAGACGATTGTATTTCTGGTCAAGGAAAAATCCTGTTTTTTGTCCGTCACGAACGTCCACCTGATACTTGACTCCGTTTTCTTCAATTTCCACCAAAGTCGAAAATTCTTCACCAATGAAACCTTTATACAGTTCCATTCCCTCCTGGCGACGTACCTTTGCATCGCTTCTTTCATAAACTCCACGAATCTTTATTCCATCTTCTGCAAGAATATTTCTCAGCAATTCCAGAATTTGAAGTTTAAACCGGTCAATTCCCAGTGCAAGGGACTGTACGACCAGAACATCAGCAAACTTATCCACTACCAGACCCGGAAGAAAGTCTGCTTCTCCGAAAATCAAACGGCAACTGCTGATGTCTGTTACTTTTTTACGGTATTCCCATGCATCTCTTACTCTCATTTCAAGAAACTTTTCATCAATTTTCTGATTTTCATCTCTTGTTAAAAGTCTCACCGTGATTTTGGAATTTGTATTGATAAACCCCTTTCCCATAGGATATCCATCAAAATCCCTCACCAGTACCACATCACCATTCAAAAAGCTGCCCATTACAGAGGCGATCTCATTATCAAATACCCACATACCGCCTGATTTCAGAAGCCGTCCTTCTCCTTTTTTCAGCGTTACCACAGCCAAACTCATGTGTTTTTCTCCCTTCGGAAATATGATTCCATTGTATTTGTCAGTATTTCATCTATTGTAGCACAGCCCAAATGTTTTTTCCAGTATTTCCATCAAGACACAAAATTATCACCATTCACTCCGCTCACAGCAACGAGCCAAAATTCATTTCAGATTGCCTGCGGCAATGGAAGCAGATAATTCTTCTATCTACAGCAAAAGGGCGGCTGATCAGCCGCCCTAAACATTTTCATAATCAATATACTGCTTCCTCATAAGGAATATCTTCCATAGAGTCCTCCGGCAATGCCTCTTCTGTCCCTTCTTCTGAAGCATCTGTCGTATCTGTATTTTCTCCATAAAGAGTCTCAAAGAATTTCATAGTATCTTCGTAAAGAGCCTGTCTTGTTTCCGGAGTTTCATTGATCAGGATATCGTCTGCTTCCGGTTCTGTCTCAATACTGAAAATGATCTTCATTTCTGCATTGACCATATTCAGTTCTCCTGATACATACAGATCTGTTTCCATCGGAAGATAGCTCATTCCGTCATCTTTCAGAACATTAATATAAGCTTCAAGAACTTTCTGTGACAGCTTCGCACCTGTTTCTGGATTGATGGTCACAGCTGCAAAAGCTTCCGGTCCCATCACATTCTGAAGAGAAACCGTATCTCCTTCATATTCTCCCTTGCAGAAAGCTTCTGCCTTTTCAAAGAACACTCTTCCCTCTTCGTCGAGTTCATCTGTACTAAGAGGATCTTCCTCTGTACCTTCTGTCGGATCCACAACTCCATCATCCTGAGCTGTACCGTCCAGAACCGCTTCGTCTTCTGTTGCCTCAGGGATGCCTGTTCCCTCATCCACATAGTCCTCTCCATTCTGGTCACCCATGGTTTCTTCCTGAAGGGACGGATCTTCTGTAGAACTCTCGACAATGTCCTCACCAAGAGCATCTGTATCTACATTGGCTGTAATATCTTCTCCATCGGAACTGTCTTCATCTACATAATCCTGCTCACTCTGCGCTTCGCCGCTCTGACTGTTATTAAGATTCTGCTGAATGCTTTCCAGTGTTTCCTGCATCTGCGCGATATCGTAATTCTGCTGCGCAATCTCCTGCAGAAGGGAAACGATCGTATTCATCTCATCCTCGCTGAGACTTACATTGTTCTCAACTGCAATATTGTTTACGATATTATAAATTTCATCTGCATTCTGAACATTGTTTCCAATGATCTGAAGCTTTGCCTCATTAAGGATGTTCGTAGCATTGTCCTGACCTACCTGCTGAGAAAGATTTCCTGTTACAACAACCTCCTGTGTTGCAAGATCTTTCTTTGTACTGTCCAAAGTCTGTCCGCTGGCACTTTCATATGCCATGATCACACCTGTCAAAGCACCTGTGCCGGATACCTCATAAGGGCAGGCTGCAACTGCCTCACAGTTGGTAACTCCTGCTGTAGAAAGTGCATTAGCGATCATATTTCCTGTCACATAGTTCAGATTCGCTGTACGTACTTTAATACCGCCGGACTGAGTCGGCTTTACATAAGCACAGCTTAAGGTCCTTGTTCCGATCTGCTCCAGAGGGATATAAGAACCAAGCTGTTCTCTTTCATCTTCATTTGTAATAGTAAGGATCTGGACCTGGTTTGCATCCGCCTTGAAATAACGCATCATTGTATTCTTCTGCTCCTGAGTAAGGTCTGCTCCAAGAGTCACTACCTTAGAAGCATCCGCCATAACCGGTACTGCGCTTCCTGCTGTAAGACACATACTGCAGATCAGAGCTGTGATCATACTTCTTTTTCTCATATTTCTGTCCTCCAATAAAAAACTGTTTCCTTCTGATGAATTACAGTATACCATATTATTCTATATATTTGTATTTCATATTTTACTTAAAGGTCATATTCAGACTCCAAGAACCTCCAGATACACCTGGATCGTACCTCCGCACACAAGACCTTCCTCTTCTGCTTCTGTTCCTGTCATATCCTCATACACCAGGCATCCCTTAGGATTCTCTTCCTTCAGCATATGAAGACAATGGTGCTGGACACGACTTTCCATGCAGCCTCCGCCGATAGTTCCTATGATTTTTCCGTCAGGAAAAACAATCATTTTTGTTCCAATCTCTCTGGGCGCTGATCCTCTTCGGGACACAATGGTTGCCAGTGCTTTTTTCTGACCGGAGTCTTCTGCGAGGCACGCCAGGAGTTCTTTTTCATAGCCGCTGGTTTTTTTTACACTGTTTTTTTCCATGATCAGCTCTGCCATAATAGACACTGCGATCTCCTCCGGTGTCTCTGCATGAATAGAAAGTCCTACAGGTGTATGAATAAGCTCCACTTCCTCCTCTGGTATTCCTTCTTCAATCAGTCTTTTTTTCAAAAGAATCCCTCTTTTTCTGCTTGCCATCATTCCTGCATAAGCCCGTTCTTTCCGAAGTATGGAAGTAAGACAGATATCGTCATATCTATGTCCTCTGGTAACCACCAGAAAATATGTATCGCTGCTTCCTGAAATTTTTTCAAGTCCTGAAGCAAAGTCATCACAGATCACTATATCTGCACCCGCTTTTCTTGCCTGGTCGGCGAACAGGGGTCTGTCCTCCAGAACAGTCACCTGGAATCCGATTTTTTTAGCCAGAACGATTACCTGCTGAGCAACATGACCTCCCCCACAAATTACAAGGCGGCTTGGGTTACGTAAAAGTTCCACAAAAAATTTTCGGGAATCTGTTTCCAATATCCTGCTTTCTCCTGTTTCAGACAGACGCTGAAGTTCTTCCGGTTCAAAGTTTTCTTCACTGCTTTTTACCAGCAGCTCTCCTTCAGAAAAAAACAGTCTTGTTCCCTCTCCCGGTCCTTGTATCACTGTTGCCAGTATATTTCTCTTTTTTTCTATACTTTCTTCCAGAATTTTATATACTTCCTGATATTTCACCTTCTGTCCCTCTTTTCGATTATGATAATATCCTTATTATACGATACTTTTCTCACAAAATCCACTGTACATTCACGGTTGAAAACAGAACAGGATTACTGTTCACACGACAGTAAAACAGGAGCCGGGTCTTTCGTCCCGGCTCCTGAATACGAATCAGTTTTTTCTTTATTCCAGAATGTGTTCCCGTCCCTGGGCGATCATGGTACGTACATGATTATCTGCCAGAGAATAAAAAATAGATTTGCCCTCCCGTCTGTTCTTGACCAGTCTGCTCTGCTTCAAAATACGAAGCTGATGAGAAACCGCTGACTGTGTCATGTTCAAAGCTTTTGCCAGATCACATACACAGACCTCTGTCTCAAAAAGCACAAACAGAATACGGATCCTGGTTGGGTCTCCAAAAACCTTAAACAGCTCTGCAAGAGAATCTAATTCTGTTTCATCCGGCATTGTTTCGTCTACGATTTTCAAAAGTTCCTCGTGAGTCTCTACTGTATCACAGCAAAGAATTTCTTTTTCTTCTGTCATCCGGTTTATCCCGCCTTTCCGTTCTATCATAGCACATACCGGGGAGCTTTGCACATAAATATTACAACATCTGAAATACTTCTATACATTCACCTGGTTTGCAGCAGCATTAAAGCTTATTTACAAACAAAGCACGAATTGCATTCAGAACAGCAATTACCATTACCCCTACGTCCGCAAAGATTGCAAGCCACATATTGGCAATTCCCACTGCTCCCAAAATCAAACAAAGAATTTTGATTCCAATGGCAAAATAAATATTTTCATATACGATCCTCATACATTTTCTGGCAATTCGTACTGCTTTTGCCACTTTCAGAGGGTCATCATCCATAAGCACTACGTCTGCAGCTTCAATAGCTGCGTCTGATCCCAAAGCGCCCATGGCAATTCCTATATCTGCTCTGGAAAGCACCGGAGCATCATTAATCCCGTCGCCTACAAACGCAAGCTTTTCTTTTGCCCCTTTCCTGTCGATCATTTCTTCTACTTTCGCAACTTTATCTGCAGGAAGAAGTTCGCTGTAAACCTTATCCACACCGATTTCTGAAGCTGCCTGGCGAGCCACTCTCTCCATATCTCCGGTAAGCATAACGGTTTCTCTTATACCTGATTTTTTTAACTGTCTGACTGCTTCTGCAGATGTAGGCTTCAGCACGTCTGCAATCAGAATATGCCCGGCATACTGACCGTCCAAAGCTACATGGACAATCGTTCCAACCTGACTGCATTCCACATACTTAATTCCCAGGCTGTCCATAAGTTTACCATTTCCTACTGCAACAGATACGCCATCCACAATTGCAGTCACACCATTTCCGCTGATCTCCCGGATATCTGTCACACGGCTGCGATCAATTTCCTTTCCATAAGCCTTCTGGAGGCTTTTACTGATAGGATGTGATGACGCACATTCTGCCATGGCTGAATATTCCAGTATTTTATGATCTTCCAGTGTATTGTGATGAACTCCACAAACCTCAAAAACACCCTTGGTAAGTGTACCTGTTTTATCAAAAACAACATATTTTGTCTGCGCAAGTGTTTCCAGATAGTTTGAACCTTTTACCAGAACGCCTGCCTTGCTGGCTCCTCCGATTCCGGCAAAAAAGCTTAATGGAATGCTGATGACCAACGCACAGGGACAGCTGATAACAAGGAAGGTAAGGGCCCGGTAGATCCACTCTCCCCACTGAGGAGTCATTCCCATAAACAGCATCCGGATAATCGGCGGAAGCAAAGCCAGCGCCAGTGCGCTATAACAGACGATAGGTGTATAATAACGGGCAAATTTGGAAATAAAGTTTTCTGATCTGGATTTTCTGGAACTTGAATTTTCTACCAGATCCAGAATTTTGGAAACTGTAGATTCTCCAAATTCTTTTGTAGTGCGGATTTTCAGCACTCCGGACATATTGATGCATCCACTGATGATCTCATCGCCTTCCTTTACCTCTCTCGGAAGACTTTCTCCGGTCAGAGCACTTGTATTCAGAGTTGAATTACCTTCTATGACAGTACCATCAATGGGAACTTTTTCACCTGGCTGTACCACGATCACACTTCCCACTTCCACCTCATCCGGATCCACCTGTTCCAGGTTCCCGTCTCTTTCCACATTTGCATAATCCGGACGGATATCCATAAGTTCACTGATATTCCGGCGGCTTTTTCCCACCGCATAGCTTTGAAAAAGCTCACCAATCTGATAAAACAGCATAACTGCCGTTCCTTCTTTAAAATCTCCCAGACAAAGAGCGCCTACAGTGGCAACTGCCATCAGAAAATTCTCGTCAAATACCTGTCTGTTCCGAATTCCTTTCCATGCCTTCTGAAGAATATCATATCCAATCACAAGATACGGAATCATAAACAAAGCAGCCCGTAAGTATCCCTCCAGCGGAAACATTGACAGTGCTGCAACCAGCACAGCAGCAACAATTATACGGATCAGCATTTTTTTCTGTTTTTTGTTCATATTCTGCTCCTTTTATACCTTGATCCACAGTCAGAATGCTCCCGGCATTCCTGTTGGCAGTTATCTCCCTGTCACATTTCTGACTGGCTTTTATAAATATATCTCGCAGTCATCCTCTACTTTTTTGCAGTTTTTCAAAACTTCTTTCATAACTGCCTTCGGATCCTGTCCATCCTCAAATTCCACAATCATCTTCAGCATCATGAAGTTTACAGTCGCATCTTTAACTCCTGCAGTATTTTTTGCTGCCTGTTCCATTTTGTTTGCACAGTTTGCGCAATCCACTTCAATCTTATAAGTTTTTTTCATTGTACCTTCTCCTTTACATTTTGTCATATGAACAATTATTCATATGTTTGATTGTATTATATCACCATATGTTCACTGTGTCAATATATTTTCTGTTTGGCTGTTTCCCATATTCAGATGCAAAGAGAAACAGGCTGAGCATAGTGCCTTGTGAGGTTTACCAGGAAACGCAACACAGCACATGATCTGCCTGTTTCTCATATACATCGTCTGTGAGGAACAAAATCCGCTCTATTCTCACAAACAGAAATTTTATAATTTTTCCATTAATTCCTCCCGGCTGAAATTCACCAGTACGGTCAGAGCAACCGGAAAAGCAACCAGTCCCACAAGTCCAAACAGCTTCAGTCCAAGGAACAAAGCTGCCAACGTCGCCAGAGGATGGAGACCAATCTGGCGCCCTACAATCCTGGGTTCCACCATATTCCTTACCACTAAAATTACCAGGTAAAGCACAAGAAGCCCAATTGCAAGTCCATGTTCCTCTATAATAAAGAGGACTGCAGCCCACGGAAGAAGTACGCCTCCTGTTCCCAGCACCGGAAGGATATCAAATACCGCAATCCCCAAAGCCAGAAGGGCAGGATACGGCATACCCAGAAGGAACATTCCTGCACACAGTTCCGCAAAAGTCAGCAGAAACAGAAAGCTGTAGGATCTGATATAAATAAATAATACATTCTTTACATAAGACTGTCCCTTTTCTACAAAAGCCAGCTGTTTTGGCGTCAGAAGCTTTTTGAAAAAGGATGTGATTCCGTCATAATCTCCCACAAAGAAAAACGTAGCTACAACTGTGATCACAAGCTTGATCACAAAACTTGGAATCCCACTGATTCCCCCTGACAGAATCTGTACCACTTTCATGGAGAAGCTGGAAACATAAGTCCCCAGATTATTTGTCATCTCCTCAAAAGAATTTTCAATGGTCTTTGCTACAGACGGGTGCACAGAAGCCATAGACTCTTCCAGATAATCAGAAATCGCCTCAAACACAGGCACTACCGTAGTATTGTAAAAATGAGGCACCTTACGCACCAGGCCTCCGACTCCATCCAAAAGTCTCAGTCCCGCCCAGGCCGCCAGAAGAAACAGCAGTCCGTAAAATACAGCACAAAACACAATTGATATTATTTTTTTCTTTTTGGGATCTGTTTTTATTTTTCTCACAGGGATCTGAATCACTGCCGCTACAACAAAAGCAATGATAAAAGGCATCATAGGAGATACCAGATATTTACATGCCACCCACACCAATATAGCTATCAGCGCATAAAATACAACATTGATGATAAATTTTTTCTTTCGCTCTACTCTGTTCTCCATGCTGTCTCACTCCCTGACGAAAACTGCCACAGCCTCTGTCCAGACTGTCTGACAGAACTGATCTACACAGCAGGCTTTTTCCAGACGATAGCCTGCGTGGAGAAATGTTTCCATATCTTCTGCAAGACTGGTTGCCTTACAGGATACATATACGATACGTTTTACCCCATAAGAAAGAATCTTCGGAAGAGCTTTTGGATGTACTCCCTCACGAGGCGGATCCAAAATGATCATATCTGGCTTTTCCGTAAGATCATCCAATACTTTCAGCACATCTCCGGCTATAAAACGGCAATTGGAAAGGCCATTAAGCTCTGCGTTTTTCCGCGCTGCCTCTACTGCCTCCTCCACGATCTCCACACCGATTACTTCCCTGGCTACAGGCGCCAGCAGCTGTGCAATAGTTCCCGTCCCGCTGTAAAGATCAAAGACTTCCATACCTCTTGCATCTTCAACATATGAACGAACCACCGAATACAGAACCTCTGCTGCCAGAGAATTTGGCTGAAAGAAAGAAAACGTACTGATTCGGAACTTCAATCCCAGAAGAGTTTCATAAAACCAGTCCTTCCCGTACAGAATCCTTGTCTCATCACTTTTTACCACATCGGAAAGAGAATCATTAATGATATGCATGATTCCCACAATCTTTCCTTCCAGCTGCAGAGAAAGAAGCTGTTCTTTCAGTGGTTCCAGATCATACTGCTCCTGACTGGTAGTAACCAGGTGCACCAGAATCTCGCCTGTCGTCACTCCTCGCCTGACCAGAAGATGCCGGAGATATCCCACATGCTGCAGTTTTTTATAATAGGATATCCCTCTCTCCCGAAAATAATCACGGACACAGGTCAAAATATCTGTCATGTCCTTATGGACAAGCTTACAATCATCTGTATTTAATATGTCATAGGTGCTGCCTTTTTTGTGGAGCCCAAGAGAAAGGGGGCCGTCCTTATACTCATCTCCAAAAGAAAATTCCATCTTATTCCGATAACAGAACTCTTCGGGACTTCCATTAATCCCTTCCCATACAAAATCAGCATTTCCCTCTTTGTCTACCTGGCCTTCCCTTATCAGAACCTCCTCCAGAAGTTCCCGGATCTGTCTGTCCTTCATCTTAAGCTGTTCTTCATAGGACATAGTCTGGTACATACAGCCTCCGCACTGAGGAAAAGAGGAGCACACCGGATTCCTTTTTTCCAGGGGGGATTTTTCCAGGATTTCCAGAATCCTTCCCTGAGCTTTATTCTTTCGTTTCTTCTGAATCATAAACCGGACCTTCTGTCCGGGAATCCCGTTTTTTATCAGGATCTTCTGATCCTCCAGAATAACATAACCCTTATTGGGAAAATCCACTTTTTCTATAATGCCTTCGTATATCTCACCTTTTTTCATATAATTTCTGTCCTCAAAAACTCCTTTTCACCAAAATAATCAAATTTTTGTTTCACTGACCCTGGCGCATCCTCGCCAGGCATTTTTGATGCAATAGAAAAATCCGTATAAAATACACCTGTTTCCCAGCGCATCAAGAAAACAGCCCCGGTGTCAACCGGAGCTGTCGGTTTTTATTCTTCCTCATCCTCAAAATAATCGTCGAAATCGTCATCAAAATCTTCTTCAAAATCTTCCAGATAATCCGGCGTAAAGAAACGATAAACAGCAAAAGCAATTCCTGCTACTGCAGCAACGGCGCCAATGATGGCCAACACCCAGAGGACTGTATTTTTCTGTTTGTCATCTTCTTTTTTCTTTAAGACTGCCAGTAACTCTTCAATTTTGGTATTCATATTCATATGCGCACCATCCTCTCTTTTTTCTGTCGGCATACTCACTGCCGTCACACAGGCAGTCCCCGCAAAAACGTTTCCTGCCTACATTGATTTATAGGTTATAGTATAACACCAACCGTAAGATTTTACCATAAGATATATAAAATTTTAGATTTTCTTAAGCTTTGCAAAACCGGCAAACATCTTCTTTATTCCTACACGATCGAAATCCACCGTAACCTCATAGTCTCTTCCGCCTTCAACGATGTCCTTAACGATTCCTACACCAAACTTCACATGGCGTACCGTATCTCCTACTCCATAATCCAGAGAATCGGCTTTTTTTACCGTAAAGCTCTGCGGCTGGAATGCCTTTGACTGAAATGCCATTTTCATCTGCATATAGCTGCTTTTTCCGGAAGAAGTTTCCTGTATCTTCGGTTTTTTCTCCTGAATGGTATGCCCAAGCTCCACCAGTTCCCGTGGTATTTCTCTGACAAACCGGGACACACGGTTGTACTGCGTCTCTCCTCTGATCATCCTCTGCTGAGCACAGGTAAGAGTAAGGTCTTTCATAGCTCTTGTAATCCCCACATAGCAAAGCCGGCGTTCTTCCTCCATATCTGAAAGATCTGCAGAAAAAATACACATACTGCTTGGAAATACACCGTCTTCCATTCCTGCCAGATATACATAAGGAAATTCCAGACCCTTGGCGCTGTGCAGGGTCATAAGAAGAACATAGTCCTGATCCGGGTCTACGGAGTCAATATCCGCGATCAACGCGATCTCTTCCAGAAACCCGGATAAAGAAGCCTCTCTTCCTTCTGCAGCCATCGCTTCCTGATAGGAAACAGTCTTGGAGATCAGCTCATCGATATTTTCCAGTCTTGCTCTGGATTCCTCCGTATCTTCTTCTCTTAATTCATCTGCATATCCGGTAAGATCAATGATCTCCTCCAGAAGCTCCTGCACCGTATAGGCAGCTGCCTTGCTTTTCAGTGACTGGATAAAAGTAACAAACCCATCAATCTTGGACTGGGCTCGTCCAATAGAAGGAATTTCCTCTGCCACACGGAGCGCATCATAAAAGCTGACCTGCATATGATCTGCATATTCCTGAACTCGTCCAATAGTAGTAGCTCCTATCCCTCTTTTCGGCACATTCAGAATACGGCGCACAGCCAGGTCATCTGCCGCATTATCTATGGTTTTCATATAAGACAGCAGATCCTTGATCTCTTTACGGGCATAAAAGTTCACACCGCCAACGATTTTATAAGGAATATTTGCCAGAAGGCATTTTTCTTCAAAAAGACGGGACTGGGCATTTGTCCTGTAAAGGATCGCGCAGTCACGATACCGACAGGTACCCTCCCTGTGTTTTTTAGAGATATCTCCAACAACATACTCAGCTTCCTCAAATCCATTCATAAACTGGCGGAAATGAAGCTTATCTCCCTCAGGATTCTCTGTCCACAGAGTCTTTGGCTTACGTTCTGTATTATTAGCGATCACATCATTGGCTGCATTAAGGATATTCTGAGTAGAGCGGTAATTCTGTTCCAGACGGATCACCTTTGCGTCCGGAAATACCCGTTCGAATCCAAGGATATTTCCGATATTCGCACCACGAAATTTATAAATTGACTGATCATCATCACCTACCACACAGAGGTTCCCATAACGGGAAGCCAGAAGGCTGACAAATTTAAACTGTGCCGTATTGGTATCCTGATACTCGTCTACCATAATATAACGGAAACGCTCCTGATACTGCTCCAGTACCTGATCGCAGTGCTGAAACAGTTCCACTGTTTTTACGATCAGATCATCAAAATCAAGGGCATTATTCCTTCTTAGAGAATTCTGGTATTCACGGTAGATCTCCGCAACCTTCTTCTCATTAAAATCTGCTGCATTCAAAAGCATTTCATCCGGAGTGATCAACTCATCCTTAGCATGAGAGATCTGTGCCAGAAGGGAGCGTTCCTTATATTTTTTCGTATCTATATTCAACCGCCTGCACACATCCTTCATCAGTGTCTTCTGGTCATCTGTATCATAGATAGTAAAATTATTGTCATATCCTATCCTGTCTGCATGTCTGCGCAGGATTCTTACGCAGGTGGAATGAAACGTGGAAACCCATACACTTCCTCCGTCCATTCCTACAATCTTATCCACACGTTCCCTCATTTCCTGAGCGGCCTTGTTGGTAAAGGTAATTGCAAGGATATTCCATGGATTCACACCCTTTTCTGCAATAAGGTATGCAATCCTGTGGGTCAGCACTCTGGTCTTTCCAGATCCGGCTCCTGCCAGAATCAGAAGAGGGCCTTCCGTATGATAAACAGCCTCCTGCTGCATATTGTTCAGTGATTCATAAATGCTCATAAATTCTCCTGTATCTGTTGATTCGTTGATGGTCTGTTTCTTCCGCTCTCCGGCGGCTTTTGTCATGGAATCAATTTTATCATCTGCCGATGAAAATGACAAGCAGGAACAAAGAGAAATCCCCTTTGCTCCTGCCTGTTATTTAGACATTTTTCTTGACTTTAGTTCTTTAATTTCAGATAAAACTCCCAGCTCTGATACTCCACCTTTGCCTCAGGCAGCGGAAGACCGCCGTACATCAGCGCTCCTCCTGTATATTCCCTGCCTTCCAGAAGGTAAATTCCCTCTTCTTTCAGCCCTCTTAACAATACCCGTGCCGGCGGATCGTTTGTCCTTACCTTAGATGCAACAACACTTACCAGCGCTTCCTTCTGATCCGGGCTGACAAACTCCCATGCGGCATAATGCCGTTCCTCAGAAGGCGCTGTCAGACGGAAGTAGTCGCCTCTCTGGATCAGTTCATAATACTCCTTAAACCGGCCGATCTGTTTCCTGATTTCTTCCTTTTCCTCTTCTGTCAGCTTAGCCGGATCCAGCTCATAGCCAAAGGTTCCTGCCATAGCTACTGTCGCCCTTGTGCCAAGTGGTGTAGTCCTTCCAGTCTGATGATTTGGGCAGGCAGAAACATGCGCTCCCATAGTGCTGACCGGATAACAGAAGGATGTTCCATACTGGATCTCCAGACGCTCAATGGCATCCGTATCATCACTGCACCAGATCTGGGGCGTATAGTGAAGCATTCCTGCATCAAAGCGTCCACCTCCTCCGCTGCAGCCTTCAATGAGCATATCCGGATATCTTCTGCCCAGACGGTCCAGAAATTCGTACAGACCAAGCACATATCGATGAAGCACTTCTCCCTGACGGTCTGCAGGAAGCTGGGCAGAATATACATCACAGATACTTCTGTTGAAATCCCATTTCAGATAATCCACATCTGCTTTATCCAGAACCTGGGTCATCTCCTCAAAAATATGATCCCGCACATCCTTTCTGGAAAAATCAAGAACCAGCTGATTCCGGGATCTTACCGGATTTCTTCCCGGAATCTGGAATGCCCAGTCCGGATGCGCCCGATAAAGATTGCTGTCCTGAGACACGCATTCCGGTTCGTACCAGATACCGAATTTCATTCCAAGACCATGAATTTTTTCTGAAAGCTCCTGTAAAGTACAGCCCAGTTTTTTTTCATTGACCTGCCAGTCTCCAAGCCCGCTGTTATCATCGTCTCTTTTTCCAAACCAGCCGTCATCCATAACAAAAAGCTCTACACCCATGTCTGCTGCGTCCTTTGCCATAGCTATGAGTTTATCCCCGGTAAAATCAAAGTATGTACCTTCCCAGTTATTGATCAGAACCGGTCTCCTTGCATTTTTAAATTTTCCTCTGCACAGATTGTTTCGGATAGCCCGGTGAAAAATATGGGACATTTTTTCAAAACCTTTATCGCTGTAGACCATCGCAGCCTCCGGCGCAAAAAAGCTTTCTCCCTTTTCCAGCTTATATCGGAAATTTCCCGGATGGATGCCCATCAGCACTCTTGTCTGATTAAACTGGTCTTTTTCAGCCTCTGCTAAAAAGTTCCCACTGTACAAAAGAGAAAATCCATAGCAGCTTCCCTGTGTCTCCGATGCCTTAGAATCTGCAAGCATCACAAAGGGATTGTACTGATGACTGGAGGTTCCCCGAAGCCCGCCTGCTGACTGAATCCCATGATGGATTGCAGTTCTGGATACCTGACGCTCCATTTCATGTCTTCCATAAAAAGTCATCCAGTCCCAGTTCCCATAGGGCTGATCCAAACATAAAGACATGACACGTTCCAGATACACCGGTTCTTCTCCGCAGTTTTCCACGGAAACTGTTCTGGTCAGAAGGTCCAGTTCCTCAAACACTCCATAAAAAAGCTTTACAAGGATATTTTTTCTTTCATTTTTCATGGTGATCACCAACGTCTCTGCCTGTCCCGGATTCTCTTCATAAAATGCCGGAAGTCCGGGTACCTGATATTTTCCTTTCAGAATCTCACAGCCTTCATATCTCAGATCCACAGCAGAAGCGCCGTAAGCGTCTCTCACTGCCAGCGCGCTTTCCCGGTAATCGCCTCCCCCGAAGCAGGAATACTCCTGAGGAAGCGTATCCAGAGAATACGTTCTGTCCATTCCAGCCTCATAGGGATTGCCGGAAAATCCATGATCTCTTTTCTGGATCAGGTATGAAAAATCCATATTCTCCGTTCTTTTCCCATAATAGGTATGAAGAAGGACTCCCAACGAGTCTGCCTTCATCTGATACATGCTGCTTTTTGTACACAGCGTAAACAAGGAATTCTTTCTGTCCACCAAAATAGCCATCATCTTTTCCTCTTTTCATCCTGCCTGGGATGTTCTTTCTTTTTATTTTTTATATTATTTCACTGCACCATTTACCACGCCATTCAGAATCTGCTTCTGGCATACCAGATAAAAAAGAAGGATTGGGATCAGTGCCAGAAGGTAGGATGCAAATGCAAGGTTATAGTTTGTTCCAAACTGTGTCTGAAAATTCAGCTGTGCCAGCGGAAGAGTATTTTTTCCAGTACCGGACATGATCACCAGAGGAGTCATCACGTCATTCCAGGTACCCAGAGCCGTAAGGACTGCAACTGTTGCATGCATGGGCTTCATTACAGGGAAAATAATACTCCAGTAGGTCTTCCAGGTACTTGCTCCGTCTACTTTCGCCGCTTCTTCCAGAGCAAGGGGAATATTTTTCAGGTATCCGGAATACAGAAGAAGGTTCATAGGCATATAAAATACCACATAAAGAATGATGACACCTGCTCTGTTTCCAATCCCCATCTGAGAAGTCTGTTTTACCAGGGGCATCATCAGAATGGCAAATGGAACAAACATACCACTGACAATGTAAAGATATGCAAATTTATAAAATTTACTTTTCCCCATATTTCTTCCAATGGCATAGCCTGCCAGCGAATGAAGAAGTATGGCAATCACTACAGTGAGGGCTGTGATCAGCAGAGAATTTCCCAGAGAATTCCAGAAATCAGTAACCCTCATGGCCTCTGTAAAATTATCAAAGCTCCAGGAAGACGGGAAGGAAAGTGCTCCTGCAATATCGTTCGTCATTTCCGAAGGCTTTTTGAAAGCAATAATCACTGCCATATAAAGGGGAAAGAAAATCGTCACACAGCCCATGATCAGAAGGATGGTCACCGGCCAGTTGGTTTTTCCCATCTGTTTGGTATTCTTTTTCATTATAACTGCTCCTCCTTCTTATTCATAAATGTAAGCTGGAATATCGAGATCGCCACAATCACCACAAAAAATATCACTGCATTGGCACTCTGAAATCCGAACTGTCCTCCATCCATACCGTTTTTGTAGATCAGAAAGGAAATAGATTCCGTACTCTGTGCCGGTCCTCCCTTTGTCAATGCCATAATCTGGTCAAATGCCATCAGGAAATTCTTCATGCACAGTACCATATTAATCGTAAAAAACGGAATGATCAGCGGAAAAGTCAGATTTTTAAATTTTGTCCATCCGGTTGCCCCGTCAATGGATCCTGCCTCATATACATCTTCCGGCACAGTCTGCAGTCCGGAAATATAAATGATCGTATTCATTGCAATGGCCTGCCATGCCGCCACAATCACAATGGCAAACCATGCGGTTTTTGTATCCGCCAGCATACTGCTGCTGAGAAAATCAATTCCCAGGGATTTTCCGATAGTCGGAAGAATATAGGTAAAGATAAAGCTGAAAATATAGCCAACTACCAGCCCTCCCAAAACATTTGGAATAAAATAGATTCCTCTCAGGGCGCTTTTTGCACGAATCCTGCTGTTCAGGCCCAACGCCAGAATCAGACTGAAAAGATTTACGACAATGGTTGCCACCAGCGCGAATTTAAAGGTAAACAGATAGGAATGTCCCACTCTGGCATCCTGAAAAAGATCGATGTAATTCCGGAATCCTACCCAGTCATAGCTTCCATAGCCTTTAAAATTAGTGAAGCTGTAAATAAAGCCTTTGATCAGAGGCAGTGTATTAAATGTAAAGAATAATACAAGAATCGGAATGGTAATCAGCAAAAAAGTGCGTTTTCTTTCGTTTTTCTTCATCATTTATTTCCTCCTTCCCCGTTCTCTTTCTGATAATCCTGTATCTTGCGGATCAGGTCACGATTATACCGTGTCCAGTCCCTGTCGAATTTTTTCAGCCATGCATCGGTGTCCCCTTTCATCAGATAGGTCTGGATCATGGCGTCTACTGCCATTTCTGTTGGGTAATAATGATCCTGGTAATCTGTCATCTTACCGGCGTCAATATATTCCTTCATACCATCCAGCATGGAAGGAAGCTGAAACTCTCCCTCTTTACAGGGAACTGCATTCTGTTCATCCAGATAGATCTGGATATTTTCATCCTCCAGCATAAAGCGAAGAACTTCATAAGCCGCCTCTTTTTCCTTACAGTCCTCCATAATACAGAACTGAAGATCGATACCGGAGTTCAGGATCTGTCCGTCTGCGCTGTCGTTTGCCGGAAAAACAAAAGAATCTATATTCATCTCCGGATTTACGGATTTGATCTGAGGCACCGCATAGCTTCCGATGCAGTACATGGCAGATTCCCCACGAGCAAAGGCTGTACATGCATCATTATAGCTGTAAGCATAAGGATCATCCTGTGCGTAAGGAAGAAGCTGGAGGATCTTCTCCGCAAGCTCCCTGTATTCTTCTGAAAAAGTAGTTTCTCCTCTGTTTACCTGCTGACATACATCTGCCGGAGCAAGATCACAGGCCATGGCGTTCCATGGAGCCAGACAGGTCCAGGTATCTTTAAAACCAAAATACAGCGGCTGCTGTCCGGAGGCCTGAATAGTATCCAGAAGTGTCAGAAATTCCTCCCAGGTTGTGGGAATCTCCCATCCATTTTCCTCAAACATGTCTTTGTTGTACAGGATTCCTGCCGCATTGGCTGCATAGGGAACCGCATATACTCCGTTTCTGGAAATAAATTCCAGGTTCTTATCAATATCCAGATATGCCTGTTTAATATCTGCCAGTCCTTCAAAATCTGAAATATCAGTCAGCATATCTGCATCCAGAAAATTAGAGTAGTTCACGTCTCCTCCGATTCCAATGATATCAGGCTGATCTTCCTTGATAAAACGGGTCTTCAGGATTGTCATAGCTTCATTTGGTGATTCAATGGTCAGTTCAATGTCATCATGGGAAGCGTTAAATTTCTCTTCCATTTTTTCAAATGCTTTTACTGCCTCCGGTTTATATTGAACCATTTCAATTCTTATTTTTCCGTTATCTGACGAAGAATCTCCACATCCGGTAAGGATCATACCAGCACTTAGCAATCCTGCAAAAATCCCTATAACAGACAGTTTCCTTTTTTTCATTGAATTTCCCCTTTCCTTTCTTTTGCAGTCCGTTTCCATTCTGTACAGTTTTTACGGATTTATTTTATAGCCTCATTCTATCATTACTGTGGATTCTGGTAAATGGAGCCATGAAACCTATTTTATATCATAATACGTTTTTTCTCGAATATAGTTGAAGTTACTGCTTATTTTGATATATAATAATAAAAAATCCTTGTTTTTCGTTTAAATATCACAGTTTTACTATCTATTTTTTGTTTATAATTCCCAATTATATAAAATACAAGGAGGATTAAATATGGCAAATCCCTTATTTCATATATTTTCTGATAATCGCTTTATGGATCTTACTCTGTATCAGTACGGATACGAAAAATGCAGACCACTTCATTCATTTGGCCCTTCTATCCGCAATCACTTTCTTTTTCATTATATTATTTCCGGAAAAGGAACGCTGCTTGTAGATGAATCCAGCACAGTCACAAAAGAATATAAGCTTCATGGAGGAATGGGATTCCTCATCGAGCCAGACAGGATCAATACCTATTTCGCAGACCGGGAAGATCCATGGGAGTATACCTGGGTAGAATTCAGCGGACTAAAGGCCAAAGAAATCCTGGATACAGCAGGGCTTTCCACAGAAACTCCTGTTTTTACGCCCTCTTCTCCACAAATTGCCAACACTCTGAAGGAAGAACTGATACACCTTGCCTCCAGCTCTTCTGAAAGTTCCTCCCTTCATCTGATCGGCCACCTTTATCTGGTCATGGATGCCATTCTTACAGGCTCCTCCTCAAGAAACCGTACCCAGAATGGAAAGCGTTCTCAATTTTATACAGATGAAGCCATTACCTTTATTTCACAGAATTACATGTTTCCAATCACTGTGGAAGACATGGCACAGAGACTGAATCTGGACCGCAGCTATTTCGGCAAAGTTTTTAAAGAAACCATGGGGATTGCTCCCCAGGAATTTCTTATACGCTATCGAATGTCCAGGGCAGCCGAACTTCTGAAAACCTCAGACATTACCATAAAAGATATCAGTATTCAGGTCGGCTATCCCAATCAGCTGCATTTTTCCAGAGCCTTCAAAAATGTTTATGGAATCTCCCCACGTGCCTACCGTCAGAACAACCGGATCATAAAGAAATAAATTCCTGAAGAAATATATTTACAAGTAGTTTTGAAAACTATATAATAGGATGCAGAGGTGATAAAACTATGACGATCAATACACAGGACATGATAGGAAGCATCCTGGAAAGTATTTCAAGAATTGATTATATCAAACCGGAAGATATTCCCAATATTGACTTATACATGGATCAGGTAACTACTTTTATGGAAGAGCAGCTTGCTTCCTCCAAGCGTTATCCGGAGGACAAGATCCTTACCAAAACCATGATTAATAATTATGCCAAAAACAACCTGCTCCCATCTCCGGAAAAAAAGCGTTATTCTAAGGAGCATCTGCTGCTTCTGATTTTTATTTATTATTTTAAAAACATTCTTTCCATCAATGATATCCAGACTCTGCTTGGACCCATTACAGAAAAATATTTTCGCTCCGATTCAGAAATGGATCTTACCACAATTTATAACGAAGTATTCAGTATGGAAAAAGAACAGGTAGAACTTCTCAAAAAAAATCTTCTCAGATGCTATCAAACATCAGAGAAGACCTTTGAAAACGCTCCGGAAGAAGATCGTAAATTCCTGAAATTGTTTTCTTTTATCTGTTTGTTGAGTTTTGATGTATATACAAAAAAAATGCTCATTGAACAGCTGGTAGACGAACTGCGAAGAGAAAATCCGGATGATTCATCCAAAAATAAAAAACTAAAGAAGTAATGAATGAACGGGGACCTTTTTCAGGCCCCCGTTTAAATTATCTTCAAAAATCCGCTTCACTTAACATCATTAATACAGATAATCTTTATTCACATATCCATACTTCCCATGCTTTGGTGAATATACATACCAATAAGTGGAATCACTGGTATCCTTTACCTGCACTGTATCTCCTGTATACAGCTCACCAATTTCATTTTTGCTGTCATATGCCTTAGCGGTACGAAGTGCAAGATAGCCTTTCGCTACACTGACTGTCCATGTCTGACCTGAAGCTGATGAGGAAGCGTCCTCCAGATAGTTTTTATTTACATAGCCGCCCTTATTCAGTCCCGGAGAATACACCAGCCAGTAAGTGGGGTCATCTGTATTTGCCACATATACCGTATCTCCCGTATAAAGCTTGCCTACTTCGTTTTTGCTGTCATATGCCATGGCTGTGCGAAGCGCCAGATAGCCGCTCTGTACTCTGACAGTTTTGGAATCGGAAGCACATGCCAGATATTTTCGGTTCACATAACCGGTTTTATTCAGCTTCGGAGAATAGACTGTCCAGTATGTAGCTCCACTGGAATCTGTTACCTCCACAGTATCTCCCGTATACAGCTCGCCTATTTCGTTTTTTTCATCATAAGCTCTGGCATTACGCAGTGCCAGATATCCGGTTGCAACCGTTACCGTATACGTCGTATTTGCTGCATGGCTGGTTTCTGCGGTTACAGGCAGAGAAAGTGCAAAGACAATAACCAGCATTGCTGCCCATTTTAAAAGTGTTGCTGCTGAAAAATCTTTCCATTTCTTGTTCATATCATCATCCCCCTTTATGGAATATTTTATTTTCTGTTTTGTTCCATAATCCTCTGTTTCACGACTTGTCCCCTGATGTCCTTCCTTACTGCTGATAATAGTCATATATCTGCCTGCTCAATGCAGAGATCGTACTCTGGGCTGCTCCTGCCTCTGACAGATTTTCTGACATAAACACGATCACAAGATCATTGGCCGTGTTGTAAATGATGCCTGCATCATTTTCCACATCTGCAAGCTCTCCTGTCTTGTTTGCTACGCTGACGCCCTCAGGCATCTGTGCCGGTATCTTGTTTCTTCTCTCCTGCGCTGCCAGATGGTCAAACATGGCACAGGCATTTGCATCCCCTTCCATCCATCCGTCATATACTTTTTTCAAAAAGCGTCCGCAGTCTGCCGGAGAGGTATAATTGTCATCAAACTCATTGCTGTGTAAAAGAAGCCTTCCCATATGAGTATTGGTATATCCGTTCCTGCTGCAGTAGTCATTCACTGCATTCATTCCCGCAGCACTGTCCCCACCTCCCAGATATTCTGTCAGGATATTCGCCGCATCATTATCACTGACAATGATCATTTCATGGAGATTATTATCTAAAATGTCCTTACCATACTGTGCAGTCAGACTATCATAGTTCTCGTAAACTGCTCCCATGATAAAAAGCTTGATCAGGCTTGCCGCCTGCATCCTGTGCTCGTTGATGCTTCCCTCCGTATTCTTTTCCAGATTGCATACATATGCTGACCAGCTGCCATTAGATGAAGGAAATGCCAGATTGGACAAAAGAACGGATAGTTCTTCATCCGGAACTGCCTCTGACACCTGACCACTTCCAAATACACTCTCTCCTGCTGCTTCTGACGGAGGGGACAATGTTCCCTGACCTTCTGATATTGTTCCTTCTGCGGGAGGCGGTTCCGGATGATGATCTGGATCACCTTCCTCAGAAGCCTCTTCTGTGCTTCCTCCAAAAACAGAAGCCTCTGCTGCATAGCAGGGATATGTCAGCAACATAAAAGATGTCAGAATCAGAATCCCTGCTTTTTTTAGTTTTTCGCCATGCATGTCTTTTTCATTCCTTCCCCAGATCCTGCCCGGCATTTCCCTGTTGTTCCTCGAATAAATGACAGAATTCTTCAATGTTTTATATGATATTATTATAATTTTATTTCTATAAGCTTGCAAGTATTTTCTTCTTTTCATTTTCTTTGTTATAGTATATCATATAAGAAACCTGTTTTTGTAATATTCATTATCTAAGATACTTTCTGTACGCAGCAAAAACAGGCATACTTAATTTTGGGAGGCGATTTTTTATGAAAAAATTTTTTCAGATACTTCTTATATGCGGTTTGATCCCGACTCTTTCTATTCCGGTATCTGCTGCAGCCGACCCCGGTAAAAGCGAAGAAGGACAGGCTATGATCGGTCCTTCCCGTTCAGACTCGGGAAGTTCCTCCGGCATGGACTGGGGCGCAGCCAACAATGCAGCGTCCCCAGCTGCAGGCGATGGAGATTTTACTGTTGTCATTGATCCCGGTCATCAAGGACCTTCTGTAGACATGAGCGCACCAGAGCCTATAGCTCCAGGCTCAGACCAGACCAAACCAAAAGTAACCTCCGGCACACAGGGAAACTTCTCCGGAGTCCCGGAATATGAACTGAACCTGCAGGTTTCCCTTCTTCTTCAGCAGGAGCTTGCCAAAAGAGGCTATCATGTGATCATGACCCGAACAGATAATGAAACAGCCATCAGCAACAGCGAACGCGCTATCCTTGCCACCGAACAAAATGCAGATATCACCGTACGAATTCATGCCAACAGCGATGGAAGTTCATCTGCCTCAGGAGCTCTGACCATGGCACCTACCTCAGGCAATCAGTACCTTTCCTCTGATATCATCGAAAAAAGCAATACCCTTGCATCCTGCATCATCAGTCACTATTGTACAGCTACCGGTCTGGAAGACAAAGGTGTGATCTCTTCTGATAATATGACCGGTACCAACTGGAGCACTGTCCCTGTAGCAATCCTGGAAATGGGTTTTATGAGTAATCAGTCAGATGATC
This sequence comes from Blautia sp., assembly GCA_026169535.1. Classification (GTDB taxonomy): domain Bacteria; phylum Bacillota; class Clostridia; order Lachnospirales; family Lachnospiraceae; genus Blautia_A. The sequence goes on from JAPFCU010000045.1 coordinate 60,594, forward strand.
TTTATATCACAAATGCTGCCAATCACCCCATTATGGTATCCGGTATTGCAGACGGCATTGATGAGTATTTCAGCATTGTAGAACCGCAGAATGCTGGAAAAGGGCAGCATCTCAGTGATCTTACCCGGCAGCTGAAAACAGACTACACAGACAAACTGGAAAAAGAAGGGGAAAACTGGTCTATTGCAGTTATGGATCCTGTTACCGACGATTACAGTACTATTCGCGCAGATGATTCCATGGAATCTGCCGGTCTGATCAAAACCTTTATCATGGGAGCTGTTTTTGAATATCTGGTTTACCCAAATGTCTCTGAATCACCTTCCTCTGATTACGAAACCAGCCTGAAGCCCCTTCTCAATAAAATGATCACAGATAACGATAATTTTTCTGCAGATGATCTCGTAAAGCTTCTGGGAAATGGAGATTTTAATAAAGGCGCGGAGCTTGTCAACGATTTTTGCAAATCTCATGGATTTTCCTGCACAACTATGGGTTCCGAACTTCTGGAAGAAGATTCTACTGCCAGTAACTTTACAAGTGCCTCAGACTGCTGCAGACTTCTTACAGAAATCTATAAAGGAAATCTGGTAAATCAAAAAGCCTCCGAAGAAATGCTGGCACTCCTAAAACAGCAGAATCTTAAAGACATGATACCTTCAGGACTCCCCAAAGGTACTATAACGGCCAGCAAAACCGGAGAAATGACAGAGGAGCAAAACCCCGTGCTGGTTGAAAACGATATTGCTGTTGTTTTTGACAGCAGCCGCCCTTATGTGATCTGCATTCTTTCCAACTGTATACAAAACAATAAACAGGCTCAGAAGACCATCAGCCAGATTTCCTCTGATGTATATCAATATATGTCTTCCTCTGACAAAAACTGACTTATATACAGAATATACTGCATTCCCTGAGGATAAAAAAAGAGCAGCTCTGCGGTACCCATTCCACAGGCTGCTCTTTTTTATTCATTTCCTTCTGTATTATCCTTCTGTGTTTCTTTTTCTCTCATTCTGGAAAAAACCATCTCATATCCGTCATTTCCATAGTTAAGGGAACGATTTACACGGCTGATAGTTGCTGTGGATGCACCTGTCTTCTCAGATATATCCAGATACGTGCGCTTATCCGTCAGCATCTTTGCAACTTCAAATCTCTGTGAAAGGGAAAGAAGTTCATTGATCGTGCACACATCTTCAAAAAATGTGTAACATTCTTCTTTATTTTTCAAACAAAGAATTGCCTCAAAGAGATGATCCACCTCTTCCGTTCTGATTTTTTTACCCATATTCTCTGCTCCTTTAAATCACTGTCATATTATTGCATAAAATATTTTAACACTTTAACCTATGATAAGCAAGGGTTTTTCAACGATTTAGCAGATTAAAATCTTTTATTTACATATTTTTTCAGCATTTCTACAGAATGATTCAAAACAAGCTCTTCAGGAAAATTAATCTCCTCCAAAAGCTCTCTTGCCATGTGAAACTCCCCAATGGCTGAATCAAAGTGCGCGTCACTGTCCATCACTATCGGAACCTGATATTCCATACAAAGCTTCAGCATTTCAAAATCATTTTCTCTTGCATCTCTGCGAAAACAGGAGGGCTCCAGCGAATGATTATTCAACTCCAATACCTTTCCATAATCCTTTGCTCCCTGAACAAGAGCACGATAATCCACCTGATAGCGTCCATCATCCGGATGTCCAATAATATTTACATAGGGATTCTTCATAACATTCAGATATGCTTCTGTATTTTCCTCTTTTGTTCCTGGCTTCATGCAGGGAATATGGAGACTTGCAATAGCAATATCCATATTTTTCAGTTCCCTCTCTTCCAGATCCACATTGCCTTCCGTATCCAAAATATTCAGTTCTGTCCCCATCAAAAGGCGGATTCCATACATCTCTCTTGGTACCACTTTCATATTATGAAAATAAAAATTATGGCAGGTACCTGGCATAGCAGGAGCATGTTCTGTAATCCCCAGTACCTCCAATCCCTTTTCCGATGCCGCTTTTGCCATTTCCCGTATTGTGCAGTATGCATGTCCGCTGGCAATAGTATGTGTATGCAGATCAAATAATGCGTTATATCTCATAAAAAACCTCCGTTCTGTACTTTCTTTCACTTATTATACCGTATTTTTGTTCCTTTTGCCATTACTGTTCACTTCCAATGTCATTTACAACAAAGTGCTAAAATCATTCCCGATTGCCTGCAAAGCCAAAATTTCTCTTTCGTATCCAGTTGAAATTTTCAGAAAAATCAAGTATACTGGTTTTTAAAGAAAGAACAAATATTCGATTTTATAAAGAATGGAGATGAACTCATGGATCTGTTTGAGTATGCAAAATCAAAAACCCTGAATCGTGAATCCCCTCTGGCTTCCCGCCTCCGCCCCACTACCCTGGAAGAGGTCGTCGGACAGGAGCATATTGTAGGCAGAGGCAAGCTTTTATACCGGGCTATCAAAGCCGACAAGCTGACTTCTGTTATTTTTTACGGACCGCCCGGCACTGGAAAAACAACACTTGCCAAGGTGATCGCCAATACAACCAGCGCTTCTTTTACCCAGATCAACGCTACCTCTGCCGGCAAAAAAGATATGGAAGCCGTAGTAAAGGAAGCTCAGGACCGTTTGGGAATGTACGGAAAAAAAACAATCCTGTTTATCGATGAAATTCACCGTTTTAATAAAGGCCAGCAGGATTATCTTCTTCCATTTGTTGAAGACGGCACCATTATCCTTATTGGCGCCACCACGGAAAACCCTTATTTTGAAGTCAATGGTGCTCTTTTATCCCGCTCTATCATCTTTGAGCTGAAATCACTAAGCAATGAGAATATCCAGAAACTGATCTTACGGGCTGTCAATGACTGTGATAAGGGAATGGGAAATTATAACGCTGTCATAGATCAGGATGCCCTTGAATTTCTTGCAGATATGTCAGGCGGAGATGCCAGAAGCGCCTTGAATGCTGTTGAGCTTGGAATTCTGACCACTCCCAAAAGCGAAGACGGACTGATCCACCTGACGCTGGAGGTTGCCTCAGAATGTATCCAGAAGCGTGTGATTCGGTATGATAAAAACGGAGATAATCATTATGATATCATTTCTGCTTTTATTAAAAGTATGAGAGGATCTGATCCAGATGCTGCAGTCTATTATCTGGCAAAAATGCTTTATGCCGGAGAAGATGTAAAATTTATCGCCCGCCGTATCATGATCCTGGCTTCCGAGGATATCGGAAATGCAGATCCTCAAGCACTTTGTGTCGCTTCTGCAGCTGCTCAGGCTGTAGAAAGAGTCGGAATGCCGGAATCCCAGATCATTCTCTCCCAGGCAGCAGCCTATATGGCCTGCGCTCCTAAAAGCAACTCTGCCGTCAATGCAGTTTTCGCTGCCATGGAATCTGTCAGAAATACTCAGACTACGGTTCCTGTGCATCTTCAGGACGCACATTACGGAGGGCATGAAAAACTTGGAAAAGGTATTGGTTACCAATATGCCCACAACTATCCCAATCATTATGTAAATCAGCAGTATCTTCCTTCTGAAATTCAGAATCAGCATTTTTATGAACTTAGTGATATGGGCTATGAAAAAACTTTAAAAGAACACATGAAAAAAATCGGAGCTCTTTAAAAGAGCCCCGATTTTTTTGAGATGGAATTATTATTTATCGTCTTTTCTTCTTCTGAGACGCTGAATAAGTCCGATCATTGCACCACTACCTAATAATCCAGCAAATAATGGCATTGTATTTGTCATATCACCAGTTCTCGGATTGTTTGTCTGAGTCTGAGCCTGGTTCTGGTTTGTATTGGTGTTGTTATTATTATTGTTATTGTTGTTGTTGTTATTTTCCGGTCTTGTTGTCGGCTGCGGATTAGTCGGCTGATCTGGATTTTCCGGTTCCGGAGTTGGATTCTCTGGATCTGGAGTTTCTGGATCTGGGTTTTCCGGATTCTCTGGATCTGGAGTTGGTGTTGGGTTCTCCGGATCTGTCTCAGCAAGACGAACAGTTACAACTACTGTGCCATCTTCGATTGGAAGATCACCAACAATTGCTACAACGTATCCTTCCGGAACATCTGTCAGAGCATTTGTGTTGACATATGTAGCATCTGCATCAAGCTGAAGAGCGCCTGTACCAACAACTTCACCATCTTCAGTTACATACTGAACTGTAACATCCTGAACGTTTTCAATCTTTCTAACCTGAACTTCTGCTACAGTAGCACTTCCAAGCCAGATATCTCCAACAGTTACAAGTTCATATCCTTCCGGAACATCTGTCAGCATGCTTGTGTTGAAGTATGTTGCATCCTCAGGAATTGTAATCTGAGAAACTGCGATCTCTGTTCCGTCTTTTTCATCAACGTAGCCAATCACGATATCTTTTTCGCGAACTACAGATTTTCTTACTTCTACATTTACTGTATCGTTCTCGCCGATATATACATCACCTGTTTCGCAAAGCTCATAGCCTGCTGGTACTGCTGCAAGAACGCTTGTATTAAATGTTGTTGCATCTGCTGCTACTTTGATCTCTTCGATTCCGTTTTCAAACGGCATCTTTGTTTCTTCGTCAATGTAGCTTACATATACTGTTCTCTCTGTAACAACTTTTCTTACTTCTACGTTTACAGTGTCATTTTCGCCGAAGTATACGTCGCCTACTGCGCAAAGCTCATAGCCTGCCGGTACTGCTGCAAGAACGCTTGTGTTGAAGTATGTTGCATCTGCTGCCACTTTAATCTCTTCGATTCCGTTTTCGAACGGCATCTTTGTCTCTTCATCAATGTAGCTTACATATACTGTTTTTTCAGCTTTTCTTACTTCTATGTTTACACTATCGCCATCACCGAAGTATACATCGCCTACAGAACAAAGCTCATAGCCTTCCGGTACTGCTGTAAGAACACTTGTGTTGAAATATGTTGCATCTGCTGCTACTTTGATCTCTTCAATTCCATTTTCAAATGGTATCTTTGTCTCTTCATCAATGTAACTTACAAAAATTGTCTTCTGTGCTACTTTGCGTACTGCTGCGTAGACATAACCATCATTAATATCTAAATCTCCGGTAATTACCAGTTCATAACCTTCCGGTACAAGATCTGTAAGTGCACTAGTATTTACCTGTGTGCTTCCTTTAGCTACTTCGAGTTCTTTCTCTGCAATCTGTTTTTCTTCTTCTTCACTGTAGAAGTTGATTTTTACAGTTTCTTTCTTCTCTGTAGCCTTGCGCACTGCTGCATAGACATAGCCATCA
>JAPFCU010000046.1 GCA_026169535.1 Blautia sp.
CGGATTCCCCACTGTGCAATATATTCCGCTATATAATCAGATACCTTCTGTTTCATTTTCTTTCTCCATATCAACTGTTGCTTCAGCCTTCTGATATATTATCTGAAGCTTTTTTCTGCATCTTTGACATCCTACAGATACGCCTGGCATTTCTGAACGCATACCATACGCTTTCCGGATGCCTCAATAGGAATTTCATCTACATAAGTAACGTCGATCTGAGCTTCCTCTCCCAGATATTTCCGGTAGGAAGCCACTACCTCATCTTCATTGACTCTTGTCCGGTCAGCATTTAAAAGCAGCTCGTATCTTTTCTTTTCCCACTGAATGCATTTTGCCTGATGTACAATCCCTTCCATATTGATCAGTACATTCATAAAAACATGAATGGACAGAGGTTCTCCCTTGCAGTTATACATCATGGAGCCGCGGCGTCCGTATATTTCTGTGAAATAACCATGTTTTCTGCCCTTTTCATCTGTTACTTCCTGATAAATTCCTGTATCGCCTGTGTCATAACGGATCATAGGAAAAGCTTTATTATAAAAATCAGTTACAACGATTCTTCCCAGTTCTCCCGATTTCACCGGTTCATCTGAATCAAGGCTCAGCATTTCAATATAAAAATTATAAAGGTCTACCGTATACCGGTCCTCCTCGCCAACCTGGCATGCAAGAAAACCGTTCTCATTATTTCCATAAGAACGGACTGCCGAAAAGCCAAAGATTTCCCGGATCAGGTCATATGTTTTCTGAGGAAGCGCCTCGCCCATGGCGAAAACCATTTCCACGTCCCATTTCCTGATATCAACTTTTTTCCTTTTCAGATAATCTGCAAGAACTGTCAGAGCGCTGGAATATGCAACCAGAACCTGAATCCTGTCTTTTCGTATTTTTTCACAGATATCTGCAAGGGCATCGTCTCCCATGTTGGAGATATCGATCATGATCAGATTATTTTTAAAGGATTTCCATTTGGAGATCACATTTTTACCCGGGATCCATACACGGAACTCTCCCCGCTTCATTCCCATGCGGAATCCGTTCAGCTCCATAAAGGAAATAAAGTTCATATTCACACGGTTCATTTTATCCCCGTCGCATAAAACAGTAAACGGCGCGCCTGTTGAACCGCTTGTTTTCAGACGGAACAGACTGTCTTTTCTGTCACGGAATGTATCGCAGAGAACTGCATCCATATTCTCGTTATATTTCATTTTTGTCATAACAGGAAACTCTGTAATATCCTGTGCGTCCTGGTAATTTTTATAATAAGGAGAATGCTTTTTGGCATAATCAAGAAGCATTTCCACACGGCGCTGTGCATACTCCTCTGTAATTCCCTCTACAATCTCCCTTTTATTTACTTTTTTTATTTTTTCAAGCTTTCCGCCGTGAAGCTTATCCAGTATATTAAACGCTGTTCGTCTTAAAATTTCTCCCGCCTGCATTCTTTTTCCTTCCTCATTTATGATGTAGAATCAATATCATTGTTTTTTCTGTTTTGGGCCACTGCCTGCTTTCCATAATCCAAGAAGGATTACTGCTGCCACACGTATTACATTGGCAATGAGCACGGCTGCCGCAAAACCCATAATACCGCTCTTTTGTGTAAAAATCAACACAAGGACTGCAATCACAGCCAAATGTATGATCTGAAGGATCAACTGCCACTTTTCCTCTGTGAAAGTAAGAACTACAATAAAAAGATAAGCTGAAAGTACGCCAAGGATCTGACTGAGGTTTACAACTGTGATCATTCCTTTTACTGATTCATAAAGATCTCCATAAAACAGCTTTACGAAAATAGGAGTTCCAATCTGCGCTCCAAGGAAAAACACAAGGCTTACGCCTGTTCCGATTCCGGTAAACAGAAGAAACTGCTTTTTATCCATTCTCTCCTGTTTTCTTGTAAGATAAGAAATAATGATCGTATTAACAGGCGCCACCAGAAGCACCAGAGTTTTTCCGATCAGAGAAGTTACATAATATTGTGTTACTGCCAGATGCCCCACCATATGTTCCAGCGCAAGACGGTCAATATTCAAAGTAAAATTTGTAATCAGATAAGAAAATACCAGGAAGCCTCCCCGCTGAAATGCCTGGGTAAACCACCTGCTCCGGTCAAAAAATCCTCTGAACACAGTTCCGGTTGCGGCAAGATACACCAGAGCTGCTGCCTCGCCTGCAAGAAATACCAGAAACCAGTTTTTTGTAAGGAAATAAAGTCCAAAGCCGGCTATATATCCGCCTGTCAGCACACAGTAATAGTAAAAATATTTTTTATAATTCAGGTTAAGACGGTATTCCACATCTCCGTAATAACGAAAAATTGTTGTCATAAGAAGGGCTGCCGTCCAGAAAATAACAGGCAGAGATACCATGGAATCCCTTGCCACAAAAAGAGTGACTGCTGTTCCCACTCCTCCAAACAGCAAAAGGAGGACATTATAGTCCCCGTTTTTCACCTGATAATCTCTTCGTACAACAAGACGGCTGGTATTCAGCGCCTGCCCCACAGAAGGACAGAGTATTGCAACCAGCCCCATAAGATACAAAAGCTCTCCCAGCTGGTCGCTTCCCATTTTTCGGTTCAGCAGAGGATAGACAACAATCTGCAGAACCCCATTCATCAGAAGCGCTCCGCCTATGGTATACGCTGTATTTGATACAATTCTTTTCTGTTTTTCTTTTGATGCCAAAGAGAAGCCTCCCCAGTTATTTTTTTATGTATTTTTCACACCGGTTTTCAAAGGATTTTCTTTTTCCGGAGCTGAGAACCGGGATCTCATCTACATACTCCACTGTAATTTCTGCTTCTTCACCAAAGTA
>JAPFCU010000021.1 GCA_026169535.1 Blautia sp.
GCAGGAAATAAAAAAGAAAATCGCTGTATCCTTTAAATTTACCAGAGGAGACGGCGATTTTTGTATTTTCAGAATCAGGATACTTTGGTATACTGTTAATGATCAAATTAACAGAAAAATAAAAACAGAGGAGTATGTATGGCTGGGATTTTGTATCTGATCCTGGGAAGTCTCTGCGGAAAAGAGCTTGCAGAGATTTTTGTAGGACAGAAGAAAACCGGAAAAAATAACAGAATCTGGCTGGTTCTGCCAGGGGCATTTGGAGTTGGAATGCTTGCGTTTGGCTGGGTAACGTATCTCATTGCCTGGGCTGCCAGCACCGCAGGAGCACACAAACCGCTGATATACGGAAACCTGCTGACAATGGCGGCAGGAGCTGTTGTTCTTTTTTGTATTTATATTCTGAGATACAGCAAAAATAAAAGGATTTTTACAGATAAAGGGCTGAGCAAGGATAAAAAACTGTTTCGCAGAGAGCTGATATTTTTTTCTGTGCTGTTTGTGTTTCTTACCTGGATTATGTTCTATGTATTTTACATAAAGGACGGGATTCTGTATTCAGGATTTACCGTGTTCGGAGATTACGCGCCCCATACGGCAATGATGCGGTCTTTTTCTCTTCAGAATAATTTTCCCACCCAGTATCCCCATTTTGGAGGGCAGGATGTAAAATACCATTTTATGTTTCAGTTTCTTGTGGGCAATCTGGAGTTTCTGGGGCTTCGGCTTGATATTGCCTACAACTCTGTAAGCGTTTTTGCGCTTCTGGGATTTCTTATGGTGCTTTACAGTATTGCCAGGCGTGTGACAGGAAGCGGAAAAGCAGGAGCATTGACAGTTGTATTTTTCTTTTTCCGCAGCGCGCTGACCTTTTTTCAGTTTTTGTGGGAGCATCTGAGAACAGGAGATCTGATTCAGGTACTGCAGGAAAACACTTCCTTTATCGGATATACAACAAACGAGGACTGGGGACTGTGGAATTTTAACGTATATCTGAACCAGAGACACCTTGCCTTTGGTCTTCTGATCGTGGCGCTTGTTTTGTGGATGTATCTGGACTGGGTGGAACAGGGATGCCGCCATAAGGAGAAAGGGCTTGTGTGGTTCAGGAACAGGCTTTTTTCAAAGGAGACATGGAAATGCAGGTATGTGGAAAACGCGCTGGCAGCAGGCCTTCTCATCGGCATGACTTCCTTCTGGAACGGAGCGGCTGTTATTGGAGGACTTCTGATTTTAATGGGCTTTGCTGTGTGCTCAGACGGTAAGCTGGACTATCTGATCACAGCTGTTACGGCTGTTGTATTTTCTGTTCTTCAGACCAGACTTTTTATGAAAGGTTCTTCTGTGGAGGCTGCCTTTCAGTGGGGATTTATTGCAGAGGATAAAAGCGCTGCAGGCGTCCTGTGGTATCTGATCCAGATGAGCGGCATCTTTTTTGTGGGAGCGCTGGTTTTATTCTTTTTCTACAAAAAAAGGCTTCAGCGGGCAGTTCTTGTAAGCTGTCTGTTTCCACTTGTATTTGCCTTCTGCTTCTCCCTGACGCCGGATATTACTGTGAATCATAAATACATTATGATTTCCTATGCATTTCTGGCAATGTTCTGGGCAGGAGCCGTGTGCCGGCTTTTCCGGAAAAAATGGCAGGGCCGTATTCTGGCAGCAGTGCTTACAGTGTGTCTGACAATCACGGGAATTTATGATTTTGTGATCATAGTAAGA
>JAPFCU010000014.1 GCA_026169535.1 Blautia sp.
ATGTCCTTTACGTGGCACGTTACTTCCCTCCTTAATCAATATGATTATATCATCGGTACTCACTTCAAAAACTAAGGTGTTCGCACTGGTAAAGTCCTATATTAACCCGCAACCGACAGGGTATATGGAATACCGTACAAATTTATAGCTGTTAGTGATTCTACAAATGATAGATAATGTTGTGTCCCTGCCTTTCAGTAAGACGGGAACCTTTTCAAACACTTCGTGTTCGAGAAACATCACAAATTTCTTCGCTACGCTGCGAAATTTGTTTTATTTCTTTTTCGGTCTCTTAGCGCCGTATTTGGAGCGGGCCTGTTTTCTGTTTGCTACACCTGCAGTATCAAGAGTACCTCTGATGATGTGGTATCTTGTACCAGGTAAGTCTTTAACCCTACCACCACGGATAAGAACAACGCTATGCTCCTGAAGATTGTGTCCCTCTCCTGGAATGTAGCTTGTTACCTCGATTCCGTTGGAAAGACGAACTCTGGCGATCTTTCTAAGAGCGGAGTTAGGTTTTTTAGGGGTTGCAGTTTTAACTGCTGTACAAACGCCACGTTTCTGCGGTGCAGACTGTTCTACTGCTTTCTTTCTTAAAGAGTTGAATGTTTTCTGCAGAGCCGGTGCTGTAGATTTCTTTACAGTGGTCTGACGTCCTTTTCTTACTAACTGGTTGAATGTTGGCATTCCATTTCACCTCCCGATTGATTTCTCCATGGATCTTCCATGGGGTTGTGCGGTTGCTATTTTTAAGTTTATACGCACAAAAAGAAATGCATTCTTATTGCACGCCTGCTCATTATATCCTGTAAAAATACGGCTGTCAAGGTGTTTTCTTTAAATTTAACCCAGGTTTTTCCTATTTTATTCCATTTCCTCATACGACATCTCCCATATATCGGCAAATACTGCCAGAGGGCAGTCTGTGAGGAGACACATAAGAAGAAAACATTCATATGGATTTACAATATAGATCTCGCTCATACCGCATTTATGAAGTACCTCCTGGATTTCTCCCAGAAAATAACGGTACCTCTGGTAAGGATCTTCATCCTGCATCTCCTGAGATACAATAAAAAATTCCAGGGTGATCAGATCAAATCTTTCTACCGGCAGCTTATGATTCATAATACTGTTGATCCTCTGGCGGCTGAAGCGCTTCTGACTGAAATGCTTTGCCAGAATAGATGCAGACATTTTTTTCAGATTTCCCATTTTATTTACAGGTATTCCGCTGCATATCACTTTTTCCACATCCGAGTCTGAAATATCTTCGGCTTTCCACACCTTTCCACGTTCTTTTTCCTCTTCATCACCCTGATACATGGCGGCAATGATTTCCTTTGCTCGGTTCAGAAGCCTTTTGAATTCCTGAAAAGCCTGACTTTTTTCTGACATAGGATCATCGGCTCCGGCTTTGACATATGCCAGGTACTGAAGAAGTTTCTCTTCTGTATCAAGACACAGACCTCCGGCAAACACACGGGAAGCTTCTGTATAATCTTTATCCGGTTCCAGCTGTGCATACTCTTTTTTCAATTCTTCCGCTTTATGATAACCATACTGCCGGAAATAGCAGTACCAGTATATTACCTCTTCCGGATTATGAAAATCAAAGTCCTGTTCCCTCAGTACACGAGTAAGAAAATCAGATACGTCATCAGCGCTCATTTTTAATCCGAATCCCAGTAAAAAAACAGTTTCTCTTTTTACAGAAGCCTGGGTAAGCCAGTTGTTTACCAAAGATGTCAGCTTTGTAGAAGTCGGTTTCATGGATTTTGGAGTGCATGTTTCATGAAAAGACTCTATCACAATATCTCTGTAAATGTCCTGAGTCACTTCACCGTAAGGCTCCTCAAGACCTGCTCTTTCATAAATATACCGTTTCAGATGATCCCCAAAGGAAACAAGTTCCATTTCTTTATACAGATAATGAAAGATCACATCTGCATCCTCATCTTCAAACCCTTCCAGACTGACCACCTGTCTGAAACGCTGGGCTGCCTTTCGCGTAAATTCAAATTCTTCTACTCTGTCAAACGCGACTGTCTGTTCAAAGTCCAGATCCTTCATCCGGTTTTTCATCTTTTTCACTCCTATTTCTTTTGCGAATTTTATCCTTCAATCTGTGCAGCCAGTTTTTTTCCGCCTCTCTGACTTCACAGAGAACCACTGTGGTATTATCTCTTCCACCTTTTTTTAAAGCTCTGTCCAAAAGAAGTTCTACCGTTTCCTGAACCGATATCTCTCTGGTCATAATATCTGCAATCTCTCCGTCAGACAGCATATCTGTAAGACCGTCTGAGCAAATCAGATACCTCATTCCCGGTACTGCGTCCAGCTTTGTCATTGAAGGCTCAATCATCATATGTTCTTCCGGAATTCCCACATATTGAACAAGAGGTGACTTTCTAAACAAAAATCCTCCCAGAACATGATCCTGAGAAACTCTTTTCAGCATTTCCTTCCCGGACTGATAGATCCTGCTGTCTCCAAGATTGCAGCCATAGGCTCCTTCCGGAGAAAACATAAGCATTGCAGCTGTAGTACCCATGCTGCGAATTTTATTTTCCTCACTGTAATCACAAACTGCCCGGTTCATTTCCATACATATTTCTTTCAAAAAGCCCTCCGGATCTTTTGAAAACTGTCTTTTTTTCTGGCCATAGTATTCTCCGCAGGCATCAGAAGCCAGAAAGGACGCCATTTCCCCGCAGCTTTCGCCTCCCATACCGTCAAATACCGCCAGAAGCGGAAGTTCTGACTGTGAGATACTTCCGCTTCTGATATGATCCATTCCCTGGTTCTGTGCAGGAAGGGACTCTCCGCAGCACCAGAAGTTATCTTCATTATTATTTCGTACCTTGCCTATATGGCATACATAAGCGTATTCAATTCGATACGATACCTTCTGCCTCTCCAATGTTAATCTCCTGTCCTTTCTGCCGAAGTTCCCACATTCAACTCCATAGCAAATTTTTCCGCATTATCCAGGTATTTTTCTTCTCTCTGCAAATACTCATGGTTGTTTGTTTCATTATCATGACATACGTTATTTTCATCTATCCAGCGTATCAGGTCTCCCTCATCATAATAATAAAGATTTACCTGCTGTTCTCCCTCTTTCAGTTCAGGAATGCAGTGATGATCTGCCCATATATAGGCAAAAAACAATTCTCCCTCCCAATAATAGTATTCTTCATAATATCCGTCCTCTGAAAGCTTAGGATAGATCAGAACTTTCATTAATTCTGTTTCTGTTCCTTCTGTTTTCAGATAGCTGATCCGGCCTTCCTGTTCAGATCCGATCCAGTTATAATTATTCAGATTTTCTGTGATATCAGTTGCCTGAGATGCGATCTTTTTTAAGGTATCCTGCAGTTTTTTATTTTCAGCTGATTCTACAGTTTCTGTTACCGACTGCTTCAGTCTTCTCAGTTCTGCACTTTCTCTTACAAGCCATACACAGACTCCTATCACAACACAGACTGCAATAGTCATCACGATCACAGCAGCTACCAGAGGATCGAATTTCTTTTCTCTTTTTTTAACCGGAGAACTGCTGATCCTTTTTACTGGTTTTCGATCTGACTCTGCCTTCTGCTCCTTTCGGGATTCACTTGCAGAAACCTTTGAATATCTATTGTTTTCAGCCTGTTTTCTTCTGTTTTCAGGTTCTTTCTTTACTTTTTGGATATTCTTTTTCTCGGATGTCTCTTTGCGGACAGTATCCTGAGGCTTCTGATATTTCAAACTCTCAAGAGCATCCCGGAATTCTTCTGCTGTCTGATAACGGTCTTCTCTCCTATATGCACAGGCTTTACAGATTACCTGACTTAATCCATCTCCAGCCTCTGCCGGAACAGGCAGTTCCTCACCCGACATTCTCCGTGTCAGTGCACTTTCTTTATCCCGATATGTGATCAGCTGTTTGCCCAGACTGATAAACGGCAGACGATTATGATTCCTCAATTTATACAGCACGATCCCCAATGAATAAATATCCACTCTGTGATCATAATTTTCACCTTTATACATCTCCGGCGCCATATAAGAAAATGTTCCTTTTTTAGAAAGTCCACTGGCATTACGATCAAGTTCTCTCGCTATTCCAAAATCCCCCAGTTTGAACTCTCCAAAACGGGATACGAAAATATTCTCCGGTTTGATATCCCTGTGGATAATATTCTGTTTCTGACAATATTCCAAAGCTTTGCATAAATCAATGCCAAGCTGGAGCACTTCTTTTTCACTTAGTTCTTTGCCTGCACAATAGTCCAGAAAACCTGTAAGATATTCCATTCTTATATAAATATCCCACCCTATATCATCCAGATATTCTACAACCTTGTAGTCTTCCACAGAAACCACATGAGAATTGCCGCGGAAATACTCCATAGTATTCACTTCCTGGATGCAGTCTTCCACAAGGCTGTGAAAATACTCCTTCACAGACTGCTCATCCGGATTTTCCGAACGAACACTGCTAAGTTCTCCCTGACTGGAGGGAATGGTAATGACCTTGATCGCAGAATAGAATGTTTTTCCCTGATCTGTTCTCTGGGCTTTGTATACTTTGCCAAAAGATCCTTCTCCGATCTTTTCAATAATCTTCCACTCCGGCCATACAGAAACCGGCAACTGTTTCTCCATTCTGCCCCCCTCCTTTCACTAGTGTTCCTATTATAACATGAGGCGGTTTTTCTGTCTGTATTTTTCGATTTTATTCCAGAATTTTTCACAAATTCTTAAGAAATAAGCAGATCAAAAAAGCCCTTTGGGCATTTACACCCAAAGGACTTCTTTTGTATTTCTTTATATACTGCAGAAACAGCTTTCTTTATTCTTCGTCAAAAACTGTATCTTCTGCTTCAACTGTTTCTTCTGTATCATCAACGATTTCTTCAAGATTGTCTGCTTCGTGGAGAGTATCTTCCATCTCAGTAGTTTCTTCAATAATTTCTTCTGTTACTACTTCTTCTTCCTCTTCCGGCATTCCTGTATCAAGCTTGATCGCACTGTAGCGTTTCAAACCAGTACCTGCCGGAATCAGCTTACCGATAATAACATTTTCTTTCAGACCTACAAGATGGTCAACTTTACCCTTAATAGCAGCCTCTGTCAGAACTTTGGTTGTCTCCTGGAAGGATGCTGCTGACAGGAAGGATTCTGTAGCAAGAGATGCCTTAGTGATACCAAGCATTACCTGTTTTCCTTCTGCCGGAGTCTTTCCTTCTTTTTCCAGCTGCTCATTGACTTCCTCAAAATCAAGAACGTCAACCAGTGTACCTGGAAGGAATTCGGTATCTCCATTATCTTCGATACGGATCTTCTTCAGCATCTGACGTACCAGAACCTCGATATGCTTATCGCTGATCTCAACACCCTGAAGACGATATACACGCTGAACTTCACGAAGCATATAATCCTGAACGGCACGAACACCTTTGATTCTCAGGATATCATGCGGATTCACACTACCTTCTGTAAGCTCATCACCTGCCTCAAGAAGCTGTCCGTCCATAATCTTAATACGTGATCCGTATGGAATCAGATAAGTTTTGGAATCTCCTGTTTCCTGATCTGTTACAATGATCTCACGTTTCTTCTTAGTGTCATTGATCACTGCAACACCAGGAATTTCCGTGATGATAGCAAGGCCCTTCGGTTTACGTGCCTCAAAAAGCTCCTCGACACGAGGAAGACCCTGTGTGATATCGCCGCCGGCAACACCACCGGTATGGAAGGTACGCATAGTAAGCTGTGTACCAGGCTCACCGATAGACTGAGCTGCAATGATACCTACAGACTCACCAACCTGTACCGGTTCACCGGTAGCCATATTGGCGCCGTAACACTTCGCACATACACCAACCTTACACTTACAGGTAAGGATGGTACGAATCTTAACCTGATCGATCGGACCGCCCTCTGCGTTCACGCCCTCAGACATAATACGGGCAGCACGCTTCGGAGTGATCATATGATTTGCTTTTACAAGCACTTCACCGTCTTTATTCTTAATTGTCTCACAAGAGAATCTTCCTGTGATACGTTCCTGAAGATTTTCAATTTCTTCTTTGCCGTCCATGAATCCTTTGACATACATACCGGAAATCTCATCTCTTGTTTCACAGCAGTCTGTCTCGCGAACGATCAGTTCCTGAGAAACGTCAACCATTCGTCTTGTCAGATAACCAGAGTCGGCTGTACGAAGAGCTGTATCGGAAAGACCTTTACGAGCTCCATGAGCGGACATGAAGTACTCCAGTACATCAAGACCTTCACGGAAGTTTGACTTGATAGGAAGCTCGATGGTATGACCGGTTGTATCTGCCATCAGGCCTCGCATACCTGCCAGCTGTTTGATCTGTTTATCAGAACCACGGGCTCCGGAGTCAGCCATCATAAAGATGTTGTTATATTTGTCAAGACCGTCCAGCAGAGCTCTTGTAAGCTCATCGTCAGTCTTTTTCCATGTTTCCACAACCTCTTTGTAACGCTCTTCCTCTGTAATAAAACCACGTTTGTAGTTCTTTGTGATCTTATCTACGATATTCTGTGCATTCTGGATCATCTCCGGTTTCTGAGGCGGCACAGTCATATCAGAAATGGATACTGTCATGGCAGCGCGTGTGGAATATTTATATCCGGTAGCTTTGATCGCATCAAGAACCTCAGCAGTCTTGGTCGCTCCATGAGTGTTAATGACTTTTTCCAGAATCTGTTTCAGCTGTTTCTTACCTACCAGGAAATCTACTTCAAGTAAAAGTTCATTTCCCGGAACAGTTCTGTCTACAAATCCCAGATCCTGCGGAAGGATTTCATTAAACAGGAAACGTCCCAGTGTAGACTCTACATTTCCAGTAAGAACAGTTCCATCCGACATTGTCTTGGTGCAGCGCACCTTGATCTTGGACTGAAGTGTAATAACCTTATTTTCATAAGCCAGAATTGCTTCGTTTATGCTCTTGAAGAACTTGCCTTCTCCCGGATATCCCGGTCTTTCCTGTGTCAGATAGTAAATACCAAGCACCATATCCTGTGAAGGAACAGCTACCGGACCACCGTCTGACGGTTTCAGAAGGTTGTTTGGTGACAGAAGGAGGAAACGGCATTCTGCCTGTGCCTCAACAGAAAGCGGAAGATGTACCGCCATCTGGTCACCGTCAAAGTCAGCGTTAAACGCTGTACAAACAAGCGGATGAAGCTTAATCGCCTTACCCTCTACAAGGATCGGCTCAAACGCCTGGATACCCAGACGATGCAGTGTAGGTGCACGGTTCAGCATAACCGGATGCTCTTTAATAACATCCTCAAGAACATCCCATACTGCCGGCTCAAGCTTCTCTACCATCTTCTTGGCATTTTTGATGTTATGAGAGGTACCGTTTGCAACAAGTTCTTTCATAACGAAAGGCTTGAACAGCTCGATAGCCATCTCTTTCGGAAGACCGCACTGATAAATTTTCAGCTCCGGTCCAACGACGATAACAGAACGTCCGGAATAGTCAACTCGTTTACCAAGAAGGTTCTGACGGAAACGTCCGGATTTACCTTTCAGCATATCAGAAAGAGATTTCAGTGCTCTGTTTCCCGGTCCGGTAACAGGACGGCCACGACGTCCATTGTCAATCAAAGCGTCTACCGCTTCCTGAAGCATACGTTTTTCATTGCGGACAATGATATCCGGAGCACCAAGCTCCAGCAGTCTTTTCAGACGATTGTTTCTGTTGATGATCCTTCTGTACAGATCATTCAGGTCAGATGTTGCGAAACGTCCGCCGTCCAGCTGTACCATAGGACGAAGATCCGGCGGGATTACCGGGATCGCAGTCATGATCATCCACTCCGGACGGTTTCCGGATTCACGGAAGGATTCCACAACTTCCAGACGTTTAATGATTCTTGCACGCTTCTGGCCAGTTGCATCTACAAGCTCTTTTTTCAGCTCTTCCGCATCTTTTTCCAGATCAATATTCTTGAGAAGTTCCATAATGGATTCTGCACCCATACCTACACGGAAACCGTTTCCGTAAGATTCACGGGCATCCTGGTATTCCTTCTCAGTCAGGACCTGTTTGTACTGGAGTCCGGAATCAGCCGGATCCAGTACGATATAGTTTGCAAAATATAAAACCTTTTCCAATGTTCTCGGAGAGAGATCAAGGATAAGCCCCATTCTGGACGGGATACCCTTAAAATACCAGATATGAGAAACCGGAGCTGCAAGCTCGATATGACCCATACGCTCTCTTCTGACAGATGCTTTGGTAACTTCAACACCGCATCGGTCACAAACAACACCTTTATAACGAATTTTCTTATACTTACCGCAGTGGCACTCCCAGTCCTTGCTCGGCCCGAAGATTCTTTCACAGAAAAGTCCGTCCTTCTCTGGTTTCAGAGTACGATAGTTAATAGTCTCAGGCTTTGTGACCTCACCTCTGGACCACTCTCTGATCTTCTCAGGGGACGCCAGTCCGATCTTAATGGCATCGAAAGTCATTGGCTGATATGTTGCATTGGTATTGGTTGTTTCTGCCATGTATTCTTTCCCCTTTCTATTCTTCGTCATCAAGAGTTTCGTCGAAGTCAAGGAATGCATCTTCCTCTTCATCGTCTTCCTCTTCCACATCTACAAGTTCTTCACCCTCGAACTCCTGCTGTGTATAACCGTGTTTTCCAAAGGATTCTTCTTCTCTGCTGTGTCTGTCTCCTTCGATCACGGAACGAAGATCTGTATCGCCGTAATCCACGGTCTCCATGATCTCCACCTCTGTATTATCATCTCTTAAGACTTTTACATCAAGACCAAGAGACTGAAGCTCTTTCAGCAGAACCTTGAAGGACTCCGGAATTCCCGGCTCAGGAATATTATCACCTTTGATGATTGCTTCATAGGTTTTTACACGACCTACTACATCATCGGACTTCACTGTCAGAATCTCCTGCAGAGTATAAGATGCTCCATAGGCCTCCAGAGCCCAAACCTCCATCTCTCCGAAACGCTGACCACCAAACTGAGCTTTACCACCCAGCGGCTGCTGTGTTACCAGGGAGTATGGGCCTGTAGAACGTGCATGGATCTTATCGTCTACCAGATGATGCAGTTTCAGGTAGTGCATGTGTCCAATTGTTACAGGACTGTCAAAGTATTCTCCGGTACGTCCATCACGAAGGCGAACTTTACCGTCTCTGGAGATCGGAACACCCTTCCACAGTTCTCTGTGGGCTTTGTTCTCATCCAGATACTGCATAACATCGGGAGCAAGCACATCCTGATATTTTGCACGGAACTCTTCAAAGTCCTCTGTATTTACATAATCATTTGCCAGTTCCAGTGTATCCTGGATATCATTTTCGTTTGCACCGTCAAATACAGGAGTTGCCACATTAAAGCCAAGAGCCTTGGCTGCAAGACTTAAATGGATCTCCAGCACCTGTCCGATGTTCATACGTGACGGCACACCCAGAGGATTCAGTACGATATCCAGCGGACGGCCATTTGGCAGGAACGGCATATCTTCAACAGGAAGTACACGGGAAACAACACCCTTGTTACCGTGACGACCGGCCATTTTATCACCAACAGAAATCTTACGTTTCTGAGCAATATAAATACGAACAGACTGATTTACACCAGGAGAAAGCTCATCGCCGTTCTCTCTTGTAAACACTTTTGCATCAACGATGATACCGTATTCACCATGAGGAACCTTAAGGGAAGTGTCACGCACCTCTCTTGCCTTCTCGCCAAAAATAGCACGGAGCAGACGCTCTTCCGCAGTAAGCTCTGTCTCACCCTTTGGTGTAACCTTACCCACAAGAATATCTCCGGCACGTACCTCCGCACCAATACGGATGATACCACGCTCATCCAGATCTTTCAGAGCATCGTCACCGACACCCGGAACATCTCTTGTGATCTCTTCCGGTCCCAGCTTTGTATCTCTGGCTTCTGCTTCATATTCTTCAATATGGACAGATGTATAAACATCGTCCTGAACAAGTTTTTCACTTAAAAGAACCGCATCCTCGTAGTTGTAGCCTTCCCAGGTCATAAATCCGATCAGCGGATTCTTACCAAGAGCCAGCTCTCCATTAGAAGTTGAAGGACCGTCTGCGATAACCTGTCCGGCCTCTACATGCTCACCCTGGAACACGATCGGCTTCTGGTTATAGCAGTTGCTCTGGTTACTTCTGAGGAATTTAGTCAGATGGTAATCATCCTTTGTTCCATCGTCGTTTTTAATGCTGATGTCTGTAGAGGTAGAACGAAGGATAGTACCGGATTTCTTGGCTACTACACAAACACCGGAGTCTACCGCTGTTTTTGTTTCCATACCAGTTCCAACGACCGGAGCTTCTGTTGTCAGAAGCGGAACCGCCTGACGCTGCATGTTGGATCCCATCAGCGCACGGTTGGCATCGTCGTTCTGAAGGAACGGAATCAGCGCTGTAGCAACAGAAAATACCATCTTAGGAGATACATCCATATAGTCAAACATATGTTTCTCGTATTCCTGTGTCTCCTCGCGGAAACGACCGGATACGTTTTTATGGATAAAGTGTCCCTCTTCGTCCAGAGGCTCGTTGGCCTGTGCTACATGGTAGTTATCTTCCTCATCGGCTGTCATATAAACAACCTCATCCGTTACTACCGGATTGGATGAATCAGTTTTATCAATTTTTCTGTATGGGGCCTCAATGAAACCATACTGATTGATTCTTGCATAGGATGCAAGGGAGTTGATAAGACCGATGTTCGGACCCTCAGGAGTTTCAATCGGGCACATACGTCCATAATGAGAATAATGAACGTCTCGAACCTCGAATCCGGCTCTGTCTCGTGACAGACCGCCTGGTCCCAGGGCAGACAAACGTCTCTTGTGAGTCAGCTCACCCAGCGGGTTGTTCTGATCCATGAACTGGGACAGCTGTGAAGAACCAAAGAACTCTTTCACTGCTGCGGTTACAGGTTTTATATTGATCAGGGACTGCGGAGAAATATTCTCTGTGTCCTGAGTTGTCATACGTTCACGTACTACTCTTTCCAGTCTGGAAAGGCCGATACGATACTGGTTCTGAAGCAGTTCTCCAACAGAACGGATACGACGGTTGCCCAAATGATCGATATCATCATCATTTCCAAGGCCGTATTCCAAATGCATATTGTAGTTAATAGAAGCAAGGATGTCTTCTTTTGTAATGTGCTTCGGAATCAGATCATGGATATCTCTGCGGATAGCATCTTTGATATCCTCAAGGCTGTCATTTTCTTCCAGAATTTTTTCAAGGACAGGATAATATACTAATTCTGTAATACCCAGATCCTTCGGATCGCAGTCAAGATCAACATAAGATGCAATATCCACCATAAGGTTGGACAGAACTTTGATCTTACGCTCTTCACCCTGGATCCATACAAAAGGAACTGCGGAATTCTGGAGCGCATAAGCCAGTTCTTTGGTTACATTAGCACCTTCCTCTGCCAGGATTTCGCCTGTAGAAGGATCCACAACAGCTTCTGCAAGCTTATGACCGGTAATTCTGTTATAAAAATGAAGCTTCTTATTAAATTTGTAACGTCCTACTTTGGCAAGGTCATATCTTCTTGGGTCAAAGAACATTGCCATGATCAGGCTCTCTGCGCTCTCTACTGCCAGAGGCTCACCCGGACGGATCTTCTTATATAATTCCAAAAGACCTTCCTGATAATTAGTGGAGGTATCTTTTGTAAAGCTGGCAAGGATCTTGGGCTCCTCACCAAACAAATCTACGATTTCCGCATTGGTGCCGATACCAAGGGCACGAATCAGCACAGTGATCGGAACCTTTCTGGTTCTGTCCACACGAACATAGAACACATCGTTGGAATCTGTTTCATATTCCAGCCATGCACCTCTGTTTGGGATTACGGTACTGGAAAATAACCTTTTACCAACTTTATCGTGTGCGATCGCATAGTAGATTCCAGGGGAACGTACCAACTGGCTTACGATGACACGCTCTGCACCGTTGATCACAAATGTACCTGTTTCCGTCATTAACGGAAGGTCTCCCATGAAAATCTCGTGTTCGTTGATCTCTTCTGTTTCCTTGTTAATCAGTCTCACTCGAACCTTCAAAGGTGCGGCATAAGTCACGTCACGTTCTTTACACTGCTCAATTGTATACTTCGCATCCTTTGCGTCAAATGTAAAGTCGATGAACTCCAGACTAAGCTTTCCGCCGTAATCC
>JAPFCU010000047.1 GCA_026169535.1 Blautia sp.
ATTCTTCAGACAGATACTATGGAAGAAATGGAAGAGCTTTTTTATCACGGTCCCTGGGAAAATCCGCTGAGGGAGCTTCCGGTGACTCCAATACAAAAGCTGAGATTTACCGGAAACGGCAGGGACAATGCTGAGACAGCACCTGTGCACAATCATTTTTATATGAAAAGAGAGGATCTTCTTCCTTATTCTTTTGGGGGGAACAAGGTTCGGTTTGCACAGAAGTTTATTGAGGATATGAAAAGAGAACACTGCGACAGCATGATCATTTACGGAAATTATCATTCCAATCTCTGCCGGATTCTTGCCACCCTTTGTTTCCAGCTGCACTTGCCCTGCTATATGGTCCATAATACAGAGGATGTAAAAGAGGATAAAGAAACAGAGAACAGCAGAATCATCCGGAGTATGGGAGTAACAGAGATCCCCTGCAAAAAAACAGAAATTGCAGACGCTGTGCAGAAGGCTGTGGATGAGCTGAGGGAAAAAGGCTGTAAGCCTTATTATATTTACGGAAATACCAGAGGCGAGGGCAGAGAGTGGGTACCAATGGAGGCCTACAGAGAGGTTTATCAGGAAATCTGCTGTCAGGAAAGAAAAAAGGGTATTCATTTTGACTATATTTTTCTTGCATCCAGCACCAACGCCACACAGTCCGGCCTTCTTGCCGGAAGTCTGGAAGAGAGTGATGAACGGAATATTGTGGGTATTTCTGTTTCCAGGAATGAGACCAGAGGAAAGCAGGTAATTGCCCGGAATCTGGAGGAGTATGCGCAGATGCATAAAAGCAGCCTGCCTCAGAATTTTAAAGAGAAGATTCTTTTTACAGATCAATACATGGAAAACGGATATGGAACCTACTCACAGGATACGGCAGATCTGATCCGCAGTATTTACCGGTCAGAGGGCATCCCCCTTGATATGACCTATACAGGAAAGGCTTTTTGTGGTATGGTAAAATATCTGGAGGATCATCAGATCCGGAATAAAAATATTCTGTTCCTTCATACAGGAGGAACTCCGTTATTTTTTGATTTTCTGGAGGAGTACAACCTGTAAATATGAAAAAACTTATGATTTTAGGAGCCAGCTATTCTCAGCTTCCTCTTTATGAGGCTGCAGAAAGGCTTGGCATAAAAACAATAGCTGCAAGCACTCCCGGTGACTGGCCGGGATTTCAGGCAGCAGATGAAAGTACGTACACAGATATTTCTGATCCCGGGGCGGTTATGGAAGCTGCCCGTAAATTTCAGGCGGACGGTATTACTACCTGCTGCCTGGATACAGGAGTCCGGGCAATGGGTTATGCCTGCGAAAAACTTGGGCTGAAAGGACTGTCAGAAAAGTCGGCTGATATCAGCAGCAACAAATTTAAAATGAAAGAAGCTTTTATGGCAGGAGGAGTACGCTGCGCCCGCCACATCTGCATCAGAAACCGTGAGGAGCTTGCAGAAGCTCTGGAAAAACTGGATTTTCCCGTAGTGATAAAGGCAGTGGATCTGATGGGAAGCAGGGGGATATTCCGGTGCGATACCAGCGAACAGGCTTTTTCCTTTTATGAAAAAACCATGGAAGCTACAGGTAAGGATTATTGTCTTGTGGAAGAGTTTATTGAGGGAGAACCCTTTGGCTGTGAGGCAATGATGTCAGAGGGAAGACTTTTATACTGCCTTCCTAATAATATAGATGCCTTTCAGAGCTATGTGCCCACTCCGGTAGGGCATTCGGTTCCCTGGAAAAAACAGGACAGCCTGGGAGAAGAGGCAAAACGTCAGGTAAAGCTTGCCATTTGTGCGGTGGGACTGGATAACTGTGCTGTAAACTGTGATCTCATTGAAAAAGACGGAAAGGTTTATGTGATCGAGATCACGGGAAGAGCTGGAGCAACCTGCCTTCCGGAAACAGTAGGACTGTATTACGGCATCAATTATTATGAGGCTATTGTGCGTCTTGCCCTTGATATGGAGCCGGAAAAGCTTTTTACCAAACCGTATCCGGGAAGCGCCAGCCTGTCTAAGATTCTGACC
>JAPFCU010000055.1 GCA_026169535.1 Blautia sp.
GAAGTCTTTTATCCGTAAATTTGAATTCAAACGTACCTCATATATAGACACAACTTTAGTATCATATCGTTTCGCCCACCGTTGTGCCTGCTCTTTTATAATTGTACAATAAAATCCTGTTCCGAAATCTTTCGTATTCCTCCCGATACGGATTTCCGGATGCTCTACCGGCATAAACCCACCATGGTATACTGTCATTTTTGCCATCAAATCCCCCCTGTCTATCCAAAATACTCCTGCGTAAGACTATTAAATAACACTTGTGTTTTATTCATGTACTGCAATTTTTAATTTGCCACTTTATTATTTCCATTCTACCACAATTCCGAGAACGTGCCAACGCCGGACTGGCGAAAGTCCAAAATCCCCGAAACCGACACTGTCGGCCCGGGGATTTTATAAATAATAAAGGGATTTGTTTCAAATGGTTTTTCTATAAAATTTACTGGAAATCAATGATATCTGCCCAGCGGAGAAGGAATTCTTCTTCCTCCTTCACACCTTTTGTCAGCTGCGCTGCCGCTGCAACCGGGAGCCACTTCTGTACATACTGTTTTGCAGTATCGCTCTTCCTGCAAAAAAGATTTAGGTACAGATCTGCGGTTTTCTGATCCTTAAGAGCAAACTCAAGATAAGTGATTGCTGCATCGCCGCTGGCATTTCCCTGAGTTGCATGAGCCCAGTCTACGATCTTCATAGTTCCATCCTCTGCAACGATCACATTACTTGGATTAAAATCTCCGTGGCAAAGTTTGGTATGGTTTGGCATGGAATCCAGCCTTGTAAGAAGCTCATAGCGTACAGTCGCATCCAGCTTGTCCTTCACGCTCTCGATCTTACGGGCAAATTTGTCCTTCTGAAGTGTAAGTCGGGGTGCTTTTTTCTCATGCATGGAAAGCTGAAGATCCACAAATTTTTCCATGTATTCTTCCATCTTCTCCGGATTCTCCTGCATCAGCTGTTCCAGAGTTCTGCCTTCCACATACTCGATCACAACCGCCCATTCTCCATCAATCTGTGTTACTTCCAGCACCTTAGGAATATCCAGTTCACTTTCCTCTACGCGAGCCTGGCAGAGAGCCTCGTTAAAGACATTTGCCTTTCCATGCTCTTTGGTAAATGCCCTCCCTTTTCTTTATTTGGACTCTTTTCCATAATAAGCCTTCAGATAGATTTCTTTCAGCTCAGACATCAGCGGATATCTCGGATTCGCACCTGTACACTGGTCATTAAATGCCTGCTCTGTCATCTCATCCAGAGTCTCCAGGAAATATTTTTCATCTACATTATAGTCTTTGATAGTCGGCTTGATCTCAATAGTCTTTTTCAGTTCCTCAAGCTTCTCAAGAAGCTTTTCAAATACTTCCTGATCGTCTTTTCCGGTAAGTCCTACAAAGCGTCCGATCTCTGCATAACGCGCCAGTGTGTGCGGATACTGATACTGCGGGAACGTACCCATCTTTGTTGGTACCTCAGCACTATTATAACGCATAACATCTGTGAGAACCAGCGCATTGGCAATTCCGTGAGGAATATGATGGAAAGCGCCAAGCTTATGAGCAAGTGAATGATTGACACCCAGGAACGCATTTGCAAAAGCCATACCTGCCATACAGGAAGCGTTTGCCATGTGGTCTCTTGCCTCCACGTCATTTCCGTCTCTGTATGCTCTTGGCAGATAATCAAATACCAGTTTGATTGCTTTCAGTGCAAGACTGTCTGTGTAGTCAGAAGCCATAACAGAAACATAAGCCTCAATGGCATGAGTCATAACATCGATACCGGAAGCACAGGTCAGTCCTTTTGGCGCGCTCATCATATTATCTGTATCTACGATCGCCATATTCGGCATAAGCTCATAGTCAGCCAGAGGCCATTTGATACCGGTATCTTTATCTGTGATAATGGCAAAAGGTGTTACCTCAGAGCCTGTACCAGAGGAAGTAGGAATTGCTACAAAATAAGCTTTTTTACCCATTTTCGGGAAGGTATAGATTCTCTTTCTGATATCCATAAAATCCATTGCCATATCATCAAAATCTGCATCCGGATTCTCATAAAGCACCCACATAACCTTACCGGCATCCATTGCGGAGCCACCGCCAAGAGCAATGATACAGTCCGGTTCAAAAGCACGCATTGCTGCTGCTCCGGCTTTTGCAGATGCAAGAGACGGATCCGGCTCTACATCAGAGAAACAGGTATGAACGATTCCCATCTGATCCAGCTTGTCTTCGATTCTCTTTGTATATCCATTTTTATAGAGGAAGGAGTCTGTTACAATAAAGCAGCGTTTCTTGCCCATAACAGTTCCCAGTTCATCAAGTGCAACCGGCATACAGCCTTTTTTGAAGTAAACCTTTTCTGGTGTTCTCATCCAGAGCATGTTCTCTCTCCTCTCTGCAACAGTCTTAATATTGATCAGGTGCTTCACTCCTACGTTTTCGGAGACAGAGTTACCGCCCCAGGAACCACATCCAAGTGTAAGAGAAGGCGCAAGCTTAAAGTTATAAAGATCACCGATACCACCCTGAGAGGACGGTGTATTCACAAGGATACGGCAGGTTTTCATTGCCGCTGCGTGTTTTTCCATTTTTTCTTTTTCATTTACATTAATGTAAAGAGAAGACGTATGTCCATATCCGCCGTCCGCTACCAGCTGTTCAGCCTTTGCGATCGCCTCGTCAAAGGTTTTTGCCTTGTACATGGCAAGTACCGGAGAAAGCTTCTCATGAGCAAATTCTTCACTGATATCTACGGATTCTACCTCACCAATCAGAATCTTTGTTTCAGCCGGAACCTTTACTCCTGCCATCTCTGCAATAGTCGCAGCCTTCTGACCTACGATTTTTGCATTCAGGGCGCCATTGATAAGGATGGTCTTTCTTACCTTATCCAGTTCGTCTTTTTTCAGGAAATAGCAGCCTCTGTACTGAAACTCATCCTTAACAGCCTGATACACTTTTTCAAGAACTGTTACAGATTGTTCAGAAGCACAGATCATACCATTATCAAATGTTTTGGAATGGATGATGGAGTTTACTGCCAGACGTACATCTGCTGTATCATCAATAATAACCGGTGTATTTCCTGCACCTACGCCAAGTGCCGGCTTTCCGGAGGAATAAGCTGCTTTTACCATTCCGGGGCCGCCTGTTGCAAGGATAATATCTGCTTCTTTCATAACCAGATTGGTAAGCTCAAGGCTTGGTACATCGATCCATCCGATGATTCCTTCCGGTGCTCCTGCTTTCACTGCAGCTTCCAGTACGATCTTTGCCGCCTCAATGGTAGATGCCTTTGCACGAGGATGTGGACTGATGATGATCGCGTTTCTTGTTTTCAATGCAATAAGCGTTTTAAAAATAGCAGTTGAAGTAGGATTTGTAGTCGGAATAACTGCCGCGATCAGTCCGATTGGTTCTGCGATCTTTTTGATTCCATAAACCGGATCTTCCTCGATCACTCCACAGGTTTTTGTATCTTTATATGCATTGTAGATGTACTCTGCCGCATAATGATTTTTGATAACCTTATCTTCTACGATGCCCATGCCCGTTTCTGCAACAGCCATTTTTGCAAGGGGAATACGTGCTTTGTCAGCAGCGGTAGCTGCAGCCTTAAAAATTTTGTCTACCTGCTCCTGTGTATAGGTGGCGAAAAGTTTCTGTGCTTCTTTCATCGCAGCCATCTTTGCTTCCAGTGCTTCTGCAGTGTCGATCACAGCCGGGATGTGGGTTTCTGTCTTTGCCATATAAAGTCCTCCTTGTTATCTTTTTGTTCTACTTTTACCTGATAATGCAACAAACAACTCCGTTAAGTAATTAACGTTAATTTTTTATCAAACTTGATACTGCTATTATAAAAGTTTGTTAATCATTTGTCAATCATGGTTTTTAACCAAGTTTTTATATGTTCTTATTATTTTTTTATTGATAATACATAAAAAATGTCCTGGAATATTTTTCCTTTATCCCGCATATCTTAATTGATGTGACCCCAAAGTACATAAACGTTCTGTGTAATACGGGGCTTTTCCATAAAATTTAACCCAGGATTAACAGAAGCTTTTTTTCTATTTATCATAAGGAGCGTAAAATCATGAACAGTTGCATTGCAGTAAGAAACGATCAGAAAACTATTTATACACAGATTGAAGAAGAAAGACAAAGATTGAAGAAAAAAGAACAATTTAAGTATCTGCTGAACGGAAGCGAATTTCAGATGAAAGGAAAATGCGCCATCAGTCTGATGCAGACAAAGCTTGATATCATAAATACCATACTCACCATGAAATATGGACGAAATGTAATCCAGTCACAAACCGGACGTCTCAAGGAATTTGACAGTGTTTATAAAAAAATGCAGAAAAAAGGTCTGGAACTGAATTTTAATCTTGCACTGGAAAAAATAAATGATCTGATCGGCGTACGGGCTGTCTGTGCTTACATGGATGATATCTATCAGGTAGCGGAACTATTAGGCAGGCAAAAAGATATTCGCATCATCAAAACCAAAGATTATATTAAAGAGCCTAAAAAATCCGGCTATCAGAGCCTGCATCTGATTCTGGAAGCTGCTATTCCTCAGCAGGATGATATCCAATGGATAAAAATCGAACTGCAGCTGCGGACTGCTGCTATGGATTACTGGGCAAATCTGGATCACCAGCTCCGATATAAGAGAGGAAAAAAAGACGCACAGTTAATTGACGAAGAACTTCAGCAATGTGCCTCTGTAATCCGTTCTCTGGATCAGACAATGCTGAAAATCCGAAAAAAGATTGATAAAATTTAAACAAATTCACCACAAAAAGCGGATCAATTCCTTATATCATTTAAGGAATCGATCCGCTTTGTACTTTTCTCCATATCAGAACAGTATTTTATTTTGCACTAAGACCATATTCTGCTGCCAGCTTTCTGAATTCCGGCAGCGAATGAAGAATTGTCTCATGGGAAACACAATAAGCAAGTCTTACATATCCCGGACATGCAAAGGAGCTTCCCGGAACCATAAGAATATTATATTTTTTACCTGCCTCACAAAATGCTTTTTCATCTGAAACCGGAGATTTTACAAAAAGATAAAAAGCTCCCTGCGGTTTAATACACTGAAATCCACATTCCATCAGACCATTATAAAGAGCAAGACGGTTTCTGTCATAGGCTGCCACATCTACCTCCGCATCCACGCAGCGGGCAATCACTTTTTGCATCAGTGACGGTGCATTTACACTTCCAAGAATACGGTTTGCAATTCCGGCTGCAGCGATTACTGTCTCACTGTCCTCCAGTTCATCCGGAATCACCAGATATCCAATTCTCTCTCCGGGAAGAGACAGGGATTTACTATAAGAATAACCCACTACTGTATTATTATAATATTTAGTCAGATAGGGCACTTTCACACCATCATAGGCCAGTTCCCGGTAAGGCTCATCCGAGATCAAATAAATTACATTTCCAAATTCTCTTTGTTTTTCTTCCAGAATGGACGTCAGAGCTCGGATTGTCTCCTCTGAGTAAACAACTCCGGTGGGATTATGAGGTGTATTTACAATTACCGCTCTGGTATTGGCGGTAATCTTCTCTTTCAGCTCCTGAAGATTGGGCTGAAACGTATCTGTATCTGGCGAAACCTCTATAAGCTTACCATCATAATTTTTCACATATGCTCCATATTCCAGAAAATACGGTGCAAAAACAATCACTTCCTCCCCTGGATTCAGGATTGTTTTCAAAATCACATTCAGCCCGCTTGCAGCGCCTACTGTCATGATCAGATTCTTTGCAGAAAAAGAAGTTCCAAAACGACGGTTTAAAGACTGCGCAATCACTTCTCTTACATCCTCAAAACCGGCATTGTTCATATAACCATGAAGCACCGCAGGCTCCTCGCTGTTTACCAGATCGATGATCGCTTCCCTCACACAGTCCGGGGCCGGAACGCTGGGATTTCCCAGACTGAAATCAAATACCTTATCTGCTCCGTATTTTTTCTTGAGACGGTTTCCTTCCTCAAACATCGTACGGATTGCAGAATTATTTTGTACAAATGGAATCATTTTTTCTGCTATCATGTCTGTCAGCTCCTGTCTTTTTTGTTCTTACTATGTCCAAATGCAATCCAGCCTACAAGCGCAAGCATCGCTACACCAACAGCCATCCAGGGAACAAAATATGCCATTCCCTTAGGTTTGAACATATCATAATAACCCTTCAGGTAAATAATAGAAACTACTACCGGAAGCACGATCATCATATACGGACGAATCCCCTTTGGAAACTTCACACCCTTTCCGGTGTTGGCTTCCTTCAGGAAGTTTTCCCAGCCCCAGCCATTTTTAGATGCGCAGAACAGTACAAACAACACGGAACCAAGAGGAAGAATATTATTGGATACAATAAAATCTTCAAGATCCATAATATTAGTTCCTTCACCCAGAATCTGAATTCCTGACCAGGGACCAAATCCCAGGACTGCCGGCATAGACAAAATAATCACAAGCACAATATTGACCATTACTGCTTTTTTACGTGTCCATCCCCACAAATCAATAGCAAAAGACAGAATATTTTCAAATACCGCAATTACTGTAGACAATGCGGCAAATGACATGAACAGGAAGAACAACGCTCCCCAGATTCTTCCGCCCATCATCTGATTAAATACATTTGGAAGCGTAATAAACACCAGACCCGGACCAGCTCCCGGTTCCACTCCAAAAGCAAAACATGCCGGAATAATGATCATACCTGCCATTAATGCAACAAATGTATCCAGAACAAGGATGTTCAGGCTCTCTCCTGCGAGAGTCAGATCTTTTTTCATGTAGCTTCCAAAAATTTCCATAGCGCCAATTCCAATACTCAGGGTAAAAAATGCCTGAGACATAGCACCAAAAATAACATTTCCGATACCTGCCTTTTTTATATTCTCAAAATTCGGTACCAGATAAAATTTAATTCCCTCCATAGCGCCGTCCAACGTCGCTGAATGAACTGCCAGCACTACAATCAATGCCAGAAGGCATAACATCATAACCTTGGTGATTCTTTCTACACCATTCTGAAGGCCCAAAGAACAAATTCCAAATGACAAAAGAACTGCCAGTATCATCCAAAAGGTCATCGTGCCTGTAGACTGCTGGAAATTTCCAAAGAACTCTGTCACATGCTCTGTGTCAGCACCTGCAAGTTTTCCTGTTGCCATTACATAGCAATAATACATGGTCCATCCTGCAACCATAGTATAAAACATCATCAGCATGTAATTACCAATCATTCCCATGTAGCTGTATTTATGGAAATTAGATCCCTGTGGTTCCAGTTCATGAAATGCTTTTGCTGTACTTTTTCTGCTGGCGCGGCCTACAGCAAACTCGCTGACAAGAATCGGAAGCCCCAGCACCACAAGAAATGCCAGATAAATCAGGACAAATGCTGCCCCTCCGTATTGTCCTGCCATATATGGAAATTTCCATACATTTCCAAGACCAATGGCACACCCTGCAGACACCAGGATAAAACCAAGTCTCGAACCAAAAGTTTCTCTTTCTTTCACTGCTTTCCCCTCCTAAAAAATAATCGCGATTATTATATCACATTAAAGTGATGTTGTGAACAAGAGATTTTAGAGGGGGCTGATCCATATAATTTATTTTGTCATGTATTTTTCCTAAATCCTGAAGCAGCAACTCCGATATTTTTTCCAGACTTTGTGCCCTGTATCCTAATGCCCGGATCACATAATCACCGTCTTCTAATTTTGTAATCCCAGCTTCTATTGGTTCCTGTGAATCCAGAACACCTCTGGCAAGCTTTACAAACTCCTCTGCATACGCAGGCCTTGTAACAAAAATGTTCAGCATATGGGTATATCCTTCATAAATTCCGAGTTCACCCATAGGCATCTGAGACGGTACATACTGAGTATTGTCCCTGTATATCAGCTTCTCTCCTCTTCTTATTTCTGTCAGATTCTTATAGAACCGATAGTCAAACATTTCTCCTCTGGCACTGCGTCCGGCAGATAGTATTTCACTCATAAAGAAAGCAGCA
>JAPFCU010000025.1 GCA_026169535.1 Blautia sp.
ATAATTGCCATAGGCTGAGATGTTTTCACTGCAATTTCAAATCCTCTCAGATAGATTTCTCTTAAAGTACGTTCTGACAAAATACTGTTGGAACCCATACGGTTATCTTCCTGACTGTTGCAGGCAAAATGTTTGATGGTGTTTCCCACTCCTTCTTTTGACTGAACTCCCCGGGTGATTGCCGTTGCCATCTTGCCGCTAACCAGAGGATCTTCCGAATAATATTCAAAGTTTCTTCCACACAATGGATTTCTGTGAACATTCATTCCAGGAGCCAGCCACCAGGCAACGCCAAATTCCTGCATTTCCACAGCTACCGCTTGCCCTACTTCTTCCAGAAGTTCTGTATTCCAGGTCTGTGCCAGCAGTGTTCCCACAGGAATTGATTTTTGAGAAAATTGTGGAAAACATTTAAAAATATCCATCTAGGGAAATATTTCTCTAAATGGATATTTTTATGCGGTTGCCCTGAGCGGTAAAAGCAGGCAGAGACAGTATCCTGTGCCCCTACACATTCAAACTGCCTCTGCCTGTTTTTTATCAAATCAAATTTTAGGTTAATGACTGTTTCAATCAGATGTTCAGAAGATCACTGAACTCCTTTAAAGCTCCGTCGGTCTCATGTGCAAGAACACGTTTTGCAAGAACTTTGCCCAACTGTACGCCCTCCTGATCAAAACTGTTTACATTCCATACAAATCCCTGGAACATGATCTTGTTCTCAAAGTGTGCCAGAAGTGCTCCAAGAGCCTGAGGTGTCAGAGACTCGCCCACAATAATACTGGACGGGCGTCCGCCCTCAAAGTTTTTGTTGCGGTTCTCATCTGCCTTGCCGCATGCAAAAGCAACGATCTGAGCCACTACGTTTGCACAGAGCTTCTGCTGGCTTGTGCTTCCCTGGATCACAACATCTGTACCGATCTGGCTGTTTTTAAATCCAACAAACTGAAGCGGTATGATATCTGTTCCCTGATGAAGAAGCTGATAGAAGGAATGCTGTCCATTGGTTCCTGGCTCACCAAAGATCACCGGACCGGTCACATAATCTACCGGCTCGCCAAAACGGTTTACAGATTTACCATTGGATTCCATGTCAAGCTGCTGCAGGTGTGCCGGGAAACGGCTCAGTGCCTGAGAGTACGGAAGCACTGTAGTCGCCGGATATCCAAGTACGTTGCGCTCGTATACACCGATCAGAGCATCCAGCATATCCGGATTCTCACGAAGATCTGTATTCATGGCAAGCTTGTCTTCCTCTGCTGCCCCTTCCAGGAACTGTGCAAATACTTCCGGCCCAAATGCCAGAGATAATACTGCGCCTCCAACTGCAGATGTGGAAGAAAAACGTCCTCCGATATAATCATCCATAAAGAAAGCTGCCAGATAGTCGTCGCTCTTTGCCAGAGGCGAAGTCTCGCTGGTAACTGCGATCATATGTCTGGATGCATCCAGACCAGCATTCTTCAGTGCGTCTTTCACAAAGGACTCGTTAGTAAGAGTCTCCAGAGTAGTTCCTGATTTGGAAACAAGTACAAAAATAGAATGTGCAACGTCAATAGAATTCAGTACTGCTGCCGCATCATCCGGATCTACGTTGCTGATAAATTTTGCTTCCATTTTAAATGTATTGTTTTTCTTAGCCCAGTTTTCCAATGCAAGATACATTGCCCGAGGACCAAGATCACTTCCGCCGATACCGATCTGAACAACAGTTGTAAATTTCTCTCCTGCGGCATTTGTGATCTCTCCCGCATGAACCTTATTGGCAAATTCTGCAATCTTATCCTGCTGTTCCACATAAAAAGCCCGCTTATCTACACCATCAGCAACAACTGCATCGCCCAGCTGTCCGCGGGTAAGCTGATGAAGGACAAGACGTTTCTCACCTGTATTAATGACCTCACCATTATACAGGGCTTTGTATTTCTCTGTAAGCTGTGCTTCCTCTGCAAGCTTCTCAAGAGCTGACAGAACATTTTCATCTACCTGCTTGGCAGCATAATTATAAGCCATGCCTGCTGCCATAGGAACACTGTATTTTTTTACACGCTCTGCTCCATTTGCACCTGTCATTGCTTCTGCAAGGTTCACACGCTCTACGTCAGCAATCTCTTTATAGGAAGCAAGACTGTCAAAATTTTTCCAATTAATCATAATGGTTTCTCTCCTTCAACTGTTTATTGGCTGCTGTTTATTTTATTCACAGCGTCCTGATTCAACACTACCTCTATTTTACATCAAAAGCATACGAAATGAAACGGGTAATTTATTTTTTTAACGATTATCTTATCCCGCGGAAAAATCACAGGATAAAAACAAATTTCTTCTCATCAGACAGCATTCCTTCAAAGGAAAATCCCAGTTCATGAAAAGCCTTGATCTCCTCTGGATCCTGAATGTTATTTTCTGCCATAAAACGAACCATTTCGCCTCTTGCCATTTTTGCCAGAGTGGCTTTCTGCTTTACTTTTCCATCCTTCCGTTCTCCAAACTCCACTGTGATAAAACGGTCCTCCGGAGTCAGATATTTTTCTACCGCCTTTGCATATTCTTTGGATGCA
This sequence comes from Blautia sp., assembly GCA_026169535.1. GTDB lineage: Bacteria > Bacillota > Clostridia > Lachnospirales > Lachnospiraceae > Blautia_A. Next base: position 2,562 of record JAPFCU010000025.1, read on the forward strand.
AGATTCAGGATCAGATGATCTCCGTCAGTCAGCTCTCTGTACAGCCGTTCTCCCCAGAAATCATAAAGGTCTTTTTTTCCCTGTACGGACAGCTTTGCCTGCATTTCCAGACGGTAGGGCGTCACACCGTCAAACGGCTTCAGAACTCCATAGAACCCCGAAAGGATTCGTAGATTTTTTTGAATATATGTAAGCGCTCCCTCTGAAAAAACCTCAGGAGCCATATGCTGGTACTGAAGACCTTCATAAGTCAGAACTGCCGGCGTAAGATTTCTCTCCAGATCCATTTCCTGAAAACGAAAATAATTCAGTTCTGCCAGCTTGTCATTGCATTTCCATAATGACTGAGCATCGGAAAAGCCAAGCTTTTGGATCTCTTTCATAAGAATTTTCGTATCCTCCAGAAATACCGGAAGTCCTTCCACCCTATAGGTATCAGTATCCACATTCATTTTTTTTGCAGGTGATATGATAATTTTCATTTAAGAAAGCTCTCCCAGCATCTGTGCCGGATTTTCTGCAGCCTTTACCTTTCCAAAAGCCTTAACGATCACACCTTCTTCATCAATAAGGTAGGTGGTACGTACGACGCCCATGGTTTTTTTGCCGTACATATTCTTTTCTTTCCACACATCATATGCCTGTATGCAGGTAAGCTCTGTATCAGAAAGAAGTGTAAACGGCAGATTATATTTTCCCTCAAATTTTTTATGGGAAGCTACGCTGTCCTTGCTGACTCCCAGTACAACCGCTCCCTTTTCTGTAAACTGAGGATAAAGTTCTCCAAATCCACAGGCCTGCTTACTGCATCCCGGTGTATTGTCTCTGGGATAAAAATATAAGATAACTTTTTTTCCTCTGTATTCTTCCAGTGTATGCATGTCACCGTTCTGATCCGGAAGCGCAAAATCCGGCGCCTTTGTTCCAATCTCCAACATTGCAGTTTCCTCCTTGGATTATAATTTATATCCTATTGTACCGCCATCCTCCTTTTATGGTCAAGGGGCGGTATCCATAAATACGATTTCCCACAGATCCTCAAAAGGAATTTCGGTTTCATCTGCAAGGACCAGCCTGTGACGGAACTCATCCAGTTTTTTTACAGTTCCGCTTACCGTCACATATGCGCCGCCATCCTTGCGGGGATCCGGGCGAAAAAAGCAGACGGAAACCTCCGGCTGCTCACTGATATGCTTTTTGATAAATTCCAGACGCCGGTTCAGAATATCCAAAGTCTCCTCATCCAGCTGAATCCTGCGTTCTGTCAGCCTTGCCGTTTCCTTTACCGCCTCTCCGTAGCCTGTCAGAGCGGCAAACGGTGCAAACTGAGCTGCCCGGTCCAGAACAGGCATCTGCGGCCTCTTATCTGACACATGATGAGGCAGATGGATAATATCATCATATTTATGACTTTCTCCAAAATAATTCTTCATCTTTATGCTTTATGCCCTCCAATCCTGGAATTACGGTCTTTCGCTGTAGCGCCTTCCTGCAGATTCATCCCTTTTAATATAGCATTCTTTCCAAATTTTTTCTTGATATCCAGCATCGCCTGCTGCATCTTACGTTCTCTCTCCAGAAGCTCCTTTTCTTTTTGTCTCTGCTTTTCCAGAGCTTCATAGTCCGTAAAAAGATCCAGCTGCTCAAAGCTTTCCTTTTGTTTTACTGCGTTTTCCGGCACTACCTTATTGGCTGCCAGATACATCCGGCGGATCAGGAGTTTTTTGTCCATGATCCGGTCATAAAGCCCCATCACTGCGTCGGTGATCTTCTTGGTGGAAGAGGTCTGACTGTCCAGATTAACCGTTCCGTGGGCATGTCTGGGGATTTTTCTGCCATAGCGGTCTACCTTTATCTCACCCTTATAATCTTTTTTCCGACTGTCATCTGTCAGATTTTCGATATCATACCCTACTGTCAGTGTCAGCTGATCTGTAACCAGACGCTTATCCACCAGATCAAGAACAAGAAGATCCGTCATTTCCCGGATTACCAGACGCGCCTGCTCAAAGGTATAGGGGCATGGCAGCACCTGTCCTGATCCGATGCTGTTGGTGGACGGTTTATATTTCTTGATATCTGCGATCGTACAGGGTTCCCAGCCCCATGCATGATCGATCAGAAGCTCTGCATTAATCCCAAAAAGCTCATAAAGAAGATCTTCATTATAAAAATCTCCCGGGCCGCCCAGGGAGCATCTGGCAATATCTCCCATGGTAAACATACCATTGGCTTTCAGTTTTTTCTCATAACCCTTTCCCACACGCCAGAAATCCGTCAGAGGCTGGTGATCCCATAAAAGTCTCCGGTAGGACATTTCATCAAGCTCTGCGATCCGCACTCCATACTCATCCGGTTGGATATGCTTTGCCACAATATCCATGGCAATCTTACAAAGATAAAGATTTGTGCCTATCCCTGCCGTTGCCGTGATCCCCGTTGTCTGCAAAACATCACGGATCATCTTCATGGCAAGCTCCCGGGCGGTAAGGCCGTAGCTTTTCAGATAATGTGTGGCATCAATAAAAACCTCGTCGATGGAATAAATATGGATATCCTCCATTGCAATATATTTCAGGTAAATGTCTACGATCCGGGTACTGTATTCCATATAAAAAGCCATCCGGGGCGGAGCGGCAATATAACTGACCTCCAGCTCCGGATAACGCTCCAGATCCTCTGCCATATAAGAAGAACCGGAAAATTCTCCTCCCGGAGCAAGCTTTTTCCTTCTGGCATTGACTTCTTTTACTTTCTGTACCACCTCAAAAAGTCTGGGACGGCCCGGGATACCATATGCCTTCATGGATGGAGATACTGCCAGACAGATAGTTTTTTCCGTACGGCTGGCATCTGCCACCACAAGATTTGTTTTCATGGGATCCAGTCCTCTCTCCCGGCATTCCACGGAAGCATAAAAGGACTTCAGATCAATGGCTATATATACATGATTTTCGCTAATATCACTCATCACCTTTTTTCAGGATATATTCAGTATTTCTGTAAGCACCCTGTTTTGATAAAATATTTCGGTCTGCCATTTCTTTTAAAATGGCTCTTGCTCTTCTTTGTTTTATGCCTAACAATTCTCCTGCTTTTCCGGACGTAATTTTATCATATTCACAAAGATAAGCCATAAGAATTTTTTCCTGATCCGTCCATGTTTCTTTCTCTATCGATATCGATGATTTTCCATTTTTATCCGGAATCAAAAAATCTTTATAAACAGTTTTATCGGCACTCTCTATCACTTTATCGGCACTCTCTGACGCTTTATCGGCACTCTCTATCACTTTATCGGCACTCTCTGACACTTTATCGGCATTTCTTTGCTTTGCGGCAATATCAAACGAATAAGCTTCATCCAGTGGAACAATTATCCGGAATACATCACCTTCTTTAAACTCCGGCTGTTTTCCTGAATACAGAGTTGAATATTTAAACAAATTTTGCTGTATAGGTGCTGGAATATTCTCGATGCATCAGAGTATTTGCAGCCGCTTCACGGATAATAATATTCCTGAGACTTATATTAACCGTATCTTCAAGAAAAAATTTATCCGGAAGATGCTTTTTTCCAAATTCCAGCAATTGTTCATAACTCTCTATCAGATTCGTTTTAATAATTTCTCTGTCATCGTAACGATCTTTATTCACTTTACGTACAATTGCATCTGTCACATAAGCCGGAGATATATTTAATATCACATCATCCTTTCCCAATAACATAATTGCCGCAAGATTAAATCCTTCTTCCCCCGTTACCATATCACGTCCATATAGTCCTGCGCTTTTCAGCAATTCCATATCACTCATTGATACCCATGGATGATTGCCGCCCGCATGATTTTTGCCATCAAACGTATTTTCGAAAGCAGATCAAGCCTTAAATCTGTCAAATCATCGACGGATTTCCAATCACACTGATAAAATTTTTTATCATATCCTGAGCTGCATTTTGCGAGATACCGCAAACAGTTCCGTCATCCAGTACCCCCAGAAAAATATCTCCACCAAATCGGTTAAGAAAAGAACAGACACTTTCATATGTATCTGATTCAATTCCATTTCCACATCGTTTAAATTCTACTGCAATAGTCTCTCCTATTTCCAGAACAGATTTCAGGGTTTTCAGATCCATATTTTCCTCCTGTTCAAAATCTCCTTATGCGTTCAGCAGAAAATGTTCAATAATTTCTGCAACTCCGTCATGGTTATTATCCCGTTCAGTCACATAATTGCCATGCTCAGCCATACCTTCATAGGCGTTACACATAACTGCTCCCACATGGGCCGCCTGGAGCATTTCCACATCATTAGGAGCATCCCCGGCAGCCACAGAATTTTCCAGCGGGATACCCAGATGATCACACATCCATTTTACTGCAAATCCTTTTGATACACCCTCTGGTGCAATCTCCAGATAATACTCTGTAGAAAAAAAGCTTCGCACCGTTCCCTTCAGCGGATCCACACATTCTCTCTGGTATTTTTCCAGTTCCGGGCGATTGTCCAGCCCTACCAGAAGGATCTTGTATGGATCAAAAGGAAATGCCGCATCCACATCCGGCACGATCTCGTAAGGAACGGTGGATCTGTCTATATAATAATGCAGCTCCGGGCGATCCTCCATTGCGAGCACACTGGTATCAGAATAGGACTGCACATGAAGTCCTCTGTTCAATGCTTCCTGAAATAAAGGCTTTGCCACTTCTGTTGAAATTGTTTTTCCGTAAATGGTCTTTTTATGAAAAGGATCATAAATCTGACCGCCGTTAAATGCGATCACATAGCAGCCTTCCCTGGTAAGCCCGATCCGTTCCGCAATATGAACGCCGCTGGCAAGGGGTCTTCCTGTTGTTACCACAATCTTATGCCCCTGTTCCAGCGCCCGGTCAATAGCAGCCTGATTTCCTGCAGTTACTTCCTTCTGATCGTTTAAAAGCGTACCATCCAGATCTGTAAATAAAATTTTTGTGTGTTTTCCCACGGTTATTCCTCCTCAAATACGAAGCCGTATACCGGATCCTTTCGGAAGCTCTCGGACAGAGTGGTCTTCATTTGTTCCACAAATTCAGGACTCAATTCCTTAAATTCCATATGTTCATAGAGCTCCGAATGTCTGTATGCATCCATTTCCTCTACGGCATCTGTTAATTTTTTCATGTATTCTCTGACTTTTTCCCTGTCTTTTTCCATCAGGGGAATCTGCAGCTGTGCGGAGATCTTATGATATTCTCCAGATTCAAAAAGCTCTGCAAGCCCTGTCATTTTTTCTGTGATCCTTCTGGCTTTCTGAAAGTCTCCGTCCTTTTCTGCCAGCATAAATATACCGCCCAGTGCCATTTCCGCTACGTTATTTGTCTGAAAAAGCAGTTCTTCATATTCTTTAAAAGCACTATTTCGGTCTCCCTTTATTTCACAGAGCTGTGCCTTATGGATCTTTTTCACCGGGTCCATCCGGGAAAAATATTTCAGACAGGCTTCTGCTTTCTCATAATCCTCATTACGGTAATAATAACTGAACAGTGCATCAGCCGCCCGTTCCCGGATCTCAGAATCTTCACTTTCCAGCGCCTGCTTATACCATCCCAGAATCTCCCGGTCATATTCTTTCATTTTTTCCGGATCTGAAGTCCCTTTCAGGATCCTCCATCCATCCAGTGTCATGGCAAGATGAAGGATCAGTCTGCTGCAGCCGGGATACTGACAGATTTTTTTCCTGCAAAAATCAAAAGCTTCCGCAAAACTGCTCTTTTGAAATTTTCCTTCTGCTTCCAGAACGATCGCACGAACCTCTTCCTGTGCAAGCTCCTCCCGGAAAGACAGCAGCGTATCCGGCGTTGTCTCCAGCACCCTTGCAATTGGGGCAAGAAGCGTAATATCCGGCAGAGAGACATTGTTCTCCCATTTATTCACTGCCGGAGCCGTCACACCAAGGCGTCTCGCCATTTCCTCCTGCGTCAGATTTCTGCTTTTTCTGTATGTTCTGATAACCTCACCGATTCTCATAAAATAATCTCCTTTGCTTTTTTCCGCATCGGCCTCTGCTTCTTTTATCATAGCAGAGAGAACATCTTCTCACAACTGAACAGATGTTAAGTAAAAAGCAAAAAAATTAACTTCTATTCATAAAAACAGGTATCTCTGAACTCTCATTCTGCAAAATATGCTTCGATTTTTTCTTTTACAGGGTTCTCACCGATAACGATCAGAACTTCCTGGCCTTCACTTATCGGCCGGAGAGTGACTTTTCCACGGGCGGCGTTCAGTTCCGTCCACTGTCCCTCCCTGTTTTTGCCAAATCCTTTGATTCGAAAAACAGAACCGCATTCCGGGTCAGCCATGATCTTTTCCGCCCTGTAAGCCAGCTCTTCTGCCGGAAATACAAGGTTCATAAAGTAAAGGGAAGTAAATTTCTCTTCTGAAAAGTGCTTTTTTTCGTAGGCTATGGAGTGGTATCCGCACTTCAGCAGCCGGTCATAATCCTGATCGGTCAGTTTTTCCCAGTTTTTTGAAAGAATCTCTCCCTCAAAAGTTCGTCTGCAGCGGACATTTTCTATTGCCCGCTCCAGATGCTCTGTCACTGCTCTTTTTTGTTCTTCTGAAACCTCATCGCACCTGCTCAAAACCACACAGCCTGCGGACGCCGCCTCTGATGCCAGCAGATATTCTGCCTGATCCGAAAGCTTTTCTTCCAGTCCCCCATCTACCACTGCGATCACATTCCCAATCTCATACCAGCGATCCAGCGGCTCCTCATAAAGTGTATCAAAAAACTCATCTACGTCAAAGATCCCGGAAGGCTCAACGATCACCCTGTCATATCCGCACATTCCCATGGCAATCAGTTTTGTTTTAAATCTTCTTCTGTGTGTCTCTCTGTCACATCCTCCTGCGATCATTTCCAGCTCACAGTTTTCTCCTTCCAGTTCCTTTAAAAGCATCATATCCACATTCACTGCACCAAAATCATTTTCTATGATTCCGATGTTCTGTCCCTGTTTTAAAAGATAGGAGGCGTACTTTTTTATAAAAGTTGTTTTTCCCGCTCCCAAAAAGCCGGTAATCAAGTCAATTTTTATCATAATATCAAATCTCCTGTCATAAGCAAAGCGGACAAGTCCGACTCAAACTCCTTCAGTCCTTGAAAAACAAAAGAGGGCTGCCAGATTCTCTTTTTCAGTGAATTTCTGACAGCCCTTCTGTTTTATGCTTTCATTGCCTTACGTCCGCAGCACTGTTTGTATTTCTTGCCGCTTCCGCACGGACATGGATCATTCGGATAAACCTTTTCTTCTTTTCTCTGAACAGGCTTACGAACACTGGAATCATCCTTGTTGGTTCCGGTAACCTTGGCAACCTGCTCACGCTCGATCTTCTGCTCTACATGAACATGATACAGCATACGTACTGTATCCTCCTGAATGGAGTTGGTCATCTCATTGAACATATCATAAGCGCTCATCTTATACTCAACAACCGGATCTCTCTGTCCGTAGCCAACCAGTCCGATACCCTGACGGAGGATTTCCATATCGTCGATATGATCCATCCACTTACTGTCAATGCACTTCAGAAGAACTACTCGTTCCAGCTCACGCAGCTGCTCCGGTTCCGGGAATTCAGATTCCTTGGTCTCATAAAGCTTCACAGCTTCTTCCTTAAGGATATGCTTCATCTCATTTTTCTTCTTTCCCTTTACCTTTTCTTCAGTAAGAGCCTGGATAGGAATAATCGGAAGAAGGATTGTGTTAAATTCTTCAAGATTCCACTCAACAGCATCTACATCATCTGAGAAGCATCTGTCCACTGTATTATCCACAATATCAGTGATCATCTTATAAATGGAATCACGCATGTTCTCTCCATCCAGAACCTGACGACGCTCTTTGTAAATGATCTCACGCTGTTCGTTGTTTACCTGGTCGTAATCAAGAAGATTTTTACGAATACCAAAGTTATTGAACTCAATCTTCTCCTGTGCTTTCTGGATCGCGTTGGAAAGCATCTTATGCTCGATCTGCTCATTCTCAGCAACTCCAAGAGAAGTAAATATCTTCATCAAACGCTCAGAACCAAAGAGACGCATCAAATCGTCCTCCAGAGAAATATAGAAGCGGGATTCACCCGGATCTCCCTGACGTCCGGAACGTCCACGAAGCTGGTTATCAATACGTCTGGACTCATGACGCTCTGTACCAATAATCTTCAGACCGCCGGCTTCTCTTGCCACGTCATCCAGTTTAATATCCGTACCACGACCTGCCATGTTGGTCGCAATGGTAACTGCTCCGGCCTGACCTGCCTGAGCAACGATTTCAGCCTCCAGTTCATGGAATTTCGCATTCAGAACATTATGCTGGATTCCCTGACGGCGAAGCATCTTGCTGAGAAGCTCTGATGTTTCGATGGTAATCGTACCAACCAGAACCGGCTGCTGTCTCTCATGAGCTTCCTTTACAGCCTCAACAACTGCGTTGAACTTTTCTTTCTTTGTCATATATACAGCATCTTCCAGGTCTTTACGCTGTACAGGTCTGTTGGTAGGAATCTCCACAACGTCCATTCCGTAGATATCTCGGAACTCTTTTTCCTCAGTAAGGGCAGTACCAGTCATACCGCCTTTTTTGTCATATTTATTAAAGAAGTTCTGGAAAGTAATGGTGGCAAGTGTCTTGCTCTCACGTTTTACCTTTACATGCTCCTTAGCTTCAATAGCCTGATGGAGTCCGTCAGAATAACGGCGTCCCGGCATGATACGTCCGGTAAATTCATCTACGATCAGAATCTCATCATCTTTTACTACATAATCCTGATCTTTGTGCATCAGGTTATGAGCACGGAGTGCCAGAATAACGTTATGCTGGATCTCCAGGTTTTCCGGATCTGCAAGGTTTTCGATATTAAAGAATTTCTCAACCTTTTTTACACCACGCTCTGTAAGGTTTACAATCTTATCCTTTTCGTTTACTACAAAATCTCCGGTCTCAATGACCTCTTCACCCATAATAGCTGCCATCTTGGTCATCTCATGGCTGGCCTCACCACGCTCCAGCTGCTGTGCCAGAATATCACAGACCTCATAAAGCTTGGTGGATTTGCCGCTCTGTCCGGAAATGATCAGCGGTGTACGTGCCTCGTCAATAAGTACGGAGTCAACCTCATCGATGATACAGTAGTGAAGATCTCTCTGCACCAGCTGCTCTTTATAAATGACCATATTGTCACGCAGGTAATCAAATCCCAGCTCATTATTTGTCACATAGGTAATATCACATCCATAGGCCGCACGGCGTTCCTCCGGCTTCATATCATTCAGAACTACGCCTACTGTCAGTCCAAGGAACTCATGAACCTTACCCATCCACTCGGCATCACGCTTTGCCAGATAGTCATTGACAGTAACAATATGGACACCTCTGCCTTCCAGTGCGTTCAGATATGCCGGAAGAGTAGATACCAGAGTCTTACCTTCACCGGTTTTCATCTCTGCAATACGTCCCTGATGAAGGATGATACCGCCGATGATCTGTACACGGTAATGCTCCATTCCAAGAACACGTTTTGCAGCTTCACGTACAGTTGCAAAAGCCTCTGGCAGCAGATCATCAAGGGTTGCTCCCTCTTCCAGACGCTTCTTATATTCTCTTGTTTTGTCTCTCAGTTCCTCATCAGTTAATTTCTGCATCTCCGGACGCAGTGCCTCTGTTTTTTCTACAAGCGGCATGATACGCTTGACTTCACGCTGGCTGTGCGTTCCGAATACTTTTGAAAACACGTTCATAAATATACTCCTGTTTGTTTTATTCTATAAAAATGTGTTCTACGGAATCTTCCGTAATCTTGTTAATATAATAAATCTATTCTATTCTATCACTTTCTCAAAGGGAAAACAATGATTTTCTCAGGCTTGTCAGATTTTTCCCCTTATGCTATGATTAGCTTCGAACTATGGAAACAGGCTTACATTCTCTTTGGATGTCGGCATATCCACTTTTATAAAAGAAAGGACTCTGATTTGAAAAAAAAGGAACTTATCTTTATTACCTCCATCCTTGCTGCAGCTCTGCTCCTGTGGGGTGTTATGTTCCTGCTCCGAAAAGGCGACTACGGTTCTGTAAGGATCACGGTAAATGGAGAAGAGTACGGAACCTACTCTCTTTCTCAGGATCAGGTAATCTCCATCGGAGAGACCAATGTCTGTGAGATCAGAGACGGACAAATAAAAATGACTGAAGCTGACTGTCCGGATCATCTCTGTATAAAACAAAAAGCCGTGGGAAGTTCCGGCGGAACAATCGTCTGCCTTCCCAACAAAGTAGTAATAGAAGGAGTAAAAGCCGCAGGCTCTGAAGATATCTCTTCGGAATTTGATACGGCAGTATAAATTATGAACCATAAAAAAACAGCATATCTGGGACTTTTTGCTGCAATCGCCATTATCTTCGGATATGTGGAATCCCTGATCCCATTTTTTGCAGGAATACCCGGCATGAAGCTGGGGCTGGCCAATCTTGCCGTTCTTTTTATCCTGGAAAAATATTCCTGGAAGGAAGCCGCCCTGGTTTCCACAGTAAGGATCCTGGTGATCGGCTTCCTTTTTGGAAATATGTTTAGCATCCTCTACAGTCTGGCAGGAGCCGCATTAAGTCTCACAGTCATGACCCTCATGAAAAGATTTTCCAGTTTCAGCATCCTTGGAGTCAGTGTTGCCGGAGGGGTTTCCCATAATATCGGACAGCTGATTGTTGCCTCTCTTATTGTGGAAAACACCAGCCTTCTTTATTATGCTCCGGTTCTTCTGATCTCCGGAGTTGCAACCGGACTTCTGATCGGATTTCTTACCGGAGAAATCACAAAAAGGATACGCCTGTAAAGAAAAAGGCGTATCCTTTCTTTTTTCTATTTCAATATTTCTGTTTCATAAGTATTCTTCAGAAGTTCAAAGCGCTCTTTCATTCCTTCTGTAAGATATACCTTATGATCCTCATCTACAAAAGCTGCAGCTGCTCCATATTTCTCCAGAAGAGGCAGAGCTTTTTCTTTTCCCAGCACAAAGCACGCTGTAGAAAGTCCATCTGCAAAAAGTCCGCTGTCACAGACAACTGTTACGGAAGTAAGACCATTCCATACAGGGTAACCGGTTTCCGGATCAAGAATATGATGATATCTTTTTCCATCTTCCATAAAATATCTTTCGTAATCCCCTGATGTGGAAAGAAATTCTCCGCCCTTCAAAGTAACGGCTCCCAGGTAGTCTCCCTCCGGTTCCCTTGGATCCCGTATTGCCACCCTCCAGTCTGACTGATCCGGCTTTTCTCCGTAAGCCATCACGCTGCTTCCGCCCAGATTCAGGATCATACCGGAAACATCCTTATCCTGTTCTAAAAAGTCCATGACCAGATCACAGCCGATCCCTTTTCCTGCTGCCCCCAGATCAATGGTAGCGTCGTCTTTTAATGTAACTTTATTTCCATCAAGTTCCAGCTTTTCATATCCGATTTCTTTCAGAAGCGATTCTAATTCTCCCGTTTGAGGAATCCCTGCATTTTCTCCTCCAATGTCCCAGAGACGTATCACCTTGCCAAGTGTCGGATCAAAAGCGCCCTGTGAATCTTCTGCAAGCTGCTGTATTTTTCGCAGATAATCAGCAAGTTCGGCAGAAATCTCAACAGTTTCCCCTCCGGCATGATTCACCTGCGCGATCTGAGAGTCTTCCTCTGTCCATGAAAGAATCTCGTCTTCCGTTTTTTTAAGAAGCTTCCCGATGGAAGGATTCAGATCTTTTCCCTTTGTATACAAAGTTTCCGAAACAACCGTATTCATGGCAAAATCTGTATTCGTGTATTTTTGAGTTTTTGCCTGAACGGGACTGAAAACAAGTCCTGTCAGTACCATGCCTGCTACGGCTGTACTCATCCCGAATTTCTGTTTTTTTGTCATTAAATCACCTTTCTGATATCAATGCGGCAGAAGTTCTCTGGTTTCCTCCACTGCTTTTTTTGTTCCTGCCAGCATGGAACAGGGCTGATCCAGCGTAATGGAAGTCCCGTCTATTTGTCCAACCATTCCTCCGGCCTCCTCAATGATCAACGAAGCCGCTGCAAAATCGTATGGATTAAGCTTCATTTCCAGATAAACTGCGTTTCTTCCTGAAGCGATTCTGCACAGATCCAGTGCAGCAGATCCTCCGCTCCGAATGCAGAGACTTCTCATATAAAGTTCCTGCACTGTCTGAAAAAGAATATCAATTTTATCTTCATTATATCTTGCACATCCAAAAGCTGCAATTCCTTCTGTAACAGAAATATTTTCCATTTGCAGCTTCTGTCCGTTCAGAGTACTTCCCTTGTCACGGATTCCCATATACATCTCATTCATATAAGGATCGTATACAAAGCCCGCTTCTATTTTTCCATGATGTGCCAGACCCACAGAAATACAGCTGAAATGATACTCAAACATAAAGTTTGTGGTTCCGTCTATAGGATCAATATAAAACGTATATTCTCCGGAAGCTCCCGCTCCCTGATTTCCCTCTGTATCCTCTTCACCAAAAAAAACAGCTCCCGGCAGGATCGCACTCAACTCACGAATCAGAAAACGCTGGATCTCTGTGTCAAAATCCGTACAAAAATTGGCAAGTCCTTCTTTTTTATGGATTGTTTCCTTTGATAGCTTTGCATTTCTCAGCTTCTCACCGGCTTTACGGACAACAGCTTCTATCGCCTGATAGTCTATATCCGTACTGCTTTCCACAGACGGTTCTCCTGGCGCCATCTCCTCTGTCACCAGTATTTTCTCTGCCGGCTTCTTTTCTGGAACTCCAGGTTTCTCCGCTTTTCTACTCTCTCCGTCCACCTCGGAATATCCCTTCCATGGTTCCACATCCCAGCCGCCAAATTCTCTGACATTTTTCACAACATATTTCCTGCTTCGGTCAAAGCCCCAGTAAAGAACACCGCCCAGCACACCTCCAAGGCTGTTAAAAAACAGATCTGTAAGCTGAAAAGTTCCAATTTTCAGAAAAAGCTGACAGCTCTCGATACACAACGAACAAAAGAAACCAATCCAGAGACTGTTCAGCAGAACCTCCTGTACCTTTTTCTTCCTGTAATCTGTCTTATGTTCCCATACCCAGTACAAAAGAGGAAGCAGCGGCAGAAACATAATAAGATTCTCCACATTTTCTGTATAAATACTTCCATCCGCCTTATGTAATCCCCAGATTCCCAGAACACTGTCCAGGGGATTTCCCCAGATGGTCCTGCAGAAAAGTGTCCGGAACAGAACCAGGCATCCATAAAATACCAGGAGAAATTCTCTACGAAACTGCCTGTTGGTTCGAAATTCCTGTACCCAGGTCCGTATCACCGCTTCCGTGCCTTTTTTCTTTATCTGCATGTATACGCTCATAAAAAGAACGGCGATTACCAGCGATGCACCGCAGTTCTGATAAAGAACGCCAAGCACATTCCCGATCACTGAAACCATATAGTTCATTCCAATACCACCCTTTCTTCGATTATTCTTTTTCTATTATAATCAAATCTTCCTTAAACTTCAATTTCTGTTTATGGGGATGGGGGAATTTTAGTTTCTTTTTTACTGACTTACCACAGGTTTTCCATCTTTATCAAGCAATGGCGTAAAACCTGATGCATTTCCATTTCTATGAAAAACATAATTTACACCTGTTTGTGTATCAACCCAAATTTCAATTACCTCAATAGTTCCTTGCTTGTATATTTTTTTAAAACGCTCCATAATTTTCTCTCCCTTCGTAAAAATAAGGCGATATCTTTACTCGTATTATATGTGAAATATCAAGATTACTCAATTGTTTCTTGAAACAAAAGCAAAAAGTCATAAAAATCACAAAATTTCCAATCTGCCCTTACGCAAGATATAACACTCCTGCAGACTCATAAGTATTAATTTAAATAATTGCAAACATCTCTACTTTACGTAGGTATACAAATTGATCATTCTCATCTATACTTTTTTCAAGGAGGGATAAACGATGAATCAATATATTACAGGAGCTATAATCCGACAATTACGAGAAAACAGCCATTTAACACAAGCTGAACTTGCAGAAAAACTATGTGTATCTGACAAAACAGTTTCCAAATGGGAAACCGCCAAAGGATATCCTGATATTTCTCTATTGGAATCACTGGCACAAATTTTCAACGTATCTGTTGCAGAACTTTTTTCGGGAAGTACTGTACAAAACAGCAATATTTCCGCAAATATGATGCGTTCTAAATTTTATGTATGTCCTGTGTGCGGAAACTGTATTCACACTATGGGGGAAGCTGTCATTTATTGTCATGGAATATTACTTACACCCTGCCAGGCAGAAGAATCAGATGTAAAACACAAAATCACTGTCGAACAGATTGAAGATGAATATTTCATTCATATACAGCACGATATGATAAAAACACATTATATATCTTTTATTGCAGCATTGTCCTCAGATAAAATCCAAATGGTAAAACTTTACCCGGAAGGAAATGCAGAAGTCAGATTCAAAATGAATGGCGTCCGCCAGATTTTATTTTACTGCAATCGTGACGGCTTGTTTTATTTCGATATAAGAAAATTAAAAAACAAGCCATAAGCTGTTGCAGATAGAACCATTGAGGGGCGTAAGCCCTGCTGTTAGTCGAGTACGAGTAACAGCAGGGCTTATTTTATTTTGCAAAAAATATCTTAATTTGCAGTTTATCATTGTTGTAAACTGCTTCAATACTTCCACCCATACGCTCAATCAGTATCTTGGCGATAGATAATCCCAACCCCGTTGAATTGCGGCTGGCCTCTACTGTATAGAATCGGTCAAACAGTCTGCCAACTGTAACTGCGGTCAGGTTATGCGCTGTGTTGGTAAAAGTAATATCCCCGTTGCTCGTCATAATAACCGACAAATCACCGTCAGAATATTTCAGTGCATTACTAATGATATTGGAGAAAATACGATTCACCGCACCCACATCCAGTTCACAGAAAACAGATTGTTCCGGTAAGCTGATTTCCGGTTGAATTCCTTTCTCCTGCATGACCGCATAAAAAGACAGCAGGCTTTCCTCCAATGCCCGTACAATATCCATGCGTTCCAGCTTTAGCTCCTGTGAAGATGTGACAACGCTGTATCGGAATAATTCTTCGGTCATATTTTTCAAAACTTCAGTTCTGTTCTGTATTTGGGAAAGATATCGCTGAACATCCTTACTCTTTTCCTCACGCTGCAGCAAATCAAGATAACCGTTGATCGCCGTGAGAGGTGTTCTCAGATCGTGGGAGATGTTAGTAACAGCTTCTTTCAGTTCCAGATCCCCTTGCTGATAACGCTGGCGTTCTTTACGGAGCAGACGAAGCTGCACATTGATTTCTGACGCTAACTTTCGCATACAGGAATCATGAGTGGAAATATTGACAAGAGTGTTGGTATCTGTTGTCAACCTGTCCCGGAACGCATCTGCAATTTCATGTGCCGACTTACGCAGAAAACAGACCTTTGCAAGAAGCACAAAGATAATCAGAAGCAATATTCCGATAATGATTAACAGTAGATACTCCATTTTCTTTTCTCCTTACCGAATATCCTTATTTTCAAATCCACGGCAGCTGACAACGGCAGAAATGGCAGCCAGCAGAAAACTGCAAAGTCCGCTGTATTCCGGCTGAGGAACCTGCCAGGCAGACAGCTGAGCCGCCTGACCGGTAGGATTCAGGTTATGTAAAAGCAGATACACTTGCCGTACGATTCCTGACACATAGTGAGAATTGACAGCGTCATTTTTGTAAGGGGGCTGCACCAGGATGCTGTTGGTATGCAGAGCCAGTAAAAGCATTCCAAAGGCCATAGCCATAGTCACCAGGATACCTCTGGATTGATTGGCACACAGCAGGGTCAGGCCGGCAAAGAAACACCCCTGAGCCATGCTCATCCCCAGACCTGTCAGAGTAAATTGAAGAAAATCCCCGGCTTTCACATTCATTTCAAACAGGGGCAGACTCAAAGCCGTTGTAAACCCGACAACTATCAGGTAAATTCCTCCGCAGCCCACCGCTGCCACTGCCAGCTGCGCCAGAACATAGTCCCGGCGGCAGGGTATGCTCAACAGCTTGCACCGAACAAATCCTCCGGAAAAATCCTGTCCCAGAAAAAAGCTGACAAAAGCTGCCGAAGCCATGCCCCAGAGAGTCAGGGGAAGAAAAATTACCCGGCTGATCGGCACGGTATAATCCATAGCGGTGGCCTGCATTCCCACAAACCCAGCTGAAGTTACTAACATTCCTGTCAGACAGAGCCAGAAGGCAGGACTTTTCCACAAGCGGTACAACTCGGCGCGGAAACACTTAATCATGGAAACCACCTCCCACCAGAGAAATATAGTAACTCTCCAGACTTTCATCCTTTTCCTGCATGGACATTACCTCGCAGTTTTCCTTTTCAAGAGCCATAATCAGCTGCGTCACGTTGACTTTAGCGAACACATCAGCGGTGGTTTCGGACAGGATCTTGTATTCCAGGTTCATGGAATCCAGAATACGGGCCAGTACTGTAGTGCTGCTTACTTCCATGCGAACACATTTCCGGCAGGCAGCATTCAATTCCTCTGCACTCAGTTCCTTTACCATGCGTCCACTGTCAATAATACCATAATGGGTAGCCAGACGGGAAAGCTCGTCCAGAATGTGACTGGAAATCAGAACAGTGATCTGCCTTTCACGGTTTAGTTTCAAAATCAGTTCACGCATTTCCACAATACCCTGTGGATCAAGTCCATTTACAGGCTCGTCAAGAACAAGAAAGTCAGGATCACCAGCCAATGCAACGGCAATTCCCAAACGCTGTTTCATGCCCAGGGAAAAGTTCCTGGCTTTCTTCTTCCCGGTATTCTCCAGCCCCACCAGCTTCAGCAGTTCAGGGATACCGTCATAGGAAGGCAGACCAAGAACAAGATACTGCTGTTTCAGATTTTCCTCCGCCGTCATATCCATATAGATAGACGGTGTTTCCACCACAGTGCCCATACGGCGGCGGGATTTAATGATGTCTTTCGTGTTATTGCAGATTCCGTATAGGGTAAAGTCACCGGAAGTTGGCATCTGCAATCCGCAGATCAGTCGAATCAGAGTAGTCTTACCAGCACCGTTTTTCCCGACAAATCCATAAATGGATCCTTTGGGAACATTCATGGTCAGATCGTTCAGAGCCTGAAAATTTTTATACCTTTTTGTCAGACTGTTTGTTTGTAAAATATAGTCCATAATGTGTTACCTCCTTTGATGACTCCAGTTTATAAAACAAAAGTCAGGAAAGTGGTCAAGAAAAAGTCAGGATTTCGTCAAGATTTTTGCTCTGTCAGTTTAAAGCCGATACCCCAGACAGTTTCGACATAGTCTGCACCGCTGACTTCCTGCATTTTTCTGCGAAGATTGCTGATGTGCTGTTTCAAAGAACGCTCGGTGCAGTCGGGAGTGTCCAGGCTGATTCTGTCAAGCAGAACACTCTTGGCAATAACCTGTTTCGGATTCTCCATCAGAAGTTTCAAAATAGCATATTCCGTTCTTGTCAGCTTCACTGGCTGATCTTGTACAGTCAAAGAAAGGACTTCCGTATCCAAAACCAAATCTCCCACGGAGAGGAATTTACTGTCACCATGCCGCTCTGCCTTACGAAGCTGAACCGTGATGCGGGCAAGAAGTTCCTTTGTATCAAAAGGTTTGGTCATGTAATCCGCAGCACCGCCCAACAGAAGATTTACCTTATCCTGCACATCCACCTTTGCGCTGAGAACAATGACCGGAATGTTCTTAATGTGCGGCAAAACTTCTTCTCCGGAGAATCCCGGCAGCATCAGATCCAACAGCACCAGGTCAGGCTTGTTTTGTGAAAGAAGATATAAAGCTTCTGTACCTGAGTATGCACGAAGAACAGCATAGCCCTCCTGTGTCAGTACCTCCTTCAGCATATCTCCAATATGAATATCATCATCTATGATTGCAATCGTTTTCATTTTTGTCCCTCACAAGCAAAAATTATATAGTCCATTTTGTTCCAAAACCGAATAGTCCATTCCGTTCCGACCTATACTTTCTGAAAAAAGGAGGTACAGGCATGAAATTTCAGCGGATTCAAGATCTTCGCGTAGACTCTGACCTGTCACAGAGACAAATTGGAGAGATACTCCATATCAGTCAGCGCACCTACTCTCACTACGAAACAGGATCCCGGGATATTCCTGTCGAAATGCTTATCCGAATTGCAGATTACTATAATATCAGTCTTGACTATCTGGTTGGCCGCAGTGACCGGAAGGAAAAAGTCTGAATAAAAAGCGGTATTATCTGGCTGGAACGATTTCCAGCCAGTATCCGTCCGGATCGCTGATAAAATAAATTCCCATGCCCGGATTTTCATAGCAGATGCAGCCCATCTCCTGATGTTTTTTGTGAGAGGCTTCCATATCATCTGTTGAAAATGCCAGATGAATCTCATTGTCCCCCAGATTATAGTGATCTTTTTCCCAGTCTCTAAGCCAGGTAAGCTCCAGCTGAAAATCAGTTTCTCCATCACCCAGATAGCAGAGGATAAAACTTCCGTCCTCTGCTTCCTTGCGTCTTACTTCCTTAAGACCCAGAGCCTCCTCATAAAATCTTAAAGATTTTTCCAGATCGACCACATTGTAATTGTAATGTACAAATTTAAAGCTCATATTATTTTCTCCCTTTCATTAATTCATAATAAAAAATATACTGCTGCATGATTCCTCTCATGCCATGATATCTCCTGTTTGGAAATCCCCTTTTATAATGGATCTCCAGAACCTGACGGATATGAGTGTCCACAGGAAAAGCATCCATATGATGCAGGGCAAACAGACAGATACAGTCTGCAACCTTTTCTCCCACACCACTAAGCTTCATCAGTTCCTTTTTTGCCCGGCTGTAATATCTCATCTGAAAAATTTTTTCCAGAGAAACCTCTTCTTCTGCAATGCTTCGTGCCGTTTCCACAAGATACCTAGCACGATATCCCATGCCCAGTTCTCTCAGTTCCGCCTCTGTAGCCAGTGCCAGTGCTTCCGGTCCTGGAAAACTGTAATACTCCACCCCCTCCCGGGAAATCTTTTTATCTCCGTAACAGGCACAGAGTCTCTCAATACATCCCCGGATCCTGGTAATGTGATTCTGCTGAGAAATCAGAAATGTAATGATCATCTCCCAGAGATCCTGTCTGAGTATCCTGATCCCGCTTCCCATTTCTGCTGCCGCACTGAGGTACCGGTCTCTTGGATTTACTTTTTGTATGTATTCACTGTAATCGGTATCCAGATCAAAATAAGGAACCCAGAAACATATCAATTCTACATCACTGCAGTGGAAATCCACAATAGTACCTTTCTGTGTGATTTCCAGATACTGATCTCCCGCTACAAGAGAATAGGTGTGCTCTCCGATCTTTTTCATACGAAAGCACTGTCCGGAGTCACATATCTGCTCCAGACTGAAATTATCAAGTTCCATTGTTACCATATATATCTCTCTGTACTTTCTGATTTATTTTACATCTGATGGCGCACTATCTTATATTCATCTCCTGAACGATAGTAGGGACATTCCTTTACATTACTGGTTAAAAAACGATAATATTCATCTTCATCCAGATTTACATCACAATAATAAGTTTCTGTTTCTTCATCATACACATAGTTGGCACAATAATCGCAGCTTGCCGCACTCACACATTTCACCTCCTTGATTTAAAATATCATTCTTTTTCTTTCTGTATGCATCTTATCACAGATGAATGCAAATAGTAAATTAAGGAATCAAATTTTTTTAAAACCTTATTGCCTAATTCCTACTGATATGATATGCTGTGTAAGTTGTTAACCTTTTAACGAATCAAGAAATATTTTCAAAAGCAAAGGAGACCAGGATATGCAGAAAATGCAAAAATCTGTATTCCCCGGCGGCATACATCCTACCGACGGCTTTGACAAGGCTCTCTCCATGAACTGCGCAGTAATGCCTTACCGTCCTGAAACTGTCACGATTCTTTCGGAACAGTCTTTTGGCGGAAAATGCAGTTTCCTTGTAAAGCCCGGCGAGCATGTAACAGAAGGCCAGCTTATTGGTAAGCCTGAAGCCTTTATGGCCGCTCCCCTCCACGCCAGCGTAAGCGGTAAAGTCCTTGCTGTAAAAGAAATCACAGAACAGGGCCGCAGACTTATGGCGTGTATCCTGCAAAGAGAGGAATCTCCGGTTTCAGAAGCAGAAGCTTCCTATAAAAAAGGAACTGCTGATATCGGCCTTATTTCCAGAGAAGAAATCCTGACTGGAATTCGCGATGGCGGTCTGACCGGAATGGGCGGAGCAGGATTCCCCACTCACAAAAAATATGAAACTGACAAAAAAATCACTGATCTTCTCATCAACGGCGCGGAATGTGAGCCTTTCCTTACCTGTGACTACCGTCTCATGCTGGAAGAAGGCTACTCTCTCCTTAACGGTGTAAGACTTCTTCTAAAAGGCAGCGGTGCCGAAAAAGCCTATATCTGTATGGAGGACAACAAGCCTCTGGCAGCAGAGAATCTCCAGAAGATTCTCACAGAAATGTCCGCTTCCGGTCTGATGTCTGAAGGAGAAAATCTGGAGATCCGTGTACTTCCCACCAAATATCCTCAAGGCGGCGAACGTCAGCTGATCCAGGGGGTTCTTGGACGCGAAGTTCCCATGGGCGGACTTCCTGCAGATGTAGGTGTGATCGTTTCCAATGTAGGAACAGCAAAGGCTGCTGCAGACATGATCCTTGGTAATACACCTCTGACAAAAAGAATCGTTACTGTCACCGGATCTGTAAAAAATCCGGGGAATTATCTGGTTCCTGTAGGAACCTCGGCAAAAGAACTGATCCAGTTTTGCGGCGGAGTAACAACGTCAGAAAACCGCATCATTGCAGGCGGTCCTATGACTGGTCCCTGTGTTGCCCATAACTGGAACGGAGAAAACGAACTTTTCCATGTAACAAAAAACACTTCCGGAATCCTTGTACTTCCGGAACCTGGCTATGAAGAGCAGCCCTGTATCCGCTGCTCCGGCTGCGAAAGCGTATGCCCGGCAGGTCTGGTTCCCTACAAGATTGAATTTGCACTTCTTGATCAGGACTACGATCTCTGCGAAAAGCTTTATGCCAGCGAATGTATCGCCTGCGGATGCTGCTCCTATATCTGTCCTGCCAGACGAGAACTTTCTGTACGGACCAAAGAAGCCAGAGACATTGTAAAACAGAGAATGAGGGAAAGGGCGGTAAAAAAATCATGAACCAGACAAAAACCTTCAGAGGCCCCCATATCCGCACAGCCAATACAACACGGAACATCATGCTCCATGTTGCTGTTTCTCTGATGCCGGCCCTCTTAGGCTCCATTTACTTTTTCGGGATCCGTTCACTGTACATCACCGGACTTTCCGTAACTGTCTGCGTTCTGACAGAGTATATCTGGCAGAAACTGGCAAAAAAACCGGTCACTGCAGGAGATTTCAGTGCTGTAGTCACAGGTATCCTTCTTGCCTTTAACATGCCTGTCACCGCACCTTTATGGGTGATCGTTGCAGCTGATATTTTCAGTATTCTTGTAGTTAAGCAGATGTTTGGCGGTATCGGATGCAACTTTGCCAATCCGGCACTGATGGGCCGCCTTCTGACCATGGTGGTATGGCCGGGAACCGTTATGCAGTACGTCGCTCCCAGAACACTGACAGTCTCCGGTTTTGATGCAGTTTCCTCAGCCACAGTGCTGGGCGCTGTAAAAAACGGCGGAGAAGCAGGCTACAGCTATCTGCAGATGTTCCTTGGGGAAACCCCCGGCGCACTTGGTGAGACCAGCAAACTCCTTCTTCTGGCAGGATTTGCCTATATGTGCTTTATGGGAATTGTAAATGCAGAGGCGGCACTTACCTATATCGGTACAGTGGTTCTTCTGACCTTTGTGTTCGGACCTTCCGGACTCTTTACAGGAGACATCCTTCTGAACCTTTTTGGCGGCAGTCTGATCCTTGGGGCATGCTATATGCTTACAGACTACGCCTTTGCCTCAAGAAGAGGCCGTCTGCTTTATGCAGTCACCGCCGGAGTCATTACTGCGGCCATCCGTATCTTCAGTTTTTATCCGGAGGGAATCTGCTTCGGTATCCTGACAGCCAACTGCCTTGCCGGCGCTCTGTCTATGCTCCATAAAAAACATGTATACGGCGTAAAAAAAGCTTAATTTGGAGGAATATTCATGAAAAATAAAGAAGTAAAAGGAATTCTGGCTCTTGTTGTCGTGACCGCGCTTTCTTTTGGCGTGATCATTGGTTCAAGATCCCTGGCCATCAGCGCAGGCGGCGATTCTGCTGCTCAGAGTACAGAAGCTCTAGAGGAGCTTGATGTAAGCGGCGCAGAAAATATTGAAAAAGCATCCAAAACCGCTGACGGCTATCTGGTTACCGTACGAGCTAAAGGATATGTAGGCGACATCGTAATGGATGTGGCTTTTGACGAATCCGCCTCTAAGATCACCAGCGTTCAGGTCATTGAACAGGCTGAGACAGATGGGCTTGGCTCAAAAATCGCGGAAGCTGAGTTCCTGGATCAGTTCAAAGGGGTTGAAGCGCCTGTTTATCTTCCGGGCATGGATGTTTCCGCAGGAACTGACAGTGCGGAAGAAGAGGCAGCTCTGGAAGAATCTGAAGATCTCAGCGTCCTTGAGGGAGCCTCCCTTGCAGACGGCACCTATGAGGCAAAAACAGAAGCCCCGGATTCCAACGGATTTATTGATGTTGTTACACTCACTGTAAAGGACGGCGCTATTACAGAAGCAAACTGGGATGCAGTGACCGAAGACGGCAGCAAAAAAAGTATCATGTCCGAAAACGGTGAGTACACCATGACGGAAGACGGACTTACCTGGAAAGAACAGGCTGAGGCTCTTGCTTCCGCTCTGATTGAAAATCAGTCCCTTACCTTCCTGAACACAGATGCAGAAGGCAAAACCGATGCTGTTTCCGGTGTCAGCATTTCTGTAAACAGCTTTATTGATCTGGCAGCACAGTGTATGAAACAGGCCGCAGGTCTGGAAACTGCCCCGGCAGATCCTTTTGCCGGTGCTGTTCTTACAGATGGTACCTATGAAGCAACAACAGAAGCTCCGGATTCCAATGGATTCACTGATGTAGTCACTCTTACTGTAAAAGACGGTTCTATTACAGAAGCAAGCTGGGATGCAGTGACCGAAGACGGCAGCAAAAAAAGCATCATGTCTGAAAACGGCGAGTACACTATGACTGAAGACGGACTTACCTGGAAAGAACAGGCTGAGGCTCTTGCTTCCGCTCTGATCGAGAACCAGTCTCTTTCCTTCCTGAATACAGACGCAGAAGGCAAGACTGACGCTGTTTCCGGCGTAAGCATTTCCGTAAACGGCTTTATCGATCTGGCAACCAAATGTCTGGAAGAGGCTTCCGGCATTCAGGCTTCCCAGCCGGAAACAGAAGAAGCTCCGGAAGAAGAAGCTGCTTCTGAGAAAACTGCAGATATGGCCGGAACTGAGATCGACGCTGTCTCCGGCGCTACCATGTCCTCTACCGCAGCAGTAACCGGCATTAATGAAGCATATGATTTCTTACAGACAGTGAAATAAGAAAACGGAGGTTTCAATATGAAGTTAAGATATCCGGCAGAAGCCTTTGCTCTGGGGATCGTTCTTTTTTCCGCAGGCATGAAGGAAGCCTTTGCAGCCGGGATCCTGGTGATCTTCACTTCTGTATTTGCAGAACTTTTGAAGAATCTTCTGGAAAAGGCAGTTCCCACATGGAGCCTGAAGCTCTGTGTCTACATTGCCTCCGGTTCTGTCTGCGCTTCCGCTTTTCTTGCAGGCTTTGCGGTTCTGGGAACTGTTCTTACTACAGAACTGTGGAGCATGGTCTTTATCGTAGGACTTCTCTGCGGAAAACATGCACTTTCCGGAAATACAGACGGTGAATATGGCGAACTCCTTCTGGAATCCGCCTTTGTCTGGGGACTGTGGATCCTGTTTACTGTTTTCCGCGAATTTCTGGGCAGCGGAAGCATCTTCGGAAATACCGTCTTTACGGCAGCATTCCAGTCCAAAGCCTTCCTGAATACCACCTTTGCATTCATGGAGGCGGGACTTGTCCTTGCATCCGTAAACGGAATCCTGAAAAAAGACTGCAAAGGAATGAACAGCCTGTTCCCTGTAGTTCCCGCCATGTTTCTTTTTCATCCCTTTACAGTAGAAAGCTTTGCAGGGATTCCGGGAACCATATGGGTGATCGCTGTTCCCCTTCTTCTGTTCCTTTCCGTAAAGCAGACTTTAAAATTTGCCCGTACCGGAAAATTCTTCCGTGGGCTTCCTGTAGATATGCTGGCAGCAGGATTCATTTATATGATCCTGAGCATCTACTGATCTTTTCAACGGCATGGCCTCTGGGCTGTGCCGTTTTTTATACCATTTTTTATATAAATTTTATTTGACAAAGTATATGCGCGATGCTATAATTCCTCCCCGATATCTCAACCGAAAGGAGCGTTTCTATGACATTTTATCAGGAGCTGCAGCTGAACCAGCAGGGTTCTAAGGCAATCATCAAAGCTTCATCCACCACTGACGAAAAGCTGCGCCATATTTCTATTTATCTGTTCAAGATTCTCATTACCATGGTCTTCTGCATGGCCTTTGTAATGGGCTACAGCAAAATCTTCGGAGACGAAAACAGTATCGTAGGCGTTATTGTTCTTCTTTGTATCATGGTCTTCCGGTATGCCGATTTCGGAATGCAGATGCCAGGATCTCTGGCATCCCTTGCCATTATTTTCAGTATTCTTGCATTTGGACCCAGACTGGCAAACGCCGCCGGACTTTTTGGAGAACTGGTCATCAACGCTGGTTGCATCTTTGCCCTTCTGCTTTTGGGCTGTCATAATGTTATGATGGCAAATCATTCCACTCTTGTTCTTGGCTATCTCCTGCTTTACGGCTATGATACCACAGGAGAAACTTACCTGATGAGACTGGCTGCCATAGGAGCAGGCGCTGTTCTGACTGCACTTGTCTTTTACAGAAACCACCGAAAACTAAGCTACAAAAGAAAACTCCGTGATGTTATAAAAGAGTTCCGACTGACTTCTCTTCGGACACGCTGGCAGCTGACCGTAACCTTCGGTGTTTCCACTGCTGTTTTTCTCGGGGGACTTTTTCATATTCCAAGAACTATGTGGATCGGAATTGCTGCCATGTCCGTACTTCTTCCTTTCCGCACAGATATGAAGGAACGAGTCAAAGGACGTATTCCCGGAAATATTATCGGCGCAGTGGTCTTCCTTGGCATCTGCCTGTTCCTTCCTGCCTCTGTCTTTCCTTATATCGGTGTAATCGGAGGCATCGGCGTGGGTCTTTCCGCTACCTATCAGTGGCAGGCAGTATTTAATTCTCTGGGCGCTATGGCAATCGCCACCAGTATTCTGGGACTTCCCGGAGCTATCCTTTTCCGCATCGCCAACAACCTTCTGGGTTCTGTCTATGGACAGGCTTTTGAAAAAATATCCAGCCGGTTGCTTGACCGAATCACTTCTGCTCAGGCCTGATCTTCTTTTTCCGGCATCATAAAAAGCCACAGCTTCTGACATTTTCGTAATGTTGGAAACTATGGCTTTTTCTTATTCATAATATCTGTGCTATACAAAAAACACAGATTTTTTCAGGCATTTTCCTCCAAAATATCCCTCACCAGGCAGCGGATAAAATCTCTGCATTTTCCGCATCCTGTACCAAATCCGGTAGCCTTCTGAACTTCATCAAAATCTTTTGCACCTGCCTTGATGGCATCTTCTATCATTCCATACGTAATATTCTTACAATGACATGCTTCTTTTTTTCGATTCATAGAGTATCCTCTCTTTCTGATTTATATTATCATTTATTCCCATACCTTCCAGGGTGCATTTCCTTTCTGCCACAGCTCTTCCAGATAATTCTTCTCCCGGAGCGTATCCATGCACTGCCAGAATCCTTTATGACGGTATGCATTCAACTGTCCGCTGCGGGCTGCCTCTACAAGCGGTTCCTTCTCAAACACTGTGGAATCTCCCTCTATCAGATCCATAATCTCCGGTTCAAGTACCATAAATCCGGCATTGATCCAGCCTCCGTCCTCTTTTTTCTTCTCTTTGAAATTTGTAATAGTTCCATCCTCGCAGATATCAAGAATTCCAAAGCGTCCTCCCGGCTGAGCAGCGGTGATTGTTGCCATTTTGCCATGAGATCTATGATAGTCCAGAAGTTCTTTTATATTCACATCCGCCACGCCATCCCCGTAGGTCAGCATAAAGGTATCTCCATCCAGATATTCTCTCACCCTCTTGATGCGGCCTCCTGTCATGGTGTACAAGCCTGTATCCACAAGCGTAACTTTCCAGGGTTCCAGGGTATTGTTATGGACGATCATTTTGTTTTCCTGCGTAAAATCAAAGGTAATATTGCTGTTATGCAGATAGTAATCTGCAAACCATTCTTTGATCACATGCTGCTTATAACCGCAGCAGATCACAAACTCATTAAATCCATAATGAGAATACATTTTCATAATATGCCATAAAATAGGCTTTTCTCCGATCTCGATCATTGGCTTAGGCTTCAGATGACTTTCTTCACTGATCCTTGTTCCAAATCCTCCTGCCAGAATAACAACCTTCATAATATATTCTCCAATCTTCCTTTATTTCTATCTGTCTGATCTTCATGTCCTTTTCATTCTAATACAAATACCTCCAAAAGAAAACCCCAAAAGATAAAAAGCCATACAGCCGGCCGGGAAATCATCTGTTTCCCAACCGACCATACGGCTGTTAAAATATCCTGTCAGGGTTCTGATCTTCTGACAGCTTCATTTTATCGTATCTTTGCAGCTTTTTTTGCCTGGGTTTCTTCCCACAGTCTGTCTGCTTCAGGTGTCCACTGCTTAGCATAGGCGGTACACTTTCCACAGAGGTGCTCTGCTGTTTCCGGAGACTGCAGGTCTGTAGAATGTGCTCCGGATTCTTTTACCAGTTTCTGAAGGATTTCCGGATTTTCCAGCATCGGACAGGGACGAAGCATATTTTCATTAAACGGCTGATTATTATGATATGCCATGAATAATGGCTGCTTCAAAATCTCAAGGATTGTATTTTCCCGGATATTTCCATTGGAATAGTGAATGAATACACAAGGTTCCGCATCTCCATTGGCATTAATATGGAAGTAATTTCTGCCTCCTGCAATGCATCCTCCAACAAACTCTCCATCATTCTGGAAATCCATGGTGAACAATCCCGGTCCGTGTTCCATGTTTCGAATCTCTCTTACTCTGTCATGCATATAAACTCTCTGTTCTGCTGTTGGAAGAAGTTCCAGAGAAGCATCGTTTCCAACCGGCATATAATGAAAATACAGAGAATAGCGACATCCCTTTTCTACCAGCATGTTTACAAATTCATCACTGGTCACACTGTCAATATTCTGGCTGGTATAACAAATAGAAGTTCCAAAAACAAGTCCGTTCTCTTTCAAAAGCTCCATGGCATGCATCACCTTGCCGTAAACGCCCTCTCCACGCCGCAGGTCGTTGACTTCCGGCTTCCCTTCCAGGCTAAGAGCCAGAAACAGGTTCCCCACTTCCTGCATCTGATGACAAAGTTCTTCATCTACGAGAGTTCCGTTGGTATATGCAAAAAACACACAGTCGTTATGTTTTTTGCAGAGAGCGATCACGTCTTTCTTACGTACCATCGGTTCTCCGCCCGTCAGCATATAAAAATAAACACCCAGCTCTTTACTCTGAGTAATAACAGAATCCATTTCCTCAAAAGTAAGATTCAACTTGTTTCCGTATTCAGCAGCCCAGCATCCCGTACAATGAAGATTGCAGGCGCTGGTGGGATCCATAAGAATAATCCAGGGGATATTGCAGTTATGTACTTTTCGCATTTCACGAATGGTTTTTGTTCCATGATAAAAAGCCTCGTATCCCAGATTCAGAAGAGTTGTCTTCAGGACATTGGGATGGAGTTCATCCACCATAGAACTCACATAGCGGTTCAATGTGTATTCCGGATTTAAAGTGACCCGTCTTAAATACTCCCAGTCAATGCCAAGGTTAAAATCATTCATATATTTTTCCGCAGTATCAAGAATTTTTTCATAAGCCCCCTGACGGTCTTTGCTGATCTGACTCAGCTCATGCTCTATGACTCCTGAAAAAACTTTTCTTCCTGCTGCATGTGCGATTTTATTCATCTGTAATTCCTCCCTGTAATGTACGCTTCCAAAACGATACCAGATTTTACTTATTGATCAGTATAGTTTCCATTATAGGCAGAAATGCTCTTTTTTCCATAAACAAAAACAGAACGGTGTTTAGTTTTTTATCATTCCCGGCATTTTGTCTAATTTCTTTAATTCATCGAAAGGAATAACTCCCCCAAAAAGATCCAGGGCGCTTCCTACCGTAACATCCAGCAATCCCTGTCCATAAATGTCTAAAAGCCGGATATCCTCCATACTTCCTACTCCACCTGCATAGGTAACCGGTTTTTCTCCATATTCAGCAAGAAGCTCTACAAGATTTTTCTCTATGCCATTGGCCTTTCCTTCTACGTCTACTGCATGGATCAAAAACTCATCACAATGATTTCCAAGCTCCCGCAGCTTTTCCGGTGTCACTTCTACATCTGTGAATTTCTGCCAGCGATCTGTAACGATATAATACGCACCATCCTTTTTCCGGCAGCTAAGATCCAGAACAAGATGCTCTTTTCCTACTTCACTTTTCATTTTTTCCAGATTTTCCCAGCACAGTCTCCCATCTCGAAACACATATGAGGTTACGATCACATGGCTTGCCCCTGCATCCAGATACTGCTGTGCATTGTCCGGGCATACCCCTCCTCCAATCTGAAGACCTCCCGGAAACGCTTTCAGAGCCTTTAACGCCTGTTTCCTTGTATCTTCAAAATACGGAGAACTCTTCGAATTCAAAAGGATCACATGTCCTCCTCGGAGATTAGTTTCTCTGTAAAGAGATGCATAAAAAGCAGCATCCTGTTCCGAAACATAATTTTCACGCGCCTGATCTCCGGCATCTTTAAGGCTTCCTCCTACAATCTGCTTCACTTTTCCATTATGTATGTCAATACATGGACGAAATCGCATCCTGCTCCCTCCTCTTCTTTCCCGACAACTGTCTGACGGTACTTTCTCCTGTACAAAACATGCCGCATACGCAGATGGAAAAAGCTTCTGAAAATCCAGCTTTTTCCTGTATGCAGTATCCGGCAATGCCAACATGATCCTTTTATATTCAGCATTCCCGGTATCCTGTATAAAATTACCAGTATGCTGATATCATATTATGATTTTATTCCCTGTGCAACTTTATTTTGTTGTATCAGGTCACAAAAATTTCTCCTGTTATCTGTTCACAACAGCTTTTATCTTCCTTCTGCTGCATTGTCTACAGCATCTCCCATATCTTTTACTGCATTCCCTACTCCATCTCCCAGATCTTTTACGCTGTTGCCGATTTCACCGGAAATGGTATCGTCATTTCTGTCAGTATTCTTATTTTCATCCATCGTGTCTTCTGTACTGCCATCTGTGTTGTCTCCGGCAATTGTATTGTCATCCGCGGCATTATTTTCGGAGGCTGCATTACCATCGGCTGTATCTTCATTGTCATTTGCCGCATTTTCATTTACTGTATCGTTTCCTTCCATATCATTTGCAATATCTCTGTTGGAGTCCTCCTGTTTTCTGTCTCCCCGATCTGCACTGTCAGAATTCCCCTTATTGTCTGTCATGGTTCCTGATTCATCTGCATTATTATCTGTGTTTTCTCCGCAGGCTGTAAATGCCCCCAGGGCAAGCACCAGCATCATACCTGTCATAATCTTTTTTAAATTTTTCATATTGGTCCGTCTCCTTTTCTTGGATTTTCTATCTGATACAGATAATATGTGCAGTTTGCAAAATAATATCAAAGGAAATTTTTTCCAGACAGTAACTTTATACTCCTTCTATTTTATGTTATCAGGGCGGGCGGATTTCTATTGAACTGGTATCCGCTTGCAGGTGCAAAAAGAAAAAGGCAGCTCATGTGCCCCAGAAACCCCAGCACATAATCTGCCTTTTTCTTATATACATTGTCTGTAGGTAACAAGAAATAAAAATTTGCCTCACGCCCACAAACAAAATTTTTTGTATTCTTTTATTTTGCTTCAATCACATCTGCCATATCATACTTTCCTTCGGATTTCCCTGCAAGAAATTTAGCAGCTTCTACAGCACCCTTTCCAAATACGGCCTTTGAATAAGCAGTATGCTTAAACTCGATCACCTCGTCCGGACCTGCAAAAATAACCTCATGATCTCCTACGATCGTTCCTCCTCTGACAGCAGAAATACCAATCTCCTTATCTGATCGCTTCTCTCTTTTCTGACTGCGGTCAAATACATAGTTATATTCGTTTCCCATTGCCTCATTGAGACTGTCTGCAAGAGCAAGAGCAGTGCCGCTTGGTGCATCCAATTTCAGGCGATGATGGCGTTCCACAATCTCCATATCAAATCCTGCTGCAGCAAGAACTTTCGCAGCTTCCTGGATCAATTTCAAAAGAGTATTAATTCCCAGAGACATATTTGCAGATTTCAGAACTGCAGTTTTCTTTGCGGTTTCTTCAACCTTTGCAAGCTGTTCTTCGCTTAATCCTGTAGTACAGAGAACAACCGGGAGCTTCCTTTCCCCACAGTAATCCAAAAGCGCATCTACTGCTTTTGCAGATGAAAAATCGATCACTACATCTATATCCTCCTGACATGCAGAAAGCTCTGTATATACTGGATAGGAAGTATTTCCTCTGTCT
Source organism: Blautia sp. (assembly GCA_026169535.1). Taxonomy (GTDB): domain Bacteria; phylum Bacillota; class Clostridia; order Lachnospirales; family Lachnospiraceae; genus Blautia_A. Next base: position 33,547 of record JAPFCU010000025.1, read on the forward strand.
GCGATATCCACTCCGGCTACAATCTGTGCATCGGGATCTTTCTCAACAAGTTCAGAGATTACCTGCCCCATATGGCCGCAGCAGCCGTGCATCATAATCTTTATCATAATTTCCTCCTCATTGTGCATGTTTATGCCAGTTTCAGTCCGTAATCTACCATTGCTTTTTTGAGGATTTCTTTATTACACTCTTCCATTTCACAAAGAGGCATACGAAGAGGTCCCACTTCCATTCCCATCATATTCATAGCAGTTTTTACCGGAATCGGATTCACTTCACAGAAAAGGGCGTTCACAAGAGGAATAGCCTCAATCTGAAGCTTAGTCGCTTCTTTAATATCCCCCTCCAGGAATTTCATTACCATATCATGTGTCTGCTTAGGAGCTACATTGGAAAGAACCGAAATCACTCCAAGTCCGCCAAGAGAAAGAACCGGAAGAACCTGATCATCATTTCCGGAATAAAGTTCCAGCTTCTCTCCAGCAAGAGATACTGTCTTTGCAATCTGAGAAAGATCACCGCTGGCAGCTTTGATTCCAACAATATTCTTAACATTTTTTACAAGTGCAGCCACTGTTGCCGGCTGAAGATTACAGCCTGTACGGCTTGGTACATTATACATAATGATCGGTGTTTCCGGAACAGCTTCTGCAATAGCTGTATAATGAGCGATCAGCCCTTTCTGAGTGGCCTTATTATAATAAGGAGTCACGATCAGAAGAGCGTCTGCTCCATAAGAAGCTGCTTCTTTTGACAGCATGATTGCTGTTTCTGTGCAGTTAGAACCAGTACCAGCAATTACAGGAACACGCTTCGCCACTTTATCAATGGTAAACTTGATGGTTTTCAGATGCTCCCCATGTGTCATAGTAGATGACTCTCCTGTAGTTCCGCAAATGATAATGGCATCTGTGCTGTTAGCGATCTGATACTCCAGAATCTCCTCCAGTTTATCATAGTTTACACTTCCGTCTTCATGCATAGGTGTAATAATCGCAACACCTGCCCCCTTAAAAATTGCCATATCAGTTCCTCCTTTATCCTTCTGTACTATATTATGCAAATGACAGCTCTGCCGACTTATCGCTCAGGCTGTATCTCAGAATCATTTTCCTCAACTGTATCTTCCGTAAGTCTTATTACTGTATCTACATACGGTCTCAGTCCTTCCGGCAGATTCGTACCGGTCATAACAATCTGCATACTCCGATCTCTCTGTCTGAGGATCTCTGCAACTGTATCCACGGAAACAATTCCCTGCTCTATCACTCCCAGTATTTCATCCAGAAGCAGAAAATCACATTCCTGCGTGACAATTACTTTTCTTGCAAAATTTAATCCGTTAAGAATGTTTGACCGCTCTTCTTCCTTCTCCTCATCGGTAAGATCATCATAGCAGCAGTCCTGTTTTTCAAAACGGAAAATCTTGATGTCCAGATCATCCAGCTGTTCTAAAAAATCCACTGAACGCCGTTCCCGACCTTTCAGAAACTGGATAATGATAACGCTTTTTCCCTCAGCAGCTGCGCGAAGACTCTGTCCAAGTCCTAATGTAGTCTTTCCCTTCGCACTTCCGCAATATGCTTCTATTAATTCTTTTTCCATGACAATTCCTCTTTATATTGATGAAACTGCATCTTTTTTTAATGTCCTTATCTTACCGCAGATTTTCTGAAATTGCAAGTATTACTCTGGAAGAGCCTTCTATATATTTAGCCTGTTTCTATACAGACAATTGCCTCTGGCTGTATAATCTGCAGCATATCCCGGTTTATTCCAGGTATTCTAGTTTGCTTACAGAGACTTCGTAGGCTGTGCGTCGCTCTGTCTGGTTTTCGCCTAATTTTTTCACATATTCCCGACTCTGAATCCTTCCCCAGATCAGTACATGTCCCCCAACTGTAAAAGCGGACGCATAACGTGCGTTTCTTCCCCAGCAGATACAAGGTATGTAATCTGATTTTCCGTAAGGACGGTTTACTGCCAGAAGCACATCTGCGATTTCTCTTCCCAAAGGAGTTTTCCGATAAACCGGAGGTTTACAGATATATCCGTCCATAAAAATCTGATTGGTAGGGATCACATCTTCATCCTGACCTATAAATCTTACTTCTCTGGCGAATACGGAAAGTACTAAACGATTATGCTTTTCTTCATGACGGTTATAGGATCGAAACTGACCGCTGATCTCTATATATTCACCTACATAATCCTGCGTTACATCCACCAGACGTTCCGATACCATTACCGGAATCCGATCCTCGGAATCACTTAGGCGCTTTACAATCAGATCCATCACAAAAAATCCCTCTCCAAATACCTGATGACTGAATGTAAAGCCGGTAGCAATCTTCCCCATGATCGATACCTGATTGTTTTCAATGATTTTGTCTGCCATAATACAGTTCTCCTTCCTCTTTGGGTATTTTGTCTATATTAGCCTATGTACCTGTCCGGAAGTTTAGAACCTAAATCTCAAAAATTTTTTTGGAACACCTTGTATTCTTTGAAAAATGTGGTAAACTGGAATGTCGTACCGTGAATAAAACACATTAATATAGAAGAAAAAAGAAAGGATTTCGATTTTTATGAAGACCAAACGCGAAGATGTACGCAACGTTGCCATTATCGCCCATGTTGACCATGGAAAAACCACTCTGGTAGATCAGCTTCTGAAACAGAGCGGTGTTTTCCGTGAAAACCAGGAGGTACAGGAGCGTGTTATGGACTCTAACGATATCGAGCGTGAGCGTGGTATCACAATTTTGTCCAAAAACACAGCTGTCCATTACAAAGGCGTAAAGATCAATATCATTGACACTCCGGGACATGCTGATTTCGGAGGAGAAGTGGAACGTGTACTGAAAATGGTAGACGGTGTAATTCTTCTTGTCGATGCCTTCGAGGGTGCTATGCCGCAGACAAAATTCGTTTTGAAAAAAGCTCTGGAACTGGATCTCCATGTGATTGTATGCATCAACAAGATTGACCGTCCGGAAGCCCGTCCTGATGAAGTCATTGACGAGGTTCTGGAACTTCTCATGGATCTGGAGGCTTCTGACGAGCAGCTTGACTGTCCGTTCCTGTATGCTTCTGCCAAAGCAGGCCATGCTGTCCTGGATCTCTCCGATACACCGGAAAACATGGAGCCTCTTTTTGAAACTATTCTGAAATATATTCCGGCTCCGGAAGGCGATCCTGATGCAGATACACAGGTTCTCATTAGTACCATTGACTATAATGAATATGTAGGCCGTATCGGCGTAGGTAAAGTAGAAAATGGTAAAATCACAGTAAATCAGGAACTGACACTTCTGAATCATCATGACCTTGATAAACGCCAGAAAGTAAAGATCAGCAAGCTTTATGAATTTGACGGTTTAAATAAAGTTGAAGTAAAGGAAGCTTCCATCGGTTCTATCGTAGCTGTTTCTGGTATCGCAGATATCCATATCGGAGATACCCTCTGCGGCGGAGATAATCCGGAATCCATCCCGTTCCAGAAAATCTCCGAGCCTACAATTTCCATGAACTTCCTTGTAAATGACAGTCCTCTGGCTGGTCAGGAAGGTAAATACATTACCTCCCGCCACCTTCGCGACCGTCTTTATAAAGAGCTGAACACTGACGTCAGCCTTCGTGTGGAGGATACGGAAAGTACTGAGTGCTTTAAGGTTTCCGGCCGTGGAGAGCTTCATCTTTCTGTCCTTATTGAAAACATGCGCCGTGAAGGCTACGAGTTTGCAGTTAGCAAACCGGAAGTTCTCTATCATGTAGACGAACGAGGCAAAAAGCTGGAGCCTATGGAACTTGCCTATGTAGATGTTCCGGAGGAATTTTCCGGTACAGTGATTCAGAAGCTCAGCGAGAGAAAAGGCGAGCTTCAGGGAATGAGTACCGCAAGCGACGGTTCTGTCCGTCTGGAATTCCACATTCCTTCCCGTGGACTGATCGGCTTCCGAAGCGATTTTATGACTTCCACCAAAGGAACCGGTATCCTGAATACAATTTTTGATGGATACGCTCCATACAAAGGAGATTTCCAGTACCGTAAACAGGGTTCCCTGATCGCCTTTGAAGCAGGCGAGGCCGTTACCTACGGGCTTTTCTCCGCGCAGGAGCGCGGCGTCCTCTTTATCGGACCAGGCGCGAAGGTTTACAGCGGTATGGTCATCGGTCAGAACGGAAAAGCAGAAGATATCGAACTGAACGTCTGCAAAACCAAACATCTGACTAATACACGTTCCTCTTCCGCTGACGAGGCTCTGAAACTGACACCTCCTAAGGTATTAAGCCTTGAGCAGGCTATTGAGTTTATCGACAATGACGAGCTTCTGGAAATAACACCCAGCAGTCTTCGAATCCGTAAGAGAATTCTTGACCCAAGAGAAAGAAAGCGTGCAGGCTTTAAGAAAAACTAAAATCATCTGAAGCACTATCGTAAATGTTGTTTCTGAAATACATCATCCCCCTGTATGACTCATATGAATCATGCAGGGGGATTTGTTATTTTATATTCTGGCTATGTCTGCAGATAACCAGGATGCAATTAAAAATTGTCCTTTTATTACCGCAGCTGTATTTCAATTTCATTCCCCAGCGCACAATATATTTCCGTTAAATCCACATTATACTCATACTCATTACCAACTCCCTCTCCATAGGTAATTTCTTCACCTGTTTCATAAAAACGCTTATTTTCTGTTGCATTATTTATCTTATCAACATACAACTGAAGAGTTACAGATTCTGCATTTGGGGAAATACCTGTATATCTTTGGAAAAATCTATCCTGTTGGAAGAATATCTCAGGTTTATTATAGTTTGCAAGCCGATAACAAACAGAATTGCCTAGATTATCTTCTCCTATTAAGTAATATTCATCATATCCTCCCAAATCTGTCATCTTTCCTGAAATCGTACTTGTAAAACCATTTAGTCGAATTTGAGAAACAGTCAAATTTTGATTTTCATTTATTTTAATCTGTTTATTTATATTAATTATCTCAGTATCTGTCTCCAATTCATTTAAATCTGTTTTAAATTCAAAAACATATTCATCCAACTTCGAAATTTCGTCTATTTTTTGTATCTCTTCCGGCAAAGTTGTATACACTCTTATTTTTACATCTGCTTCCTCATTTGTAAAAATATTATCTTCTGCTATATAATGAAAAACTTCTCCCTGCATATCCTCATTTTCCATAAGTACAGGATAGCTTTCGCTCAATTGTATTTCTTGTTTATTGATAAACACGTCTGTCAGCAAAACTGGTTCTTCTGTTTTTTCTGAATCAGAAGTAACAGAAAAAGCCACCCATAGATCATTTTTGTCTGCTGCCACTTCATGAAGGGTAACCGAAACTCCTTTTCTGGTTATTGTTTGCCCTATAATATCTGTATAACTGCTGACATCCTCAGAAAGACCCAGTGCTGTTCCGATCCATGAAGCAAACTGTTTCCATGCTGCTTTTACCTCTTCCTTATGTGTAATGATACCTGTTGCTAAAAATAGTAATATAAATCCCGCTACAGCAATTTTTAATAATTTATATTTTACGATTATCCGTTTTTTCCATGGACGAGAAGTCTCATAAATAAATTTTTCATCAATATCTCCAAACAATTCAAGAAATATATAATTGTACTTCATAGAAGATCACCTACCTTTTTCCATAGTTTTTTTCTGCTGCGAAACAGACTGGATTTCACCTTACTTTCTGAAACAGAATGTCTTCTGGAAATTTCCTTAATATCATCCATATACCAATAGCGCCGCACAAAAATGTCTCTGTCCTCTTCTTTTAGACCTTTCAAAAATTCATCCAACACCTCCAAAATCTCCTGGCGTTTTATATTATGTTCCAGCGAATACTGTACCGTTTCTTCCAGTCTTTCCAACTCACCATTGATATCTGCCATATGTGTGTCCACTCTTTTAAACGCATTTTTTCTTCGCAAACAGTCGATTGCCTGATTTCGGGTTATTTTTCCAACAAATGCAGATAGTATTTTCGGAATTTTAGGAGGAATCTCATTCCATGTTATTAACCATGTATCGTTTACACATTCTTCCGAATCCTCTTTATTCAACAAAATATTCCATGCGATTCCAAAACAGAGTTTTGAATATTTTATATCGGTCTGCCGAATTGCTTCTTCAGATCTGTTTAAAAATAATCTGATGATATCTGTATCTTCCATAAACGCCTCCTGTTCATTTATTCCCTTATATTATATTAGACGTATTTTTTCACTTTATGTTGCATTTTGTTTTTATTTTTTACAAAAAATACAACGAGCCTGTCTGTAAATACCGTTTTTTAGCGTCTAAATATTAAAATAAAAAATCTCCTGTAGGAATCAGTATTTGTATACCTGACCTTCCATAGGAGATTCTTATGTTTCTTCCGACTGCATACAACATGAATTCTTTATAGCTCATAAAACGTTCGCCACAGGCTACCAGCCCCTCATATCCACTTATTTCCCGATAACCTATGTATTGTTTAATATTCTGGATATGTCTTATGTAGATAACAAATATTTCGGACAAAAACGGAACGTTAATTTTTTTTATACGCCGAATGAAAAATAACTTCCTTTCCTTTACTTTTTGCAAATGCAATTTCTTTCGAAACCTGGTATCCAGTATCTAATATTTTTGCATTTTTCTTAAATAACTCTACTTTCCAGGTAACACTCCAGTAAATAAGCTGGATTCTCGTAATACATACTGCTGTTATAATCATCAA
>JAPFCU010000083.1 GCA_026169535.1 Blautia sp.
CTGTGGGAGGGACCTCTTTTTGCATCCGTGCCAGGTCAGCAAGCTTGTTTACCATGGCAATGTCAATTCCGGCAGGGCAGGGAGCGCAGTGACCGCAGTAGGTGCACTGTCCTGCAGCATAGGCATGCTGAGGTGCGCTGGCAAGTACGCTTGCATAATCCTTTTCTGTATCTGTGGCTGTTTCATAGGCAACAGCCTGATATACATGCTCCGGTGAATCGAAACCAGCCATAACGCTTGCCACAGCCGGACGGGTCAGAGCATAGTGGAGACACTGGACAGGCGTAAGCGCAACGCCGAAAGGAGAGGTTTTTGCATCAAAAAGTCTTCCCCCTGCATAGCCCTTCATAACAGTAATACCTACATTTTCCTGTTCGCAGATACGGTAAAGCTCTTCTCTTTCCGGATCAATACGGTTCAGGCCGTCCGCATATTTTTCCACAAAGTAATCATCAAGGTTTTCGCTTGGAGGCAGAAGGTCAAAAGCCGGATTGATGCTGAACAGGATCATTTCGATCTCGCCATGAAGAGCTGCCATTTTTGCCACTGTAGGATTGTGGGTGCTCATTCCGATGTGACGGATGGTTCCGGTTTCTTTCAGTTTCCGGACATAGGTAATAAATTCGCCGGACATGATCTTTTTAAATTCATCCGGGCTGTCAACAAAGTGGATCATGCCCAGATCAATGTAATCCGTCTGCATTCTTGTAAGAAGATCACGGAAAGCTTCATCAACCTTATCAAGCTCTCTGGTACGTTCATACTGGCCGTTCTGACAGGTGGAGCCGATGTGTCCCTGAATGATCCATTTGTCCCTGCAGCCCTTGATCGCATTTCCGATATTGGAGCGGACATTTGGCTCAGACATCCAGCAGTCCAGAATATTGATTCCCTCTTTCTGACATACATCAATGATCTCTTTTACCTCTTCTGTGTTGTGGCGTTCCAGCCATTCGCCTCCAAGACCGATCTCACTGACCTTGAGACCTGTTTTTCCAAGTGTACGGTACTTCATAACATCTTCCTCCTTTAAAAATAATGCGGTTCCGGAAAATCAGCTTTTCAGAAGACTTTGTCCGGACCGCATGTAATGAACAGCTTATACAAGATCTTTATTTTTCTTAATTGTTTCCAGAATAATGTTCTGTGTGTATTCTCCAAGATGTCTCTGGTCATTTTTGTCCAGCTCTTTTACATAGATGGGTTTGCAGTATTCCACGATCACATGGCATGGTTTGATCTTTGGAAAATGGGCTTCAAAAATTTCCGCCGTATTGTTCATGGCAATGGGAATAATGGGACAGCCTGATTTGGAGGCGATCTTAAAGCTTCCCTCATGGAAAGGAAGAAGCTCTGTTTCGTCCTCTGCCTTATTTCTGGTGCCTTCCGGGAAAATACAGATGGAAATTCCTGATTTTACCTTTTCAATGGCAGTAAGGATGGTTTTCAGCCCCTGCTTGATATCCTTACGGTCAAGAAACAGGCAGTGCAGATATTTCATCCAGTTTGACAGAAGCGGAATCTTTTCCATTTCTTTTTTTGCCACATAGCCGGTGCGGATAGGACAGCGACTGTAGGTGAGAAGAATATCAAAATAGCTTCTGTGATTGCCGATGTAAAGCACAGGAGTATCCTTTGGGACATTTTCTTCGCCGATCACAGTGATTTTTGTTCCGGCAACCCACAGAATAAATTTAAAAGCGCCCTGGATC
>JAPFCU010000060.1 GCA_026169535.1 Blautia sp.
AAGAAGACGTTATTGTAGAGTTTGGAAACAACAAAAACTGCCGTATTCCTATGAGAAAACAGGCAATTGCAGAAGTAGAGAAAGCTGAGCAGGCAACTGCATAACGAAAAATAGGCACCGGGTGACCGGTGCTTATTTTTTTGGAAAAATTTCCTGATACATATATGTGAATATTTGGTGTTATCTTCGTCATAAAGAATTTTAATTTAGTCTTTTTATTGAAAATGACTAAATTAAATTGTAAATGATAAAAAGATATCCCATCTTTTACAATTTGAGAAATAAAAAAGCTACAACCAGTAGTTTATAAGGCTTGGTGAAGGATTATTTATTTTACAACTGTCAAACTTCTGTGTTTTGTGTAGATTGAAAAATTCACTTTTTCGTGATATATTTTATCTATATTTATTAAAAATAGTGGAGGGATGGCATGGCGGTCAGCTACAAAAAATTATTTCATTTACTGATAGAAAAAAATATGACAAACGCACAGTTGCAGCAGGAGGCTGGCTTCTCAGCCAATATTATCACACGGCTGAAACGCAATGGGTATGTTTCTCTCGAAAGTATAGAAAGTATATGTCGTGTTCTGAACTGTGGCGTTGACGATATTCTGGAATTTTTACCAGAGGATAATGGAGGAAGAGAAAATGGTTGATACCAAAAAGGAACAGGAACGTGATGAATTGCACCGTGCAATATGGGCGATTGCAGATGAACTGCGTGGAGCAGTCGATGGTTGGGACTTTAAAAATTACGTTCTTGGTACGATGTTTTATCGCTATATTTCCGAAAACCTGTGTAATTACATAAACAGCGGTGAGGCTGATGCAGGTAACATTGGATTTGATTTTGCGAAAATATCAGATGAGGATGCAGAAGAAGCTAGAGAAGGATTGGTTGAAGAAAAAGGATTCTTCATTCTGCCCAGTGAGCTGTTCTGCAATGTACGTGCGGATGCTGCGAATGACGAAAATTTAAACGAAACATTGGAGCGTGTGTTCCGACATATAGAAGAATCTGCACAAGGAAGCGAGTCGGAAAGTGATTTTGCCGGATTATTCGATGATTATGATGTAAACAGCAATAAATTGGGTGCTACAGTTGCAAAACGTAATGAAAAACTCGTGAAACTTCTGAATGGTGTGGGTGAAATGAATCTGGGAGATGTGAAAGACCACTCTATTGATGCGTTTGGTGATGCATATGAGTACCTTATGACCATGTATGCCTCGAATGCCGGAAAATCTGGTGGGGAATTCTTTACTCCGGCAGATGTGTCTGAATTACTCACACGACTTGGTACTGTAGGAAAAACAGAAATCAATAAAGTATATGATCCGGCGTGTGGATCTGGTTCACTACTTTTGAAAGCTGAGAAAATTCTTGGCAAGGACGCTATTCGTAATGGATTTTACGGTCAGGAAATCAATATCACAACTTACAACCTGTGTCGTATCAATATGTTTTTGCATGATGTTGGATTCGATAAATTTAACATTGCATGTGAGGATACATTGCTTGCACCACAGCACTGGGATGATGAACCGTTTGAATTAATAGTATCCAATCCACCATATTCTATAAAATGGGCAGGAACAGATAATCCATTGTTGATTAATGACCCAAGATTTTCTCCTGCCGGAGTGCTTGCACCGAAAAGTAAGGCAGATATGGCATTTGTCATGCACAGTCTGTCGTGGCTTGCGTCTAATGGAACTGCTGCCATCGTATGCTTTCCGGGAATTATGTATCGTGGTGGTGCAGAGCAGAAAATCCGTAAATATCTTGTGGACAATAACTATGTGGACTGTATTATTCAGTTGCCGAGTAATCTGTTCTTTGGCACTTCGATTGCAACTTGTATTATGGTGATGAAAAAGAACAAAACAGATAATAAGACTCTGTTTATTGATGCTACAAGCGAGTGCGTGAAAGTTACCAACAATAATAAACTGACACCAGAGAATATTGACCGTATCGTAGATGTGTTTGCCAAGCGTGAAGAAGTGGAGCATTTTGCACATCTGGCTAGTTATGAGGAAGTATCTGGCAATGATTATAATTTGTCTGTGTCTACATATGTTGAAGCCGAAGATACCAGAGAGAAAATTGATATTGTGAAGCTGAATGCAGAAATTAAGGAAATTGTTGCTCGTGAGCAGGCACTCCGTGATGAGATTGATAAAATCATCGCAGAAATCGAGGTGTAAATGATAATCCGACTGGTTCAGGATATAAGAAAGGCATTGGAAAACGAACTATATTTTATAGCATTAAGTTCTGCACTTACCTTGCCAGACATCTGTGGTAAGGCTGCGTACTCAACTGAGCGAAGTAGCAGAAAACGATATATTTTATGGTATGACCAAGAAATAGGTAAATATGAAAAGAATCCAGAAGATAAAGAGGATATGCCGTATTTATCAGGAGAGGTAATTTATAGTTTACGCTGTTCGTTGTTACACGAAGGAAATCCAAATATGACCAATGACAGTTTACGAACTAATCAACCTATAGATCATTTTTCGTTGGTTGTTGAAAAAGCTAAATCTTTTGATATTTATTTAGATGCCAGTAAAATAACTACATTAGGAAATGTACAGATACGTGAATATAGGATGAACGTTAGAAGAATATGCATGATTTTATGTAATGTAGCAGAAGCCTATTATAAAGAAAATAGAGATAAATTCCATTTCAATTATGAAATTATTGATTGGGATGAGGTTACATCACATTTGCCTCCAATAGATATGGAGAAAATTTTTGCAGAGCTAGCTAAAGGTGATAATGAATTTTATCAAGGAAGGAAAATGGGCGAAAATGAATAGAATAAATGAATTAATAAAAAAATATTGCCCAGATGGTGTGCCGTTCCAAAAAATAAAAGATGTCTATACTAGAGTGAAGGGGACACCAATAACTGCTGGAAAAATGAAAGAAATAGCGTGTGATAATGGTGAAATTAGAATATTTGCAGGTGGTAAAACAATCATTGACGCTCATGAAAAGGATATTCCAAAAGCTAACATTACACGAGTGCCCGCAGTTTTGGTTCAAAGTCGTGGAGTTATAGATGTTGTGTATTATGATAAGCCTTTTACATTTAAAAATGAAATGTGGGCATACACATCAAAGGATATTGTTAGTGTTAAATTTTTATATTATGTCTTAAAAAATAGTATTCAGACTTTCCGTGATGCAGCATCTGGAATGGGTTCTTTACCGCAAATTTCATTGAAAGTCACAGAGGAGTTTATGCTCCCTGTACCTCCTCTGGAGGTACAACGTGAAATAGTCC
>JAPFCU010000042.1 GCA_026169535.1 Blautia sp.
AAAGACTAACTATTAAAAGTCAAGTCTAAAATGAAAGTTTTTTGAATGAATTGCAGAAATGCATTTCAGATATATTTGAACCTTGAAAACTGCATGATAAACAGAGTGTCATTGCTGGCACTCTAAAAGGAGATATTTACAGAAAAGAATCAAGTTGTTGGCAGATATGATCTTCCGGATCTCTCCATTGCAAAAATCAATCGCACAAGTTTCTTTGTGGCATGGGATAAAGCTACGTTGTAATGCTTGCCTTCCAAGCGTTTCTTTTCCAGATATGCACCAAAGGATTTATCCCAGTGACAGACGTATTTTGTGGCATTGTAAAGGGCATACCGGAGGTATCTGGACCCTCGTTTCTCCATATGTGAATGGCAGTTATCTAACTGCCCCGATTGATAAGTGGAGGGAGACATTCCTGCATATGCAAGAATCTTATCTGCGGAATCAAAACGGCAGAAATCTCCAATCTCAGCGATGATCATTGCCCCCATCCGGTAACTGATCCCGGGAATGGTAAGAATCGGTGACTGGATTTCTTCATCCATGATCCGCTTGATGGCTGCTTCGATTTCATCAATCTCAGCCGTTAATTCCTGAATAAGCTTGATGGTATGTTTTAGTTCCAGCGATTTGGCAGGCATATGAGAACCGATGGAGCTTCTTGCAGCGTCACGAAACATGATTGCGGTATCTTTCCCGTATCTGCCTTTTGAACTTTCAGAAAGCAGATTGGAAAGTTTTGTGAGATGTGCATTTGCAACAGCATCTGCATCTGGGAATTCAGAAAGCAACGCATAAACGGATGCTATATGAAGCGTAGGGACAAGTTTTTCCAGTTCTGGGAAAAGAATACAGATAAGTCTTGAAACAGAATTTTTCAGTTTTGCCCGTTCTTTGACTTTATCAAAACGATAACGGGTAAGTGACTTTAACTCCTCATTGTGGTAAGATGTATCTGAGTAGGACTTTAAGTTTACGTCAGACATCATCATAGTGGCAATGGTACGGGAATCAACTTTATCCGTTTTCGTCTTTCTAAGGCTGAGACTTTTTCTGTAAAGATTGGTATGTAACGGATTGATAACGTAGGTCGGCAAACCTTTATCAAGAAGAAATCCCAGAAGATTGTAACTGTAGTGTCCGGTGGCTTCCAGTCCTACTTTTACTTTGCTCAAATCTTCTGTAACAGATTCAATTCTTTGAAATAAGGTTTCAAAGCCTTCGCGATTATTGGGTATGGTAAAAGGTTTGAATAATACCGAACCATCTGAGTTTGTAATAAAGCAGTCGTGCTTATCTTTGGCAATGTCAATTCCAACGTAAATCATAAAAAATCTCCTTTGAATAAATTTGATACTGTTTAGAGCCACAGGAACTCCTTGCGATTGTAACCTCGTTCTAAATAAACCGTCATGCGGTATCTAACTGATTAACAAATATACAAAGAGACTGTGGTTGTAGCCTTTCTAAAACCATCAAGTGGTAGGAGACATAAAACAATCCACAGTATCTCCAACAGTATAGCATACAGTCCTTGGAGAGGGACTATAAATACTACTACTTTATAATACGAGGA
>JAPFCU010000028.1 GCA_026169535.1 Blautia sp.
AAATACTCGTCTTCCCTCCGGAACATGAGCCATTCCCATTTGTACGATCTTATGCGCCGGAACTTTCAGAAGATCCGTTCCCTCAAACATAATGCTTCCTGCTTTGGCCGGAAGAATTCCTGTCAGTGTCTGAAGGGTTGTAGTCTTTCCTGCACCATTGGCGCCGATCAGAGCAATTACCTCCCCCTGATTTACCTCAAAAGAAATTCCCTTCAGAGCCTGGATCACCCCATAATAAACCTGAAGATCCTTTACTTCCAACATTGCCATGATTATGTTCCTCCTATTCTCCCAGATATGCCGTAATAACAGTCGGATCATTCAGTACCTCTGAGGTCTCACCCTCAGTGAGTACCTGTCCGAAATTCAGCACGGTCAGCTTTTCACAGATGCCGCCCACCAGCTTCATATCATGCTCGATGAGAAGGGTAGTCATATGGAAATGTTCCTGTACAAAACGAATGGTATCCATCAGCTCCTGAGTCTCATTGGGGTTCATTCCGGCTGCCGGTTCATCCAGAAGCAGAAGCTTTGGGTCCGTAGCAAGAGCGCGGGCAATCTCCAGCTTACGCTGTTTACCATAAGGAAGGTTTCCTGCAAGGATCTCAGCCTCTTTGTCCAGATCAAACACCTTCAGAATCTCCATTGCCTTTTCGTTCATTTCTTTTTCTACTTTGAAATACTTCGGCAGTCTCAGGATTCCTGTGAGAGTAGAATACTGATAATGGTTGTGAAGTCCAACTTTTACATTATCCAGAACTGACATCTCTTTAAACAGACGGATATTCTGGAATGTACGGGCAATTCCGGCCTTGTTAATCTCTATTGTACTTTTCCCTGTAATATCCTGTCCATCCAGTCTGATAATTCCCTCAGTTGGCTTGTATACACCTGTCAAAAGGTTAAAAACTGTTGTTTTTCCGGCTCCGTTTGGACCAATCAGTCCATAAAGCTGGCCTTTTTCTATATTGATATGAAAACCGTCAACTGCACGAAGACCGCCAAACTGAATTGACAAATGATTTACTTCCAGCATTGCCATAATCAAGCTGCCTCCTTTTTCGTTTTTCCGCCCCGGATTTTTTCTGCTATTCGACTTCTCCATATTCTTGCTGCCGGAGCCCAGTTAAAGAGCATCATAACAATCAGAACAATGGCATAGATCAGCATACGGTAATTTGCAAAACCGCGGAGAAGCTCTGGAAGAGCGTAAAGGATAATCGCCGCGATCATGGAGCCACGGAGATTTCCAATACCGCCCAGAACCACATATACCAGGATCAGAATTGACATATTGTAATCA